>JAGMCI010000001.1 GCA_023129325.1 Caldifarciminota bacterium
TGCTTTAAGGGAGCAAAATCCTGAACTATAAAAGGAGTTCAGGGCAAGAGGAGGGGAAGATGAAGTATTTAAAAGCTTTAATGCTCAGTTCCTTTCTGATATTTCCCGCTGTTTGTCATGGATACTGGTGGTTGCAACATTATGTAGAAGGAGGAGGGACTCTGCAAGATGTATCAACTAAGTCCGCAAGCATGGTGGGTAGTGATTCTTGGCAAGTTGGTTCAAATGGATTAGTGTTGGATGAACACTGCAATGAAGTGGTATTGAATGCCACGCCTGCAATTTCACAATCTGAATGGAATTTTTATGGTATAAAGTTCATCTGGTGGATAAATGAGCAAATAGGCTTTATTGTGGGAGAAAATGCAAGTGACCCCAGTTATCCAGAGCATCAGGGAATTATTTTAAGAACCCAAGATGGTGGGACAAACTGGGATGCTACATTCCCGACAGTGACAGTGGATGGAAAGCCAGTTCCTATTTCTTGCTATTGTGTTGACTTTGCAAATGAGACTTATGGTTGTGTTGGATGCTCAAGAGGATATATATTGAAAACTATAGATGGAGGAAATAATTGGGCACCGACCACATATAAGGCAGCCTATGACCCTGAGCATCCTGAACTTGACCATCATGCTGAGTGTTTCAGGAGTATATGGGTGGATAAGACTAAACCAGATGGAAGAAATGTTTGGGCAACTGCTGACAACTCTGGACTAATAGTGAAGACTCAAAATGGTGGTAATAGTTGGTACCATTTTCGACCTCCTGAATTTGGTGCGAGTGACCACTGGACAGTTCCGGGTGTTGATAACTGGGCAGATGTCAAGGAAACAAGTTTTGGCATAGCGGCAACGGATATGAATAATGCCTGGGTTGCTTTATCATCTGGTAAGATTGGCTATACTACAGATGGTGGTAATACTTGGCAGGTTGGCCAATTTCCAGGCCCAGCGAATCCTTGTATGGCCCAATGGTTTTATGACATAAATGTCCCATTCTGGTGGGATTCCTATGCAGATTTCCCGCAATATTCGACAGGTAGTTCTGGTATTGTCTCATCATACTGGGCAATTACATCGCTGGGGATGTATAATCCAGATTATGACTTAAAAGCAATAACCGAGGCTTCTTGCCCGCATGCCGTGGGAACAAACGAAGCTGTACTATCAAAAGGTGTTGCTGGGTTTACACATGTCGTCAGTGTCACAACCACTCCAGGAAACCGATATATTGTAGTGGAATGGACTGCTCATGTTAGCGACTGGAATGGGCCCAATTATTATTTTGATATCTATAGAGCACTCACACCTGAAGGACCCTGGAAGAGGGTAAAAAATCACGACGGACCTTATCAGATAGAAAGTGGAGGTGATATCCATGGGAGCTGGACTGATTATGCTGCAACCTATAATATGACTTATTACTACACAGTAAACTTTGAGTATTGGAGCATTACTCGTAATCTTCCGATAGATAACGCTATTCCCAACAATGGAGATTCTCATACACAGCCTTCTACTCCTAAAAACTTCTTTGTAGGAGACATAGGCTCAGACCATGGAGGAAAACTCGGCATGAGCTGGGAAGCAGTGGGTGGGGTTAGCACCTACTACATATATCGCTCTCCACAACAAAACTCTAACCAGTTTAATTCCCTCTTGGAGATTAATGCTACAGGATACACTGATGTATCAGCACTTACTGGTTACCCCATAACTTACGAAGTAAGGGCATTTGATGGGATAGCAGTCTCTGAGCCAGCACAAGCTACATGCACTCCTCTTGACAATCTTGCTCCTCCACAGGTAATGAACCTTATAGGGGAGTTTGATGATGCTACTAACACTGTATCTATGAAGTGGGACCCTGTATCAACTACTGATGAGCCAAATCTTGGTGGTTACTGGGTTTGTCCAACGAATACTCCAGGAGTTCCTGGAAAGAATAATTTAAACTCTCTTGCTCCTATTGAGAGAACCTGGTATGAATGGAAATTTACAGATGCTGAAATAGATGAATTAATAAATGTATATGGAAATACAGGCTATCTTGTCTGTGCTATGGATAGGTCAGGCAATGTGGATGTGGAGCCTTGGAGTAATTTGTATAGTCTTAATTTTCCACCCACCACACCGACAGGGCTTGCTGTCTCAGAGTTCCAACATACTGCTACCTGGTATTTAAATCCTCAGCAAGATATTACTGGTTATAAACTTCGCTGGGATAATTGGGAGAGCGTTGTGAAGGATGTGGGCAATGTTACAAGTTACAAATGGAGTTATGGAGAACTTGAAGACCAGACTACTTACTATATAGATGTGAGAGCTTATGATTTTGGAGGGCTTGAAAGTGAATATTCAGGAGAAGTAAGCTTTAATACACCCTGGCTTACATCAGATTTAGAATATGCTACAGGTCACAATAACGCAAGGCATCTCGTAGTTGACCCTATTTCTGGCGACTTACATCTTGTTTTCTCGGCTGATGGAAAAGTCTATTATTCAAGAAGCACTGACAATGGAAATTCGTGGACATATAAGGACAAGATTGGCGCAGGAGAGGCTCCGAGCATAGCTGTCTCTCAAACTGGTGATATAAATATAGTGTGGATGGAGAAGTATAATAATGGAGGTAAATATTTGTATTCCTTTAATTTAGGCCCTCCACAACTGCTGCAAATAATCCCTTGTGCTACTTCAGGGATTAATCAACCTGTTCCACCTGCAAGCGTGGTTGATAATACTGATATAGTGCATGCAGTAGTTGGGACTTATCATTCTCCCCCTGGTAGTTACAACATTCGGTATTGTAATTTTCCATCAGGGGATATAAGTCAAAGGTCTGCTTGGGAAGATGTATTTGATGATATCTCTCCGTATGGATTTTCTCCCCCATCTATTGATGTAGATGGTATTCCTCATGTTGCCTTTGGGCGAGTGCTGTATACAATAGCATCGGCACCTCGATGGATACACAAAGTATATTATGCTACTAAAGATGGTGGAATATGGAGTGCGGGTGTGATTACAAGTGGACGAAATCCTTTTATTTGCGTAAAGGATGGCATTATTCACACAGCGTGGGAATATGGCAACGATATTTGGTATCAAGAAGGGATTGATGGAACTCCAACGAATATAAGCAATACTTCAGACTGTATTTCTACCTCGTCACAGATTCTTGGTGGTTCTATAATTACATGGTCGGAGGAAACGAGTCCTGGTGCACAATATGAGGTCTGTTACAAAATATTAGGTGAGTCAGGTTACAAATATATTAGCAATACCCCTTATGATGATAAATTTCCACAAACTGCACTATCCGAGAATGACATTTGTTGTGTATGGACTGCCCAAAATACTTCCCCTTATGAGGTTAAGGGAACGAGTATTCTACCTCCCGATGCTCCAACAGGGCTGACAATTACGAGCACAGGGTATCATCATCTTGGGCTTGAGTGGAGCGATAACAGTGAGCCAGACCTTGCTGGTTACAAAGTTTATTATGGGACAAGTTCAGGCTCGTATGGTGAACCGATAGATGTTGGCAATGTTACAAGTTATACGCTTTCAGGTTTATCATCAGGCACTACATATTATATTTGTATTACAGCATATGACCTGGCTGGAAATGAAAGTAACTATTCACCAGAAAAACAAGGCACTACCAAAATTCCCTGTCCATTTGTCCATATATGGAATGGCTCTGAGTTTGTTGAGGATAATAATATACTTGCCGGCTCAGGACAGGGTGATACGATTACTGACTGGTATAAGCTGACGCAAGTTCCGGTTAAAAAGAATAATAGATATGTGATGGAGATTCGGGAAGAAAACAGTGAGCATTCCTGGTTTGATAAAATAAACTTGATTGCAGTTGACCATCCTGATAGTGTAATGATCTTTACAACAAGAGATGGAACTATTTTGCCTCTTGTAGATTTACTTTCACCCATTCTTTGCACAAGTGAAAATGGCGAAGATTATACAGACTTAGTTGAACACGCGGATGGAGTGTATTATCAAGGATATGAAGATGTTTCTGCGGCAGTGAAGTTTGAGGAAGAGTCAATAGTAGAAAAACAATATGCAATAGTATTGCGTCCACGAGAGAAATATCTCCCTTATTTAGATGTTGCCAAATACGATGGTGGAGAATATGAATATATAGGTTCGGTTATCCCTCGTGAACATTGGTCAACTGAGGCAATTGCTCTTGCTCTTTCTGGAGAAGATACAACTACGAAGATAAAAATCACCTGGCATGCTCCTCACAAACTGGATTACATAGGAATAGGTAAGATAAGTGCAGCTGAGTATCTTGTGAAACCATGTCCTCTCACTGCGGCTGTGCATTCAAGAGATGGTTCAGTAAAGCAAAAGCTACTTAATGGGGACGAGAAGTATGCAGAGCTAATTTCAGGAGATATAATAGAGCTCAAATTTGCTATCCCGGGACCAAAACCTGGCTGGGTGAGAGACTTCATCTTCATCTCCAATGGATATTACACAACGGAAGAAAATATTGCAATGGGCGGAGCCCAGTGCGCTGGAGATAGGGGTCTACCAACGGTATTCAACCTCTCCCGAAATGTCCCCAACCCCTTTACTTCTGAAACTCAAATTAAGTTTGCTTTACCAAAGAAATCGAGAGTCAATCTAAACATCTATGATGTGAGTGGCAGATTAGTAAAGACACTTGTTAATGGAACTATGGAAGCTGGCTCTCACTCAGTAAACTGGGACGCCAAAGAATTTCCATCTGGAATCTATTTCGTGAAGCTCAGGGCAGGAGACAACTATACTTCTACAAAGAAACTAATTTTGATGCGGTAAAGAATCAAAGGGGCAGGCAAAATCCTGCCCCTCTTTAAAATTGATTATACTTATTTTCTTTTGTGAGTTGATATGAAAGTAGCAATTATTGAGCCAAGGAGAAAAAGATGGGATGAAAAAAGAGCTGAACTTTGGGAATTTGCTTACATTACCAGAGCCTTTAGTCATTATAGAAAGAAATACAGTGGATTCTCTCTATCTCTGGCTATACTTGCTTCGCTGATCCCTTCGGATATTGAATTAAAAATAATCGATGAGAACGTAGAGTCTATAGATTTTAGTGAATTTTTTGATTTAGTGATTGTAACTTTCTTTACCATAGGAGCCACAAGGGCTTATGAAATAGGTGATGCCTTTAGAAAAAAAGGAATAAAAGTTGTTTTCGGAGGAGTTCATGCCTCTATGATGCCTGAAGAAGCTATTTTACATGCAGATGCAGTAGCTATAGGCGAGGCAGAAGTGTTGATTCCAGAAATTATTGAGGATTGTCATCATGGACATTTAAAAAAATTTTATAGAACACCAGAAAGACCAGAATTAGAAAATACTCCAGTGCCTCGATGGGATTTACTCAAAATAGATTGCTATCATAATCCAACTACACAAACCATGAGAGGGTGCCCTTTTGATTGCGAGTTTTGTACTGTAAGAGCCTTTTGGGGAAAAAGATATCGATATAAGCCAATACCAAAAGTGGTAGAAGAAATTAAGATATTAAAAAGGCTCTTTGATAAAAAAGATACTTTCATAATGATAGCTGATGATGATATTACTGCCAACAAAATGCGAGCTAAAGACCTATTTAAGGCTTTTATACCTCTTGGAATAAAATGGATGGGACAAGGTTCTTTGTCTATGGCAAAAGACGATGAGCTCCTTGAGTTAATGGTAAGAAGCGGGGGCACAAGAATGATTATAGGTTTTGAGTCTATATCACCTATTGCTTTACGAGAGATGCACAAGAATCCTGCTAATATAGTAGAAGAGTATGCTGAGAATGTCAGAAAAATTCAATCTTATGGAGTAGCTGTGATTGGCTCTTTTGTCGTTGGTTTTGATGACGATGATGAATCAGTCTTTGAAAGAACTGCTAATTTCATTATTGAAAATCATATAGCTATTCCTCAATTCCTGTTATTGACTCCATTTCCTGGAACTAAATTATTCGAAAGATTAAGTAAAGAAAAAAGGATTTTACACAGAGATTGGACAAGATATACTACTTCAACTGTTTGTTTCAAACCAAAGAAAATGTCAGTAGATACATTGCAAAATGGATATTATAATGCCCTCCAGAGAATCTTCTCTTATGAAGGGATTCTCAATAGATTGGAAGGTTTGTGGTCTCTCTGGGATAAAAGCTCTGTGGTCCCCTCGATTAAGGAGAAAATAGATACCTTGGTCCTTAATTCGAATTTTCGGGATGTAGCTTATGGTTTTCCGCATTGTATTAATTTAGATATAGAAAAAGAAACTAAAGCTAAGAGAAAATTAAGAGGGTATTTTCGGGAACTTTTAAGAACTCGAAAAAATTAAAGAATGCCAAATAACCTATCCTTAGTGTCTTATGAAATTTTATGGGAAACATGAAAGGAGGTAATGCTTATGAGTATATGAGGAATAGAGATAGGTCAAGTTTTAATTATTTACAAGATTCAAGAAAGGAGGTGAGGAATTACTATGATAAACAGAATTAAGCTTATGACGATAGCAAGTTTGACAGTTTTTTGTGCTATGGGTTGCAAACCTGATTTGGTTGTAGAGATAAAAGCACCCAATACAGTAGTTGAAACCCAGAATATACCTGAAGTCGAAGTGGTTGTGACAAATACAGGTACTGCAGCTGTTTTGGGAACACGAGATGTAGGAGAAAAAGGCTATATGGTTGATATAGTCCTATCTAAAGACAAAACTGTTCCAGTAGAATGGGCAATTGTTCCGACCCCTTATGAGTTCAAAGAAGATATGCTATTGAAGGGTGGAAGGATAAGCGTTACCAAAACACTACAGCCAAATGAATCTGCAACTTATACGATGACAGATATATTAACCGTTCCCATGGGGTTGATTCCTCCAGATTTCAATACGGGAGGCGCATACCTCTGCGCGGTGGCTGACCCGGGCAAGGTGATAAATGAGAAAAACGAAAATAACAACACCTGTGGTATGCTTATTAAAATAGTTAAACCTTAAAGAATGACATCTTGGAAGAACAAGTAGGTAAAAAGAGTGTAAGGTTTGTTTTGCCTTGACTACGGTTGTGAGAAGGGCACGGCACAGCATATAACACAGGTTAGGCGACATTTTGCTTGGCGATTGGAAAGGAGGTAATGCTATATGAGGGTATAAAACGAAAGTATTTAGGAGACTTGACTAAACAAAAAAATCGAAAAGGAGGTGATTAATTATGTTTAAGACGAAATATCTACAAATAGTAGCTATAGCTCTTTTATCTACAATCTTGCTAACTGGCTGTCAGTTTTCTTACACTGTTAAAGATGTCCCCTCATACTGCCAGCTGGGTGGTAATCGGTGCGGTGCTGCTTGTACCCAAATGATAATCCAATTCTGTTGCGAGAAGGAAACCCCGCCTGTTGTGCCAAGTTGGTATGGCAATCTCAAGTTTAACCAGGAATATATCTTAAAGGGTAACGGTGCCTGGAGTGGATGGATGAAAGATTATCATCAAACACATAACATTCCCTCTCCATATAAGCACCCAGATGCTGTGAAGGAAGCCATCATGGAACTTAAGGAGGGAGCCCCAGGTCATTTTGTTGTCTTCCATGATGTAGATAACAGCAAGGTCATGCACGATATGTTGTATTGGATAAAAGAGATAGACTATCCCAGCGCCACTATGGTATACGGTAGGCACTGGGTCTTAGTCTATGGGTTTAAAACGGATGTTGAACCAACCATAGGTAACACTGTTAGTTTAGACAGTATTTTTATCATCGACCCATCCTGTGCTCCTTGTCAGGAGCCAGGAGATGGTGGAAACCCCAGAAATATCAGTGGGGAAGGATGGGGGGCTGGCTATTGGAATACTGGAGTGAATTTTGATTCTTGGGTAGGCAAGCCGTATCACGGCGAATATGTTGCAGTAGTGGAACCACCAGTGACAAAAGGCAGAGTTAAAATCCCGAAGGCATATGTTGGAAGGAAGGAAGAAATTATCCCGGTTGAATCTGCCCTAAAAAAAGCCATAGGATACGCTCGCAAGCTGACAGGGTATAGGTTTCTGAATTTCATGACTAAGGCATTACCACAGACCCCATTACTTGTTGAATGGCCAGATAATAATAGATACTACTACTTGGTGCCTTTTGCAACAGATAAGGAAGGACCTGCCAAGGCTGTTATGATACTTAACCCTTATAATGGTAACTACTACGAGTGCGGGGCGCTATGCCATCCGATTTCATTTGTTTCAAGCAAGGAAGCTGTGACATTGACATTGAGAAAGATAGGCATCACAGAGTACGAGAAGCTAACTACTTCCTTGAAGTATGTGTATTCTAATTTAACCTGTAGTCACTATTATCCATTCTGGGAAATTAATGTTGATGGCAAATTATACTACGTGGGTCAGAATCGGGAAGTACACGAGGAATTTGCGCCTATTAGATAACCTAAGCAACGGCACAGAACACGGGGTTGCCGACTTCGCTACGGCTCTGTCAAAATCGATTTCGGTAACCCCGGAAACGCCAGACGAAATGGGTTAAAGAGGAGGTGAACATGAGAGTATTAGTAACAGGTATGATTGTGGGATTGGACTCACGCACAATGCTGAAACGCACAGTTAATTATGCAAAAAAAGTTCACGGGAAAGATATTGAGATTATTCACTTTTTCGATGAAGCAGGATTTAACACTCCAAATGATGTGCGGCAATTCTTAAGTCGTTTCGACTATGTGATGGAGCCCATTAGAGAAGCAACATATGCTAAAATTGCTATTAAGCTTGAGAAACTGGGGAAGAAAAAGCCAGTCATTATCAGAGTCCCAGCAACCATTGAGTGGGATGATGTTAATATTAAGTTTAAAGACCACAAGCGGATTAAGAAATATATAAAGCCTGATGTCATTGTGACTCTGATTGATGCGGAATGGAAGGTAAGGTATCGTCTGGAAACAGAATATCCAAATAACCCTCTGATTCCAGCACTCAAAGACCGTTTGAGGCTTCATAACTTTGAAGAAATTCTTGATTGGATGAACGAAGAGGTCAGTCTTTCAGAGGATTGGGCAGAATATCTTGGGATAAAACACTATGTGATGTCCAGAGACCAGCCACCAGAGAGTCTCTATAAGCTGTGTGTGAATCCAAGCATACCATCTTTTTATGCCAGTTACCCAATGACCCATGCATCAAAAAAGGACAGACAGCTCATCAATGAAGTAATTGACCGTCTCAAGAAGCACGTGCTTATCATTGACCCTCAAGCTATTGAGCTTGGGGCAAGGCTGACCCCAGGTCCTGATAAGGATGCAAGTTTTGCTTACACAGTTCACAGAGATTTGCATTGGGATGTAAAGAAAACCGATGGAATTGTAGCAATTCAACCTGGCAGCGAGCCTCCCTATAGCTGGGGTATGGCTTCGGAGATTTTTCATGCAGCTATGTATGGTAAAAAGAGGTGGTTGTTGATGAAGGCAGGAAGTCCTTTTGCTTTAATTCATGCAGTGTCACCAGAGAATATATTTCCTCCGGACAAAGTAGAGGATTTTTTTGAAAGTTTTTCTAAGAAGTATAAAGAACTTCCTGAAATGCGCAAGAAAGGAGCTATTACACCCACAATGAAGTGGTATAAACAACCAGAAGAAAGTTGATAACATTTAGTTATCCGCTTAAGTTAAAGCGGGAAAGGAGGTAAAATATGGCAGAAAAAGCAAATCATCCTAAAGGGACTGCACGTATACTCCCATTACAGATGGAAGATTTAAAAGATAAGGGATATACGAAATCAGCCTTGCATGAGGCTGCTTACACTTGGGGACAAGGAACTTTTTTTCCTAACAATTTAATTAAGGTTATGGCTCACTGTCCCAAATTAGCACAGACGGAAATCATTTATGCCAATTCTTTTCTATTTGATGAAGAAGTGTGGCTGAACGGTGTCCAACAAGCGGGATTTGTAAACCGCTGTCTCAGGGAGATGGTTATCAGTTGTATATCGCTCATAAATAGATGCCGCTACTCAGTAACTCACCATTCTTTAATAGGCTATTTAGAGTTTCAGAAAGCTGGTCGTTCAAGACAGGAGTATATAGATAAGTATCTGCATCTCCACGAATTTGATAGTAGTGCTTACAAAAAGAATTATACTCTGCTTGAGTTGGCATTGTTCGAATATGCAAAAAAGATTTGCGAGGACCCTCACACAGTAAGTGACAAGGAATTTGAGAAACTTCAACGCCTATTTGCTGCTTACAATAGGAAGCAAAGTAAAAAGATTATCTCAAAACAGAATGAACAATTAGTGAAAAGTCAGATTGTTGAAATTACCTGGCTTGTTTGTCACTTTTGTCTTTTAAATCGCTGGTTCACAGTGTTGCATGTTGAAGATGAGGGAAAGAAAGACGAGTTGGACTTCTTGAAAATTTACGAAGAGACGGTTCCTGAAGAAATAATCCGAAGGAACAACCTTCTCCTCGGTGATGATTTTTGAGAAAATATAAAAAAACAAAGCTATCAGAAAGGAGGGATAATGGGTAAGTATGACGGCATTAGGGCTTTACTAAAGCGACCAAAGAATTATGCTACAAAGTGTCGCGTTAAGACAAAGAGATTTGAGGATTTAGGAGATGATTACAAAAGTAAATCAGCTTATGAATTGAGCCATTTAGCTTGGGCTACTGCAGAAGGTTTGGAAATACGAAATGGGGAGCCTGTAATTAATTGGGACCAACGCATTCCAAATCTCACCAAGGCATTTGGTCTTAACCCTGAAATTCTTCAGACTGAAATCCCGTTTGCTAATTCTTTTATCTTTAACAAAACAAGAATTCCCAGGGGTTGGAAAGAGCTGGTAATAGTGACTACGGGGCGTATAAATAAGTGTGCCTATACAGTCTATGCCCATGAATGGTATGCTGTCACTTTTGGCTGGCGTGATTGGCTCGAAACTGAGAAGGTTTCCCAGAAGATGCTGGATGACTTAGAGAATTGGGAGACCAGCAATCTCTTTAAGCAGGAAGAAAAAGCAGTTATTGAACTTGCTATTAATATCTGTCTTAATTCACACAAGATTCCTGATAGTGTATTTGAACAACTTAAAAGTATTGAAATTCCCAAAAAAGGAGGTGGTAAAGAAAAAGTTTTCCAAGATAAAGAGGTGGTGGAGATTGTGCTTCTCAGTTGTCATTTTAACTTGCTCTGTCGATTTTTGAATACCTTACGTGTGGAAATAGAGCCGGACCGTATCGAACAAAACCCTAAACTTATCCCTATTGACTCTTTTAATGAGTCAGCTGGTTAACAAAAAGAAAGGAGGAATAAGATGAAAAGAAATCGCAAACTTCTTGTGAGCGTCTTTAACGCTCAGGAATCCAGGGAGGCAGTAATAGGTGGTGGTCGCATTATAGATGCTGAAGACCCTCGTAGTGCTCTGGGGAATATTTCCCCTCGAAATATTATGGAGATTAGCGATGCGACTCTTCACTATAAAACAGACGACCTCGTTCAGCTAAGCACCAATATCGGTGAAGACCAGTTACTCTTTGACCGTGCTCAAGATGGGCTGGCAATCCAGAAATTCCCCCATGAAATTGCAGGTAAAGCTGCTCAGGCATCCTTAGGGGTTGCATCCTCAATGGGGCTCAAAGTCCATCCGGTAAATATTATTAAAATTGGTGTTGACGGCATGAACATAGAATTAATCAGAGAAGTGATTCGTGAAATAGCGCTGACTATTGACCGGAGTGATTATTTTAATCATTGTCAGGCAGTACCGGTGTTCTTTATTCAAGACCTGAAAGAGTGGAAGAAACGCCGAAACGATGAAAGTGTGATAAGACAGCTTCTGGATTTGGGAGAGTTCTTTTTTGCCGAAAATGGTGCTATAGACCTGAAGGATTATTATAGTGATGTGGAAATTGGTGAGATGTTACCTGCTGGAGTCACAACTTCAAAGGTTACCCTGAATGAACTCTTTCCTCTTGCTAACTTTGGTTTCACTGGAGACAAGCGCGAAGTGCTCAAAAAGATGATAGATGTATCGGCTGATGCTGGGGCTCATGGCATCATGGTAGATACCCGAATTCAGTCTAAGGTTGCCAGAATCTGTTTTTTAGACCATCCCCGGAATGCAGGAGATGTGGGTGAGAAAAAGGACAAATTGCCACGACATGGCATTATGTCCATAGAAGACGCTGAATTTTATTGCAAGTATTGCCACTACAGAGGAATCGAATCTTATATAGCTGGTTCGGTGCAACACTATCATGCTGAAGAACTCTGGAAAATTGAAGACCTTGACTCAATTGCAGTAAGAGGAGCTGCATCTGGTGTTGTTTTGGACCCAACCGGCAAAGAAACTGGAGGAGATAATCGGCGTGACCGCAGAATTGTGCGACACCTTGTGGAACGTTTAATTCCTCCAGAGCAAAGAGAAAGAGATTAGTTTCGGCGACACAGTATATAAGACGCTGAAATAATAAGGAGGTGATATGCCCTTTTCAATAGCTACTTTAAATGTGGAGAATCTTAAGTTTCCTAAGGACCCTGACACAGCTGACAGTGAGCGGCGACGCAAGAGACTCCAGTACTATAAGGACTTATATCCTATCAAAGTTCGAATGATTAGAAGACTACTAAGACGCTTAGATGCTGATATTGTGGCTATACAGGAACTTATAGATAAAGAGGCTCTTGATGATGTAATAAAAGGATTCAACTACACTCAAAAGCAGATAGGTGCCCCTGCTGGTAGGGGCATTCGCTGTGCACTTATTGCCAAAAATACGGTATCCCTCGGAGATAAGATTGAGCCTGAACCAGAGGTGGAGCACGACTTGCGTATCAGTCGTGGGGTTAAAATTCAACTAAAGATAAAATGGGATAGACCTCTATTAGAAGTTCCTGTCGTTCTACCCGGTGAGACCAATACTCTGGTATTTGTTGTGCACCTCAAATCGCAGCTTGCAACAAGGATACCGCAAGGGGTTAAGGATAGGCAATACGGTTATACTTGGAAAACACTGGGATACCATGCTCAAGGCAACTTTTTAAGTGCTGTCCGACGTGTAGGACAAGCGATGGACCTCAGACAAATTCTGGATAAAAGGCTCAAAGAGGATTTAAATCGTCCTATTGTAGTCCTCGGGGATTTTAACGGTAATTTTCACTCTCCTACAGTCAAGACTGTTGTCGGGGATAGAGTTGCTGCTGGAAATCCTGATTTGCTGGAATTTGAGATGGTCCCTTGTGAACTTGTTTTGCCTGAGTCACAAAGATATACATATATTTACGAGGGATGTAAAAATATGCTTGACCATATACTTATTACCAAGAACTTGGCCAGTCGCTTAAAAGGAATGCGTATTTTAAATGAATCCTTGAAAGATGAGCATATTCCGTTTCGGTCTGAGGTTTATTTCCCTGAGCCTGACCATGCGCCTATAGTAGTGGAATTTGAATAATCTTTATGGGTATTAGCAAATATAATAGGTAAAGAATACTAATATCCCGGGATTGGAGTCGGAGAGGATGGAATTTAAAAACAAATTAAGAATCTTCCAAACAATGTACGGTGTGGTAATGGCTCTTGCCTTAAGAGCCCCAATCAAAGATTTTTTCACCCTCTCCGGAAAAATTTATAGATTTCATTCTGGAAAGCTGGCAAGTATAGGATTTATACACGATTGGGGTTGCCAACTTTTGCCATTTGCCATTCTTGTTCTGACTTTATTCAGATTTTACTATGCGGTGAACAATATTGAATTTTATATCAATAAGGTGAACAGGAATACAGAGAGACAACGTAATAAGATAGCTATGTGGGTCATCATTGATTATATCGTGCTTATGTTCCAAGGCCTTCTCTTTTATTTTCTATCAGGATTTGTTATTATTGGTCGCATAGAAAATGGTATTTTCTCTATCAATCATGGTCAAATGCTTAATTTTTTTAAAGTCTATACATTCATTCTCTATACTAACATGGTTTGGCTGTTTCTTTTATTAACGAGAAGCAAGGCATTAAAGGGCTCTTCCCCTCAGTTAAAATGGCTCATAAATAATCTGTTATTTTGCGTATGTTTTTCACTCGTGATTTTAAAACATCAAATATGGTCAACCACACAGCTTTTTTGGATAGGATATGGAATGGCAGGATTAAACACAATTTTCGACCTTATAACCGCAGGAGAGCACTATGTTTTTGATAATAATTCTCAAAATGAAAAGTCAAACAAAACGAGCAAATTAAAAGAAAGGAGGGTGTGAGATGAGGAAATATTTGAAGATTGTAGGATTGATGCTTTTTATCGTTGTTTTGATAGTGGTATGGGAAGTGACCGGAAGGTCATTCAAAAATATAGTAATTGGAACATCTGAGGCACAAGGGAGGCGGACGAGTCTTGTAACGTCTGAAGAGGCAAAAATTATCTTTGTCCTCCATAAGGAGTTGAATCCAGATACAACATATTGTTTGAAGTATTTGGCTGAAGAGACCGAACGACTTAACAGAAGGTTGGATGAGGGGGAAGCTCCATTTGCCATATTTAAGATAGTGCCGATGGAATAGAAGTTTGATAAAGAGGAGGAATAATGTGGTGGTTCTTACTGGTAATTTTTACAAGTGAGTTGAATTTTGATATTCCGAAGGATAGCATGCCTCCAGCTGGAGACTACTGGGTATGGAGAAAGGTAGAAATAGTAGGAGAACGCAGATACGATGGGCTTAAGACATATGAGGTTATTAGAGGTTGGGTGAGGGTACCGAAAAAGACATTTTGGGAACAGTTTAGTAAAGTGATAATTGCGATTTCTGCAGTTGCTGCAGCTGGAGCTGGATTATTGCCGTATTTCTTTGAGAGGAGAAAATGTAAGCACTAAGAAAGGGATAAAGCTCACTTCAAATGCGTCGTCATGGAGTTTGTGAAATGAGAAAAGGGAGGATAGCACCATGAAAAAAGCAGATTTAATTGATAAAATAGCAAGAGAGGCAGGTATTACAAAGAAAGCATCTGCGACATCTGTTGATGCTATAATTGATGGCATATCAGGGGCTCTTGCAAGAAAGGACACTGTCACACTCGTTGGTTTTGGCACATTTTATGTTGGAAGAAGAGCTGCCAGGATGGCAAGAAATCCAAGAACTGGCGCACCACTTGATATTCCTGCCAAAAATGTTCCAAGATTCAGACCAGGCTCTGAACTCCTAAATATTGTGTCTGAGCTTCCTGGTATTCCAGGTGTACCTCTTTATAAGTGTCCGAAGCCACCTCTAAATCATTTTGTGTGTTTTGCCAACGCTCTCCCAAAGGATGGGAAATGCCCAAGGCACCATGTTAAATTAGTAAAAATTGAGGAATGTTAAATACAGCTATTCTATAAGAAGGAATAATGTTTAAGAAAATCATAGGTTCACTAGAAAATATTTTTGGTCGTTCATTCCTTATCGTAGCTCTTTTCCCCAGTGCTATTATAGCCATGCTAACTCTTGCGGTTGTTTATAACCTCGTTCCTTCCCAGTCCTCTATCCATAATTGGATTAATTCGCTAAGAGAATTTAACTTTATTCCCACGACTATCTTTGTTGTACTCATTATAATTATTGCTCAATTGTTGTCCAGTTATAGACTCTTTTTTGTGAGGATTTTTGAAGGTTATTGGGGAAGCATTTTCAAATCTTTTAGAAAACGGTTGCTTGATAAACAACTGGAACGATTTAAAAAACTTGAAAAAGCACTTTCGGAAAAACAAAAGAAGTTTATAAATCTTCGGCAAAGTGGAGAAAACCACGAAAGATTATATATCCTTCGTATGGAAATAGACGAACTGTCTGCCCAAAAGGCTCAATTGTTTCCCACCAAAGAAGAAGATGTAGTTGCTACCTCTTTAGGAAATGTAATCCGCTCTGCGGAAGTATATCCATACAATAGATATAATATTGATAGCATTACAATTTGGATCAGAATGCAGGATGTAATAAGTTCTGTTTATAAACATTTACTGAATACTTCAAGGGACTCTCTTGATTTTCTTATTATAATGTCATCGATTTCTATAATTTTTGGGTTGGAGTGTTGCCTGGCTTTCCTAATTTCTTCGTTACCACGAATTGTATTAACAAACTGGATATTTTTTCTTATCTTTGGTGTCCTTTCTTTTCCTGTAGCATGGGTTTTCTATAAAGGTGCTCTTAACAGTGCAATTTCTTATGCAGAAGCCATAAAGAGTTGTTTCGACCTTTTTAGGCGTAAGTTATTAAAGCAACTCAGCATCGTTTGCCCTAAAACATTAGAAGAAGAGCATCAACTTTGGGAGGAGCTTTCTCTTTTTATCTCTTATGGTATTCAACTTGAGAAGATAGGGAGTAAACATTCAAAGATAAAATTTAAGGACTGATGTTATGCTTCAGAAGAAGTTACCTTATCAGAAAGTCTCTTACCACGATTTGGTTTAGTGCTTAGAAGCTTATAAAATGAAAGGAGTAAATATGCGAAAATGCTTTTTATTCAGTTTAATATGCATATCTACAAAAATTTTTGCTGCCAATATTTATTTCAACAAAACAGTTGATACTACATTTGCCACAGAAACTGTAGCTCAAGGAAATGTAGATCTTGGTCATAAATTAGCTTGCCGGATAGGAAATGCTCAATATTCCATAGATTTTTGTTTTTATGATATTGAAGATAATGAAGTAAAAGATTCTCTTATATCAGTGTTCAATAATAAAGGAGTTTCTGTAAGAGTAATCACAGATAATGATAACAGGGAAAATGAACAAGTAAATGAACTGGAGAATGCAGGCATTCCTGTAATAGATGATTCCTATGGAGGCCATCCTGGGTGGAGTTACCTTATGCACAACAAGTTTGCAATATTTGACTTCAGAGATTCTACTTTAATAAGCGATGATTGGATTTGGACAGGTTCTTATAATGTAACAAATAATGGAACAGAAAAAAATGCTAATAATGCTATTGAAATACAGGACCATGAGCTTGCAAGAGCTTACACAATGGAGTTTGAAGAAATGTGGGGTAGCTCAACAAACACTCCAGATTCCATTAATGCATGCTTCCATAATAATAAGACAGACAATACTCCTCATAGCTTTGTGGTTGATAGCATACCAATTGAACTTTACTTCTGCCCTACAGATGAAGCAACTGAAAAGATAGTTAATGCTATTAATACTGCTGACCATGAAATTTATTTTTGCATCTTTAGTTTTTCAAGACAAGATATATCAGATTCAATGAAAATTTTATGGGATGCAAAGCAACTAAACACAACTGTAAGAGGTGTTTTTGATGCAAGTTACTGGAATATGTGGTGGAGTAAATCTAAGGATATGAGAGGGATTATAGTAGACACTTTAGGAGACACTAATAATCCATGGGATCCCCCAGCTCCTGTTTTTAAAGATAGTGTTTCAAATAATGGTAAGCTCCATCATAAATATATGATTATAGATGTAGAACATCCAGATAGTGATCCTATTGTTATCACAGGCTCACAAAACTGGAGTGATGTTGCTGAAAATGGAAATGATGAAAATACTTTGATTATTTATTCTGGGGATATAGCAAATCAATACTTTCAAGAATTTAGCGCCAGATATGAAGAATCTGGTGGCAGTGGTTGTAGTGAGGACTGCTCACCTTTAAGCCTCTGTTTTCACATTTACCCAAGCATATTTAATCAAGAAACAACAATTAAGTATGCGCTTCCAAGAAGAGAGCGTGTATCCTTAAAGATTTATGATATTGTAGGAAGGTTAATAATGACCCTTGTGAAGGGAGAGAAGAAAGCAGGCAATCACACCTTGAGTTTGAATACAAAGGGATTTGCAGAGGGTATTTACTTTGCTAGATTTGTGGCTGGAAACTTCATAAGAACAAAAAAACTGGTGGTGATACATTAAAAACTTTAAAAAAGAGTAATATGTTCAAAATCAAAGGAATCAGGTATCATTTTTGTGATTGTAGTAATATGAAAGGGGGAACAAATGGCTAAATTCCAGCTTTTTAAGGACCGAGCCGGTGAGTACCGCTGGCGGCTTCGTGCAGACAACTATGAGATAATTGCTGATTCTGCTGAAGGTTACAAGAATAAATCTGACTGCAAACATGGAATCGAGCTCGTAAAAAGCTTGGCTCCAGATGCCGAGGTTGAAGATCAAACCTAACTTACTATTAGGAGGTTGGAGCATATAAAGAAATTGGTAAAAGTCATAGACAACAGTAAGAAAATTGTGAAATGAGAAGTCAAATAAAACCAGAAGACCAAAGAATAATCAAAACACTGAAGTATATCCAGGTTAATTATAATCGCAAATTAACACTAAAGGAAATAGCTGATTATGTACGATTATCGCCTGAGCATTTATGTCGACTTTTTAAACAATCAATGGGAGCAACTCTTTTTGGTTATGTAAACAACTTACGTCTGGAAAAAGCAGAAGAGTTGGTGAGAAATAATAAAAACCAACTTAAGAATGTAGCATATGCAATAGGATTAACACCAAAGTACTTTTGGAAGCTGTTCAAGGATAAAAATGGTATTTCTCCAAGTGAATATGTAGAAAATAACAAAAGACTCTGATGCGAATATAGTGGAACTAATTTATAGCTATACTATTTGATAAATCCTTGACAAAAACACAATAATACTGTATATTATGCTAACAAAGCGATAACTTGAGTAAAAGAAACAAAATGTTTCGAAGGCAGGGATATTATCGCGTATCTTAGCGATACAGAAAAGCAGAGGGCACAAAAAAGAGGAGAACTCGACAAACTTTTTAAAGAAGAAAAACTATAAACTATTACCTCTTCAATGGTTATATTTACAAGAATTAGAAATATATGCTTGTGAAGTTCCATGCTTTTTGGGTAATGGATCTTAAGGCTTTGAGAAAGTAGGTTATGAATTAGAGATTGTGAAGGCTAAATTCAGATTTATTTTTCATAATGTAGGAGAAGGTCTGTTTTGCAGTGGCAGAATAAATGGCTTCAACTTTATATATGATTGCGGGTCTATGAATCAGGATAAAGAGTGCCTTTCAAAGACTATTGACTTTTATAAAAGTTTCGAACTCAACGATAGAGACATAGACTTGATTATAATCTCACACTTACATGATGACCATGTAATAGGGTTAGAAGAATTGTTAAATGGTATTTCAGTAAAGACAGTGATACTTCCTTATCTGACCCCATTGGAAAGACTAATAGTTGCTTTGATGAAAATAAATCTTCCTAATTGGTATTATCGTTTCTTATCGGACCCTATTGTCTTCTTGCTCGAAAGAGGAGTAGATAGAATTGTTTTAATAGGAGGAAGTGAGGGAGAAGAGGGTTTCACTATACCAAGGTGGCCGGAAGGTGAAGGCCCTGAGAACAAGATGAGTAGACTCCTTTTGAAAAAAGAGCTTCCCGACGATAAAGAATTGCAAGAGAAAATCAAAGAAAATGAGGCGGATAAATGGCTTGACTATCTTAATACAGGAAAAGTCCTCGTTAAAAGACATACAGGATATGTTACTGTTTCTGGCTTTTGGCTATTTAGATTTTTTAACTATAAGATAGAGGAGAAAAATGTGGTTCAATTTAACAATTGTTTAAGGAATAAAAACATAAATACTACCAATAATGAGAAAATAAGACAAGTTATAGAAAATAAGAAAAAGCGTAATGAATTAAAAGGGTGTTATAAAGAACTCAATAAGGACCTTAATAATACTTCATTAATGGTTTATCATGGTCCAATAGGAGGATTACATATTTCTACGAGATTTTTTACAAATCTATTTTTTCCTACTTGCCCTTCTTTATATTACAGGTACGCATTTCCCATGCTCGCAAGCTGTTATAGAAGCATAGGTTGTCTTTTTACTGGAGATATTGATTTGAATCATAAATGGAATGAGATAGAGAAACATTTTACTCCTTGCTTCTCAAATATTTCTATAGTTCAAATTCCTCATCATGGTTCAAGAAAAAATTGGGGAAAGAATCCAAACCTATTATCAAAAATTAGCGACTTTTCACTGTGGATAGCATCAGCAGGAATTTCGAATAGATTTGGTCATCCTTATATTGGGGTTACTGAAGATATTTATAGAAAAGGTGCCTCTTTTTATTGGGTTAACGAATATAATAGCATTATAATAGAAGGTGAAATAGAATGGTGAAAAAAAGTTTAAAGTCGTGTCGCATGTGTCATCAAAATGAAACAAAAAGTGAAGCGTGGATATGAAGTAGCTATACAACATCGGTAAAACTAATAGAGTTAGCCGTAAATAGGGGGCACAATGACAGAAGCAGATAACTTGAAGGTGTTATGTCTTTTTGATGTGCTCGGCTTTGAAAGTCTTTTAAACCGAATAGGATTGAAGAAGCTGGCTGAACGATATGATAAGCTGACTGAATATGTAAAAGAGCAGAGAGGAGGTATTGACATCGTTCCTACACCTGATAGACACGTTGCTATAGGGTGGTTTGTAGTTGATAACGCTTACTTCAGTGATACATTTCTTTTTTGGACAAGTTATAACAAAATTTCTCTACCTCATTTCACATACCTAATTGCAGAGACAATCTGTTATGGAATTGAGCATGAATTGCCTCTTCGAGGTACGTTGACAGTTGGTGAGATGATACTTGATGGCAATAGTGGTACATATCTGGGAAAGCCGATTATTGAAGCAGTGCGAACGGAACAATTGCAGCAATGGATAGGACTTTCTTTTGGACCTTCTTTTTCTAAGCCCGATTTTAAAAAAGGTTTTTATCTTAATACGGTTTTGCCATATAAGAGCCATTACAAAGATAAAGCCAACCCACTTGCCACTGGGATGGTTGTTGACTGGCCTAGAAGATGGCGAGAAACTCGTAAGGCAAACATTCGTTCATTGGTCTCAAGAATGGACAAAGATTTGAAATTCTCTCAATATTACATAAAGACACTCGAATTTATTGATTTCTCAGAGCGTAACCACGATTGGTTTAAAAAACAAAATCATTTAGATTATGGCTAACAAGACTTTGAACGTCGGGCATTTTATTTAATTGTGATTATTAGGAAAGATAGAATTAAAACGAGAGACAAAGAGTTGTCAGGAAAATGGCGAGTCACCGAGCTACCGGACCTTGTAGATGATTATCTTTCTTTAACCCCAGACCCTCATGTATTACTTAAAGTTTTAAAGAATGACAGAATAAACGGAACTTATCAATTTGGTGCACAACCTGGTAATTTGGATGGATGCTTAGAGAAAACTGAAAAGGTATTTTAAAAATAATATTCTCTTTTGAGGGAGAGGATGAGATAGACCCAGTTCATGGCTTTGGAACAGCAATCCTTGTTGACCAGAATGCACCCTTGGGCGAGATGCATTATAATAGGGATACTTGTCGGTTTGTGTGGAAGCGAATAAAAGTGTAATGTGGGACTTTATTAAAAATTAAAATTTAATATTATGGAAGATTGGGAAGAAATAATGAAAGGCAGAGGGAAACTTATTTTGAAATATAATAATAAAGAAGAATCTTACAATGCTGATTTTGAAATAGAACAACTCTTTAACGGACAAACAAGACTCTTTGTGAAACCAGAAGGATTTACAGGGCATCAATTTTTACTTGAAAAAATTTGTAAGGCTCAGAGGGCTCCTCCGCATGACTTTAAAATCACACTGAGCGGCGAGTTTGAAAATGGGTTTAAAATGGATGTTGATGTAACCCAAGATGGCTTCAGATGTCAAGCAAGTGGAGAAGGGCTCTCTTTTTTTCCAGATGAAATAGAGGTTGTTCGAGATCTTCCCTTTAATATTGGAACAGCAGTCCAGTATATGTATGATTTAGTAAATGGATTCTTGGGTGTACATCCAGCAGATATAGAGATTAACAGTTATCTGTTTCGTTTTTTGCCTTATCTGACACCATCAGGACAAGAGAATACATTGCATGATTTCTCTGTAAATTTGTTTTCGAGAGTGAATACTTATATTATATTTGAAAAATGGGGAAAAGAGGAAGAATTGAGACATTTTGTGGATGAAATATTGATTCTCTTGAGACTTGCCTGGGGTTCCAATGTAGAGTGGGTACGAGAAATTAAATTCTATGATGAAGAACCTGTAGAGATTACTTTCAGAAATATTATACCAGAACGTCCTCCCGACTTGTTTCATCCTATTATTGAATATTCTCCAGGATATCTTGAAGAAAGTTATAAGAAATTCTCTGAGATGCAAGAAAAAGACAGGAAACAATTTCTATTAGCACTTCACTATTTTCTAAAGAGTAAAAGCGAAATAAAAATAGAAAACAAATTAATCAATGCTCTTATTGCTTTAGAAATACTATCCCGAACGGAAAGTTGTGGACAACGCGAGAGTGGTTTTCCCGTGAAATGTTTGAAAGAATTATTAGGAAATCTTGGTATACCTTATGAGTTTCCCGGATTAAAGGAAATAGGACGAATTGCAAGGGTACGAGGGGAGCTTTTACATAAAGGGATATTTCCCAGCAATGCAGTGAATTGTTCACCGCAAGAATTTCTTTTTATCATCCATACATTAGTGAATGAAATTCTTTTAAAGAAACTTAATTATTCCGATGTATTCCATGATTTCGCTCGTCGTCAATCTAGAAAACCCGGCTCAAAAACATAAAAAGTTTTATAAAAAGACTCTCAACAAAAAAATTGACTTTCAATTTTTTTCTACTATATTTTGATATGATTGTTTATATAAGAGATAAAATCAAAGTTCGTTTAAAAGGAGTGGATTAACAAAGGCACAGCCCCTGCTTAAGGAGGATTGCAGGAAGCTGTGCCAAGTTTATTATAACATACTAAGGTTGGGGGATACAAAGCCTCCAAGCAGTGCCTCTTCAATACTGCTCTGTCAATGGCTCGGGCCGTGGATAACTGTAAAATATAAGGTTTTTGGCTTGTTTAAGAGATCTTTTTGGTACTTAAAATTGATTAGGAAATAGCTTGAGTAAAGGTCTTTGTCTATTGATATTGCTATCTTATACACTACGAATGCTCTTTTGTATTTTCTTTTGAAGTTGAACTGCGATACTCTCACCTTGCCCTGCGACTCTATCGACTAGAACAGTAAAATCCTTGTAAGTTTCAGGATCTTTCATTATCTCATCTTTTTGCTCTGAGTAAGAATCGTGGAGCAATTCAGCAAGTGCCCACGTGACTCTGCTTCTCTCAAAGAAGTTCTTTTGAGCGAGTCTTTCGGATAAGCATGCATGGAGCCACTTAATTCCAAATTCTGGCATCAAATTAAATCCAATTGTTCTTAAAAGACGAACTAAACTTGGAAAACAATCCGGATGGTGCCCAACAGTCTGACACCACCGCTCTATGAACTTTATTGTTTCTTTAAGAGGAGACCATTCTTTAACCTTCCATTTTACGATACCTGTTGGATCGGAGAAGATTAACAAGCCCAATATATTTCTCATGTCATTGTGTAAATAATATCCTAAAGATTTAATGAGCGAAGAAGATAGAATCTTATCCCCAATTTGATGCCAAAGTTCAATAAGTCTTGGTTCAAGCTCGGGATATGTGCCAACCAAGCTTAACTGGCGCAAAAACTCTTCCATCAATGCTGGGGCTTTTTCCCAGTGTTCGAGAATGGGATTTAGAAATTTAGGTTTTGCTATTTCTTTTGGTAACTGTAATAAAGCATTTGCAATAATTGGAAAAAATAAGTGATTCCAATCTCGGTAAGCCCATTCATTGTAGTGTGTGTTCTTCTTTTGACAATGGATATATGTTTTAACAGTAGAGTGTAATAAATTCTCCATAAGACCCAATAATTTCTTATCATTCGAGAGGATAGCAATTTGATCTCCTGATGGCAATGCGTATAAGATTGATTTAAGGTAATCTGTGCCAGTATTCCATAAAATTATATCCTGAAGATTCTTTTTTCTCGCGTTCAGATTGTGCCGGATCTTGGTAATTTTCGTGGACTTTTTTCCTATATATTTTAGGTATCTTTCTTGAGCTACGATCATAGCTCGTTTAACAACAACGTTGATACAAGACCAAATTATCTTAGGTAAAACTTCCCAAAGTGCTTTCAGTGAATTAAAAAGATAGGCTCTTACCTCTTCATTCCGATGATGTGCAAGGTGGATTATTGCTTTCTTCATCCTCGTGTCCCTCGGAGCTTTTGATAGAAGTATAGGCAAAGCACGGGCAGATGAGCGCCTGTAACCACAAGAAAATCGTGAGACTTCATCATAAATTTGTTCAGGTGGTTCGGGACGGTTTGCCGCTATCAGTAATTGCTTTCCACACCACTCTTTGTAATTGTTCTTTTCCACCCAATCCCATTGGCGCAGAACTAACGATGCAGTGAAAGCAGCAATTGCATTAGCTCTTTCCTCTGAATCTTCAAGAAAATTCTTTGGCTGATATAAAGGATTATCTCTCTTAACTAATTTCTTAGCAAATTTCATTGCACTCTCAAGTGTAAAATTTGTACCTAAAATATTCTCATCTAAAAGCTTTAAAGACCAGACAAGCAGACTCGTGACTTTCTGCCTCTCCTCTATAAGTTGGAGTTTCCTGCTTGTTTCCTCGAATTCAGTAGGTAATTTAAATTGAATCTGGATGTAGCTATTAACATCAGATTTTGATACTTTATAGTTTTTCCGTTCTGCTTGAGCTGCCCAAATTCGACAAGTCTCCTTTCTATATTCAACAACTGATGCATTCTTTTTTTCTTCTTCAAAGAGAAAAGGAGGATTTTCAGGAAAAGAACACATAGCATTCTGGAGCCTTGTGGCTGCTTTTTTTGGACCTTGTAAAAGAATTGGGAGCACAAAATTCCTGATATCCAATTTTCGCTGAGACTCTTTTGCTAATTTCAGCAATATATTATAGTCGCTCTTATCTCCGCCCAGTGAGAAGTAAGTTGAGAATATATTAACAGAATTCTCTGCTGTTATGTCTTGAGTAACACGATAAATATCCATAATCCAGAAAGCTGGATTTTCTAATATTGGAAGTATTGCCTCTCGGCATACTTTGTAGTTAGCAAGAGCAACTGAGGCACAAACTCCAATAATTGCAACTGACGAAGAGTCTTTGAGTACTTTTTCAAAAAGTTTTAACGGATCTACTCTATTCTTAATCTGTTCATTCATCCAATACTCTAATGCCATCAGTCCACAAGTAATTGCATCAGGTGCTACACTTGGATATCTATACCAGTGATAAACGTGTTCATCTCCATAGACTTCTATCTCATTAGAATTGAGTTTGACTATTTGAGGTATGGGATGTTTGTTCCATTCCTCTTCTTCTCTTAGGTTCCAGCAGTTTGTTGCATGGTTTATAACTTTCGTAATTAGTTTTATTCCTTCGTCTGGATGCATTCGTAGTAGGCCAAGATAGGGTCCTTTCAGATATGTTGGTGGATTCCAACCCGTATGCCCAATTCCCAAATCCATAAATAAGGGATAGTAGCTTCCAAACCTATCAGGCTTTATCTCTTTACATAAAATTTTTTCTATAATTTCCACTGCGGTTTGCGGCAGATATTTGCAGAGGGGAATCCATCCCTCTTTCAAAATTAGTTCTTCAAAACCATAATTATTACTATTCTTCTTTCTAAGAACTTTATCCTTTACAAACCCTTCTACTATATCAGGCAGACAATCCGCTGCCCATAGGACAGATTTTATGAGGTTATTCCGTATATCGTCTGTCCCTATCGTATCTTTAATAAACTTTGAATCTAATAGTTCAAGACAAAGTTTTGCAATTTCTTTCCTCAGTAATTTATCACCTTCTGTATTCGTCATCCATTTTTGCGACACTTCTGAAAATTCATAGAAAGCTCTATATCCCAACTTGTTGCGATTTTTAACAACCAGTTTTATTATTGGAAACCATTGTGGCCAAACCGGCACGGTCCAATAAGCAAGATATTTCTCAAATTCTCGTTGAGGTAAATCTGGAAATATGGCATAGGCCATTGAGCTTGGTTGGACACAAATAATTCGTAAAGCATTCAAGAGTTTAGCTAGTAATAAGCACTCATTTTCAAACAAATGTTTTTCTATTTGAGATAGAATTTCTGGCAAAAGAGGTGAAAATAAAGGAGCTGTCAAAGCAGTTTGATACCACCGTGGTGAAATGCTATTGTCACTTTCCAATGTGGTTAGAAGCCCCATCCATTCTTTTGGAGAAGAACTCACTTCTAATAACCGAGAGGCAAAGAGTCGAAAAGGGCGGACAAGATATAGCGATTCATCGAATTGTTTTAGGAACCCTATAATATTTCCTTTATTTTGAGATATTAACATAGTTAAAGTCCAATCTTCTAAAACATCATGAGCAAACTTGATATGATTATCCTCTTGAGTCAAAAGTTTATCAGAAATTAGTCCAGATAGTGCTTCACTATCCATACTGATATCAATTGCTGAAGATCCTGTTGTCAAGAAATCCTTTCCGACAGAAATGAGTAGTTGTTCCCTTTTATCAGGATTTCCTCGCCCTGGTCGCGTACCTTCAGCCAAGTGAACAACCTCTTTCCAAAACCAGTCTAAAAGCCATGTTTCAGTAAGTATAGGTGGAAGTGACTTTAGCTGAAGCGAAATTTCTGGCAGGGTAAGAATATCCAGAACTAAGGGGCGGGAAAGCAACTCTTTCAGATATTCCCGTGAAGTCAAATCTTTTAACTTAGGTAGTTGATTCACCACCTCCTCTATCTCATCATCCGAGAGAGCACTGATCTCCACACGTTCTAAAGTTTTATTAACTAAATTTTGACGTGTCTCTAAGTGCAATAAAATATTTTGAGCTTCTTGGCTCCGGCAAGTGAAAACAATCTTCCAATGATATTCTTTATGTCCTCCACTTTTAGCGACTTTTTCATTATATCTTTGCACTTCAAGGATAAGATCATTCAGAACTCTTCTCTTATTCTCATTAAGAGCTCGTTCTAAACCGTCAATGAGAATGCACCGGAGTGGAGCTGTTCCTATTGCTCCCAGAATCGTTTGGAAGCTACTTTTAATCTGTAGACCGGATAGAAAATTTTCTAAACCTGAGCCAAATAATCGTTCAACAGAGATTGCCATTATTTTTCCTTCACCTCTCAATCGATTTGCTAATAGTCGCAATAAGGCTGACTTCCCCGTCATGGGTTCTCCAATTAAGACGATTATTTCATATTTTTTAATTGCTTCAGTAACTTTATCGAGCAATTCCGTTCTTGGTAACTGTACTTTATTTCCAATTTTAATATTAATTGAATTTAAAACTCTATCGGTGTGCTCTCTGAGACGATTGAGGTCTGGGATGTAATTAACTTGTTCTTTAAGTGCAATAGTAACTGGTAATTTTCCTTTTAGAATGTCTCTCGTAATGCACCCAGCCGAACGAGCATATTCGGAGACAATTGAAGTAAGGGAGCTAAATAGAAGTTTTGCTTGACTGGTATCTTTTACCTTTAATTGGTTAAGTAATTGGTTCCAACAATAAGTGGCATCACGGCTACCAGGACTTTCCAGATCGAAGTGCAGAACTACTAAACATTTTAAAAATTTCCACAACTCATCATCGGTAATATTCTTTCCTGCCGATTTATTGAGTAGATTCCGAATTATAGTTAAATATTCCTGCTTTTCGTGAGACGAGAATTTTGAAAGATTTACTTTTCTTATAAACTCAGCGGAATTCTTTGAAGTTCTTGCCCATTCTAATAGTGATTTAAAATGTTTATCAAGTTTACTTTGGTAAGTACCAATACCGATTCCAATCCTATCGGCGTCAGGATTAAACTGCCACCCAAGAGAACCACTGAAAGTTTTCCAACAATCGTCAATTACTCTTGCAAAAGTGGTATTGGTGGAAGTATCTGAAAATACTAAATCTTTTTTAACCTGCAATGCTAGTTTTCTTTCTTCGCTACCATTTGTGCTGGTAATGACTATATCATCAAGAAGACATCCAGACCAACGGTGTTGAAGTTTAATCTCTTTTGTAACTCCTGAATCAAGTCCCCGTGGAGCCTCACTTGCTAAAAGTGATACCAAATAGTAAGTTCCCACTAGTTGCTCAAATGTAGTTCCTCCACCCCCTGTAGAGAATGGGTTTGATAATCCTGAATCTATTATAGGGCTATTTGAAGACATACGATTTTTCTAACTCCTTTTTAATTTTTTAAATTTTACTCCAAAAGGCTTGTGATGTCAAGTAAAAATGCGATTGGATAAGCAATCTTTAATGTAGCTTTTATTAAGAATATAAAAAGAGAGTGGAATTAACCACTCTCTTGACTTAAAAAGAACTATCCCTTCCACTCTTTGCATATATCAGCATACTCACAGTCGTTACACATCCAACTCGGATTTGGGAAGAAAATTCCTTCCTTTATTCCTCTCAAGACCTGGACACTAAGATTAAAGAACCATAAATGGTCTTTTCTTGTCCTCTGTGCCTCTATCCGCTCTATCTTGGGCTTGCGGTTCTTGACTAAGTTATCTATCCTCAATTTAGGTTCCCGCTGATAGATTACCCAGTAAGCATAAGAGTAAGCAGTTAGCTGTAAGTTCCGTTCCACATCGCTTCCATTTAACGCTCTGATTGAAGTCTTAAAATCAACAATCGTCTCACCATTTTTACCGTCCTCAATCAAGTCTATTATCCCTCTTAAAGGAACATCCAGAGTCTCTGATGTCTTAGCATTGATTAAAGGAACCTCAAATGGCATCTCTGTGGATTTTACCTTGATTCCAGAAGAATTCTTAAAATACAGGCTCAGTAGATTCTTACCCATAGCCAGAAGGTTTTCCTCTTTCTCTCCATTTCTATAATGGATATTATCCAGTTTCTGTGCTGACCAATCAATCTGGAATATATGCCAGAGTTCCTCTAACTTCGGTCTTTTTCCTGCAAGTAATTTCTTGTGTAACCATTCAAGACTTGAATGAATCACCGACCCAAAAGCAAGTCCGGAGGGCTTAAAAGACACGGGAATCTGGTCTATGTAGTAAAAGCGGTATTTGAGAGGACAGTGGAGATAGGACTGAATCTGGCTGGTGCTAATATGGTCTATCATCTTAGCCCCCTTCTTTGAGGCCTTCGATTATCTCGCTTGCCCTTCGCTTTCCGAGCTTCTTCAGGTCCAGGACTTCGTAGTTCTCCTGCAGGTACTCTGCAACTTCCTGCTCTCCTTCTATACCCTTGTCTCCGAGAAGCCTGAAAATGAATCTCCGCTGGGCATCTGTCATCTTGGGTTCATCTGACTCAGAATCCTCTGTGCCACCCTGACCAGTTGCAAGCCTGACTGGAATCTTGAGCAGATGTGTAGGACCTCCCTCTTTATGGGGTAGCTCTACAAGCTCTATCAAATCTTTAAACATGAGACACCTCCTTTTCTTTCAATGAACACGGGGGAATACTATCATCCTGGATATAGGAAACAAGGGGGGAGATTTTAAATGATGAACACAGTGATTATTTTATAGACGAAACTATGCTCTATACTCTCATCGCAACAATGTAGTGAGCCGGTTCAGTTCTTGGGCACTTACTTTCCATAATTCCATTAAGTTATAAAGCGTAGCGCCTGCACCTTGAACATTCATCTTGGCAGGTCTTACATCCTTCAAGCCAAGTAAAGCTTCACCTGAACAATTTACCATACCTCGCGAGTAAAGATTGTAGATTTCTTGTAACAATACGCCTATGGTTGCATCAATATTTCCAGTTCCACGGTAATCCTCTTGTCTAAGACCAAATTTGCCTTTATGTGCGAAAAGGGCTAAAAGGCACATTTGTCGATACGAGATGTCTTCACCTAATCTTATCAAGAGATTTGCCTGTGCCCTATCGATCTCAGGATGAAAGGATATATTAGCCACAAGATTACCGTAAAACTGCAGCTTCTTTTCTTGGTGTTCTCTTTGTGCAGCAAGCAACACTCCTTCTAATATCTCTTCAGCCGAAGCACGCTCATTGAGTTGCTCTCGGAAAAAGTCGTCTTGGCGAACTTGCTGACCATTTGCTATATTTTCCTGAATCTTTTCAGCTGCAAATGCAATGGTAGCTCCAATTCTTACTTCTTCTCGTTTTCCCAAGAATCGATGCTTGATTTCTTTAGCCAAGCGGCGAAATGTATGTGCTAACAGAGGGCCACTTATTCCACCAAGAACTGCTCCCCCGGGCCCAGCGGTGAAGAATCCAACAGATGCACCTGCTACACCTCCTGCAATATCTGACCCCACTGTAACCAAGTCGTCTATGGATTCTGATTTGTTGTTTTTAGGATTAGCCATATTTCTCCTTCCTCCGTGGGTTCTACCAATAATAATCTCTTGTTCGTTGTCATTCTTAATAAATTATATCTCATTTTTATTTGTAGTCAACTAATTTTTCCCCTCTTTTTTGTTTTTATAGGCTCTGTATAGTGAAGCCAAATTGTTCTTTTTAACTTGAAAGGGGGGAACATGAAACCTGAATCAGTAAAACATTCTCTGCGAAGTCCCTCAAGCTTCATTGTGGTGGTTTTAAAATCTCTAAGGCACCGTGCTTGTATACGGTGTGGAGAACCCATCAACTCACTTGAGGAGTCCTTTGAGCACTGGGAGAAAAACTGGGATGGAACATATGAGTATAAGCCAAGAAAAAAGAAGGAGAGATTTGAAAATGAAATTCAGTTAAGGTTAGAGTTTAAAAAGGAGGAACGATGAAACCGATTGCTTTAACCATAGGCACAGATGGAGAGCATATCTTTGCCAGAGGAGATAAGTTTGCAGAAAAAAGTAGTGAGATTCAGATTTTGGATTTTGTTAAGGTCAAAAATACGATTGGCAGAATAGTTAGACTTCACGATGCTCATGACTTTAACACTGAGAATGCAGTTTCCAGGATAGCCAAGAACTGCTTGAAAAACGGAACTAAACCAGAGCCACGGATACAGGAAATGGTCTATAAGAAACTTGAGATTGAGCCATTGGGAACAGTTTATCCAAGTGGGGAACTGACAGAATATGAAGGTGGAATTGGATATTTTGAGCCTGTTTATCATGCAAAGGAAGAAGAAATTGCCAAGCTCTATCCGAGTCCTAATCCAGGGCTTACTATTGGTCATATAGCCTCTGGCTATAAAGTAACTAATGTTCCTTTTAAGCTTGGGCTTGATACTGCACTTTCACGGCATTTGGTTGTATTTGGTAAGAATGGAACAGGGAAGACTAATTTCCTGAAAGAGATTATTTCTGCTAATTTGGAACTTGAGATTCCTGTTCCCATGCTTGTCTTTGGACATCCAGATTTGGGAATAGATAATCCAAACGATAAGGGAACAAAAGGGTTGAGCTCACTAAATTCAGATAAGATAACTCTTTTTGGCTATGATAAGCGGATTCTGATTTCATCAGAGGAGATTTCCTTGTCAGACATTTTTGACCAGTTTGAGACTTCAACGAGTATGCGAGATTTGTGGGCTTATATGAAGGCAAGAGAGCCAAGAAAGTTCATTCAGATATTGGCAAGATATGACCTGAATGCTGACCCTTATAGGCTACGCCGAAAGACTATTCCTGACCCACAAAAGAAAAAAAAGACTATTACAATGGGGATTGCGAGCATGCCTACTATTGATGCAGTCAGTAAGCAGGCAAGGATACTGGCTAACTATGTTGATGCTGATGCACCACCCTTGATTGGACAGATACTACTCGAATTGAAAAGAGGCAAGACAGTTTTGGTGAATACTTTCAATATGTCTGAATACTATCAGGGTCTATTTGTAAAGCTTTTGCTTTCACGGCTTCAAAGGTCAGGAAAGCATGCTCTGCACCGCAATGTAGGACAGCGATACTTTGTAGTCATTGATGAAGCCCAGCACTTTATTAAGACAACAGGTGAAAAGATTGCTGAATTTGTCATGGAGTGCAGGAAATTTGGGGTAACCTTACTTCTTTCTACTCAGTCACCAGCCAGTGTTCCATCATCAGTTTATGGACAGATATACTCTACGGTTGCTTTTCATCTGAATAGACCAGACTTAAAAGTTTTAGTTGAGAATGCACCTTTACTTGAAGATTGCAAAACAATAATCTTAAGACCACCCTTACGCAGAACCTTAGGTTTAGCCATTGTTCAGGCTTTGGGTTATCCTTATCCAGCAGTGATAAAGGTGCCGAAGTTTGAGCGTAGATTTGAAAAGCCTTCCGTCTAAAAACGGAAGGCTCTATTTTAGGAGGAAAAATGAAAGAAGAAGAACTATTACAGATAGTTATTCCTGAAGCACAGGTAAAAGTCAACTTTCCAAACACAAGTGGTATGACTGGTAAGGTAAGTTATGCTCTGAAAAAGGATACCCAGGGTCTCTGGCATTTAGCTGGCGAACTTGTTATGGATAACGATATTATTAAAGATAAGGTTTTGATTGAGTCTGAAGAGATTATGGACATTTTGCAAGATGCTCTATCAGTAGACCAATATTGTCAGGATGAGGACTTTCAAAAGCACCAGAGAGAGCTTGCTTTAAGACTTGCCCTCCAAATGTGGGGTAAAAAGGGAATACACCTTAAAAGTAATTCAGTAGAGATAGAGCTTGAGCCATACATCTTGCAACAGCACACAGTGAGTAAAAACGAAGCCAATCTGCTTAAGCTTCTTTTTGAAGAAGTTCAGAAAAAGATAAGAAAAGTGAAGATACCCGATTACCTTAAAGTTAAGGCACATGAGAACTTTATTCCTGACAAACTTCTTCTGGAAAGTCTATTACAACGAATCTATGAGAATGTACCAGCAATTGCTATCCTGGGACCCACTGGAAGTGGTAAATCAGCTATGGCTTGGTATGTAGGAGCAAGACTTAATCAGGAAGGTTTTGGAATTTATACGATTGATGGACATGCAAGACTTGAAGGAGATAGACTTTTTGAGAGAGATGATTTTGACCAGAAAGGGACTTTTATTCTGGAGGGCATTCTGCTTAGGTTAGCTCGGGAGACAAAGAGGCTTAGAATTAGATTATTAGTGATTTTAGAAGAATACAATGCCTTTTCTGATGAGACGAGAAGAGAGTTTTACAGACTGTTTTCAGATGAGAACCGAGTTTATCAGATTCAGAGTTCTAAATCCAGAGAAAGCCAAGAGATTGATTTCTCCCATGTCCAGTTTCTCTTGACAGGTAATCCTTTATCCAGTGATAGATACCTAACAGATGACTTACGCAGACTCTCTAATGCTGAAACTCGGAGGTTGGTGATTCTTTATCAGGATTATGCTCAAGAGCCAGCAACAGTCCAGAAGATTTTGCAAGCGATAGTTAGTAAAAAGGAAGCTTATGAGAAGCTCAAAGCTAAAGTGTCTGACTTGGACAAACGAATAAACTGGAAACTTGGAGTAGACATATTCAAGGCTCTAAATTCAAGAAAAGATGGAGACTCACTTGGCTTTGATGTTGGATATTCTGCTGTAGCTGATATGCTCTGGACAGCCACTTTGAGGGCTCATCAGTCAAAAAGGTTTGAGATTGCTATAACAGAACATATTTTGAATGGGATACCAGATGTAAACATAAGGCAGTTAGCAGTGGATAGGATAAGACAAGCAGCGAATATTGCTATATCTGGCGAGGTTATTACCAGAGATACATAGGAGGCCGAAATGAAAGAGATTTTTGGAGACTTATTTGAACAGAAAGATGCAGATGTCATCTGTATCACTACTAACGGCTTCGTTAAAAGAGATGGCTCTTGTGTGGTGGGTAGAGGTTGTGCAAAAGAAGCTGACAGAAGATGGAATTGTAGCAAGACCTTAGGTGAGTTAATCAGACATTGGGAAAATATTCCTGTGATATTTTATAGAACAAACGATTACACGGTAGTCAGTTTTCCCGTAAAACATAATTGGTGGGAAAAGGCAGACCTTGATTTAATTAGAAAATCGGCAAATCTTTTGGTAGGGTTAGCAGATTTCTACGACTGGAAGAAAGTAGTGCTTCCCAGACCAGGATGTGGAAACGGGAGGCTGGATTGGAAGGATGTTAAGCCTGTTTTGGAGCCTATTTTGGATGATAGATTTTATGTCATAACTAACAAGAAAGGATGCGAGTGATGTTCGTGGTTTGGTTTGCAAAGGGGACAGAGGACTATCGTTGAAAGAGACGATAGGCAAAGACGGTGATTGTCTTAATCGGGGGGAGCCCAGCAGACCAAGCTGTGAAGATGAATGAAGAGAATAGGAGGTAAGAGAAATGGAAGAATTAGAGAAGTTGCAGGAAGAGGCAAAAAGACTGATAGAGCAGTCAAATGATGAGGAGTTTCGGGAGATGGTATTCTTTTGGCACGGCGATGAATTCCTTGCAGAAAATTTGCGCAGAAGCACAGATAGTTGCGAGGATATTGACTGTGTCAAAGGGTTTGTTGAGAAATTCGGGGCAAGGATTGGCAAGAGAAAAGAAGAGAAGAAGCCAGTGTTTAGAAAACTGAAAAGGGATACGGTAGTCAGTTATGCTGATGGCAAGGAATTAGTAGGAGTATATTTTGCAGATACAGACGGAAGTCAGGCACTAATTGAATGTAGTTCTGAAAAAGCTGATAGAATTATTAAAGTCTGGAATGAAGAAGAAGGCACAAAAGGAGGTGAAAGTGGGAAAATTTAAAGGAGCAAAATGTCCGGTTTGTGGACAGGTAATTTATGACCCATTGTTATCTGAGTTAAAAGCGGGTAGCAGTAGAATTGATGACTTTGCACATTTCATAACGAATGAGGCATTAGATGGACTTAACATGGAGATTGATGTTGAATTATTTGATGAAATTAAAGCAAGGGTATCATTGGCTTTGATGCCAGAGGAAGATGTAGATGCTTGTGGAGAATAAGGAGGAGATAATGGTTGAGTATATGGCTTGTATGCGAAGCAATAGCTTTAAGGTTAAGAATATTGAGGCGTTTAAGAAAGCTATTGAGGATGAGAAGATTTTGATGAATGACATTGAAGTGATTGAAGAAGGCGGGGAGGTAATTCTGGCGGGATATTCTTTTATTCCGTTCAATTGTGGGCCTGATGAAGGTTATGAGGATTTTGAGTTCGCGAAGTTTATCCAGGAGCACTTGGTACGAGGAGAGAAAGCTGTGATAATGGAGATAGGGCATGAAAAGTTGTGTTATCTCAATGCTTTCCAGTATGTTATCACACCGGAGAAGATTGAAGAAAAGTCTATGACTGTTCCAGAGGGAGCATAGGAGGTGTTAGATGAAGAGCGTGAGAATATTAGTACCTTTAACTGAAAAGGCCAAGGTTTGGGTTCACAATAATGTGAGCTACGAGCCCTGGCAGAGATTTGGAGACGATGGAGTTGCTATCGAGTGGCGATTTCTTGATGACATTTTGGAGGAACTGTATAACGATGGCTTTAAGGCGGGAGAGGATTATTTTGTGCACGGATAGGAGGCGTAAGATGGGCAAAGAATGTGACCATGAGTGGAAGGATGTTAAGGACTGGAAGGATAAACTCAAGATTAAGTACGGTGAGATTATAGAAATCCCTCAAAAGTGTATGAAATGCGGATTAGAAGGATATGAGGTATGGGTTTATTCTTGTATAGTAGATAAAGAGGACAACGAGGTTCATTAAGGCGAGGAGGGAATATGGGAATTAAGATAATTCTTGCAGATTATGTGAGATATTACTTAAGGCGGGTGATTGGGATTGATATTCCCTTGCGGGATTCTCCTGCACCCGCTTATGTTTATAAGCCCAAGATAGAACTTCACCTGCCAGTGAGTAAATCCAGTTTGGGAGAGTTCTTGGGAAAAGATTTTGTAAAGAGTGCAAGTAGAGAACTTTTGTTCTCAATCTTGATAGGTCTTGCTTATCACGAAGTAGCTCATGCCAAGAGTGGTGAGATTGAAGTAAAGCCTCATAGTTTGAATAATCTTATTTGCGATTCCAATGACTTCAACTTTGTTCCTCAGACCTGGCCTGGTTCTATTCCCTTTACACTTGCTCTAACGAATATCATCTATCGTCAAGGTAAGGATTTGAAAGGCCGTTCTTTGAAGACCAGAAAAGATAAGCTGGAAGCTCTTCTTGATTTGGCAGTGACATTTATGAGAAAGTTAAGGGTGAAATATGATGGAAAAGATGTGAGAAGCTTACCCCAAGACCACGAGCTTTTTGACATTTTTGAGCAACTCAAGCCTATTATGATAGAGGCAAGGAAGGCTGAAGTGAAGAAGAGACCAGGATTGGTTTTGAGACTATACAAGGCTTTAGAGAAGTTTTGGGTTAAAGAGAAGAAGCAGACATCTCCCACTAAAGCTCCAAGCAAATCTGGAACTGGAAGCCTAAACAAAGCATTAGAATCAGTCTCTGTGCCTATGAAAGGAAAGCTCACAAAGAAAGATGCGAAAGAGATGCAAGAACAGGCAGAGAGGAATCCTGAGTTCGAGAAGATTAGGAATCAGCTTAAGGAGATTAAAGATAAGGTAAGAGAAGAGAAAGAACAAGAGATTGAGAAACAAGTGGAAGGTTGGCTTGGAGAACTCCATGAGATTGAGGAAGTAAAGGAAGAATCAGCCGAGACTCCAAGAATAGATGAAAGTCTTGTTTCAGTTTTAAGGCGAGAGATTAGACCTTTACTCTTTAAAAGGACTTTAGCACGAAGGGCACCATCAGTCAGCGGCACAAAGTTCGCACCTGAAAGGTTTTATGAAATCAAGACAAATCCAGAGGAACCAAGAATAACGAAAGACACAAAGAGAATAGGTAGACTTATTGATGAAACTGAAGTTGTTTTCTGCTTTGATAGGTCTGGCTCTATGATGGGGAATAAGGAAAAAGTATGCCAGCAAATTGCGGCTACACTCTACAAGGCACTTTCAACTATACCAAGGGTTAGAGTTCAGATTATAGGTTTTGACGACGGCCCCTGTCTAATTAAGGGAACGAGACCGCTCTCAATGGATACAGTATTAAGAAGAATCCCAATCGGTCTTTGTGCAAGAGGAGGGACTAATCTACCGTTGGCTTTGAAAGAAGCACTGAATCGAGCAAAAAAATCCTTGACAAACAAGCAATTAGTGATTATACTAACAGATGGAGATTTAAGAGGAGAGATGAATGCAACTGACCTTGCACTTTGGGCTAAAAGGCATAGTATTGATTTAGTCTGTATAGGTGTGGAAGAAAACAATGCATCTGAGCTCAAAAGGAAGTTTGGAGCTTCCAATGTTCTTTATGTGGAGGATATTCGTAATCTTGCGAAGGAGATGAGGAGGGTTGTGCAAAGGAGGATATAAAAAAGAGCGGGGATAAAACTTGTCTCCGCTTTTTAATTTTTTTGTTGCAATTATTTAAACTGTTATATATTATAAAGATGAATCTTGTCTGAGGACAGTTGGTATATAAAGTAGAAGAAAAAAGATTACTTAATAATTTTGAAGTAATATGTTATAATTCAAGAGGAGGATAATTGGAAGAAAGAACATTAGTGTTACTTAAACCAGATGCTATTAAAAGAAACAAGGTGGGGTGTATTATTACTAAATTTGAAGATGCTAACCTACAGATAGAAAAGATAAGAACGTTTAAACCCACGCCGGAAATAGTAAGCGAACATTATAAAGCAACAGAGAAATGGTTGATAAATGTGGGAAACAAGACTATTACGAATTATAAGGAGGTTTTTAAAGAGAAATGGGAAATTGAGTTAAATAGAGATTTTCATACAAGCAATCCGCTACAAATTAGTAAGATGATTAAAAAGTGGTTGGTTAATTATTTATGTGGAGAGCACATTATAGGTATTGTATTTAAAGGGAATCATGCGGTTGAGGTAGGGAAAAAACTTGTAGGGGATACCATGCCCTTGAGAGCTCTTCCCGGCACTATAAGAGGAGATTTTGCAATAGACTCTGCAGATCTGGCCAATAAGGAGAAGAGGGCGGTTCGTAATCTCGTTCATGTTTCTGAGGATCTTGGAGAAGCACAACGAGAGATTTCGTTGTGGTTTAAGGACGAAGAAAAACAGAAGGGGGAAGAAATGGATATAGAGAATAGAGATTTAGAAGAAGTATTTAAAGAACTTAAAGGAACCGACAAGAGAAAAGCTGCTGAGGTAGCCTATGTTCTTGCTATTTTGAAAAAGGAGCAAGGAGATATAGAAAAAGCAAGGAGTTACGGGGAAGAAAGTATTAACCTATTTAAACAGGTTAATGTGCAATCGTTCGAAGATGCTGCAGCAAGGTATGTTGTATTAAAGGGGGTCGCTTTACCCAGCTATATTCATGAGAATGTTGTACGAGACAGATTGTCAAAATTGAGAATACTCTGATGATTTCTTTCCACGATTCACTTTGTATGTATAAAAAAATTGAAGGATTAGAAAAACTGAAAAAATTAGGTTTACCATGTCCACCCCACGTAATAGTATCAATTGAAAAAGATAATCTGCTTGATGTAAAGACTTATATTTTGAGCCGAGTGAAACAAATTGGTATCCCTCACTCAAAAGGAGATAGAATCGGGGTCACTATCAGAGTCTCCCTTCCTGGAGCTCTGGATAAAACTGCTGTACACGGAGGATTACATGTAACTGAGGAAGAAGAAATTGTTAAAAGAATTCTGCAAAAATATGAGGAGTATAAACAAAAAGCTAAAATCATTATTATGCATACTATAGACGCGAGATGTTCTGGAGTTATAGAGTTGCAAGATCAACAGGTAATTATTGAAACAATTCCCGGAGATAATCCTCCTTTATTAGAAGGAAGGACAAATAATATTGAAAGGTGGCAGTGGTTGTTTTTCCTAAACAGAGACCCAAGGGTACCAATAAGTTCTTACATGGATACTAATAATCAAGAGAGGCGGCTTCTATCATTTTCGGATATTAACATTTTTAAAAAATACTTAAGGTACTTCTCTGATAGAAAATGGGTATATTTAGAATGGTCAATTGCTAAAAACGGGAATCTCTATTTCTATGAATACCTTGAGCATTGAAAAAACTATGTCTTTTCCTTACTCTTTAAGAGAGTTAACATTAGAGCTCACACGATACTGCTATCTCAAATGTAAACATTGTTCTTCCTTCATTCCGGAATCTTCATGTAGATCGGAAGATTTGACTTTATCTAAATTTGCGAGTTTAGTGTACTCAGCCAAAGAACTAGGGTGTGAAGAGCTCTATCTATCAGGAGGCGAGCCACTCTCTTTTGGAGCAATAATTCCTTTTTTAGAAAAAATAGAGCCGTTAAATATTAAGGTTTTTGTTTACTCTTCAGGAGTGATAGGTTATTCAAATGGAACTATTTTTGGAATAAGCTCTGATTTTGCGAATAAATTGAAAATGCGTGGCGTTGAGAAAATTATTTTTCACTTAGCAAGTGCCACTTCATCTATCCATGATTTCTTTACACAACAGAGAGGTAGTTTTCGAGTCACTATGAATTCTATGAAGACTTGTGTTAGTGCTGAGATTCCTGTAGAGCTAAATTTTGTTCCCACTTCCATCAATTGGTTTGAACTTCATAATCTTGTTAGACTGAGTTATGAATTAAGAGGACAACGATTGAATATACTGAGATTTGTACCCCAAGGACGAGGAGCCCTAAATAAAGAGGAACTGCTCATGGGTACTACCGAATTGAATCAATTTAAACGAGAAATTGAATTACTTTCTCAGGACTCTACTCGAGTTCCGTTAAAGATAGGAGCTCCCTTTAATTGTCTTTTTCCAGAGAAATCTGTTCCTTGCAATGCCGGCAGGTCTCGGCTTCTTGTTAGATCTAATGGTGATACATTCCCCTGCGAGGCATTTAAACATTCTCCAGTAGATTCTCAAGCCAATCTCAAACATAACAATCTCCAAAATATTTGGGAAAATTCACCTTTAATAATAGCTCTTCGTCAATTTGATTCTTCAAAACTTGGATATCCTTGTAATTCCTGTCAACATCGGGAATTATGTGGAGGTGGCTGTCCGGGGCAGCGGGCTCTATCATGGGGTTCTATTTATGCAGGTTTCGATCCTATCTGCCCATTAATAAACAACATAAAGAAAAATTCATTTCCGTCTAAATCTTGAGTTCTTATACAAAAAGAAGATTGAAAAATTTTAAACCAAAGTGGAATATGAACTTGTTTCTTTTCGTTTATTCTAAAAGAAAATGATTTCCTTATGAAGAACATTGAAGTGGAAGTAAGAAGCTTTATTACAAAAGATCAATATGAGAAACTCATTAGCTTTTTCAAAGAAAATGCCAAATTTATTAATGAAGATTATCAAGAAACTTATTACTTTGACACAAAAGAAGATTTACGCATTCAAAGGAATAATTTCTTCTCAAAAATTTGGTTGAAGAAGGGGGAAATCCATGACAATTGGCGAGAAGAGATCGAAATAAAATTTAATAGAAATGATTTCGAGAAACTCGAAAATTTATTCATATCTCTGGGATTAAAAGTTCAAATAAAATGGTTTAGAAAAAGGCATACTTTTGAATGGCAGGATACAAAAGTTTGTTTAGATTATACAAAAGGATATGGCTATATAATTGAAGTAGAGAAACTGTGTTCCGAAAAAGAGAAAGAAAACATATTAAAAGTGATCCAACAGCAAATGCAAAACATTGGTATTTCATTAACTCCAAAAGAAGAATTTGATAAAAAATATCAATATTATAAAAAAAATTGGAGGAAATTAGGGGGATAAAAAAATTACTTTAATTTAATCCAATCCAAAAGTGATGTATTTCATTTTTTTCCATTTTTGGTTATTTTACAAGTGCTTTAATTATTAGAATAAAAAGCCCGCCTGCAATAGCAATCATAATACCTTCTAATACTCTATATTTAATTTCAAGCAATGATATTTTTTTCTCTAGAGACTTAAGTGAAACACTAGGACCAGCTATAGTTTTGAGCATATCCATTGGAATATCCTCCTGCCCAACAAGAGGTCCCTCATAACCCCTGTAAATTTCGCTTTTTATCTCTTCAAACATTATCATAAAAACAGGTTCTTTGTATTTCAAAATAATGTTTTTGGGACCGGCATTGTATAGGGAAAATAATAATTTACCATGAAATCCGGGATCAACATGAAATCCAGAAATATTTACTAATCCTCTATTTTTATATCCAAATCTAACTGAAATAAGTCCTATTAAGTCCCAAGGGATATAAATATATTCATAAGTAGTGAGAATAGCAAATTCACCTGGTGTCATTATAGCTATGTCATGTTTATTTGAGAATCTCTGTGGGCGAGGGTTTGTGCTTAAATAATAACTTTCACCAATCCTTAGGTTACAATTTGCGCTTTGGAATGTACCTGAAGTCAAAGTGAAACCATGAACAAATATTGGTAATATTCCGTGTTTTTTTTGTAGTTGTTCACGTTGTTTTCGATTCTTCAATTTCTTTATTTCTTCTACTACAGCATCTTTATGTTTCTCTTTAAGATCAATTAAATCGGGAAGTTCAGTAAACTTTTTAATTTCTTTTATAAGTTCCGAATTGTTTATCCACTCTCTGTGGTTCCTGTCTCGGAATGCACCAAAAAAACTCTTTAGTGTTTGCTCAACGAAATTCTCCAACCGGCCCTTTGGCCAATAATATTCAGGTAGCTCAAGCTGTTTTTTAAGCTTTTTAAATTCTGCATCTTGCTCATCAGATAAATCGATGAAATTTGAGCCCTTAAGTTTTTCTATAAGTTTAGATAGCTCCTCTCTTTTCTTGATATCCAGTGTTCCCCATACCAGATACTCTCCCAACACAACTCGTATAAGGATATCTTTAGCAGATAAAAAACTCATGAGGTTCCTCCTTTTTCTGTCAATTAAATATTTTATAAAGAACAAATCCTTATAAAATATAGATTATCATATTGAATTGAAAAGTCAAGAACTTTCTGTATTAACCATATGATTTGACTTTAAGATTGGGATATAACATATGTTTTACCCCTCCAAAAAGTTCTAACTTCCTCTACGAGACGGAGCCAGACGGACAAAGACTCTGCAAAACAGGGGCTTTGTCCTTTATTTAAACCAAATTTTACTGGTTCTAACCTAACTTTTTCGGCTTCTGCCCTGGACAGACCGTTTTTGATACTCAAGAATGGGTTTTGCTTTGATAAAGAGTTTTTCTACCATGAGAATAGAGTCCGAACCTAAAGATGGAAAAATAGGGGGTATAGAGAGTTCATTTGTTGGATTGAACCTTAATTCTCAATATTTCTTCTATAATTAGAAGAGTAAATGCCCCCGCTACTATCCAATATAAAACAGTTGTCAGTTTTGCCCTTAATCCAAGCAAAGGCAAGAATCCAACAAGTACAATACCGTACCCTAACAGTACTCTTTTTATACTTTCCCTTTTACACCATCTCTTTAATAAATTGCACCAATCTGGATAATACCAAATGAACACGAGGAGCATGGCTAGCATTATGCCTCTGGCTACGAAAGTTGGATCTAATTGAACTATGTAGGCAAGTAATAATATGCATGCTAATTGTACTATGAGAGATAGGATTATCTTAAAGTTCTCGTTTAACACTTGTGTCTGAGGCATCCATTGTTTTTCATTCTTAAACGATAAACCAAGCATTAAAAGCGCCATCACAGATAAAGGCAGGGAGGAAAGAAGGAAGGATGCCAAAGATTGAATGTATTTTAATGATAGCCCCCATATACATAAGAGAGCACATATGTAGCCAAATCCTTTATACCCACCGCAAGGAAGAGAAATTATTTCTGTTTCTTCATAGTTTTTGTTTTCTAATGTCCACACACGTATAAATACGGGAAGCCTCCTTGTTTGCAAATACCAAAAATAGAAAAGATATATAAATGGTAGTAAGATGAACAAAGCTGTCATTGGCAATTTCTTTTGGACTATACCCCAAAGAATAGGGTAAAGAAATAAAAGGCATGATAGATAACCTACAATCATTAAAATTATACCAAAAAGACCCTTAGAGTGGCTTTCACGAAGGGTTGAAACTACTGCACCAAAGATAGTATTTTCAGGAGTTCGTCGCTTAAGACGGCCAATTAGCCATAGAATGAGAAATGCAATAAAGATTAAAGATGATACAGTGAGAATCCAAAATATAATACCATAAAGGACACATAAAGCAGCTATAACCAGTCCAGGTGCATACCACCAGGCCATCATCTGGACTCGTTTAATCTTGGAATTTGGGATTTTTGTATCTCTTAAATACTTGTCAAAAGCGTTTTCGTGCTCAATAGTTCCAACAGTCTCCCAAAATCGACTCCCTGGCCCAGTTTTTTGTTCAAGATTTGACTCCTTCCAGATAATCTTGTTGGTTATTAGAGAAAAAACAAGGACATATAGCAGTAATATAGTAACAAACACGCCAACAGGTGGCGAAGGGATATGTAAATGGAATATTTGGAGATGTGGTTCGAGAGATGAACCGGGTAGCAAGAATAAAGTTATCACGAAGGCCGAGAAGATAACCGCTATATTTATTCCGAGTTTATTGCGAAAATCTCCATACATCTCTTTACTAATTTCTTGATGTGCGTCAAAGCCTATGATGCATATTATTATCCAAGAGATAATGGTCGAAATATCCTTAGAGGCAAATCCAATAGTACTGTCAACACCGAAGAGAATGCTAAGAATCTTACTTTTTGATATGATTTTGATTAACAGAGGAGCATATTTGGTGATCAAATAGAAGGGTAGCAGAAGGATTACTAATAATGTCTTCCGTTTCTTCTTCATTTATCAATTACATTGCTTTCATAAAACAGCTTATAATTGCTTCTTTCGAGAAGGATGTCTTAAGTGCGAAAGAGCATCTAAAAGTAAAAAAGTACGAAGTGAATTGGCTTCTGTGCCAAAATCTGTAATAAATCCATGAAGTATAGCATGGCGATTAAATCTACTTTTGTTCTCGAGCAATGTTTTATCAGACTGTTTTTCTCTACCAAAATCCTTATAGCCGACTTCTTGAACAAAAGCAAGAAGACAGTCCACATATAAACTTCCAAGCTCGACTTCCTTGTCTTTCTGAAGTCCTTTTTCTATAGCTTTCTCTATTGTTTTTAAAACTCCTCTTACCTTCTTCCCACATTGATTTAGAAATTCTCTTGCTATACCTTCTACTTGTGGAAGAAGTAAAGTTACAGCTCCACTGAAATATTCTTTTTTATGTAGCTCAAGAGATTCATCTATAAGGTTTATCCTACTTTTGAATAATGAATTAGATTCCCATTTTTTCACTAGTTCTATAAGATTGCTGTAGTTGTTATTTTTAAAATGCGTGACAAACAAATTATCTATTTCCTTTCCACTTTTGGCAAAAGCTATTTTATTAAGCAGCCGCATAGTAAGTGAAGGTGTTATTATCCATTTGTTTCTTTTCGCATTCCTAATAGTTACTACTCTTACTTCTTTTATATGCTTTATAAATCCTTGGAATGCTTCTCCCCAAGGTGGTAAGATAAAAGAACGCTGGATTTGCTGAACAGATTCAAAAAGCTGTTTAGAAATCAATGGTTGGTAAAGAGTTTTCAGATTCCGCATAAGTTCTTGATAAGGCGCCATGAGTTGTTGAGCTTTTATAAGGTTTCTGGCAAGGTCCTCTAAGATAACAGACTTAAAAGGAGAATAAATCCTCATATACTCATCTTGCATTTTCTTAATACCCTCTATGATTTTAAAATGATCAGACTTAATTCTCTTTAAGAATTTATCCATTTGTTTATCCATAACTTTTCCCTCTTTTTCTGAGAACCAACTTAATAATTTTACTACTCTTGAGCAATATGTCAACTTTAATCTGCTGTATCAAATTTTAGTATGCCAAAATAAAAATTGTCTCTACGATAGCTATTCCTTTTATTTAAACTAATTCAATAGGTTCTAAATCACCTTTTGTCTTTTAGTCAATTTTCTCGGTATTTGCTTTATTATAGTGAAAGAAAGTGCTAGATTGCATCCACGGTATAACGATGGTATGGATGCAATCTTATTATTATTCAAGACCTTAAAATTTGAAGGAATACAACTTTCTATTTCTACTTCATTATCCCTAATAACGATTTTCTTAATAAAAGTCTGCACAGTCTTTTGCTTCATTTCAAAACCACAGTTGTTCAAGTTATGAGAAAGAGTCTTTAGAGCCTCTTTAAGGGATTGAGGAAGTGTTACAGGAGATTTAATTGTTTGCTCGGCTCTTAACCTCTGTTTTTCTTCAGTTAAGGCTTCCTTGGTCTCATTTATATCAGAGAGTTGAGTCTTCAATTGCTCCATGCTTACTACTTTTTCTCTAAAAGCCTTAATTATCCTTTTTTCTTCTTCACCTAATCTATGAAACTTTACTCCTATTTCGTTCAGTCTTTCTTGAATCAGCCCTTCATCTCTTTTCACATTCTGCCGTGTTTTCCTCAAATATTTGAGAATCAACCCAGGATTTCTAATGTATTCACCGAGGGTTTCCCAAACCAAAGGTTCTATTATCCGAGCGCTAATTTGTTTTCTCTTTGCCGAACATCTGGGAGGTGGTGGAAAAGACTTAATCACTCTTCCCCTACATTTATATCCTCTGTAAGGGAAGGGTCTATTTTCACTAACGCATCCCCAAAAATTTGCACCACAAGTTCCACATTTTATTAAACCTCGTAGAAGATATTTATGCTTTTTATTATTTCTTGGAGAAAAAAGTTTATGTTTGGCAAGCTGTTCTTGTGCTGATTGGAAAGTAGCCTTATCCATAATATGAACCCTTTCTGGAAGTTTTACTGGAATCCACTGACTTTTTGGCGTTTTAATATTGCTACTTTTTTCATGCCTAACATATCGATTATTCTTCTTAGGGTGTTCTGGAATCACTGATTTTTTCTTATAGTAATACATTGTCCCGATGTAAACTTCATTGCTTAATATTCTATGTACAGTAGAGGGAGACCATCTTTTACCATATCTTGGAGGTATTTTTAGTTTAGCCAGCCTTTTAGCAATAAACCAAACACTTAATCCTTCCTCAACCATCCACCTAAACATCATTTTTACTATTTTTGCTTCTTCTGGATTGATTTCAAAATGTCCTCTGTGGTTTTCATCCTTTACATATTTATACCCATAAGATGGGATATGACCCAGAATTAATCCCTGTTTTATCTTATGTAATTTTCCTCTTCTTATTCTTTCTGTAATTTTAGCTCTTTCATACTCAGCTACTGCTCCTTGAATATTAGAAAGTAACTTATCCTCAGGAGTTTTAGCAATAGGTCTATTTAAGTAAATGACTTCAACCTTTTGCTTTTCCAATTCCTCCTCAACCAGTCCCTTATAGATGTATTTTCGGGCAAGTCTATCAGGACAGGTTATAAGAACAGCATCAAACAATCCTTTTTGAGCATCATCTCTTAATTTATCTAATGCTGGACGGGCCATTAGTTCACCACTATACCCATTATCTATATATCTTTTGCCTACAAGATATTCTTTCTCTTTAGCATAGTTTTCCAGCTGCTCTATTTGAGAGGCAATAGTATTTTCTTTTTCTTGCTTTTGAGTAGAAACTCTGGCATAAATAGCTACTTTTTGCATAGGTTCAAGGTTAATTTATCTTCACCGGATCATAGCATATTTAAAAAATGCTGCCAAGAGAGCAGCTATTTTTTGTGCTTAGTTAAAAGAAACTCAAAAATCTTCTCTATTTCAAGCTCTTCGGCCTTTGTAGGACGACAATATTTCCAGACAATCTTAAATTGATTCCTGTTTTTCTTTTTAGGAGACATAACACTTTTTACTTTAAGAGCAAGGGAATTTAAAAGAAGGAGGGGAAAATTAGCTAAAATAAGAACTCTTATTAGGATACAGCTCTTGACAAAACTTTTTATTTGTGCTAGTCTGGATAGAAAACAAATACAAAAATAAGTCGCTAAAATAAAAAGGAGGCTGTCTCAACAATTAAATTGGCAGAGTAAGGAGATATAAAATACAAGCATAAAACTACCAATTATGTAACAACACGCTAAAATCTATCTTCTCCGTCTCCATAGTTGAGGTCTTCGTTATAGTCTGTGCTGCAGATTTTGAACTTAAAACAAAAACACCCTTAAGAGGTGTTTTTTAGTCACATTCAGTCCACAGATTAGCTTAAAACTTGCCCAACCCAGCAAAAAATTAGTCTGGAAGTTTTGAACTTCCTTCGCTATCCTTAAGGGTTCTTTAAAAGACAAACACAGAAATAGAAGAATCTCAGTAACATCTATAGAAAGAATTAACTATTATGAAGAGGAGGTACAGAAACTGTATCCACCAGTATCGACTGGAAAGAGGAATACTTCAAAAACAAGTAGTAATGCTTATGGGACATGAAGTCACATCACTTTTGTCAAGGCATGAGACAGGTAAAGAATATCCAAATCTTGAAAATGCCTTAAAGCTCGCAGTCATACTTGAATATCCTGTGGAGATGCTTTTTACACCGCTGTATGAGAAGTTACGGCACGAGGTTTTTAAGAGATGGAAGAATTTAGGCTACGAGTTAACTATCCAGCTCACACCGCAAGGTGATTGTGAGAATCAGATTAGTAGGTATCGCAAGCGACTTGGCTTAACTCAAGAGCAGGTTGCAAAGCTTATGGGCTCTAAAAGTAGTGGATATATTTCACGGTTTGAGAATGGAAAGAAACTGCCGACCCTTACTAATGCTCTGAAGCTTGGATTGGTGCTTAAGTGTCCAGTAGAGATTCTGTTTAAGGAGCGGTATAAAAAGATAAAGCAAGAGATTGAGGAGAAAAAGGAAGATTCTATTGTTTTTAACCGTGTTAATCGAGAGAATTGAAGTTTTAAAGAACGTGCTCTTTGGGCAGGAGGGGAAATGGAGATACAGGAAACAGTAGTTAGTATTAAGTAGTTAGTAGTTAGGGTAATAAAATAAGATAAGGAATACAGCTGTAGGGAAGTTATGAATTGCAGACAAATCTGAATCCAAGTATATGAAAGACAAGAGTATCTCGTGATCTCAAGTATAGATTGTGAAAGAAATTGGGCTTAAGCCAACTTGAGGTGTAAATTTGTTATTGAGTGAGAGAGTGTGGGGATACCCGGTGTTAAAACTGGGTATTCCTATATTCAGTATTTCTTTATTATAAACCATTTTCTAATGATTCTTTCCCACTAAAAACATCATTTACGTCTCTATACAACTGACTTTCCAGCACAGAAAGACTTTTTTTATTTTCTATTGTTTCTGAAACTCAAAAGATTTGCCATTTCGATCAACCATCCATAAGATATTGTAATCTGAAATTCTCCAGTGTCTATAGTAGTCAGAAATTTCCCAAGGTCCTTCAGATATGCTTGCCCCTACGATACATGCTATAGGACGAATCAAACTTGCTCCAGTCGCTTGTCTCAAGGTCGCTTTGGGGTCATGAATCAACTCCCACACAAATCTTGCGGCCGCCTGAGTTCCCATCCCTGTGATACCTGTGATCCAAAGCAAATTTTTCTCTAAGTTGAGAGGACTCTTAGATACAGTAATCAAGCCACAATCCTTTGAGGATAAAGTATGGGGGCCAAAATATACTCGTCCTTTGTTAGAAGTAGCGACAATTTGGTTAAATACTCGACCCCCAGTTTTTACAAAGTGAGTTGGGTGGATTATGTCATTAAAAGCAAAGGCATAAATGTTGACAATGCCAGATCCAATTAGGATAATGTTACGATTGGAGGCAAGATCTGCAGTGTCTTCCCATTGATCAACTCCCGCAGTAACTTTTATGTTAGATTTTAAAGCAGCCATTATCTCAATTATTCCAATAGCGTCGCTGGTAGCAGCAGATGAAATTGGACCCTGTAAATGTGACGCCGTTTCACCTAAAACCACTAATAGTGGTTGTTCAAGAATTTTATCCAACGTTGATAGATTAATGTTCTCATCCGGGGCAATCTTATCCCAAAGAGGAAAAGGAATGGGTGGTATGGACAACTTTTGTCTATCGGACAAACCATAAAGTAGAACTTCTTCTTGTGGCATAATAAGACGCCGTCTCATGACGAAAGCCTTCCTTTTTCTAAGTTCCGTTACTAATGCAGGTCTGAAAATATCCTGCTTAATTTTTCCTATCTTCCCGTATACTTCCTTAGATACTGTTATTTTCCCGATAGGACAGTTTTTTTGAAGTTTTCCTGTGATGTCTAACGCCGGATGAGCAAATTTACCTCGTTCATCTTCCGGCACATCTGCTATATCTTTTGCCTCAATCTCATGTACACCAATGCGAACGAAAAGAGGCAAACATAGCTTATTTTTTCCTACATTGAATTTAACTAAGTTGTCTGTCAATCGAAGGCAAGCATCAACAGCATCATTGGGCGTCGGAAAGGAGAAAATTCTGCCATCACCCATTTGATGCCAACTTTTACCGCCGAACATCTTGAAAGTCTCCTCAACCAGCAAATGGTAAGCCTTAAACGTGCCTTTTATATCCTTTTGAGATCCACTCTCTTTAAGCATGGTAGACTTATAAACATCAATATCTACTATCCCATTTATTAATGGATTTTTATTTCCTTTCACTTAAAAACCTCCTTGCCTTTCTTTTTTTTTGCTATTGAGACTTTAACCCTTCCCTAATAATATCCCGAAAATCCATTTTGTCAATCAAAAAATTACACCATCTTTTTGAGATAGTGTTTTTTTATCCAGATATCCACACACAGATAGTCCACACTAAAATTGAAAATTTAGACAATCAAGCAATTTTTACCCTCTATGCTATCTTTTTGTCTCTGGTATGCTGAAAGAACCTAAATAATTTTCATGATGCAGAACTCTCTCAGATATTACAGAAAAAGAAAAGGACTTACCCAGAGGCAAGTAGCAGGTGCTTTGGGATTAAAAGATTCATCTCGTATTTGCGATTGGGAAGTAGGACGAAAACTTCCAAATTTAAAATACGCTCTTATGCTTGCTGCCTTATTTAAATGTCCTCTGATAGTTTTATACTCTGATTTACACAATCAATACTGGCAACGGTTTCATAAAAAATCATATATGCACTAATTATGTCCAAGCCCGATAAAATTTTAGCTTTAAATCCAGGTACTAAAGAAACGGGCTTTGCCTTATTTGAAGATGGGGAACTCATTGATTGGGGAGTATGGACATTTAAACCTAAAAAGCGTCGGGACAGTGTTAAAAGGGCTCTTTTGAAAATAATTAAAAGAAATAAGCCAAATGCTTTAGTAATAGAAAAACCACACCTCATTCACCAAAAAGGCTCTTCTAAATTTAATGCTGTATTCGGGGGACTCAAAAGGACTGCCGAAGAGCATAAACTTACCATGCACGAATTGGACCCCCAAGAAGTCAGAGAAACTATTTGCCAGGAAGGCCGAGCCACAAGAGTTAAGATAGCCAAGCGTATAACCAAACGCTACCTTTTTCTTAAACGGTATCTTCCCCAAAATAAGCCGGTTTTTGATTTTCGAGTTCTTAAACAGTATCTTCCAAGAGATAAACCAATCCTTTATCTTTCGCATAAAGAGAAATACTGGTTGCGTATGTTTGATGCGATTGCTTTAGGTATAGCTTTTATTAAAATGTCCCCTCTTGTTAAGAGTTAAAGCCTTGATACGCTGGAAGTGAAATCTATGAAAAACAAATGGTGGGGACCAGTCTGGCGAGGCTTGACCTCTGACCCTCATTCTAAACACTACCTAAAACTCAAGAATGCCATTTGGCTACTTCTATATTTCATAACCGATGCTGACAGAAAGACAGGCTATCTTATCCGCAAATGTCAAACCATAAGTCAAGATATGGGAGTATCAAAAAATACCATTTACTCTTGGCTGGCTCGTCTCAGAAAGCATGATTATATTGAGACTCAAAGCACAGGAAGAGCCCTTTTAATTAAGATTGCTAAATGGCGACCTATTAAAAAAATGAGGAAATTGTCTCCCCATACAAATCAGAGTAATGCCACCATACAAACCAGAGTTGTATCCCCAGACAAAAATAAGGCAAAGGCAATGCCAAGAAAACAGGGTCAGTTAGCCAAAAACCAAAGGTCAGGATACACCCCTAACGAAAGAGTGTTAACGAAAGATATTAACGAAAGATATATAGCCCGTGGGGCAAATAATTCTTTTTCAAATGAAACTTATACCAAGATTATTAGAGCCTATAAGAGACTGAAGAGAGTTAGAGTAGACAGAACCAATAAGGGCAAAATTCTTCGCAATATCAAGACCATGTTGCAAGAGAAATACAAGCCAAAGGACATAATTGCCTGTATGGAGTTTATGGCTCAGGACAAATTTTATAAACCTATCTGGGATATGGGAACAGTTTGTAAAAAGATAGCCGAATTTGCGGGAGGAAGGCTAAAAAGACTAAAGAAGCGACGACCATTTTACAGGGGCTGTCCTATGAGATATGACCTATCGGCAGTTTTTGAAGATGGGCAGTGGAAGCAATTTGTGGGCAAGGAAGAAGATATTGAATGGAAGGAGAAATAATATGGAACACATAAAAATATATTTTCAAGGTGAAAGGAGAAGTTCCAGGCATTTAGCAAATTTAGATGCTTATTATAAAAGATTGTGGGCTAATGACGGACTGACTTTTAAGAAAGAGTATATAAAAAGATACACCCAAAAGGAATATTTAGAATTAATTGCCTATGAAACTTCCTAAATCCTTAATAACCAAATTAAAAAAGAAAATCTCTTTATCTCAATACGATATTTATATTCTTAGCCAACATAAAGCCGAAGATGAAAGACTTTACTGGAAAATTAGATTCATAGATTTAAAAAACAAAGTTTTAAAGCAAAGAGGAAAACTGCTTTAAATAATTTAACAATTAACTAAAAACCATGAATCAAAACTACATTCGTCGGGGACTTGTCGCAGATAAGGACGCAAAGCACTATTACAGGGTGAAAAACGCAATATGGCTGTATTTGTATCTTGTTCTTTCCGCCAATTCAAAAACAGGAAAGCTGCTATCAAGATTAGATTTTATTGCCTCTCAGATGGGCATCTGCAAGGACACTCTTCAAACCTGGCTGGGACATCTGAAAAAATGGGGCTATGTGACTACTCAAAAACAGGGAGAGTCTATTGTCTTCAAATTGAGTAGATGGAAAGAATCTTATCAACCTAAAGTTGAAGCAAAGGCCAAAGAAGAACTTTTAGCAGAGCGTATAGCCAAAACCTTCAAAGACGAAGAAAACCTGAGCTATTATGAGACTCTATGCGAGAGGTATTCAGAAGACCTAATCAATTTAGCCTTCAGGGAAGTGAAAAAGATTCCATCTTCAAAGATACGCAAATCAAGGGGAGCCTTATTCACTTACCTTGTTAAAAAATATGCCAAGAAATAAAAACACAAGAGTCTTAGCATTAGACCCCGGCACTCGTGAAACAGGCTATGCAGTGCTTACATCACGCTATGACCTAATAACCTGGGGTATAAAGACCTTTAGGCGGAGAAAAGAGCCTCATAAGATGCTTAAAGAGGCAAGGGATACCATTGAAAGAATCATTGATGTTGAAAAACCGGATGTTTTAGCGATAGAGACAACTTTTAGAGGAAGATGGAGGAACATTTCACGATTAGAGGTCTTAGTGGAAGAGTTTATGGATTTAGGTAAAAAGAAAAGGCTTAAGGTTTATGGATTTTCTCCGCTCACTGTAAAAAGGGTTATCTGTGGCAATGGAAGAGCAACAAAGAGAAGACTATCTAAAATCGTTACACAAAAATATTTCCCATCTTTAAAAAGATATTACAGATACAAACACACCTACAGCCGTAGGCATTGGCAACATGCCTTTGATGCCGTCGCCATTGGGCTGACATATTTTAGGCTGAGGAGAGAGTAATCTAATTCCCTGTTCCGCGTGGTGTGGAATTAGGCTTATTGCCTGTCTCAAGAGCCTGGCATGTCTTGAGTCAAGACAGGAGACTTCAAGAACATAGCTTGGGGATTAGATAAAATATCAGTATGAAACTCCTAACTCAAGAAAAAATTATCTACCAAACTCATCCACATCTTATACTTATTATAGTGCCTATTATTTGTATAGGCTTGATTTGGATTTTCTTCTCTTACTTTTTATGTCCTCTTTTCGAAGAATATAAAAATCTGTGTATAAAAGTATTAGCAGTTACTTTTTTGTTTGTCATTTTGACTTTCTTTCTTGATTGGAAAAATAGTCTTTATTTTGTAACTAACTTAAGAATTACTAAGCAAAGAGGGATTGTGGGTAAAAGAACTATGTCCATCTGGTATGCCCAGATTGAGGACCTCTCTTGCCAATTATCTATATTTGGTGAAATCATTGGGTTTGGAGATTTAATCATTGAATCAGCAGGAACTTATGGGAATATTAAATTCAAAGGGATGCCTCTCCCAAGAAAAGTAAAATCACTAATAGAAAATGAGCTGATAAAGCTACGCAAAGGTAAAGTTCCTCAAGAGTTATATAACTTCTATTTATGGCAAATATTGAACAAATCTTAAAACTTTTAGACCAATTTGAGGACATTGAGATAAGACTCCATTATAAGCCAAAGCACAAAGTCGCAAAAAGCCCCAAGGAGAAAGCTGTAACTCAGATAGGAGCCAAAATTTTAGAGATCTTACTTAAGCTACTTCCTCATGCCCCAACTATGAAAGATATTGCTAATGGACTTAATCAGGTTCTAAAATGTAACCCAAAGATTTCGTCAGAGAAGGTAGAGCATATTTTAAGAAAGGAACTTCACTTAAAACCAGAGAGGACCAAGAAGGGTTATGTTATCAGGTCTATCAGTGTGCCTGAACTTAAGGCATTAGCCCAAAAATATGGTTTTAATATTAAAGTAATAGATGAGTAATTTATAGTTCTTTGAAAAAATAGGAGGGTATGATGAAAGTTTTAATGCATGAAACAGCTCTAAAAGAGCTGTTAGAGAAAGTTGTTAGTGTAATTGGGAGAAATCTGAGCTTATCTGCACTTGAGTGTGTTAAATTACAAGTAAAGCCAGACTCAGTCAGAGCCACTGCTTCTAATTTGAACACCTGGCTTTTGGCACAAGCTGAATGTCAAGCTGACGAAGAAGGTGTAATAGTTGTGCCGGGCAAGAAATTAAGCGAGATAGTGAAGCTCTTGCCAAGGGAAGAAATGGCTTTGGAAGTAAATGAACGCCAGTTAGCAGTTAAATGTCAAGGTTCCAGATTTAAGCTGTCCCTGATTTCGGAAAAAGATTATCCAAAAGAGCAGTGTCTTCTTGGGCGAGATGGGTTTATAGAGATTCCAAGAGAGAGATTTCAATCTGCTCTGGGAGCCATATCCTTTGCCACAGCCAAGCAAGAGTATCTGAAAGCCATTTGTGGTATCCTGTTTGAATTTAAAAAGGATAAATTAGTTCTGGTAGCCACTGATGGACATAGATTAGCAAAGATTAGTATTCCTGTTGAGTCTGAAAACGAACAGAAAATAATAGTGCCATCTGATATTGTCAGATATATCTTAAAGATGAAGGGCAAGACAGTCAGGATTTTTGTAAATGAATCAACTGTGGGCTTATATGGTAAGAACCTTGGAGTAACTTCAAGACTCCTTGAAGGTAAATACCCTGATTATGAGTCAGTGATTCCTCAAGATAGTGATAAGATACTGATTGTAAATATCAGGGAACTAATTCAGGGCTTGAAACAAGTTGAGGTTTTTGCCCAGGATGTAAATGAAATAGCCAAACTAACAATCTTAAAAAATGCAAATGAGCTTTCCCTTGAGTCTGCAGGAGAAGGGTTTAAATCTGAAGTTAAGGTCGGGTGTGAGTGTAGTGGAGATGAAATAGAGATTGGATTTAATGCCAAGTATTTGCTTGAGCTTCTTTCTGTCATTAAAAGTGAACAGGTTAAGTGGACATTTAAAGACCCAATGTCTGCTATGATACTGAAGCCAGTAGATAAAGAGACTGACGAACTATATCTCTTGATGCCTATAAGGCTTGAGTAGGAGGTGGTATGAGAAATCAGCAAAGGAAACTGTTTCCTAAACTGAAAAAGAAAGGTTGGTATGGTGGTCTGAAAGTTCGTATCCAACTGATAAGAGAAAATTACGATGCCTGGGGCCCAAGAGTTACTGATGCAGCCGAGCTTGTAAGACTAATTGGAGACGAAATCCGTTACTCTGATAGAGAGCTCCTTTTAAGCATCCTCCTAGACTCTACATGGAAAATCTTAGGCATAGAAGAGATAAGCAAAGGCTCAGGACGCTCACTCATAGCATCTCCAAGGGAAATTTTTAAGTCTGCACTTCTCACAAATGCTGAAGCCGTAGTTTTGGTTCATAATCATACAGCAGGAGATTCAACTCCAAGTCCAGCAGATATAAGAATATCCGAACGGGTAGCAAAGGCTGGTAAAATCTTAGGAATCGGAGTTGCAGACCACATTATTATAGGCAAGTCCTACACAAGCCTTTTTGAGAAAAAGCTCGGTCCATTCAAGCCAAAAAGAAAGCGAAAAGGAGGAAAAGATGTATCCAAGATTAGAAGCTAAAGTTGAGCTTGTAAGAGAAAAAACCACTGAATTGGGTCCTTAAATAAAGACACCTGAAGATGTTTTTGAACTTCTCTCAGATTTAAGGCATCAGGATAGAGAACATTTTGTGATTATTTGTCTCAACACCAGAAACCGAGTGATTTGCATAAACACAGTAAGCATTGGCAGTCTGAATGCAAGCCTTGTCCATCCTCGTGAGGTCTTTAAGCCCGCCATTCTGGCTAATGCTGCATCCATTATTCTTGCCCATAATCATCCATCAGGTGAGACTGAGCCTTCAAAAGATGATATTGAAATTACAAAAAGAGTCAAAGAAGCTGGGAATCTTTTAGGAATTGAGCTTTTAGACCATGTAATTATTAGTGATTCAGACTGGAAATCAATCAAGGACTAAATAGGAGGCAAAGATGAAAAAAGTGTATCAGTGGAGGAAGCTATGAAACTATATGCTGTGCTGTTTCATTGGGAGGATGAGTTTGCTCTTGAAGCAGTGTTTTAAACCAGAGATAAAGCAGAGGAGTATATAGAATCTGAAAATAAGGAACGCCAATGCACTGAAAACGAGTTATGGATTGAGCCTATAGAGTTGGATAAGCCGAAGGGAGGGTGATATGTATAGGTGTCCAAATTGTGGGAGCGATGAACTGACTGAGACGATTGAGCGGTTAATAGAGTTTGATGTGAAGACTGGAAAGAGGCTGAACGAAAGAGAGGTTGATGACTCAGTTCCTTCATATTTTTGCAGGAACTGTGGGCATCAATTTGGTGCTGATGAGTTGGTTAGAGAGGAGGTAAAATATGAACTGGCATCAATTGTGGGATAAGGTAGAAGAAGCAATTGGGATTTGGAAAAAGATGACTGGACATGGAGGAGAGTATGGAGGAGACCCTATGGACGGAGACGAAACTGAGTTGTTTGCTAAGGCAGTTAAGATTTTGGCAGATGACCACGAAGGGAACATGGACAAGTGGGAAGTTAGTCGGGAGTTGGACGAGATTGAAAAAAAGATGAGATGAGGGAAGGAAAGATGGACCATCTTTTTACAAATGCAGAAACTGTGGGAAAGAGTTTAGGTCAAGAGAGTTGGTTAGAGAGAAAAGGAGGTGATTGAGATGTCTAACAATAATGGCAACGGAGTAACTGTGAAGCTCAGGGAGAAGGCGGAAAAGATACTTCTCTCAAAGTATGAGAGGGCAGTTGCTAAGCTCAAGAAAGAGCATAGAGAACTCACTAATGAGCTCAAAAAGAAGCTAATCTCTGAATGGGGAATTGATAGTTTAGTGAAAGAGCTTGTGAAGCTAAGAGAACGGGCTAAAGTGTTAGAAGACCAGATAAGAGAAAAACTGGGCTCTCATTATGGCTATAATGACTGGGAGAACTGGAAATGTAGTGACTTTCACGGGGATAAGCTTGAGAAAGAGGTTGAAGCACGAGCCAAGTCCAAGATTAACCTTGAGCAAGAGGAACAGCGTCTAAAAGAGCTTAAGGAAGACCTTCTTGAAGAGCTATGGCTTGCAGGTCAGCCAGATGAGGTCAAGGATGTTCTTTCTAAGATGGTATAACTTAAAAAGGGGATGTCCCGAATTGCTTCGGGATGTCCCCTAATTTTTTAATAAACTTATGAAAAAACTAAAACGACTCACAGATGCAGAAGCCGAGGCATTTATGTATTTTCTGGAATCAGAGAGAATCAGGCACTTGGAGGATATAAAGATGATAGAGAAGAAGCAAGAGAGGATTACAAAAAGATTTGCGATTAAGAGGCCAATGATGGATTGGAGAGATTGGTGGGTGAAGTAAGTTGGAGTAAAGAGATCTGTAGGAGACTGGCTAAAAACTTTGCTGATGGTACAAGACTGGAAAATGTTTGTTCTCTAAAAGAGCCTATTTTTACCCATAATGTGGTAAATTGGTATTATAAATCTTTCATTTTGGGCATAAAAAGTGGCGAATGTTATGCAAAAATTCGAACTTTCGGACACGCTCCTAATGATAGGTATTTGGCAAATAGTTACTCGATGTGGGCTGCTACATTCCCAAACCGTGTGGTGGTAGGATTCCGCCTATCTCCCCCTGATCATTCTGTCCATCCAATCTCTGGCTTGCATCTCGTTTGAAAGAATACTCACCTGCTCCTGAATCATGCAAGCTGCAAATAAAACTCGGATGTCTTCAATGTGAGCATGTGGGTGAAGAGTGTCCACAAAGAATATTACCACATCGCAACCACCTAGCAGTATTTCAGTAGCAATCTCAATGTCCCCTCCATTGGGACCAGAGTGACGTAGGTTGACCTTCTTTTCAAGAGTCGGTGCAGCCTCCTTAACTAGCTTCCCTGTTGCACCTGTTGCCAAGATACTTTTGAACTTACCTAATTCCTTCTCATAATCTACCACGAAGTCTATCATTCTATCTTTCATCTCGTCGTGGGAAATCAAGGCGATGACTGCATTCCCCAAAGCACCGTCCAAATCCCTCTCCTCTTTTGCTTGTAGGAAGTCCTTAGGGGGGTTAGCTCGTCGGGATACACTCCAGGAGCCTCCCGGCGCGCTTTGTGTTGCCGTATTGACCCTCACACTCACTTCACTTTGAGGAAATTTCAAATTGAATGGGATCTCTTGTACATTAAGATTCTTGTCTCGTTTTGCTTCGCCCCGAAGCCAGTCCTTGACAGACCCCAAATTCATAAGCTTCTTCACATGCCATGTGTCGGCAAGCCGTAGTAAGGCAATATTCTCAGGATAGAGAAGATGTGCTGTTCGAGGGCTAAAGAACGGCCAAAGAATGCTGACTTTGCGTTGAGTAACTAGACTGGACAACTTTATTACTCCACCTTCTTGAGTTCTTGGAAGTTGTATTATGCCACATTCGGTGTGAAGAAAACTTACAATGTTTTTCTCGAGTTTATATGGAACTTTCTTTTTCACTTTCTTTCTGCAGACTCGCTTGCTTTCAAGACATGCAATTCTTAGCTCAAGATTATGTAGAACTTCCTTTTCCATTCCGCTGACTTGCTCGCCTTTAATAAGGCGACTATATGTCCCGCCCGTAAAAACAAAGCAGAAGTCAGTTAATGTTTCTCTGAGAGTCAGCTTTTCCCATGCTTCTCGGAAAACCGTGGCGAGTGCTAGATTCCTTTCTAGGCTATCATGACTCGCCAAGACACCAATCAATGTCTTCTCCATCAGAACCCCCTTTTAACGCCTCCATCACTGAGGTAAATAATAGATTAGTTTCTTTAAAATATAGGATATTTAACTTTAAAAGTCAAGGTTTTTTCGCAAAAAGTTATGAAAAAAGCGAGCTTTATCCGCTATATATATTTTGAGATAGACATAATACTTTGTCAAACAAAAGACCTGTGGATAACTTGTACCTCAGTTGACACCTCCCTTGCTTTCTCCATCAGAATTAAGAATTAGGTAGTGAAGAGCGTCCTTGCATATTGCATATACACCCACAAAATGAGAGAGGTATAAATAAATATAAAAGGGCCAGATATATAAAAAATAAACATATCTGCAAGTATTTCCTCCGCATAGCAGTCAATTCTTTCTTTAACAAAATTCTTTAACAAAATCCATAAAAGACTAATGAAGCAAAGTATGACATATCTCATGGGCTATCACCGGCGAGTTTCTTGGAACATCAAGTAACCAAAGAGGCGTTTGTAAGAAAATGTTAGTAAAAGAATCTATTCTCTTTTATCCCTGAGCCTCTACAATTAATCTATCTCATTACCGCCTTCCTTACCTTCTCTATCACCTTTTTTGGCAGAGTATATCCCTTTACCAGATAATCACAAGCCCCAAGTTCAAGTGCTTTCTTTACTTTCTTAACCTCTGCTACATTGGTCAGCATAATTACGGGGATAGACTTCAGCTTCTCATTGGCTTTTAATCTTTTCAACACCTCAAATCCACTGAGTTTCGGCAACGTCACATCAAGTAGTATCAAGTCCGGCTTCTCTTTTGCTTTATTAAGTCCTTCTTCCCCATCCTGGGCTACATCTACTTCAAATCCCTCTTTTTCTAACTGCTCCACATACATCCTGGAGATATAAGGGTCATCCTCAATGATTAAGATTTTTGTGTGCATAGAGTTTATTTTTTGATTGGCAAACTAAATGAAAATGTAGAACCCTTTCCTTTGCCTTCCGATTTTACCCAGACTTTTCCTCCATGTGCCTCTACTATCATCTTTACAATATAGAGCCCGAGCCCTGTGCCATTTGCCTGAATAATAGCCTCCTTGCCCCTACAATATTCCTCAAAAAGCCTGGGAGCAAGACTTTTAGGAATTCCTATACCAGTATCTTTGATATGAACTGTTATCTTATTCTCTGTTGTCTCAACTGAGGCAAAGACTTCACCTTTCTCAGTATACTTGATAGCATTCTCAATTAAATTAAGCAGGACATCCATAATCTTATCTGGGTCTGCAAAGACTTCTGGTAAGGGCTTTTTAGGAACCTCAAATTTGAGTTTTAGTTTCTTTCTCTTTGCTATATTAGAAAGTTGTTTAATAGCAGAGTTTATCAAATTTTCAATTTTTATTTTTCTTTTTCTCAATTCAAGCTTGCCTTTTTCAATCTTGGATACATTAAGGAAAGTATCAATGGTCCTTATCAGCCTTTCAGTATTTTCAAAACTGAATCCCACAATTTCCTTCTGTTTAGAAGTAATCTCCCCAAACTCACCACCAGCTAACATCCATAGATAGTTTTTGATTACTCCAAGTGGACCCATAAGCTGATGTGAAGTAATGGCTACAAAATCCTTTAATTTACGATTTAATTTTTGTATTTTCTTTCTTCTTTCTATTTCTTGAAGCATTCCTTTAATAAGTAGCCACCCAAGGATAGAAACCACAATGAGGAAAATACTCCGCCATACAAGTTCAACAAGGGATTTAAAAAGAATAGTCTGAATAAAAAGCACCAATAAGATTCCAGATACTAATAACTCAGTAACGATAACACGAATATGAAAGAGACGATGTTTGAGAATAGCATAGCTGGTAAAGACCACCAAGATTACTGCAAAGGCAGGACCCAAAGTATTAAAGTTATAAATACCAAAAGAGGGTAAAATCAAGTTTGTAGTTACCCCGCCAATACCAAAAAGTAAAGAGCCCCAAAGAACATAGCCTATTTGAAGTCTTGCAAGTCCTTTGCTTTTTCTAAATTTCAGAAACAAATTAACAAATGCCCAGACAAAATAGGCTATAAAAAATAACCCAAATATGGGATAAAGGATTCCAAGCTCACCAGTAATATAGCCATCAATACTGAAACGAGTGTATAAGAAATTAGTGAAGAAGAGAGAAATTATTAAAAATGCTAACCAAGGTAAAACAACAACAAGTTCGTTCTTTTTAATTCTTGCTTTAGGAAAGCATTTGGAAAAGAGCCAGAAGCTTGCAATGATAATACAAGAAAAAGTAAAAGGAAGTTTTCCCCACCAGACATTGGAAGTAAGCTGAAATAAGGCTATACTTAAGTTCCAACCAGCCACACCAAGGATAAAAATAGTAAATGTCCAGTTAGCTATATTCCCTTTAGCTCTCAAAAGAACAATTACTGCTAATCCTAAACAGACTGTGAATATAGTTAGTAAAATGATGATGTTAATAGCAAACATACTTTGTCTTTAAATTAACATATAAAAACAGTACTGACAATTGTGGATAAAAGTCTAAATATGGAAAGTTATGTTTTTGAAAAGGGATTTTTTAATAGCTTCAAAGCAGGGGGCTGTTTCTCGGGTATAAAGAATTATAGGAACAGGGAAAGGCTCTTTTAGAAAGTATTCTTCATATTGATTTGGGATGGCGTTTCTTTTAATCCTTTTATTTGAAGTATGCACAGGGAGTTTAAGATGGTTTTGAAGAAAATGCATTAAAGATGGTTTAACAGAGGCTACGGTAGTTTCAATATTGTGCTTTTTGGCATATAAATAAAGGGCAACAAATAATCCCTTTGTTAGAATTAAGGGATATTCTTTATTCTTAATTACAAGTCTTGAAATCTCTGCTGTTTTATTACAAGAGAGTTCAGAGAATTCTTTTATCTTAAAATCAAACATAATCTCAGCAGGAAGCTTATCTGGGACAGATTTTAAATATAGTCCCACTGTCCCTATGATATCTGATTTATTTAAGGCAACAAAGAAGACCTGAGGATTTTCTTCAAGATACCTAATACACCATTTCTCCCTATATGCCTCTTCTACAAAATTGCATATCTTTTGATATTCAGATTTGGATTTGCATAATCTTATGGTAATCATTTTACACTCTTAATAAAGCTTGCTGTATTGCTGTAACAAGAGAACGCTTTCTCAATTTTAATTCCTGTGGCTTCAATTATTTCCTTTAACTCAGAGGTAGATAAAAAGTGATACTTACCTCTTGAAGCTCTATTTACTATTACAATATTAATTAAACATACTATAAGAAGGGATGGAATTATAGCTCCAGTAAGCAAGAAGTCAAATATCTTATCTTTTCCCCATATTTCTTTTATATGTGTAAAAAACACAGCCAAAAAGTTCTTGTAATAAGGATTAACAAATATTCCTTTGCCCTTATTTTTAAGCACCCTTGAAAGTTCCTTAACTGCTGATTCTGGGTCATTCAAGGTATAAAGAACATTGATGCTCACTACTCTGTCAAAATAATCATCAGGAAAAGGCATTCTCTTATTTAAATCAAAATATGAGAAATTAACTTTAGCATTGACCAATCTTCTACACTTTTTCTCTGCCCGGTTAAGCATGGCTTGAGAAAAATCTAAGGCTTCAACTGAAATGTTGGGTATCTCAATTTTATCAAGCCAGACTTCAAGGGTTCCAGTGCCACAACCTGCGTCTAAAATTTTAAATCCAGGCTTAAGCTCCAATTCCTCACAAACTCTTTCCATAAGCTCTTTGTATGGAATAAGCAAAGCTATCGCATCATAGCAGGTGGCATAAAAATCCCAGAAAATGCTCATTCTTCACTCTCAATGAGAATCTCACTTAAATCCTGCAAAGAATACTTTTCTCCATCCCAAGAGTAAACTTTCATCACTTTCTTTGGTGATTCAAACATTTTTCCATTAGCTGACATGGTGCGATATTCTGTAGTGATGAGTTCAAATATGCCATCTTTATCTAAATCTTCTTTATATAAATCTCCTGCATAAAGAGCCTCAGGAGTAGACCAAATCTCTTTACAGGTATCACCCTCCCAAGCGAAGGCATAACCGCTCAAGTAACCAGCATTACCTCCCACAAAGGTGGCAAGAATTTCTTCTCTCCCATCTCCATTCAAATCAAACACTTCAAGCCAGTCCAAACAATCTTCCTCTGATACAAGAACTGCCTTTTTCTCATAATTTTTCCCACAGAATACCAAGACAGAATAAGGATAAACTGATATTCCGGCACATACTATAATCTCCTGCAAGCCGTCCCCATCTAAATCTTCTCGTATTATTGTATCTATTACAATATCCTGAGAGCCAAGATTCATCACACTGTCCTTATTTAAGTCATAGTAAATGCACTCATAGGGCAGTTTTTCTGACTCAGTTGTATTCCGTTCATATTCCCCTTTCCGTTTCATGTACAGGAGATTCAATAAACACACAATAGAAAATATAAGAAAACTTAACAAAATAATTCTTTTAAGCATCTAATCCTCTTCATACAACTCTTTAAACTTCTCTGCAAACTCTGACTTCCGAAACAGAGTCACAGGACTCGGAAGGTCTCCGGGTTCCTTACCGTCAGGATAGTCCACGATTCTCCCATCCGGAAACTGAACCATATAGACTCCATGGTACCACTCCCACAACCACAATTTCCCTATTTGCCCAAATCTTGGGTCGTTTCTGTCTGTTACCACAACAATAATATTGCTAAAAGGCGTTTCATTAAATTTGCTCATCAGAACCTCCGAATTTAAACAATACCAATCTCACTTGTCTTTTGGGGATTAAGGTGGGGACCTAAAAAGAAAGGGGCACCCACATTGCCCAGCCACAGCCGAAACCGTGACTACCGCTCCACGGACTTGGAGCAATGGAGTACCCCTATGTGGTTTTCACCACCGGGGCAATCCACTTGGCCGTGGAGCGGTTTTAAACAAGCGAATTGCAAATTAAATAAGCTCTCAAAGAACTATTTAAAGTTTATCCATCTTTTTTAAAAAGTCAACAAAAAAAATTGAAAATTTTTTGGCTTAATGATGCCTCTTTTTGATGTTTGCATTAAAAAAGTCTCCCAAAAAGGGCTTAAATAAAGGAAAGTGGATATTCTCAGTTTTTTGATTGACTATTTTAGGGCTTATATTAGCCAAAGAGTAGATACACAAATCTCTCTAAATCCTTGTTATTTCAGGGTTTAGCTTGACAGGGATTAAAAAATATGCTAACCTTAATATTGAGATTTGAGACTCCTGTTTAAGTCCTTGAGAGAAATTGTACACATTGACATTTTGAAAGATATATAGTTAATTTGTCTTACTGTAGAATCTAATCAAGATAGTAAGAGGAACATACAATTTTCCTTCTCCGGTTTTGCCGCCTTTCCGGGCTCCCTTCACGAGGCAATCTAACTAACATTTTTAGAGAAAATAAGGGAGGGTGGAAAGGAGGTGAAACTATGTTAAGAGAAGGAGAACCAATCCCAGGAGGGATTAAGGAAAAAGAAGAATTAGCAGAGGTGCCTGCTGAGCGCAAGATTGAAAAGGAACGTCAGCCTACAATCAGAATTCTTTTAGTAGAAGATAGACCAGAGTATCAGAAAGCAGCAATAAAAGGTTTAGAAAAAGCTGGTTTAAAAGGAAAAGTAGTAGTGGAAACAGCTAAAGATTATGATGAAGCCATGAAACTGATTGAAAAAGGGGAAAAGAATCCGAAAGAAAAGTTTGACTGTATAGTGACAGATTTGCTTTTTCCTGAAAGGACGGGATCAGGAGACCATACATTGGGAATTGGAGTTACAGAAAGAATTCGGGAAACAATAGAGTCTTCCAACCTCAGAGATGTAGAAGATAGGGGTGTACGAGAGAATGTAATGAGTGATCTGGGCGAATTAGAGAAAGCTGTTGGAGGGGAAAAGTATGGTATCCATGCTCCTATTATGAGATGGGAAGCGGAGCGAGAAGGTAGAGGAACAGAAAAAAGATCCATATTCAAATCCGCGGAAGCAGTCCAACCCTTAGGAGTGCTTATTGTAGAAAAGGCAAAAGAGATGGGATTACCTTATGTAATAGTTACTTCAGGTCACGGTGCCCATAACGATGTTACTACACCTATATCCTTCTATCTTAAAGTCAGAGGGTTAATACCCAATTTCAGAGGAGCCGCTTTCAGGGGTGTATCTATGGAATCAAGAGAAAGTGAAAAAATGTTTACAGAAGAGGAGTTTATCCGCCATGAGCAAGAGTATTACAAAAGAATGGGATGGGAAATACCTTCAAAAGAAGAAGCAGTAAGGAAATATAGAGAACAGTATGAAGGCAATCCGTTCTTTACAGATATTGATAAAAGGGTTGTAGAGCTTTGGTCGTATATTCTTAGCCGAGCCGCTTTCTATGTTGAACAGAAAAGAAAGACTGAGTAGTTGTTTTGAGCTCTAGACTATAAAATCAAGTCTGGGGCTCTTTTATTTTGGGATTAACTGCCATGGCTAGCTGAAATAGGATTTTGTCTGAAAACTCAATTTTTACTTGCAATATTCATAAACCTCCAATATAATCGACAGGTATTTTTAAACTTAAAAAGAAGGAATGAAAATAGAAGTAGAGTGGTTTGACTATTTAACCAATTGCTATTTAACTGTTTTTTGAGTTTTTGAGAAATTCGGGGATAGTTTGGGGAGAATTTGGTGGTTGACTTTTTCACTTTATATAGTATAAGAGTAATGCAAGGATGAAAATGGTTAATATTGGGACAATAAATTTAGAGAGTAAGGGAGCGATAGAGTTCCTTGAACTCCCTGTCCCAGGTACCAACCATCTCTTCCGCATCTTTGCGTCTTGAGGATTGAAAAAGATTAAGGGAGGTAATGTGTATGATATTTAAGAAAGAGGAAAAGCAGTGTATTTTGAGGAATGGAGGAGTTTCTCGGGGCAATTTTAACCAAAAGGAGGTGTGAGATGTTAAATGCGAGAAGAAGTATTGCAGGACTGGTGGTTCTTATAACCATTGCTCTCTTGGGAGCGTCTTTTTGGGGATGTGTTCCAAAGGGGGTTGAACGAGGAGAATCGGTCTTAGAGAAAGTAAAAAGAGAAAAAGTTATTCATGCAGGATACATAAAATACCCACCCTTTGTTATTCAAGACCCAAAAACAAGAGAGTTATCGGGCTATTTCATCGATTTGATGGCCCAAATAGCAGAATTGATGGGCGTTGAAATTGAGTATGAAGAGACCAACTGGGGCAGGATGATAGCCGCACTTGAGACCGGAAAGGTTGATGTTGTTGTATCGGGAATCTTTAGAACAATCCCTCGGGCGATGCAGGTGACCTTTACAAAACCTGTCCTTTATGTCGGAATTAGTGCCATCATTAGAAAGGAGGATACGAGATTTAAAGAGCTCGAGGATTTTGAAAAACCCGGGCTGACAGTAGCTGTGACAGATGGAGAGGTTGGGCATGAGTATGCCAAAAGATACCTTCTAGATACCAAATTAATTGTTCTGGAGACGGAGGATATTACACGTCCTATGTTGGAGGTTATTACAGGGCGTGCAGATGTAGCTTTGGGCGATGCAATGTCCTGTTATCGATTTGCGAAGGAGCATAAGGAAAGTGTCACAGATCTATTTGCCGGAAGGCCTTTTTATGTTTTCGGTACAACCTTAATGATAAGAAGGGGTGACCCAGAGTGGCTTGATTTTTTAAATCTTGCTTTGGAATTTATGGAAAACTCTGGATTCACAGACAAACTGGAAAAGAAGTACAAAGAGGCAGACGCTGCTTGGCTAAGTGCCGCAAAACCATGGAGAACTGAGACAGAATGAGTCAAACCATGTGGAATCCATCACCTAATAGTGACCAGTGATTTTGGCATTAAACCAATTGCAGAGGGTTACATATTATGCATTATAATTGGGATTTAGGTCTGTTATGGGAATACAGACGGGTATTTTTACATGGTGCCATAGTTACACTGGAACTAACTGGAATCACAATACTTTTTGGAACAATCTTGGGCACTTTTCTAGGTGTTCTTTTACTTTCAAGGAATAAAATAATTCGAGGAATAGTAGTAACTTATGTTGAACTTCTCCGGGGGTTACCACTCTTAGTACTTCTCGTTTGGCTTTACTATTTTCTACCTGCTTTTCTCAATATCAAAATCTCCGCTTTTACAACAGCTGCCTTTGGATTATCAATAAATTTATCTTCTTTTGTGGCTGATGTTGTACGAGGTGCTATTGATGGTGTGCCTACAAGTTATAAGGATGCAGCTAGATCTTTAGGTATGTCTTCAAAGCTAATTTTACGTAGGATTGTTCTACCAGAGGCTTTTAGAGCGTTAATCCCAACTCTTACTGCCCTGTATATAACAATGTTTAAGATGTCGACATTAGCCTCCGTAATATCTGTTTGGGAACCACTGCACTCCGGTAATAGTATCATAATACACACATACAGAGCTCTCGAAGTCTATACTGGAATTGCTATTATATATCTAATAATTATTGTGCCTGCAACTTATTTTTCAAAAAAACTGGAGAAGAGTAAGTACTTTATACGCAGAGTTTAAACTGTTGATGTGGGAGAAAGGAATAGAGATATGAACAGGGTAATCATGAAGATTCAAGATATCCATAAATCTTTTAATTCGAATAAAGTCCTTATAGGAATAGACCTTGAAGTAGAGAAAGGGGAAACGGTCTGTATTATAGGCCCAAGCGGGGTAGGAAAAACCACTCTTCTCAAATGTTTGAACTTGCTTGAATTAATAGATCAAGGCTCAATATATGTTAAAGATAAAAAGATCATAGAGGCTAAAACAAATGGCACTGAGCACCAGAATTCCATGCCTGCTTGTATATTCAAGGGAAACAATCGAGAAGAAATCGAAAGGAAAATTTTCGTTAGAGAAGACGAATTTAGGAAGATCGTCGGAATGGTTTTTCAGCAGTTTAACCTTTGGCCAAGTAAGACTGTGTTCGAAAACATTATTGAGGCTCCCATTTATGTGAAGAGAATAAAGAAGGAAGAGGCAGGAGAAATAGCTTTAAGACTCTGTAAGGAAGTGGGTCTTGAGGATAAGATGAGTAGTTATCCGATTGAGCTTTCTGGAGGGCAGCAGCAAAGGGCAGCAATTGCACGCGCACTGGCAATGGAGCCTGAGATATTGCTCTTGGATGAGGTAACATCCGCACTGGATCCAGAGTTGGTGGTCGAAGTTCTGAGGGTCATAAAGCGACTCAAGGACAAAGAGATAACTTTATTGGTAGTGACACATCACATTGAGTTTGCCCAAGAGATTGCGGACAGAATTATATTATTACATAGTGGTAGTATCATCGAACAAGGCCCTCCACAAGAAATACTCCAAAATCCAAAGGATAGAAGAACAAGGAGTTTTCTTGGTACCATTTTAGAAGCTCGATAATTCGGGTTCGAATGTGATGAAAAATTACTCCTTTAGGTTATTATCAGACCAAAATTTAAAAAAGAACTTGAAAAATTCATAATTTCAAATAATATTAAGGATATTAAAGTGAGAATTATTTCAACTGTTGTTAACAATAAAAAACGACTTTGCTGGCGTCTGAGGATAATTTGGAGATCGGGACAAATTCTCCATTATAAATTACTTCATAGAGGATTTGTAGCAAATCGCTTAAAGTCTTCTTAAGGGGTTTGGAATGGACAACAAAGCTAATAAGGAATTTAAGATATTAGAGGCAAAGAAGAAAATAAAAAATAGATATTCTATAGAAAGATTCCCTGAGGAAGAGAAATATATTTTAGGAGCTATTGGAATATCTATAGAAACCTTAGATGAGAAAAGTAGGGGAATTTTATACCATACATTAAGGGATGTCTTAAAAGAAATAGGTGATATCCCGATAGGTATTAAGAAAGGATGCTTTCGAGGAAGAATAGATGAGGGATGCTGGAAGTATCAAAATTGTGAGATTAAAGATTTACATGAGTCTGACAGGAACGGATTGAATTTCAACTGCTGGGCAGGAAAAAAGAAAAGGATGTGTAAGAATAAAAACGAAAAAATCTGGAAGTATCAATTTGACAATGGTAAAAATACAAATCCATACAGTATCTCCCCCAAGCCACATCTCAAAGAACAATTCGGGGGATGCGGTGATTGTAATTTAAGACAAGATTGTCGTGATTCCAAACCCTGTCCTTATTTAGGATGTGTTACGCCGAGCATAATTGAGGAGAATTTTAACCTGAATTGGTTGCCAAAGAATGTATCAAAGTTAGATAATGAGGGATTAAAAGCTCTGATAAAAGACAGGTTAGAAGAACTGTCAAAACCGGAGGACAACGAAACAAATGAGAAAAAGAAATCCAATATGTTCCTATTAGATACATTGTGCCCTTATACATATCGCTATACTTTACCAGACCCAATACCAAGTCTAACTTATAAATCAGATAAGTTCCCTAATCAGATGAGATTTCTACAATGTTACATCACTTCCCGAGAGTTTGTTGATGAAGTGTTACATGATATTTTAAATATATATGGAATAGGGGTACTGTTTATAGATCCTCGTAAAGGAAGAAAAGGAATCTATCATATACAGAAGAATGCAAGTTCTGATATGAAACCATATTTGGAACTACCTTATTTTATTATAAAGTCTGTAGAAGGTAAAGAAACTTGGAAAGAAACAGAGAATGATTTTTTTATAACTACTCTATTTCAAATTCTTCGTCAGAGGCCCACTATTACAGCGAAAGGAAGACTCTATCCTGAAGTTTTCTATGTGTTGAATGAAGACAAGAAATACCGTCTAAATGAGTTTGAGAGATTAAATGACCTTCTTTTTTGTACAGATGGGGAACTAAGCACATTTATTTTCACCTGGCGCCTATTGAAATGGAATGAAGCTTGTGATAAACAGGAAATTAAAATAGATGATTGGATGGAACTGACAAAAAAACAAAAGAAATATATCGACCTGAATAATACAATGACTCCTGAGGAAGAGTTCATTCTATGTGAGAAAGAAAATAAGTTAATCATGTTGCAATTCAAACAAGAGTTAAAAGAGACTGGTATATGTAACCTAAAGGAACTAACAATACAAGAACATATAGAACTGCCATTAAAAAGGAGAATTGGGCCTTTCAAGAGAACTTTAAAAGAAGAACTTAAGGTGTTAGGATTTATAGAAGAGCCTGTAGATAATAGCAAAGAATACAAAGTTACTAAAAGATTCTGTAGGATGATTATATGGGTAACAGATTTATGTCGGAAGGCTCTAAAGTATAGATTGAATAGCTATAATGTAAAAAGATTCTATACTGAGAGAAATGAGAAAGAGGAAGAGTACTGGCTCGATTTTGAAAAACTAAAGTTAGAAGAAGAGGAAATATTAAAATTGTCTGATAGATATAAAAAGTATCTTCAAAATGGCACCGAGGCTATCACGAAAGACAAATTCAAAAAGGATTTGAAAATAATTAAGGAGATTCTTCTATCTGGATTCAAAGAAGAAGAATTCAATAAAAAGATAAACAAAATTAACCAGATAGCCAGATTCCCAATACTACCTTATTATGTATGGAGAGCGAATGAGATTTTCTCAATGGCTCATATAGGTTTTTCACTAAGCCCAAGAACTGTAAAAGATACCGAAGATAAAGATAAGGAAGTAGTGTTCTTTGTGGGGAGCGTTAAGGACGAGAGTGAAAAGATTACATTGGAAGGCATTCAAGAAGATATGAAACCATTACTTCTGCAGAACAAGGATTTTTTCCTGACTATGTTACTTCCTTTAATAAATAATATATTGTACGATAAGATAATCTATGAAGAGATTTCATCCTATGCTAAACGAGTTGCTGCCGTTACTATCATCATTGATGCTTTTGCTCATAATGTCGCAGCACATTGTCTAAGTGCCCTTGTTTTGTATCTCGAAGAGAAAAGAAAGAAATTGACTGACAGTACAGAAATTTATAGAGGACAAAACTCGCAGAAAAAGAAAGAGATTCCTTGTCCTACTTTAGATGAACTTAAAAAATTATTCCAAATGCCAGACATTCCTGATACTCCTAATTTTGATGGGTGTAAAGAATATGATGCAAAATTTGACGATTCCTACAAAAAAATGTTCTCACTGTGTGTCTATTTGGAAAGAGAAGAGACTTCCTTTGTTAACTTTCTCATATTTATGCGGGCAAAAAGCGCATTTTGGGCTGGAGCCATTGGCTATCAATCACCAGGTGGAATAATTATGAATTTCTACGATATCTTTACTCAGTTTGCGGATAATTCTTTATTTCTTGGAACAATTGCCTATAGCGAGGAAATTACTGGGGTTGCTATTAAAATAAATAACAAGGCGGGAGCTGTTTCTCTCCTTGAACAAAGCACTTATCGCTATGAATACAATAGCATCACTGGAAATGAAGAATTTTTAAGAGAAAAGGAGTGGAATGATACTTTTTATAAAGTTAATGCTAGCTACAAACCTCAGAAAATACATAAGGAGCTTAAAAAATACAATATTTTCTTGCCCGGGGGAATAGTTGGACTTCAAGCCCTTTATACAATTTGGGAAAATATTTTAAGAAATGTGAAACATACGAGAACTGATTATAGCATAATGCCCTTGAAGATCGAGATTAAAGAGGATGGAAATAAGTATTCCATTACCTCTTATCTTGATTTAGAAGTTGATAATGCTAAAGAAGTTGTTTATGGGGGGGAAGAAAATGGTAAGCATAAGCTTGGTATTATTGATAACATCAGGAAAGGTATCGTAGACGAAAATGGTAAGCCCCTTATGGGAGGGAATACTCAAGTGGTAATATGTGCAGGGCTCATCAGAAGCTTATCTCCTGTAGAAACGCATCAGAAAATCAAAGAGGAAGAACAAGATTTATTGAAGGTGTTTGTTGAAGATAAAAAGATAAAGTACGCTGTGAAAGTATGGAAAGGTGATTACTATGTTAAATGGAAAGATATCAAGAATAGCATAAGGGATAAAAGCGAGGAGAATATTTATCGTTTTAAGATAGTAGTTACAGAGAATGCTGACGATGAGAAGGAAATAGCAAGATTAAAAAGACCTCCAGTAAGAAGGATACAAATGTTCGCTAATAGATTGAAAAATTTAGAAAAAGGAAATACAAGCAAAGGGAATATCGATAAGAAAAAGGTTTTTAGACAACTTTACGAAGAATGGCTGGCCCAATGGGTTTATGAAGATAATTTAAAATTTAAGTTTGCAGCGTATGGGAGAATTTGGCAAAAAAAACCTAAAAATATTGTTAAATACGAAGGAGATGAATATGATGAAGTTTTTGTGCATACTGATGACCAAGAAGTATTAAAGTCTTCTCGAAATCATATAGGTGTGAGAAGCCATGGTACCTTTACAGAATTAACCAGAGAAGAGAAAGGGAATAAACTTCTTGCTGAGAATCTCGAAGAATTGATAGAGATCCTTGCTACAAGAATCACAATACTGGATAATAGAATTCTTAATAAATTTCAAAATTTGCATGAGAGGCAACAAAAAATCTTATCTGATACTCTAAATGTAAAAATATTCAAGGAAGAACAACAAAGACATAAGCTATTGAAAGTTGTGAAGGGAACTGAAAAAAAACAACATTTCCTAGTAATCCACCTCTCTAATATAGAGACAGCCAAAGAAAACGGAAAAGATATTTATAAAGAAAATTTACAGGAGTTCGTAGACGAGGTCGTTGGTACTCAATCCTCCCCCAAGCTATATCGTTACCTTGTATTCACTTCGGGTAGAAACCGCAGGGTTGAGAAAACGGGTTTTGATGATTATCAAAAACGCCGCACATTTTTTGTACATCTCGAAAATTTTCTTCGGATTTTTGAATGGGCATCCCAGATTCCAATTGAAGCAGCCTTTCGTGTAAAATATGGACTTGTTAAATGCTTGGTGGGAACATAAGAAAGGAGGAACAATGAAAAAGTATGTAATAGTCACTTTTCAAACGGTATATGGATACGAGATAAAAGATTTAAAGGGCAAAAGTAACCGAAGCGTTAAAAAATTATTAGAGTATAATAGAAAAAAATGAAGTATTGCGAATGTGATGTTCCAGGCCAATACATTCTCATAGTGGTGGACTCCACAGAGGAGTTCGATGAGAAGACAATGAATAAAATCAATGGAATAGTTCAACACTATAACATCACCAGTAAAAACGGCGTGTGCTTTTTACACAACCGCAAAAGCCCTCTTTATGACATTCCTGAAGGTTGTGATGACGAAAAAATCCCTACAAAAGAGTATGCTGGTTTCCAATCGTATCCCTATTGTCTTTTAGATCTTATTTTCTTTGAAAAGAAGAAAATGTACGAGGGAAGAGAAGAGTGTAGCAAGTTTCCTTCTTGGGAAGAAATTTTAATAAAATTTGAGTCCAATTGGGAAGAACTTATTTTCTCTCCCTTTCTCCCCCTTCATCTCTCTCTCCAAGCCTTCTTTGGGATTAGTAGAGATGAGAATGGAGAATTTGTAAAAGTTGGGACGAGAACCGAAATAGGAGATGCGGAAGAACAGAAGATACTCAATTCCATTAATGTCCAAAGAGAAAAATTGACTAAGGAAAGAAAATTGAAGGACGGCAACCAAGATCTTCCTGATAAGTATAAAAAAACCTTCCCTAATCCAGATGCCTTTCTTCTTGTAGATGAAGCTCAATGGGATTTCTATGCATCTACATTCGATAAAATTATGCCTCCCAACAAATGTGTGGGAATAAGAGATGGGTGTAAAGAAAACCGTAATGAAGAGAAAGAAGAGTATGATAAAGACAAAAAAATAGCACTTCTTTTAGAAAAGTTCATAAGCCACATAAAGGGGAAGGATGAAAAGGATAAATTATCGGCTTTGAAAATAGCGATTAGTAACGAGTTCGGCGAAGAAGCAAACCATAAATCGGATGGACCTATTCCTGCTAACTACAAAATTAAGATTCCCTGTGAGGAGATTGGGTATGATAACTTTGTAAAAACCTTGCGTGAGCTCTGTGCTATCCTTGCAAATACTCCTGCCCGTGGCGATCCAAAAGATTGTAAAAATAAAAAGGGAATTTTTGTTTATAAAGGGAAATGCGATAAAGAAAGAGACGAAATCCTTGAGCAAATTCGAGGTATAAACGGTAATAACTTAGATAGAATTTGTCACTGTAAATTAGAAGAAAGAGTAAAAGATAAAAATTGTAGCTATGAAGTCCTCAGAAACCAGATTGCCGATTGGGGTATTTGGAAGGTAATGAGAGTTATTGCAGGGATTGAGGAGCTGGCCAAGATTTTAGATGATGCAATCAAATGCCATGAATTGGATTGATTTCGTTGATGGAATGAAAATTGCTCTTTATGAATGTGGGCAAGTTGCTTTAAAACTTAAAGGAAAGGTTACAACTCAACGGAAAAAGCAAGATTCACAACACCAGACAAGTCTTGAGCTTACAGATGTTGACCTTCTTTCACAAGAGATTATCTTACTTCGAGCATATTCATTAGTTCCATCATTGGAAATATATAGTGAAGAAATAGAAGAGTGTCCCAAGGCAGTTTTTTCTCTTTTTTCTAAAAATAAAAATCGATATGTACTAATTATAGACCCTTTAGATGGTACAAAATGTTATCTCGCTGGTGGGAAAGCCTATGCACACATGGTCGGCATACTCGATCAAGAAACAGAGAAAATGGAGTGCAGCCTAATTTATTTCCCTGAAAAACGGGAACTGTATTCTGCTGTCAAAGGAGAAGGCAGTTGGGTGCAAAAATGTTTTTATACCAAGCCTGAACCCATTAAACCTAAAAATCCCCCTAAGACTTTTGGAATTGTAAAGAGAACTAAAGAAAAGAATTGTGAAATTTTTCAAAAGCATAGGTTTCAACTTGTGAAACTTAACGAGGAAAATAGTTCATGTGCCTCATACCAAATCCAGATCGCTAAAGGCGAACTGGGGATTGTAGGTATGCGCCATTTCCATGGCCATGACACTGCGATACCTGGTTTGATTGTCCAAGAACTCGGTGGCGCAGTGGTTGATGCAGAAGGGAAAAGTGTGAAATACGACAAAACTATGGCAAGGATATCTCTTGTAATTTCTTCCCTTCGGAAAGATTATGCAAGAATTCTATGTAAAGAGTAGTCTTAATTAAGGAGGAAAAACGGATAGATGGACACCCTTATTCATAGGACCAAAAGGAGAAAATCTTGAAGTTCTTGAGTCCATAATAATAGAAGTCCTGAGAGAGAATATATATTGGCGAAGAAATTTTTATCCTCAAGACCGAGTCTCTATTGCCCCCCAAGCTAAACTCGCTGATCCATATGGTAAAATAGTAGCAGAGTTTCGAGCAAAGATAGGAGAGATAACGCAACAATTGAAGAACGAAGGTCCTTACTATAGCCCGAGATATATTGGTCATATGCTTTCTGAGACTTTAATTCCAGCCATTGCAGGTTTCTTTGCAACAATGCTTTATAACCCAAATAATGTTACAAGTGAAGTTTCTCCAATTACTACTAAATGGGAAATTGAAGTCGGGAAGGATTTTGGGACTCTTATGGGCTATGAAAGAGATAAATGCTGGGGGCATATCACATCAGGTGGAACAGTGGCAAATATAGAAGCTCTATGGGTTGCGAGAAACCTTAAATATTATCCACTTGCTGTCTGGAAAGCGTTGGTTTGCCACTGGGACCCCAATGTAATAAGGGATATAAGAATAACACCTGACAGGAAGGATAAGAAGTTTTTAGAGCTTACACCTTGGCAACTCCTTAATCTTGATGTAGATGAGATTCTTTCTTTGAGAAGGAAGGTAATAGAGCACACTTTAACGAAGGACCCTATGGGAAGACGAACGGAAGTAGAGAAAAAATTTGATAAAGAAGTAAAGAAATATTCAATTCAAGGTATAGGGTTCCAAAAATTTCTTGAAAAACTTACAGAGGACCCAGAAAATGAAAAGACAAGACTATGGGGAAAAAAGAAAAAGCTATTTAAAAAAGGACTCAGAGATATCAAGCCCGGTGTGATATTGGTGCCACGAACAAAGCATTATTCCTGGGACAAAGCTGCGGATGTTTTAGGAATTGGAGCTGAGAGAATAATAAAAATATCTATTGATAAACATTACAGAATGGATCCTGAAAAAATGGGAGAAAAGATAAAGGAATGTAATAAAGAAAAGAAACCAATTATAATGGTCGTTTCAGTCTGTAGCTCTACTGAAGAGGGAGCAATAGATGATTTAAAAAAGATCAACGAAAAGAGAAAAAATTTACGAAAAGAGAATATTGCTTTTTATCTTCACTCAGATGCTGCTTACGGTGGCTATTTTGCCTCCATGCTGCTAAAAAGCGATAGTACTCCTCACATTACTCGCATAAACAATGTAAATGATTTTAAACGATATTGCAATAAGTTAACAGAGGAGCATAGCGAATTATTGTTTAATGGCTTATGCTTCCTCAAAGATACAGATTCTGCTACTATAGATCCGCATAAACTTGGTTATATTCCTTATCCAGCCGGAGGCATAGTTTTCAAGAACAAAGCAGTTCAAGACATGATTTCCTTTGAGGCTCCTTATATATTTCATGGAAATGAAGAAGAGTTTATTGGAAGATACATTCTTGAAGGTTCTAAACCTGGCGCTGCCGCTACTGCTGTATATCTTTCCCATAGAGTCATAGGACTAAATCAAGAGGGATATGGAGACTTACTTTATAAGACAATAAGGGCCGCCAGAATCATATACATGGTAATAAAAAAGATAAACGACGACCTTCAAAGAGAGGAAAGATTAATCAAAGTAATTCCTATTTCTGAACCTGATACAAATATAATAGATTTTGTAGTGAATTTTAAAGATAATGTTTCTCTTAAAAAAATGAATGAACTGGCAGAAATTTTATATAATGAGCTTGGGATGATTGCGGGGAAAGAACTTCACGAATACCATTTTATAATATCAAAAACAGATTTTGAATGGGATGGATATCATGGAAATACGTGTCGTTCTTTATTAACATCTGCAGAAATAAACCCAGGTAATTTTGTCTCTGAAACACCAATAGAAGAAAAAGATAAGGATGACAAAATAACGGTGTTTCGGATAACTCTCATGAATCCTTGGTTACTTCAAGGGAAAGTGAATTATTTTAAAAAGTTCGGCAACTATCTCGGATTTTTGCTAAGGCTTCTTTCCCCTAAGATTCTTATTGTAGAAGATGAAAATAAAGATGCGGAACGTCTTATAAACATATTAAGAGATATAGAAGCTGTAAAACCTGTCAAGTTTGCTAGTTGGGGTAGAGCCAAAACTAGGGAAGAAGCTATAAAATGGTTGAGAAAAAATGTAGATATAGATATTCTTCTTCTCGATGTTGAATTGGTATACAAAGATGATAAAGCATTGGATCCTATAGGAGGTATGGGAGTCCTCTCCTATTTAAGAAAAGAGATGGGAAAAAAGCACACTCCTGTCATAGTGTACAGTAAGTTCCCAGAGAGTGAAAAAATAGAAAAGCTTGTTGAGCATAGATTTGATAGAAAAACTGATTATTTTATTCACAAAGAAAGAGAAAAATCGGAAGAGGAAAGAATGCAGGAAGAGCATTTTCTTCTTGTAAAAATATTGAAAGGACTGAGGAAAAAGTATTATGAATAGGAATATTTTTTCTATACTGGGCAACAATCCGGTAGGCTGGGCTTTTGCAAGAATGTTTTTCGGCAACAAAAACGAGGTTAATATAATAAGCTTAGAGAAAATAAAAGAATTAAAGACAGATTATCTTGTAGTAGCGGATAAAAAAGTATCTCTGCATACCCTTTTAACTATAGAGATCGAAAGTAAAACCACTTTTCCTATACTTTATCTGATTACTGGGAAAAATTCAGATTTTCCCAAAGTCAAAGGTATTTCAGTTATGGAATTGCCGATTCGTATAGTAAATATCCCAAGAGCATTATCTGGAGCTAAACGAGGTAAGCAAGAAATAGAAAAAGACACACTTTATAAAAAGAATTATTGGTATTACCTTTGTGAAGTGAGGAGTGCATTAATATATCATGGATAAAAGATAGTTTATTAAAAGGAAGAATGGAACCATAAATAGAAAAGTTCAATTCATTAAGAGAAAATGAAAACAGTGGCGCTTATGGGACAGAAAACCCCATTTTTTCTAAATTTTGAGAGAATCTTTCTTGGCATTGGAATCAAGCCAAAATTTTTGAACGAGAACAATTTCCAAAGTAAACTTTCAGCAAAAAAATCTGTTGATATTATTATAACGATAGACACAAACTATAACACCTCTTCTCAAGTCAATAAATGGATATGGAATAGGCTAAGACTGAATGAGGAACGAATAGGCAAAGAACTTGCTGGTCTGCCAGTTTTAGTGCTTGGAATAGATAAGAAGTTTATAGAAAAACCTGAGGGGAAAGTCTTCCGAGATTTTAAATGGTGTCATCAATATCTTACAAAACCTCTTAATCTGCAAAAGTTTCTGGAAGCTTTGAGTATTTTATCTCCTATTGACCCAGGGTCGCTCTCTGTAATTAAAGAAGATGCTCCAGAAAGTATGTTAGGCGTTCTTGAGCACGACCTTAAAGCTATATCTCAAAAATTCAATTATAATGGAAGCGATGAGAATGTTAGAAAAAGATTTCATGAGGTTAAGATTGACCTAAAAAATTATGAAACTTTAGAAAAAGATAAAAAGAAAGCTAGAAGAATAAAAGAAGAAATCGAGAAACTAAAGACAGAAATAATTAAAAGAAAAGGAAATATATGGAAGTAGAGAAGATTCTTGTTATAGACGATGAGATGTACCCAGAAGGAAGCAAAGAGCCGAGATACGGGCGACTTTCAGAAGCCGATTTAGCTGTCCAGATAAAATCATTTATGGAATCTCAAGAATTTGAGGTAGAATTTTCTGAAAAAGGAGAAGATGCGATAGAGAGGATAGAAAAAGATATTGAGAAAGAAATTAAGCTTGTACTTTTGGATATAAGATTCACAAAAGTAGACACCAGAATGCAAGGTCCTACAATTTTCAGGAAAATTAGAGAGATAAGAGGTGATTTACCGATAGTTATAATTACCATCCTGCCCACCAGAAAACTACCCCAGCGGGAAGATATATTTAAAGAACTGGTCGAACTTGGAGCATCCCTCTTTATTGAGAAAAAATATTTCACAAAGAGAGGCAAAGAACAGCTCAACTTTATCAATGCCCTTATAAGAAAACAGGAAATTAAATATACTTTAAGATACAGTGAAGGGCTTGATTCTGACAAGATGGAAATCATAGACATAGATATTCTCAGAAAAGAAAAAGATACCGAATTTTCTATATTAAAGAACCCTTATCGTATTCCATTTCCAATGGAGGATTATATAGAGCAATGTGTTGAGGAATTCCCTAATCCAGTGCATTGGAAAGAAAACCTTGCGGTTCGCGAGGAGTGGACGGATACAAAGTTTCACAAAGAGGTTCACAAGCTTAACGACAGAATAATGCGCTCCTCCGGTGGCAGGATTCCCGACCTTCTTGAGAGACTCGGACGTGCAGGTTGTAGGTTGAATATAGATAAGATAGAGAAAAGGTAAGGGAACTTATCTCAATACCTCACTCAGTAGCAGAAAAGCTAACATTGGTGGACAGAAGTGGATAATACTGTTGTAAAACCTAAAGTTCTCATAATAGATGATAACAAACCCTTTGCTTGGGCATTTAAACGAGCTTTAGTAAGCCTTTATCATCCTATATATTTAATATTTGAAAATCAATTAGAAACTATTGGTAATCTTCTTGAAAAGAATAAGAACAAAATTTTTATATTGGTTGACACTTACTTTGAAACTAAGGGCAGAGGAACAATATCGGGGGTAGAGATTGTTAAAGATATTCGGACAAAATTACATTCTCGGGTCCCAATAGCAGTGATGGGCATGAAGCATGAGAAAGATTTGGGAGGAGAAATAATGAGCTATAAGCCCGGATATTATTTTTTAAACAAACCCTTTTCACTTTTTCATATTCTCTGTGTTATTAAAAGAGCAAAATGTGTAAATGAGAAAGATTTACAGAAAATTGTGGAAGAGCAAACGAAAGAAATAGCTTATAGTTTTTTTCATAAGGTCCAAGGCTTAATAAGAACTGTTGGTTTCTATTTTAATGAGTTCTTAAAAGAAAGTTCCAGCTCTTTTGGTAAATTTGGAAATAATATAGCTAAAATTACTGAAAATATGATTAAAGAAATGGAGAATATTGCAAAACCTGACCCCGATAGATATATTCAAAAAGCATATACTACTGAGCTAAATAAAATTTTAGAACTAATTACCCATTTATATAAGTTTCTCTATTCCGGAGCTAAAAACACAGAGATGAATAAAGTAATTAAAATTGCCCAAAAAGTTATCATACTTGAAAGAGAAGCCTCTAAGATGTGTAATGCAGTATTGGATAAGTTAAAATAAATATGTTTAATATCTTACTAATTGATGATGAAGCTGATGTAAAAGATGTTTTAGAAAAGATTCTACATTCAGTAGATTGCACCATAAAACAAGAAAAGGACACAAGAAAAGCATTGAGCAGGATTAAAGAAGGAAAATGGGACCTTATTTTATTAGACTTGCTTTTTAAGGAAAATGCTCATCCAGTAAAGACACAAAGATACGGAGAGAAACTTTCCCAATATTATGGATTGGAAATTCTTGAAGAGAGCAAGAAAAAGTATCCTGAACTTGGAATCATGGTTCTTACTGTTCATGAAGTTAAGGAATGTCTTAGGAAAGCATTGCAAATAGGAGCATATGATTATTTAGTCAAAGAGTTTGATTCAGAATTTCGGTGTGAACACATCTACCAAAAGATAAAACATTACTTAGAAGTAATTCATCTCAAGAAAGAGAATGGACGATTGCGAAGTGAGTTAAGAAAATTTGAAGCTACTCAAGAAATTATTGGAAGAAGTAAAAAACTTCAAAAGGTGCTCGAACTTGCAAGAAAAGTTGCTGATACTGACTGTACTATCCTTATTCAAGGTGAAACTGGAACAGGTAAGGAGCTTATAGCAAGAGCAATTCATCAAATGAGCTTAAGGAGAGATAACCCATTCATTACAGTAGATTGTGGCGCCTTGCCAGAGACTTTGTTGGAATCAGAACTTTTTGGTCATGAAAAGGGAGCGTTTACAGGAGCCATTCAGAAAAAGGAAGGTCGTCTCAATGCCGCCCACAAAGGGACTATCTTTTTAGATGAGATTGGGGCAGCCTCTCCTAAGGTGCAAGCAGACCTTCTCCGAGCGATTGAGAAAAAAGAAATTACTCCTATAGGGAGCACAAAACCTTTAAAGATTGATGCAAGAATAATTGTAGCCACAAATGTTAATTTAGAAGATAAGGTAAAATCAGGTAAATTTAGAAAAGATTTATTTTATCGTTTAAGTGTAGTGCCCATTCATATTCCGCCATTGAGAGAAAGAACAGAGGATATGTCTTTATTGCTTGAGTACTTTTTAAGGAAATATTGTGCTAAATATAAATTTCCTCTTAAAAGATTTTCTCATCAAGCAATGGAGTCTCTTACGAAATATAATTGGCCCGGAAATATTAGAGAATTAGAAAACTTAGTAGAGAGCATGGTCACAACTTGTGAGGGAAAAGTAATTGGACATGAAGCATTACCTGATAAGTTTAAAGCGACACCCGATACGAATAATTTAAGCCTAAGAACCCGCGTGAGATCTTTTGAAAAAGAAATAATTACTTCCGTTCTTGAACAAAATAATTGGAATTGTGCTAAAGTATCTAATATCCTTAAAATGCCTCCCAGAACATTAGGCTATAGGATTAAAAAATACAATCTGGCAAAAAATCGCCGATAAGAAATAAAATTTACCATCCAGTAGAATTATAAGCTATTAAAGAATTAAGTTAAAACCCCAAATATAAAAAAGGCGAAAATTCGCCTTTTTTTATTTCTACCCTATATCTTCTCTTGAGCTTCTTATAATTCTATTCCCCTGAATTTACAACCGTTTTAGAAATTTTCTCAAAGATTTCTTGCTTTGTGTCACGGATTTTGCTCTATATATAGTATACCTGAATTCGGAAGAGAGAGGAGGTGAGTTAAGATGAAGGATTTGCTCATCAAAGTCGCTGGCAGTGAAGAACCAGCTCGGGATGTCACTATCAAACCTGGAACCACAGCAAAAGACATCTTGGAAGGCCTGGGTTTGAAGGGATATTTGCTCTCCAAAGGGCCAGAAGACCCTCCCTTTGGGGAATCTGAAAACGTGTATCCCCTGGTGGAAAATGGCTCGAAGTTGTTCGCTAGCTTGCCAGCCGAGGTTGGAGGGACCCTTTTGGGTCCCTCGGCCCACTCTTGTCTATCAAAAGTAATTGCTTGGTTTAAAGAAGGCAGTATCACGGTTACTTCCAGCAAAATTATGATAGAACCGAGAAATAAAATTGTTGTGGAGAGAAGTAAAAAACCTTACTGGCAAGAAAGAGGATGGAAAAGACACAGATGGATGTACACAGGATATTATAGGACAAGGTATGGAAGCTGGGACGGCAAAATCGAGAATATTACTTGTTATCCCAAATTTTATATTCATAATCCTCCGTCTAAATTACAGCAACATCCTCATTGGGAATGCTTTATATGCCGGGGGAGGAGATGGTTTTTGATACATTTTAAGCAAAACCCCAGAAATATAGACTCTGGGATAATCCAAGTTGAGAGGATAATCAATGAAGCATTTAGGATATAAATATCTATTATCTAACTTATTTTCTTTAGTTTGGTTAATTTTAAAAAATAGAGGAAGGGAGGTCAAGATGAAGCACCAAGATACAGACTTTGTAATAACTAAGCTGTACTTGGAGGAAGAGAAAAAAGAGATAGAAAGCGAAATTACTAAAGCTATTCAAAAAATTAGAGAAACTTGCGATCGATATGAATACAAAAAGACTCAATTGGAGTTTGGACACTTACTTAAAGTGAGTAGACTTAAAGAAATAACAGAAAAAGTTATTAGTTCTTTCGATGTCAGTGAAACTGTTCCTCTTTATGTGATAGGGTCTTGGTTTCTGTATGACTGTTATCAATATCTAACCAAAGAACCTGTAGAATCTCTGCATTATGTTACTGGAACCAAACTTGGGAATCTATATACCCTGGATAGGATTTGCACTTTTAAATTAGACATACAAACCATTGCCCATGCCCGTGGCAACATTGCCTCTTCGCATAAAGCATTGATAGAGATGGATGAGTATGGGCACAGACTTCATGCCCATTTTCACAGCCATCCCGGAAAGGGAGCAGGAGCTACACAGCCTTCTCTTGTGGATGATATCTATCAAAAAGGACTAGAAAAAGGCGGTTATTCTGTAATTGGTGGGATTTTTAGTAGGGACGGTTTTTTGAGGTTTTTTTCGTCAAAGAGACAATTTAGGATAAAAATTTATGGTGAAGGGGTGGAGGTAATAGATGACAAGATTTATAGGCTCACCAAAGCCAAGACCAGCTAAATACATAACTCGGGAAATAAAACCCACCGTAACAGGAGAAGCCAAGATAACAGATAGACAGGAAAGAATCCCGGGTTTTTCTCAAGAGGTTCTTGAGAGATTGTCTGTAGTTATGATTGGTGGAGGCGGTCTGGGTGGCGAGATAGGGGAAGGGTTGGTGAGAAAGGGTGTTGGAGAGCTAAGGATTTTTGATGGGGATGTAGTAGAACTTTCAAACTTGAACCGTCAAAGGTTTTATAAAAAAGACCTCTATAAAAATAAAGCCAGGTGTTTAGCCAAGAATTTAGCCAGAGAGGCAGTAAAAAACTCAATAATTATTGGATATCCCTTTAGATTCCAAGAAGCGGTTGAAGAAAATATAGATGTAAGTTGCGATTTAGCAATCTGTGGTGTTGATAATAATCCAACAAGAGCCTATGTTTCTAAATATTTCTATCGCAGAGAGACTCCTGTGGTATTCACTGCTGTAAGTAGAGATGCCAATAATGGCTATGTTTTCATCCAAGAACCTGATAAAGCTTGTTTTGGATGTTTGTTTCCAAACGCTATGAATGATACTACTGAACCCTGCCCAGGGGTTCCAGCTATCAAGGATATCCTTAAAGCAGTAGCTGGTTTGACTCTGTATGCGGTCGATTCAGTATTTATGAATAGAAGAAGAAATTGGAATTACAAAGAGATATTCTTGGCAAGTTTTGTCCCTGACAAAGCTTTCTGGGTGAAGAGAAAAGATAATTGTCCTCTTTATGGAGAACACAGCACTTAGGGTTTAAAGAAACACAGTAGCCATGTCAAGAAAAGACAATAAGCCTGATATTCTCATTGAACTGGGAGACAGTATAGCTACAAGGATTTTGAATGCTCTTACCAAAAGAGATACACAACAGGAGATACCCCAAGGAAGCGTTATTTTAGGTGAAGCTCAAGACCTTTATTATCCAGATAAGTTGTCACCTGTGGTTATTTCTCCTAAAGAGAGGTCAAAACATTGCTATATTGCAGGGTCTACCGGCTCCGGAAAGACAAAACTTATTGAACATATGATTAGGTCTGACATTCAACTTGGCAATGGCTTTTGCTTAATTGACCCTCACGGAGACTTGAGCCTCAATATTCTAAAATATATAGCCAATTTACCTCAAGATAGTTTTGACCCTTCCTGTTTTATTTTAGTAGAGCCCTTTGACCGACAGTACTCAATCGGCTTTAACCCATTGGAAGTTCCTAAAAATGTTCCTGTTTATTCCCATATTTTAGAGTTAATGAGAGTGTTCCGAAAAATCTGGGGAGACCGTGCTTGGGGTCCCAGGATGGATGAACTTCTAAGAAATAGTTTAGTCACTTTAGCAGAGAATCAATTAACTTTACTTGAAGCGAGAGCTTTACTTACTGAATCTAATTTTAGAAAAGCCCTTATAAACCGCACTACTAATCAGGAAGTAAAAGAATATTGGATTTATAGATATAACTCTCTTTCTGAACGAATGCAAGGGATGTATAGGGAGCCAGTTCTTAATAAGGTAAGTGTTTTTGTTACTGACCCAAATATAAGATATATGGTTGGACAAACCAAAAGCACCCTTAATTTCAGGGACATAATGGATGAGGGAAAATGGGTTATCTTAAATTTAAGCAAAGGTTTCTTAAAGGAAAATAGCTATCTATTAGGAGGTTTATTTCTAACTAAGCTCCAAATGGCAGCTATGTCAAGGGCTGATATTCCTGAGGAGAAGCGTCGCCCCTTCAATGTTTATATTGACGAGTTCCAAAACTTCTCTACTAAAGAGTTTGAAGTAATTTTATCAGAGGCTCGCAAATATAGGTTAGTTTTACATCTTGCCCATCAAAATGTTGACCAAATACATAGAGAACTTAGGGCCTCAATTTTAGCTAATGTTTGGCTGCAAATATTTTTTAGATTATCTCACCGTGACGCTGCCTTATTAGCTGATGAAATAAATCCTAAAAATAAACAGGAAGTTATTCGCAAGTTTACTGATTTACATACAAGAGAAGCTTATATAAAAATTAAAGGGCAAGAACCACGACTAATGCAAACAGCTTATGTAGAAGAAGCTAAAGCCAGTGATTCCCAAGTAGAAGTCATTCGCAATCTATCACGGCAGTGTCACGCCAGAAAAAGAACCGAAATAGAAAAAGAAATCCAAGCCCGACGAGCTTCAATAGAAAGTATAGACTTTAGTCAGGAAGAGGTTTCAGAAACTCTTAAAATAAGTCCGTTAAATTCAGAAGAATTTGAGGAGGGTCAAAATGCTTGGTAGGCAGAGCCGATATGAGAGAGCATTAAAGCCGAAGCCATTGGCTTTACAAGACCGTGATACAGCTATGATTAAAGCGTGCTATAAATACAGGTGGCTCTCTCGTGAACAGTTGCAAAGGCTTTTTAATTTTCATTGTATTACAAGAATCAATATCAGACTCAGAAAGCTATACGACAATAAATATCTTTCAAGGCGGTTCCTCCCTGCTTCAAGAGGTAGTTCCCAAGCTATTTATTCGCTTGGCATTAAGGGAGTAGATTTAGTGTCTGAGCTGACAGGAGAAGCCCCCAAAATTATTAAGCAAAAAAGAAAAGAAAATTTAGAAGTGAAAGAGATATTTTTAACCCACAATCTTCTGGTGAGCGATGTAAGAATTGCCTTTTGGCTGGCTATAAAAAATCATCAAGATATGAAGTGGCTTAGGTGGATAGATGAGAGAGAATTACAAATTGAATGCAGAAACAAGATACTACAACCAGACGGTTATTGTCAGTATTTTTATCAAGGGAAGTTATTTAATTTTTTCTTAGAGCTTGATAGATCAACTGAAAGCAATCCCAGATTCTTAAATTCAAAGGTAGCTCTTTATCTAAAACTTGCTAAATCAGGACTTTATCAGAAAATTTTTGGAGTAAAGTATTTTAGAGTGCTTATAATAACGTTAACAGAGGAGAGATTATATAATCTCAAAACAAATATAGAAAAAATAACAGACAAAATATTTTGGCTTACAATAATTGACAAAATAACGCCTGTCAATGTCTTTGATAAAATTTGGTATAGAGTTGGTAAGGAAGGATTTTATTCTTTATTGGAGACGAAATGAAGTATTGTCCTACATGTGGACGGTGGAATCAAGGAAGCCCTGTATTTTGCCAGTATTGCGGTCATACTTGGAATTATAGAGTCTGTCCAAGAGGACATCTAAATCCTCCTAATGCAAGATTCTGTCAAGAATGTGGCTCTCCAGATTTATCTGAACCAGCAGAAGGTAGAGTTCCTATATTCTTTCGTTTAATTAAGCCTTTATTTTGGATATTTGTTATTAGTATTGGATTATTAGTTTTTATAAGTTTTATTAAATCTGTCTCTAATACAACCTCTTTAAGTTTCCAATCTTTTATTCCGTCTCTTATACCTATAGGACTTTTATTGTTGGTTATATTTTTAATCCCAGGGACAATAGGGAGAGGGATAAGGAGAATTATATTTGGGTTAATAAAGTTGGGTTTGAAGACAGTGATAGGGATAGTTAGTGGCACTTTGCGTTTTTTGTTTGGAATAGGTAAAAGGAATAAAAGTCGGGGGTAAAATGAGAGTCAAAAATCATCGTGAAATGAGAAATAATAAGGATATAGAAAAAACCAAACATAGTGCAATCAATACAGGACGCAATACAGGACGATTGCACTACTCATTGCACTATCCTTGGAAAGAGGTTGTTTCTAATCAAAATAGTTTTAAACCCATAGAAAGCTTTCCAATTGGTGACTTAGTGGTGACTAAAAGAGGGCATGAAGTAAAGATAATCAGTAGAAGTAATAATCACATAACAATTAAAGTTTTAGTGAACAATAAAGAATTAGAATGTCCCTTGTGGATGTTAGTCAAGCCATGGAAAAACTCTTAGATATAAGCCAATTATCGGAATTCTTATCAGTGAAGCAAGGAACCATCTACTGGTGGGTATCCATAGACTATATTCCCTATTATAAGATTAATCGATTAGTTAGATTCAAAAAAGAGGAAATTATGGAGTGGTTAAAAAAGAAGAAGCATACCGGAAGGAGAGAGCTTATTCCTCAAATAAATTTGGACTCTTAAATTTAAAAAAATTTCTTGACTTTTGAATATTCGGTGCTAAATTTATCAAGCTATGAGAATATATAAGAGAGGAAAATCTTGGTATTTAGATTATACTTATAAAAGGAAACGGATTAGAAAGAGTGTCGGAAGGTCTAAAAAGATGGCAGAACTGGCTTTAAAAGATATTGAAGTCAAAATAGCCAAGGAGGAACATTTAGGGATTCATGATAGGAAAAAGATTCCATTTGAAAAGTTTGCCGAGGTGTATCTTACATTCTCAAAAGCAAATAAGTCTCGTACGTCTTATGAAAGAGATATTATTAGCTTGAAAGTAAGACTTGTTCCTTATTTTAGAGATTGCTATCTTTCTGAAATCACGCCCCAGGCGATTGAAAAATATAAAATAGAGAGACTGGAAAGCGTAAAGTCAGCGACAGTTAACAGAGAAATAGCTTGTTTGAAACACTTATTTACAAAAGCAATTGAGTGGGGATATATGAGTCAAAATCCAGCAAAAAGCGTTAAATTATTAAAGGAACCGCCGGGAAGAGTTAGGTATTTAGAAGTAGGTGAAATTCAAGCTTTGTTAGGAGAGTGCTCACCTCAACTTAAACCTATAGTAGTGGTAGCACTGAATACTGGAATGAGAAAATCAGAGATATTAAACCTCAAATGGAACGATGTCAATTTTAGAGAAAAGGTTATTTCTATGACGAACACAAAAAATAACGAGAGAAGGTTTGTTCCTATAAATGATAATGTCTATATGGAACTCAAAAGATTGTCTAATAATCATAACGGTGGATTCGTCTTTATAAGTAGAAGAGGTGAGCCTTACGGAAAAATTCAAAAGGGCTTCCAAAACGCTATAAAGAGAGCCAGAATTAAAGATTTCACATTTCACGACCTAAGACACACCTTCGCCTCTCACCTTGTAATGGAAAGATGTAATCTTAGAACCGTGCAACAACTATTAGGACATAAAAGCCTAAACATGACGATGAGATACGCTCATCTCTCAAGAGCTCATTTACAGGAAGCCGTGCAAAAAGTTGGCACAAAAATGGCACATCAAGAAAATGTGCCTTCATAAATTATTGATGGGCCGTTAACTCAGGTGGTAGAGTACTGGATTTTTAATCCAGGAGTCGTGGGTTCGAATCCCGCACGGCCTATAAAGCAGTGAATAGTGAACAGGGATAAGTGAAAAACACTAATCACTTGGCACTTATCACTGCAGTTGTGTCCCTATCGTCTAAATGGTTAGGACACCACTCTTTCAAGGTGGTAATACGGGTTCAACTCCCGTTGGGGACATTTAAATCAGTGAATGTCAGTGTTAATCTGTGTCTAAATAAAAGAACATCGGAATGACAGTAATTTTTATTATCTTTCTTATGTGTCCCGTTAACTCTAATAGTAATGGGCTGTTTCATAGTGTGTCCCCATATTTGTCAGAGAAAGGGACTTTTAATCTATTCACTAATCTATTTTTAGCTCAGGGGCCAAGAGCTGATACTTTATATGATAGACGTTGGTATGGCGAAGGTATATCTGGAATTGGATATACATTCTCGCCACAGTGGGAATTATTTTTGGCTGGCTATACATATGGGAAATATATAGAACGGCCTTTTTATTACAAAGAGCGAGGTGATATAAAAATTGTAGAAACACCTGAAATCCTTTTTGGAATTAAAGCAGGTTTTCCTTTGCCAAGTAGAAAGTATTCTTCAGCTTTCGGATTTATGCTATGGTTTTCTCAATGGATAGGACAACAGACTGGAAGCCTGCCCTGCCAGATAGAAGAAGAATTTGCACCAACAAAACCTCATGGTTCTGATATTGGTATTACAGGTATTATGGGATTTAAATTACCAATTGGTAACTTATACTTAAATTCAGGATATATCATAAATTCTAATTACCACGATGGTTCAAAGAGAAAGAGTTATGCTTTTTTTGGGACAGGAGTGGAGTTTAATCTTCTTCCTTTTATGCATCCCGGAATAGAATTGTCAAAAAAGGATACAATAATTTCTGTTACCCCTCAAATAAAAATCTTCTTTAAAAATATTATAGAGTTCAATTTTGGGCTTGATTTTCCAATATCTGAATTTGATTGGGTCCCTGATGACATATTATCTAAGAGCCCGAGATTTATGTTGTCACTAAATCTAAATTTTGGATTCAAGAAACCTCCACCAATGACAGGTATATTAGTTAAAGGAAATATATATGACATAGTATCAAAAAAACCTGTTTATGGAAGTATCTTCTTCGCTGGTCCAATTTCAGGGGCAATTAAGAATAATAAGGAAGTTTATAATTTACCGCTTGCTAAAGCTGGAGCATATAGAATACGTGTGGATTATCCTGATTATAAATGGCAAGAAAAGGTCATTAGAGTTATGGCTTATGATACTGTAACTATGGATTTCGCATTAGAAAGGAAAGTTAATTGGTCAATTGCAGGTAAAATTCTGAATAAAGAGACAGGCGAACCAGTAGATGCAATTGTTAAATTAGTAGGTAGAAACAAAGCAGAGACCTCAACAGACCCTTCCTCTGGAGAATATAAATTCTGGATAGAGACTGGGTCATATTATTTGCGTGTTAAAGCAACAGGATATAAAAGTCAAAAAATCTCTATCCATATCTCAAATTTGACTACTTTGAAGCAAGATGTTTTATTGAAACCAAAAAAATGATACTCAGGATTAAAAAGCTAATAAAAAATGCTCAAATTCCAAATTATCAAACTTCAGGTGCTTCTGGTATGGATTTATATGCTTTTAAGAAAGTAACTATTCCGCCAAATGAGTATGCTCTCATACACACAGGTATCTCAGTTGAAGTTCCGTCAGGATTTGAAGCACAAATTAGACCAAGAAGTGGACTCGCCTTGAACTATGGAATTGGAGTGTTAAACTCGCCCGGCACCATTGACACAGATTATAGAGGAGAACTCAAAGTCATTTTATTTAATTTTGGGAAAAAGGATTTTAAAGTGGAACCCGGCATGAGAATTGCTCAATTTGTAATTACAAAAGTATATAGAGTAAATATAGCAGAAGAGAAACTCTCAACCACACATAGAGGAGTTCGTGGATTTGGCTCAACAGGAATATAGGATGTCTTTCCGTTAAATAATTATGAGTCCTGCAATGAAGATTTTGATGTTAGACTTCTACCGCACTTTAGTGCAGGGTTTTGAGAACTTGAGTTCATTTGACCCTCCCGATAAATCGGGAGTAGAAATTTGGAGTGCAACAACGATGTTGTTGCCACAATGCAAAATCACCGATTTTGCACTCCAAATAAAGATTTAGCAAAGGGAAGAAAATTCAAAATACGATGGGTTGGAGCCCCTTTGTTTGTGAGAATATAGGAATTTTGCAGGAGTCATTTAAATAATTAAATAGGAGGATAAATGAAAAACTTTCTTGTATCTTTTTTTACCTCTCTGTTAGTTGCTGCTGGTGTTTCATACGGAGTTTATTGGTTCCTTTTAAAAACTCAGTGGGTTGAAGTTCCTAAACTCAGTGGGGCAACATTGCAAGAAGCAACTGTTGTTTTAGAAAAACGAGGGCTCAAACTTATAGTAGAGGAAGAAAAAAGCAATACGCTGATTCCAAAAGATAGAATAATATCCCAACAACCTACTCCTTGGACTGAAGTAAAAAAAGGAAGTACAATAAGGATAGTGTTAAGTAAAGGTTCTTTGAAAGTTCCGAAACTTAAAGGTCTTTCTTTGAGTAAAGCTAAATCCAAACTTATGGAACTTGGGCTTTCAACAGGGAAGATTAAGTATAAATATTCATATCTTCCAGCTAATTCTGTTATTTCTACTTCCCCAGAAGTTGGTGAATCTGTAAAAGATGGAAGTTATGTAGACCTTATTGTAAGTAGAGGCGTTAAACTCATTATAGTTCCACAGCTTTTGGGAAAAACTTTAACTAAAGCACGGAAAACTTTAATCTCTGTGGGATTAAAATCCGGAAATATTTATTATGCTTGTGATGAGAATTATAGATTTGGAGTAGTGATAAATCAAGTTCCTCGTGCGGGTAAAAAGGTAAATAAGGGAACTAAAGTTGACCTCACTATAAATAAAGAAGAGGAATAAGCTATAAAAAATCAAAATGACAAATCAAAACTCGGATAACCTTTTTAACCACGGATTTGACGGATTTAACAGATTTAAACCAAGTTCATATATTTCTAATCCGTCTAATCTGTTCAATCCGTGGTTACAGTTTTTGATTTTTGATATTTGATATTTGCATTTACTACGATGAAGACTTTCGGGATTATAATTTTAATAATTATAGGCTCTTTTGCAGTTGGGTTTCTTACATTTAATTATATTGTTATTCCTCTGTGGGTCGGATTACAGGAGGAGGCAACTATTCCTGATATTTGTGGAAAATCACTTGAAGAAGCCAAAAAGATACTAACTGAGAGCGAATTTAAAAGTCAAGTAATAGCTCAAAAATTTAGTCAACTTCCTCAAGGATTAGTGCTTTCTCAAAATCCTTTACCTATGAGAAAAGTGAAGAAAGGAAGGACTGTAAAGCTTTGTGTTTCAAAAGGGGAAGAGAAGGCAAAAGTCCCCTGGGTTAAAGGATTATTGTTAACTCAGGGTCAAAATTTACTTCTCACTTCAGGACTTGAAATTGGAGAATTAGAGTATCAATGGGATAATATAGTAGGTGAAGACAGAATAATTCGTACTGAACCGATGTCTGATTCTTTAGTTCCAAGAGGAACTAAGATTAATATTTTTGTGAGCAGAGGAAGAGAAAAAAGATTATTGATGCCAGATTTTACAGGAAGAAGCTTAAAAGAAGTAAAAAAAGAGGCAAATAAATTGGGACTTAATTTAGAAATTAACTATACGGCAGAACCTTCATCATTAGGAATAGTAATTATTCAATCTCCACTACCAGGAACTCCAGTAAAAAGAGGTGATTTTCTAAATTTGATAGTAGGAGAACCTGAGCTTCCAAGATAATAGAAAGTTTAAATTGACTTTTTAATAAAGTTAGTGTAATATAGATTAGATGCATGAATGGGCGTTAGCAGAAGGAATAATCTCTACTGCAATTAAAGTAGCAAAAAAAGAAAATCTTAAAAAAATTGCTAAAATTAAAGTTACGCTTGGTGAACTGCAGCAAATAGATACAGAAATATTTAACTTCGCACTTAAAGAACTTACTAAACCCCAAAGTCCATTGTTAAACAAAACAAAGATAGAGCTTAAGCCAGAAAAAGCTGTCTTGGGATGTAGAGTCTGTGGTCACAAATGGGCATTTAGTGAGGAGATAGAAAAATTAAGTGAAAAAGATTCTGAGTCAATTCATTTTATTCCTGACATTGCTCATACTTATCTCAGATGTCCTAAATGCAAAAGTCCTGACTTTGAAATTATAAAAGGACGTGGAGTCTGGATAGATTCTATTGAAGGAGTGTAATAATTTGTCATTTTGATTTTTGATATTTGAGTTTTAATTTTACTATGATGGACCCGAGATTAGGAATTATTGACAAAAGGTTTGAAAATATTAAGAGATTAATTGCTGTTTCAGGTGGAAAGGGTGGAATTGGTAAGAGTTGTGTCGCATCTGGTTTGGCATTAGCTTTATCTAAAGCGGGCTATAAAGTTGGTCTATTGGATTTAGATTTCTATGGTCCCTCTGCACACATAATATTGGGGATAAAGGACATTTATCCAAAAGAATCCAAAGGAATTATTCCTCCCAAAATTCACAATATTAAGTTTATGTCAATGGTTTATTATGCTGGTGATAAACCATCACCGTTAAGGGGTGTGGACATCTCAAATTCTATAATAGAATTACTTACTATTACTCGGTGGGGTGTATTGGATTTTTTAATCATTGATATGCCTCCCGGTATTGGAGATGCAACATTGGATATGATACGGTTGATAAAAAGAATTAAATTTCTCACAATAACTACTCAATCTGAAATAGTTTTAGAAACTGTTAAGAAAATGTTAAAAATACTTAAGGAGTTAAAAATTCCAATTGTTGGTATTACTGAAAATATGAGAACTACAAAATCTAAACTTGTAAAGAAACAACTTGAGATATTTGATATACCTTTTTTAAAAGGGATAGATTTTGACCCAACGCTTGAAGATTCAATAGGAAATATAGATAAACTCTTAAAAACTAACTTTATTCAAGATATAAAGAAAATCATTTTAACTACACCTGAATTCAGGCTTAAATAATTATCAACCACGGACCTGTCCCGACCCCGTCACGGTCTTGACCCGTTTCCGTACGGAACGGGTCGGGAGGACACAGAATTTCCCAAAAAGAGATAGATTAGGGTGAGTTGAGTAGTGTGTCAAGTCGTGAGTTTTTAGAATGGGGAAATGTCTCGCAGCTCATCCACATAACCCGATTTACCCCGTTAGATAGGCTTTACCATCTAACGGGGCGAGCAATCCACAACTCATTCCACGCAGACAAACAGTCAACAGGTAAGGTATCTTGCCTTACAAAACATTAAATATGTAGCCGAGGGCTTTAGCCCTCGCTTATCTTTTTAATCTACTGTGATATAGAATACAACAACGATGTTGTTGCAAATATATGTAGCGCGGGGTTTTACGCCCCGCTTTTTGGAGTGCAACAACGGTGTTGTTGCAAAAACTTTGGAGTGCAAAATCGGCGATTTTGCAACAGAACTTTCAATCGCCGAGGTTTATCCTCGGCAACTAAAAAGCCATTTACAAAAAATAGTAGTCTGGCACTAATTTTCCGAGTTGTGCTGTTGGCTCGAGCTGCTCGCTTAAAAGATAATTCTCTTTCCGGCAGCTTCCAAGCCAGTTTTTGCTTTTGGATGATTTGGATCAAGTTCTAAAGCTTTTTCGTATTCCTCCTCAGAGTCATCAAATTTTCTATTCTTTAGAAGAAAGAAGCCATAAGTATTATGAATTGATGGGTCTCTTGTACTCAAGCTTTCTTCAAGGGCTGATGCTTTCTTATAATGATAGTCTGTTTTTTCTATATTATTCATTGCTTCATAGACAAGTGCCAAATTATAATGAGCAAGGAAAAAGTTCGGACAGTTATTTACAACTTCAATCAATATCTTTTCTGCTTCATGGAAATTGCCTCTCTTACGTTGCACCCGCGCAGCACTGAAATCATCATAACATTGTGGGAATTTAACTTTTTGCTCACTGAATATATTCTTGTCTCTCTCTTTTTTTCTCACACTGTAATTTGTGATGCTATTTATTTTCTCTCCATATCTCTTGATTAGTGCTCTTGTCTGCCTATCTTCTTCTACTCTCTCTGCTTTCTCCAAATTTTCTGATGCTCTTCTCATATAGTATTCTGAGCCTCTCTGCTTTTGGAGCTCAACTACAGCTATTGGAATACCAAAGCAGACAATCAAAAGCAAACGCCAAACCAATTTCCATCTTTGTATTGCAGGAGAAAAAAGGTTAATTGTTAAGTTTCCTAAAACTACAATTACTAAGAGAATTATAAAAATATTCATTTAACGTTTTGAGTATTTGCGAAGTCCACCTCTGACGGATTTGGGTGAGGACATTAGCCAAACCAGATATACTATGTTATGCGAAGTGCTTGCCATCCGTATTAAAATCTCTTACCTATCTCTCCACGAGTATTCGTCATCTTATCTTTGAAGTTCTTGAAGATCTCCATCGCTGAGTCTTTTTGTTCTAATAACCACTTTTCGGTTGCATTGGGAGAATGTTCCCAAAGTTCAAGTTGGCTATTTATCATCATGGTCCTATCTAAGTATTTTTCAGCCAATTTGTAGAATGATTGCTCTTCATCAATGTAGCGATTTGTTATCAGCAATTCCACCGCTGACGATCTAAAACGCTCGGTTACAACCGTACGTTTCGATGGATTTTTCTGGTTAGTTTGTACACTCTTAATAACCCCCTTAAGAATACCGATATTTCCATTGGATTCCGACAGCACTGCGTCTAGTCGGCGGATTGCCTCGTCTCGCCGAAAAATCTCAAACAATGTTCCTCGACCAGAAATGGTCTCCAATACGTGACTATCAGGTCTATCGGGATTTGCCAAACAATCCTCGATAGCTTCTTTAAAGTCTCTACTAAACTTCGCTGTTTGTATGTGGTCCCCTGGATGATAGAAGAGAGTGCCTTTAACACTAACATCAAAGGGGAGCGATGGTCCTGCTTCCGCAATTGTAACTGTCCCATGCTTGAAACTCTGGCGAATCCCTAGCTCCCAGTACACATTAGGATTCGAATCTGTGAGGTCTGCAACCACTACAGGTGACACCACAAGATGGGTGATAATTTCCCTTAGAATATCCACACGAAGTGGCTTTGAGCGGTAGGCTTCGAGTTCTGGGTTCTCCTCAATAAGTGGTTTTAAGAAATCTTCAAAATGACTCGTCCAGTAGGCTGCGGTATGTTGCTCTGTCGTCTTGCTAAACGGCATTATCACGAAACAACGCTGTCGCTTATTCGCCATCTAAATCACCCCCTCTTGAATCAATTATACCTCTAACTAATTTCATATGGAATGCCTCCAAATTCCAGGGACACCATACCAATTAGGCCTACTACGAATTAGGTATTATGTCCCCAGAATACTCGCGAGAAGCTGGTCACAAGCGGAAATAAATTCGAGAAG
>JAGMCI010000010.1 GCA_023129325.1 Caldifarciminota bacterium
TTTAATTTATTATACCAGTATAAACGCTCTTTAAGAAAATTATCACGAAACCACGAAATTTGGAAAACACGAAAAACTACCGTCTTTTTAAAATTCTAAAAGACTTAACGAACCCTAAAGGGTTCGGCTACAAGAATATTGGGTGTAGCCGTCCCGATTTATCGGGATGCGACAACTACATTCTAATTTGTGTAAATCAGCGTTCCTGCCTGCCCACAGGCTGGAAGCCTGTGCCACTGGCAAGGCAGGTAATTTAAATCTGTGTAATCTGTGGCTGTAATTTTTTCTTGACCCTTCAATAAGTTCAGGGTCATCCCGTAGAACGGGACAGGAAAAAAGTAAGCATTACCTCCTCACTTTGTTCGGAGTATTAGCAACTTTTTCTTGACATTTTTGTAAATAACAGATATAGTAAGGTTCAATGATTATTTTAACTTTTTTATTAACCTTTAGTGGCTCAATTGGATTTAGTTACGGGCGTTATGCTCCACAACTTGGGCAATTAAATTCCTGGTTGATAAAAACTTCTAATAGTAAAATACACTCCAATTATCTCATTAGTCTGAGGGGCAAGATTAATGCAGGTCCTTTTTCACTTTGCGGAGGAGCAAGTTTTTTTAAAGGCAGGACATTTGATAACTTACAAAGTTTACTGGTAATACCTCTTGATATTAAATTAGGTTATAGATTATGGCTACTTCCAGCGCTTTTATCCTTTTATACGAAGTCTGGTTATGAATGGTGTTTTGTAGAATATGATACGAAATCAAGCCCAAAAGCTAACAATTGGGGCGGAGGGATTCCTTTGGAAGTGGGGATAAATTTTATTGTAGTTCCTGATGTCTCATTTGACTTTTGGGGAGGTTATAAATTTACAAATGCAAATGGACTTAAATTTAATGATGGGGATTTACTAAAGGATGGGAATGGGAATGTTATACCAATTGAATTATGGGGACTGACTTTTGGAATCACTTTCAGGCGCGAATTCTAAAAATAATATTATTTTATGTGGGGAGTGATATCCGAGACCCTGAAACAAGTTCAGGGTGACATAAGCGAGTTCTAAATGAAGGGTATTGCTATTATATTTCAGCTTGCGATTTTATTTTTTTCTATCATTATTCATGAAGTAGCACATGGCTATATGGCACTACATAAGGGAGATACGACTGCCAGAGATTATGGCAGGCTAACTCTCAATCCTCTCCCCCATATAGACATATTTGGCACTATAATATTACCATTTCTTCTAATCTTTACGGGGTCACATTTTTTATTTGGCTGGGCAAAGCCAGTTCCAATAAATCCATATTATTTTAAGGACCCCAAAAAAGACTTAATGTGGGTTGGAGCAGCTGGTCCTTTAAGTAACATAGGGTTAGCTATTATTTTAGCTATACCATTTAGATTTGGGCTTTCATCATTCTCAATTCTGGGACAATTTGTGGGTTTTGGAGTATTTATAAATTTATTACTTGCCTTTTTCAATCTTATTCCTATTCCCCCGCTTGATGGTTCAAGGATTATTCAAGGTTTTTTATCTTATGAGACACAGGAAAAATATTTAAGGCTTGAGAGATTTGGATTTCTTATTATTATTCCGTTACTTTTTGTACTTTTTCCACTTGTTATCCGCCCCCTTGTGCAAATTTTTTTTCATCTCCTAACAGGGATACCATCACGATTTTGAGTCATTAAGTTATTGGGTTATTAAGTCGTTAAGTAATTAGGTAATTTTAGAAGAAAAGTTGACGAGCAATTCAATTTTGCAGACTTGAGCCGGAGGCTCATCCGCCTTTGGCGGAAAAGTTTGTACTCCAAAGCATTACCAAAGTAATGCACTCCATATTAATGTAGTAAGAGGGGGTTATTTAATTATACCGAGCCAGTCGTGGAGAAGGAATTGCACTCTACTAACAAACAGGGCGATACGAGCCATTACTGTATATCCAAAGATAGCTCCAAAAGCTATCATAATATACCAAATTCCAGTTTTTGCGACACCTCCAACTACTCCTTTTTGTTCCAGTGAAAAGAAAAAGTAAAAGAGTGTGCATATAACACCTACTACCATTATTATATTACTTATAGTGAAATCACCGACCATAGTTGCCTGGAGCTGTCTAAAAATACCTGCTTGAATTGTAAGGGGTATTGATATTCCAGCCCCTATTCCCAGTGATATAGCGATTGGATATCTTACGAGCCAAGTCCATTTTCTTGTAAATCTTGCAAAGAAGAGGAGACCAATAAAAGTAGGGATTAGCACGATGTAATCACCTGCCTGAACTGGTCTAACGATGCGTGGTATAAAGGCGTTCCAATAAAGGAATCCTATTGAATATCCGACAGAAGTTCCTATAAATAAATATTCTGCAAATCTGTAAATTGGGTTATCTTTATATAAGAAAGAGTATACAGAAAGTGTAAGCAAGGCGGCTATCCAGACCCAGATATTAGTACTCATTTTTTTCTCCTTATTACAAAGTAAGATATATTAGCAAGAACGATAAATAACATTATCAATAAATGAGTTATGGATTGAGGGTCCATTGCAACTGATGCTGTTCCCTCTACTTTACTTAATTTATTTTTCTTTAACAGAATTTCATACTCAGCAGCTCCTTTAATACCTCCAAGCATTCCTGAAATCTGACCACTTTGGAGCCATGGATAAATTTCCGGAGCTATAACTCCTGTAATACCAGTACAAATCGTCTCATTATATCTTGTATTAGCATAAGTAATCCAACTCAGATAAGTAGAACTTCCTGTCAGACATACCAGCGCAGGGACCTGCTCATAGTTATGAATTTTATCTACTATGGGAAATTCATCCAGAGATTTTCCAGCATAATCTGCCATAAATGTTTCCTTTATATTTTCACCCATTTTAAGTATCACTATAGACCAACCTGGGACCCATGCGAAGATTAAATAATCTTCTCCATATTTTACATCTGGGAATTCTTCTTTTGCCTTTTCAGTTGCCATCTCGGCAAGTCCTATTCCCATTACAGTGAGACTCATACAAGCTACTCGGATTTTTTTTGCAAAACAATGTTTAAGCAAAGCTACTCCCATTGGTTGGAGTTCAGGCATAACAGAAGGGTCGTAGTCAAAAGAAATAATTAGCATATTTTCTGGGTCTTCTGGGGGGATTTTATCAACAACATTATAAAGACTCTTTGTTGGTGGAGTTATAAAAATTGGCAATCTCATTCTAATAAGAAGCGGGACTATAACACATATCCCAACGGACATATATATATATCTACGGTTAAGTTTACTAAGTTTTTCCCAGAAACCGTCCCTTTGTGGTTTATTTGTTTTGTTCTCAATCATTTTCCTCCTCCACCGAGCCATCCCTTTTCAATGCCAAGAATAATTTTCAATGAAGTTCCTATTATTCCGAGTCCAACTCCTAAGGCTATTCCTCTTGTAGCTGCCATTGATGGGTACATAAATATCCATTCTATGATATCTGGCAATCCCTTCCAAACAAATGGTCCTATTGGGACTCTACCAAACATAACGAGAAAAGCAACTATGAGGAGAACAGTTGCTCTTGTTGTAGTTGCTCTAAAGGCTCTAAAAGCGGCTGATGCCATATAAAATGCGAGCAAAGAAAAGACTGTCGCACTCATTGGCACAGTAATATAATGGAACACTTTCATAAAGACTGTGCCTTCTCTCACTCCTTGTATGATACCAAAAGCTCCTACTGTAATACAAGCGACAAGTGGAATAACACTGAATCCCCAACCTGGTTTTCTTCTCTTTATTTTAGTTCCATGAACCCTAAAGAGACTTTCTAATGCTATGGCAAACGCAAAAACACTTACTATAATTAGCCAGTTAAGAGCTTCATCATATATTGCTTTAGAGACAGGATGAGGGATAAAGAACTGAATTATAAATATTATTCCTCCTCCAAAGCATATTACAAGTGGGAAAGTTCGTTTCATACTTTAAAAAGGTTTGCTATCACATTACTTCCGAGCATCATCAATATAGTACCAACAATCATAGCCGTAAGGATTATCGCTTTCAACAGGTCTTGTGCTTTTATACTTCCAACGAGAATAGGTTCTTTAGAAAGATAAGCGCTTGCGGCATAAAGTTCTTCGCCCATTATTGTATAATCACAAGTTGTAACGAAAAACGGCAGTTGCGTCATGGCATCTGTTCCTGCTATCTGGATTGCACCTGTAGCAGCACCTGTTTCTGCGAGAACAAGGGACTCTGCCCAGAACATTCCTATAAACAGATTTGTTCCTGGTTTTTCTCTTGCCATTATTCCCGCCACACCAGCGGCATAAGCAAATTGAGAACTACTTATAAAACTTACATCCTCGTCTTTAAAAACATCTGGTCTACCTACTGCAAGATAAGCTTCTTTAACTACTTGTTTTGCAACAGTCAAGACAATTGGGTCACGATTTGGCACAAGGAGGGGAATTCCATATTCGGCAGTCTTTTTTGCCACGCGTCCCATAATATTAAGAGAGGCTATAGTAGCTATATCACTAATTGTAGAGAGTCCAGGGACATAAAGAACGGGCCTGCCCATTTCAGTTGCTCTTCCGACCGCCTCGTCAAGTGCTTCTAAACCTGCGATTTTTCTGATAAACAAGCGGCCACCTCTTTTTGCAATACGAATAAAGCCTAAAAATGAAATAAGGAGTGCCATCACTCCTATCAACACATTTATTTTACTTTTATTAAACAATTGTGGGCTTGATATGGTGGGACCAGCAACTTCGGAAAATGAAGTAAATTCAGTGTCAAATTTTCCACATATTTTATAATAATACTCAGTTTTATTTTTCACTTCATGTAATATCTTTCCTTTATACATTATTTCTTCATCTGTATAAGTATTTATACCTCTTATAGACCATCCTATTTTTATAAATTCTCCAACTGGGTCTTGGGACCTGTGTATTTCATAGCCATCAAGGAGTGAATCCTGAGATGAGAGTTTCCATTTTATAGTTATTGAGTTGCCTGCATCATTTGGGGTGTCAAAAACTTTTACATCGGTGGGAGGGGTAATCTCTTGAGCACAAAGGGAAGATAAAAGTGCAAAATGCAAAGTGCAAAGTGTAAAAACAAAAGGAATTTTTCCTTTCATTTGTAGTTAATATTTATCATACTAATTCAGAAATGTCAAGAAAAAAATAATTCCAGATTAAGATACTTTTCCTAACCAGCGAAATCCGTTGCTCTTCTTAATTTTTTCCTCCAAAAATTTAAAATATCCTCAAGTGTTTTTTCAAATGGAATTTCCTGTTTCCAATTAGTAGCTTTCCTAAACTTTGTTGAATCGCCAATAAGGACAGGCACATCTGAAGGTCTTATTTTTTGGGGGTCTTCTTTGACATCAACTTTTACTTTAGAGAACTCAAGTAATGTTGAAAGCATATCTTTTATCTTTATTCCCTTTCCAGAAGATATGTTATATACTTCACCTGGTTTACCATATTCAAGTACTAACCAGTAAGCTCTTACCATATCCCGCACATCTGTAAAATCACGAACCGAATCCAGATTTCCAACCCAGATTACTGGTTTTCTTTTGCCAAGTTCTATTTCTGCAATTTGGCGAGCAAAATCCGAGCAAACAAAAACTGTTCCTCTTCTTGGTCCAGTGTGATTAAAACCGCGTGTCCGAATAATATTCATTTTATAACTCATAAAATATTGATAAGCGAGCATATCCTGTCCGACCTTTGAAACGGCATAAGGAGAGAGAGGTCTCAAAGGGTTAGTCTCTTTAATTGGCAACTCTTCAGGTTTTACAAATCCGTATTCCTCTGAAGAACCTGCAATCTGGATTTTTGGATTTATATCTATTTTTTTAATAGCTTCAAATATATTAAGTTCACCCATTATGTTCGTCTCAATCGTTTCAGTGGGGGCATTCCAGGAAGTAGGGACATAAGATTGAGCGGCTAAATGAAATACACGGTCCGGTTTTATGCGTTCTATGGTATCCCTTACTGAAGAAGCATCTCTGAGGTCACATTCATACAAAGTAATTTTATCTTTAAAATGCTCTATATTCTCTGTTCTTGAACGCCATCTTTTTATGGCAAATATTTCAATCTTGGGGAGGGTAAGCAGATAATCAACTAACCAGGAGCCAACAAATCCCGTCACACCAGTAACAAAAACCTTCATCTTCCTAAAGCAAGTCTTGATGCCAGAAATTCTGGGAGTTTAACATCAAGTATTTTTTGCTGAGCTGTTTTTATGTCATAAGCAAGTCTAATAATTTCTACTTCCTTTTTTTTGTTGTCATAGATGGCAAATGAAACTCTTGGGTCTGCATCTCTGGGTTGTCCAATACTGCCCGAATTTATTATATAGCGGTAATTGGGTTCTAATTTAAATTTAGAGTCCTGAATTAATCCATATTTTGTGCCAGAGGCACATCCCTGCCCGACAGACGGCAGGCGGGCGCCTTTGGCAGAAGAGCCTTTTTCAACAAAAGTAACAGGAACATGAGAATGTCCTACAAAACAAACGGAGTTTTTAAAACTTTGGAATTCACTAATTGCATCATCAAAAGAGAGGACATATTTCCAAGCCTCAGGTTTTGATGGGGAAGCATGAACGAATAAATCTTTATTGAGTTCAAGCGTAAATGGTAAACTCTTAAGCCATTCTCTATTTTCAGGTGTAACAACTTGTGATGTCCAGATACAGGCGCGTTTAGCCACCCAGTTAAAATAAGAGAAATTAGTTAGCCCAGTTGAACCAGCATCATGATTTCCAAGAATAACAAGCTGGGAAAGTTCTTTTACTATATTACAACATTCATTTGGATTTGCCCCATAACCAACAATATCGCCGAGGCAGATTACATTTTTTATCTCTCGCTTTTCAAGTTCATCTACAACAACTTGAAGGGCTTCAAGATTAGAATGAATATCACTTATTATTCCGTACAACATCAGTAAATACCTAAACACCTAAATTCCTAAAGATTTTGGATTTTTAGGTGTTTTGGACTTTTAGGAATTTGTTCCCTTTTATTACTTTGTCAAGTATTCCATTAATAAACTTTCCTGAATTTTCAGTTGAATACTTTTTAGCAATTTCAATAGCTTCATTCACAGACACCTTTGGCGGAATATCTGGAAAATAAACAATCTCGCATATTGCCGCTCTTAAGATATTTTTGTCTATAATTGCAATCCTATTAAGCTCCCAATTTTCTGCAATCGTGGAAATAGTATTATCAAGTTCTTTAATTTTACTAATAGTCTTAAGCACTAACTCTCGGACAAATTCCTTAACTTGCAAAGGAATACCCTGTCGTGAAAAAATATCTTTCAATATTTTTTCAGGTTCTTCTTTTACAATTTCAAACCTGTAAAGAGCTTCAAGGGCGAGTTCTCGTCCCTTTCTTCTTTTTCCCTTCACTTATTTTGTTGATAATGCCAAGTTGTTCCATCACTGAGAGTGCGGCATCAAAACCTTTATTACCAAGTTTACTACCTGCTCTCTCAATTGCCTGTTCAGGGGTATCGGCGGTGATTAGCCCAAACCCAACTGGGAGTTTTGATTCATGGGATACTCTTGCAATACCTCTTGATACTTCGCGTGACAGAAAATCAAAATGTGGTGTCTCACCTCTTATTACGGCACCAAGGCAAATTAGAGCATCAAACCTACTATCATCCTGAGACAGAATATTCAAAATCTGTGGAATTTCAAAAGCACCCGGAACCTTAAAAATCTCAACTGCATTTAAGTCAGCACCATGCCGTTTTAAACAATCAAGTGCACCATCAAGTAATCTCTCGGTCACAAAGCCGTTAAATCTTGAAACTATAATTCCAAATTTCTTACCTTCACCAGAGATTGAGCCTTCGTAAATTTTCATTTTTCCTCCCTCTCTCCTATTTGCTGTCCACCTTGAGCGGACAAGTCTAAAATATGTCCAAGTTTTGTTCGTTTTGTTTCTAAATATTTGCGATTAATTTTGTTTGGTGGAATTTCAATTGGGACCCGCTCAATTACTTTTAAACCATATCCTTTAAGTCCAACAATCTTCTTGGGATTATTTGTTAAAATTTTAATTGTAGAGAGTCCTAAATCAACAAGAATTTGAGCTCCTACACCATAATCTCTTAAATCAGGAGGAAAACCAAGAGCTTTATTTGCTTCAACGGTATCTAAACCATCATCCTGAAGTTCATAAGCTTTCATTTTTCTGGCTAACCCAATTCCTCTCCCTTCTTGACGCATGTATAGAAAAACTCCACATCTTTCTTTTTGGATTAACTCAAGAGATTTTTTTAACTGCTCCCCACAATCACATCTTAAACTCCCGAATACATCACCAGTTAAACATTGAGAATGAACTCTTACAAGAACATTTGACCTATTCTTTACTTTTCCCTTTACCAGAGCAATATGATGATAGCCAGTTAAAATACTTTCATACAAATGTAAGGCAAATACCCCATATTGAGTTGGAAGTGAAGTAGTAGCAACCCTTTTAACGAGTTTTTCTCTCCGTTGACGAAAACGGATTAGCGCAGCAACAGTAATAATTTTCAGATTAAATTTATCTGCAATTTCTATCAGTTTAGGTAATCTTGCCATCTTTCCATCACTATCCATAATCTCACATAAAACACCAGCTGGATAAAGACTTGCTAAAGATGCCAAATCTACAGTAGCTTCTGTATGTCCTGCCCTTCTGAGAACACCACCAGGTTGAGCTCTTAATGGGAAAATGTGGCCTGGACGAGCAAAATCATCCGCACAAGAAGATGGGTCAACAAATTTTTTAATTGTAATAGCTCTGTCCCAGGCTGAAATTCCGGTAGTCGTTTTTTCTTTGGCATCTATAGTAATTGTAAATGGAGTGCCGTGAAGAGCTGTGTTTTTATCAACCATTAAGTCCAGCCCTAATTCTTGAAGTCTCTTTGGAGTGCTCGGCAAACATATTATTCCACGCCCATGGGTAGCCATAAAATTTATTATATCAGGAGTTACTTTTTCAGCAGCACAAATAAAATCACCCTCGTTCTCACGGTCTTCATCATCCACACAAATCACTATCCGACCGTGTTTTATGTCATCAATTGCTTCTTCTATGGTGTTAAATTTTGGCATCTCAAATACTTTCCAATTATATCAACTTCTAAATTTACAAAATTACCTGCTCTTAAATCACCAAGAGTTGTGCTATCACGAGTATATGGAATTATTGTAACGGTAAAGCAATTATTCTTAATAGTAGCAACAGTGAGACTCACACCATCTATAGCCACACTCCCTTTTGGAACAAGATAATTTAAAAGCTCTTTAGAAGGAGAAATAGTTAAAATCACAGAATCACCTACCATTTTTCGGATTATTACTTTTGAGATTCCGTCAATATGTCCCTGAACTAAATGGCCTCCTAATCTATCACTAAGCCTAAGGGCTGGCTCAAGATTCACTTTGTCGCCAGGGGTAAGCTTTGATAAATTAGTTTTATTTAAAGTCTCACGGCTAACATAAGCTTCAAAATCCTTACTATTTACTCCACAAACTGTTAAACACACACCCTTTATAGCAACACTTTCTCCAACCGTAACATTAAGTGATTCTTGATTAATTTTAATCCTCTTTCCCCCACCAGTGTTTGTTATACTTATGATTCTACCAATCTCTTGTATTAAACCGGTAAACATAATTTATATAATTATAATAATCATTTCTAAAAAGTCAAGATAAAAAAGAAAGCAATATAATTAAATTTATTTTATCCTACTTTTTAGCATTTGTTAAGATTTTTGTTGACAAGAAAGGTAATCTGGAGTATTCTTATATAATAATGAGTTACTGGTTAGAAATTCTTAAGTGGGTGCTTTATATTATTATGACAGGACTTGGCATATTTGCCATTGGTTGGATTGGGAGAGAACTTTTTCGTGTCCTTCTTAAACTTACTCCCAATCGGAGGTTAGAACTTGGAAGGATTTGTCTCATATTGGTAGCTTTGCTTATTTTAGTGAGTTTAGGTACTTTTAATAAAAAAGATTATGGTAATTTAAGTCTTCAAAAAGTTACACTCTCGGAAAATATAACTAATAAGGGTGGAGTTGTGGGAGTTCTGGTAAGTTTGTGGCTTTATGGAATCTTAGGATTATCAAGTTATTTTATTCCAATTATTCTTTTGCTTTGGGGTATTTTGCCTAAAAGGTATTACACGAAACTTTCTTTGCAAAGTGTCTTTTTATTGGGAATAGCAATAATTACATGCTTTTTGTTAACAAGTTTTAAGGTTAACGGAGGGATTGTTGGAGACAAAATATCACTATTTTTAACAAACTATTTTGGTATCGGAAAATGGTTTATTATATCAGCTTTTTTATTTGCTTTACTCCTGACACTTAAAGAGTTTAGAAAAATTATATTTAAAGTCCGCCATGAAAGACCTTGCCCTAAACCCAAAAAGCCTATACCTGTTCCAGCAGAGGAAATAACTACACCAACTGAAATTACAAAACCTGTTGAGTCTTCCCGCTTACCATTAGATATTTCAATGTTCAGTGAAATATATCTTTCTAAACTTCATGAGCCTGAGCCTGTTTCTGAGACAGAGAGTGAACAAGAACTTCAGAACAGGGCAAAAACTCTGAAAAGTAAGTTTGAAGAATTTGAGGTTACAGGCAAAATCACTAAAATAGCTCCGGGTCCTGTTATTACCCGCTATGAATACGAGCCGGCTCCTGGCATAAAAGTTTCTAAAGTAGCGAGCTTAGCAGATGACATTGCCTTATCAATGAAAGCACCTCGCATAAGGATAGTATCGCCGATTCCAGGCAAATCGGTCATTGGCATAGAAATACCTAACCGGAAGCGTAATGATGTTTATTTAAAGGAGATTCTTATGTCTCAGGCTTTTAAGAATGTTAAATCAAAACTTGGAATTGTTCTTGGGAAAGACATTGCTGGCGAGCCTGTTTGTGCTGATATTGCTGGGTTCCCGCATTTACTTATAGCAGGGGCAACTGGGTCAGGGAAAAGTGTATGTATAAATTCAATGGTAGCAAGTATTTTATATAAAGTATTACCAAGTGAAGTCAGGTTTTTGATGATTGACCCAAAGCGCTTAGAGCTTCCTGTATACAATGGAATTCCACATCTTGTAAGACCAGTTATCTCTAACGCAAAGGAGGCTCTTTCTGCCTTAAAAGATATTATAGATTGGATGGAACTAAGGTATAGAGAATTTGCAAGAGCTGGCGTAAGAGATATAGATGGCTATAATCAAAAGGCAATCAAGCCCAAGCCTTATATTCTTATAATTGTGGATGAACTTGCTGACCTTATAATTACTGCACCACGAGAAATTGAGTTTACACTTACAAGACTTGCCCAAATGTCAAGAGCAGTTGGAATTCATTTAATTCTTGCCACTCAAAGGCCTTCAGTAGATGTTATTACAGGACTTATAAAGGCAAATTTTCCTGCCAGAATTGCATTTCAGGTGGCATCAAAAACGGATTCAAGAACTATTCTTGATATGAATGGAGCTGAGAAGTTGCTTGGGAAAGGTGATATGCTCTTCATTCCACCAGGTAAAGGAACTCCTGAAAGATTACATGGTACTTATATTTCAACTCAAGAAGCCAAATCAATTGCTAACCTATGGACTGAAAAGTGGCTTGTTGAATTACTTACAGGTAAAATTGGTCATCCAAAAGACATAGCCAGAGATATAGTGGACGAAGATTTAATAGAATTCCTCGTTTTTAAAGAAGTCTTCCCCGGAGCTGGTGAGAGGATTAAATTATTTGCCAATGAAGTTCAAACAAAATATGGTCTTCCAGCTAAGCAAACTTGCGACTTGCTTTTAGGACTTGAATATTATCCAAAACTTGAAGAAGAGGCTAAAATATTTGAAAAAGAAGAAGAAAAAGAAGAAGGTATAACAGTGGAAGAGTTTGATGAACTATTTGAGGAAGCAAAAGGACTTGTGGTAAGACACCAACTTGCATCTGTATCATTATTACAGCGACATTTTAAGATAGGGTATGCAAGGGCTGGCAGGATTATTGACCAACTTGAGAGGGCTGGAGTAATTGGTCCTTATGTAGGAAGCAAATCCCGTGAAGTCTTAATACCAAGAAATGAAGGATAATATTTATATATATGAGGATGAGGGGTATAAGAATTTTTTGCCACTTGTCTGGTTGAAGCCCGTATTTGACTTATATTGTGGGCTGTATACATTTAAGGAGAGAATTCAAAGACTTTATCCTGAAGCAAATCTTTTAGAAGTATCAAGGTTTCAAGGGGTCAAGGGGTCAAGGCATCACCTGTCTCGCCTGTCCCGCTCCGACAAGCGAAGCGGGACGGAGTCGGCAGACAATGCGGGAGGACTTTTCATAAATGGAAGGGCAATATTATACAAAAAAATACCCATTGAAGGTAACGAAGAAGTCTTTATATCTAAAGATGAAATGGTGGGATTTAGAGGCAAGTGGGAAGTAAGGAAGGGTTTTCTGGATGATATTAAGAAAAAATATAAAATAAAAGAAATCCATGCTACTATAATTAAATATCCATGGGAACTTATCGCAAAAAATAAGGAAAGAATAGTAAAAGACTATAAATTTAAGGAACAGGGCACAAAGTCCAAAGTTCGAAATGTTAGTTTATATGGGGATGTAGAAAACTTGTATGTGGGAAAGAATGTGATAATAGAAGATGGTGTGTATCTGAATGTAGAAAATGGACCAATATATATTGGCAATAATGTGAGAATCCGACCACCAACTATCATAGATGGTCCCTGTTATGTAGGTGATGGGTCTTTAATTGATGGAGCAAAAATACGCTCAGGAACAACTATTGGAAAAGAATGTAAAATCGGAGGTGAAGTAGAAGAAAGTATATTTTCTGATTATTCTAATAAGCATCACGAAGGTTTTGTAGGACATTCCTATATAGGTGAATGGGTAAACCTTGGTGCAGGAACAATAACATCAGATTTAAAAAATACCTATGGCACTGTAAAAATTCAGAATTCAGAAGCCAGAAATCAGAAATCAGAAATAGACACAGGTCTTATAAAACTTGGCGCCTTTATTGGAGACCATACTAAAACTGGGATAGGTACCTTATTAACTACAGGCTGTATAATTGGGTGTTTTGCAAATATATATGGCGGTGGAACTTTCCCTAAATATGTTCCCCCGTTCACCTGGGGTACAAATAATAAGTTTGCCACTTATAAGTTTGAAAAAGCATTGGAAGTGACAAAAAGAGCTATGGCTCGCAGAGGAATAACATTAACTCAAGATTATATTAAAAGAATAAAAGAAGCATTTGAATTAACGGAGAAAGAAAGGAGAATATTATGAAAATAGCAATCATCGGGGCAGGACATGTAGGTCTTATCACAGGTGTATGCTTTGCAGAACTTGAAAACCAAGTTGTATGTGTTGATGCAGATAAGCAAAAAATTATTGGGCTCAAAAAGAAAGAGCTTCCAATATATGAGCCAGGACTAAAGAAGCTTTTTAATAAAAACTTTAAAAAGATTAAATTCACTACAAGTATAAAAGAAGGAATCCAGGAAGCAAAAGTAGTGTTTATCTGTGTTGGCACTCCCCCAAAGCTCTCTGGAGACGCAGACCTTTCTGCTATTGAGAATGTAGTTAATCAAATTGCTGAGTCTATAATTGATTATAAAATTATAGTAGAAAAAAGCACTGTCCCTGTTCGCACAGGAATTAAGGTAAAACAATTAATGAAAATAAAAGTCAACAAAAAAGTCTCTTTTGATGTAGCCTCAAACCCTGAATTTTTAAGAGAAGGGGCGGCAATTTATGACTTTATGCATCCGGATAGAATTGTAATTGGTGTAGAGAGTGAAAGAGCTAAAAAGATACTAACTAATCTTTATAAACCAATAAAAGCACCCATTTTAATAACAGATATTGAATCTGCTGAGTTAATAAAACATGCCTCTAATTCTCTTTTAGCAACAAAGATTTCATTTATAAACGCAGTGGCAAGAATTTGTGAGCTTTCAGGAGCAAATATTGCTCAAGTTGCTAAAGGAATTGGCTTGGACCATCGGATTGGACAAGAATTCTTGGATGCTGGAATTGGATTTGGTGGATTTTGCTTTCCTAAAGATTTAAGAGCATTTAGAAGAATATCCGAAAAGTTAGGTTATGAATTTGGATTACTTAGAGAAGTAGAGAAAATAAATGAATCTATGAAGTCGGATTTTATAACTAAAGTAGAAGATACACTCTGGAATTTAAAGGATAAAACAATTGGAATACTTGGACTTTCTTTTAAACCAGATACTGAGGATATGAGATATGCACCCTCTATTGATATAATTCAAATGCTTCAAAAGGAAGGAGCTAAAATTAAGGCATACGACCCTCAAGCAATCCCAAGTGCAAAGAAAATTTTTAAAAGTATAACTTATTGCAAAGACCCTTATGAAGTAGCTCGTGGGACAGATTGTTTATGTATTCTTACTGAGTGGGCAGAATTCAAGAAGCTTGATATGTCGCGTATTAAATCCTTACTAAAATCTCCAATTATTATAGATGGACGGAATATCTTTAATAAAGAGAAAATGGAAAAACTTGGCTTTACTTACAAAGGAGTGGGAAGATAAGATAATGTTAGAAGATAGGTCATTAGGTTATTAAGTCATTTGGTTATTCAATTACCTAATTACTTAATGACTCAATTACTTAATCATATGTATATTTAATATTTAATTTTTAATGTATTTTTAAAATGAGGATTGTTATAACAGGTGGAGCTGGTTTTCTTGGGTCTCATTTGTGTGAATTCTTATTGAAAAAAGGACACATCGTTATTTGTATTGATAATTTTATAACAGGAACTCGTGAAAATGTTGCTCCGTTCTTAAATAATCCAGATTTTGAATTAATTGAACAGGATGTTACAAAATATATAGATATTAAAGGAAATATAGATTGGATTTTGCATTTTGCATCTCCAGCCTCTCCAGTTGATTATCAAAAATATCCCATTCAGACATTAAAAGTAGGCGCTCTCGGAACTCACAATGCTCTTGGATTAGCAAGGACAAAAGGAGCAGGTTTCCTTCTGGCATCAAGTTCTGAAGTTTATGGAGACCCTGCTTGCAACCCTCAGCCTGAAAGTTATTGGGGAAATGTAAATCCAATTGGCCCAAGAGGAGTATATGATGAATCAAAAAGATTTGGCGAAGCACTAACTATGGCTTATTGTAGATATCATAAGATAAACACTCGTATTGCCCGAATATTTAATACTTATGGTGAAAGAATGAGAATGAACGATGGACGAGTAGTTCCTAATTTCATTACCCAGGCACTAAAATCACAACCATTAACTATTTACGGAAAAGGCACTCAGACAAGAAGCTTTTGCTATGTGTCAGATTTAGTGAACGGAATATGGAACTTAATGAACACCGAAATTTACGAGCCTGTAAATCTTGGCAATCCACAAGAATTAACTGTATTAGAATTTGCAAGACTCATTTTAAAGCTCACTAACTCAAAAAGTGAAATAACTTATCACCCCCTGCCTGTAAATGACCCTAAAATCAGGAGACCAGATATAAAATTAGCAAAAGAAAAACTCGGCTGGCAACCAAAAGTCTCATTAGAAGAAGGATTAAAAAGAACAATTAAATACTTCAAGACAAAAATAAAGATATAGTAACCGCAGATGGACGCAGATATACGCGGAGTATTTAAGGATAAATGAATTTGTATTGCTTTTCTATTATCTGTGTTCATCAGCGTTTATCTGCGGTTTCAAATATCTATGTAAATTTATGTTCAAGATAAACAATTCTTATATAGAGCTTATTGAAGGTGACATCACAGAGCTTGATGTAGATGCCATTATTAATGCGGCAAATGCCAGCTTGATAATGGGTGGTGGAGTAGCTGGTGCAATTCTTAGAAAAGGAGGACTTAAAATTCAGGAAGAATGCAATGAAATTGGTAACCCCGCACTTATGCATAAGTGCGGGGTTGGTGGCGCAGTTATAACCACTGGTGGAAAATTAAAAACCAGATATGTTATTCACGCAGTGGGTCCAAGAATGGGAGAAGGAGATGAAGATAATAAACTCAAAAATGCCACTTTAAATAGCTTAAAATTAGCCGATGAACATAAATTAAAGACAATTGCCTTCCCTGCAATATCTACAGGCATTTTTGGTTTCCCTATGGATAGATGTGCCCAAATTATGCTCCCCACAGCCATAGACTATTTAAAAGGCAAAACTCAAATAGAAAAAGTAATCTTCTGCCTCTATGGTAAAGAAGCATTCAACATCTTTGACCAAACACTCAACAAATATGTAAACCATAGATGAACACAGATAAAGGCGAAGGACCTGTCCTGAGCAATGCCGAAGGACATAGGAAGAGGTTGAGAGAAAAGTTTCTTAAATCTGGCATTGAAGCATTTCATGATTATGAAATTATTGAACTACTTTTAACCTTAGGAACCCCTCGCAAGGACTGTAAACAACAGGCAAAAGATGCAATAAAGAAATTTAAGGGACTTCGCGGAGTTCTTGATGCTTCTTTAGAAGAATTACAAGAAGTAAAGGGCATTGGACCGCTAAATGCATTTGGTATAAAACTCTTTCAAGAAATATCTGAAAGATACTTAAAGGAAAAAATTATTGGCAAAAAAGTTGTGCTTAAATCCTCAACTTCAGTGTTTAATTACCTTTACCAATCAATGCAAAAAGAGAAGAAAGAAATCTTCAAAGTCTTATTCTTAGACAGCAAGAACAAACTAATAGATATTGAAACTCTATTTGTGGGGAGTTTGAATTCAAGTATGGTATATCCTCGTGAGATAATGGAAAAGGCAATCAAGCATAATGCTGTCAGTTTAATTTTTGTTCATAACCATCCCACCGGGGACCCTGCTCCAAGTCAAAGTGACAAAGAGATAACCAAACAATTAATTTCTGCTGGAAACATTATGCAAATTAAGGTTCTTGACCATATAATCATAGGTGATAATAAATATTTCAGTTTTGCCGATGAGGGCTTAATTAAGGAATGAAAAAGATTTGGATACACAAAGCTAACACCTGGGAAGAAGCCAAAAAATTTGATGAAAATTATTACCTATCAATGAGCAGTAAAGAAAGATTAGAGACAATGCAATTTTTAAGAGAAACATATTTCAAGATGAAAAATGAAAGTAGAAAAGGACTACGAAGAGTTATTAAAATTATTCAATAAATACAAGGTAAAATATTGTATTATTGGAGCGTATGATGAGCGTGCGATACAGATTACCTCTGTGTCCTCCCCCGATGTATTGGGGCAGGTGTGGTTAATTTGAGTTGATTTTTGCCTGCCTGCAGTAGGCAGGGATGTGAGTGGGGTAGGATTTGAGAACAGAAATCCTCATTATAATATGGTGATTACAATTTTCCCTTGACAAAGTTATTTAATTATAATATAATGAATCTTAGTTCAAAAAAATGAATTTAAATTCATAAAAATGAATAATAAGAAAATTCAAAATATATTCGACTCTACGAGTGCTCAACAAGTATTTACTTTTCTCTGCAGTCGTCCCCATGAATCGTTCTTTGAAAAAGAGATTTCTGATAAAACGGGATTAAGCAGGGGAGCTACAAATATAGCTCTCAGAAGGTTGGCTGAGGCTGGCCTTATAAAAAAGGAAAAGAAAGGCAGGATGTCATTCTATTCTGTTACTCTAAGCGACCCAAGAGTTAGAGGCTGGAAGATTTTAAACAATATATTGAAGATTCAGCCTGTGGTTACTAAATTGAGGAAGTGGAGTGAGAAGATAACCCTCTTTGGCAGTGCAGCAGAGGGCACAAATATACCAGAGAGTGATGTAGATATATTCGTGCTGACCCCACAACCCGAAATTATTAAAGAGTATGCATCAAAGTTAAAGAATACTCAATTAATTGTCAAAAAGCCATTGGAATTTGCAGAGATGGAAAAAAAAGACCCTATATTCTATTCTGAAGTATCGCGAGGGATTGTCTTATGGGAAAAGAAAGAGTAGACTCAGAATTTACAGACTGCCTGAGGAAAGGAAAGATAAGACCGTTTCCAAGAGGTAGAGAGCTGATGCAAAAAGAACTTGACTTTGCAGACTCTGATTTAGATGAAGCGAAAAGGAGTTTTGAAAATAAAAGGTATAAATGGAGCACTATACAATCATATTATGCTATGTTTCATACAGCAAGAGCACTACTATATCTTGAGGGCTATAGAGAACGAAGCCACCACTGTCTTATCGTTGCGCTGAGAACCCTGTATGTATCTAAGAAGCTTCTTTCTTCTCTATTCATAGAGGCATTGCAATTAGGAAAGAGACTCAGAGAGGATGCTGATTACTATGGAGAGTTCTCTGCGGATGGTGCTAACAAGATGTTGACCTCAGCAATTGAGTTTCTAAATGAGACAAAGAAAATAATCAAAATTAAAATTGGTTGATTTTTGCCTGCCTGCAGTAGGCAGGGATGTGAGTAGGGTAGGATTGAATTATGGTAGATAAGAAGAAAGAACATTTCTTGGCAGTTTTAATGGATACAAGAAATCAATGTATTGGCATTCCAAAAATCTCCATAGGAAGTCTTAATGCCAACATTGTTCATCCTCGTGAAGTCTTCAAAGAAGCAATCTCATCATCAGCTGCCTCTTGTATTTTTGTCCATAACCATCCATCAGGAGACCCTGAACCATCGGAAGACGATTTAGAAATTACTAAAAGATTGGTAGAAGCAGGTAAGATCTTAGGGATTGAAGTAACAGACCATATAATCGTAGCTAAAAATAGATTTTTTAGCTTTAAGGAGAAAAAATTGATATAATGCTTGACTTCTTTTTTGTTCTGTTTTATAATGATTAACAGAACAATTTTTGAAGATCGTTCTGTTTCATAAAACTATGCGTTCAGGGCAATACATAACCCAGTTAGAGGAAAATTTAAAATACAAGGCTTTTGTAGCCAATCCATTACCTTTTGAGTTAAAGAAAGACCCCGGATTAGAAACTTTACTTTCTGAAGCTAATTTGGCTTTGGGGCGATTAGATGGTGTATCAGAGATAGTTCCAGATGTAGATTTTCTCACTCTAATGTATGGAAGAAAGGAAGCTACTTATTCAAGTCAGGTAGAAGGAACCCAAGCAACTTTTACTGATGTTTTAAAAGCGGAAGCAAAAATTAAGGATAAAACAATTCCTCCGGATGTTAAAGAAATCTTAAATTATATTAAAGCAATGAATTATGGAATGGAACGACTTAAAACTTTACCTTTATCGCTCCGTCTTATTAGAGAAATTCATAAGATTCTTCTCACGGGAGTTAGAGGTAAGGAAAGGATACCAGGCGAATTTAAAAAGAGTCAAAATTGGGTAGGAGGACCAACAATTGAAACAGCCACTTTTGTTCCTTGTCCCCCGCATGAAGTTATGAACTTATTAGATAATTTAGAAAAATTTCTTTGTGACAAATTACCAATTCCTATTTTAATTAAAATTGGTTTAATCCATTCCCAATTTGAAAGTGTTCATCCTTTCTTAGATGGTAATGGAAGAGTGGGACGGCTTTTAATCACTTTTTATCTTTATCATCAAAAAATATTACAAAACCCCTTGCTTTATTTGTCTGCTTACTTCAAAAAAAATCAGAAAGAATATTATTATCGGTTGAATGGAGTTCACGAGAAAGACAGTATTGAAGACTGGCTTAAATTTTTCTTAAAAGGAGTGAGAGATACGGCTCAAGAAGGATTTATTACTGCTCAAAAAATATTGAGATTAAAAGAAAATGACACTAAAAAAGTTTCTATTCTTGGTCGTTCTACAAAAAACGCATTAAAAGTTTTAAATAACCTTTATAGAACACCCATTATTAGTTTGAATCATATTATCGAATTTACTGGCTTAAGTAAATCCAACGCTTATTATCTCCTGAAAAAATTAGAAAATCTTAAAATACTCCACTATTTGCCCAAGGAATCTCCCAAGACGAAGGTTTTTATTTATAAAGATTATTTAGGTTTATTTGAATAAGTTATGTCTAAGAGTAATAAATATCAAAATTACACAAAAGAAGAGCTGGTTGCTGAAATTGAGAGATTAAAGAAACGCAAGAAGTATGGGTTAGTTTGGGAAGAGAAGCCAGAAGAAGTAGTTGAAATGTGTAAAGAGAAATTGCCGGTGGTTAAAGAGATAAAGAGCAAGAAAATAATCAAAATTAAAATTAGTTGATTTTTGCCTGCCTGCTGCAGGCAGGGATGTGAGTGGGGTAAGATTGAAGAGAAAAATAGAATATGAAACCTGAGGAAAAGGCAAGTCAGAAAATTGACCAATTGCTGGAAGCAGCAGGTTGGAAGATTCAGGATTTAAGAGAATTAAATTTAGGAGCATCTTTGGGGATAGCTGTCCGGGAATTTCCTCTTGAGTCGGGTAGAGCTGATTACCTTCTTTTCGTAGATAGAGAAGCTGTTGGAGTAGTAGAAGCGAAACCTAAAGGCACTACCTTAAGTGGGGTAGCAGACCAGTCCGAAAGATATTTAGCAGGAGTTCCTGAAAGCATTCCTCACGTCTGGGAACCGCTTCCTTTTGCATATGAAAGCACAGGAATAGAAACTTTCTTTAGAGATACAAGAGACCCTGAACCTCGTTCCCGGCAAGTGTTTGCCTTTCATGAACCTCAAACATTAAAGGAATTGCTTTCTCAAAGCAATACTCTTAGGACGAGACTCACGGATATGCCTCCATTGTTAACAACAGGATTAAGGGATTGTCAAGTTGAAGCTATCCAAAATCTTGAGCAATCTTTCGCAGAATCAAGACCAAGAGCACTTATTCAGATGGCATCAGGGGCTGGAAAGACTTACACTGCTATCAGTTTTATCTATAGATTAATAAAATTTGCGGATGCAAAAAGAATACTTTTTCTGGTTGATAGAAGAACTCTTGGGAAACAAACCGCGCAGAAATTTCAAGAATATATAACTCCTGATGATAGTAGAAAGTTTACAGAGCTTTATAATGCTCAGCATCTTACATCTAACACTTTGGATACTGTGAGCCGTGTTTGCATCACCACCATTCAAAGGCTTTATTCAATGCTTAAGGGAGAGCCTGAATTTGATGAAGAACTTGAGGAACACTCCATTCTTGAGTTCTCACTTGAGGAAGATAAACCAAAAGAAGTTGTCTATAATCCTCGAATCCCAATAGAGACTTTTGATTTTATTATTACTGATGAGTGCCATAGGTCCATTTACAACCTCTGGAGGCAGGTGCTTGAGTATTTTGATGCCTTTATTATAGGACTGACTGCAACTCCTTCCAAACAAACCCTCGGTTTTTTTAATCAGAATTTAGTCATGGAATATAGCAACGAACGGTCAGTTGCTGATGGTATAAATGTAGCCTATGAGGTCTACCGCATCCAAACTGAGATTACTGAAAAAGGCAGTAAGGTGAAAGCAGGTTACTACATTGATAAACGCGATAAACTTACCAGAAAAACTCGATGGGAGCAACTGGATGAAGAGCTTGAATACAATGCAAAACAATTAGACCGAGATGTGGTTGCACCTGACCAGATAAGAACAATTATCAGAACATTCAAAGAAAACCTCTTTACTGAGATATTCCCAGGCAGAAAAGAAGTTCCCAAAACTATCATATTTGCCAAAGATGACTCACATGCGGAGGATATTGTACATATTGTAAGAGAGGAATTTGGTAAGGGAAATGAATTCTGCAAAAAGATAACTTATACAACTGCTAAGATGACAGGTGAAAAGACCGATGATTTAATTGCCAGTTTTCGCAATTCTTATAATCCACGTATAGCTGTCACAGTAGATATGATTTCAACTGGCACAGATATTAAACCTTTAGAATGCATAATATTTATGAGAGATGTTAAATCAAGAGTCTATTTTGAGCAGATGAAAGGACGAGGCACGAGAACCATTGATTCTACAGATTTTAAAGCTGTTACCCCAGATGCTTCACACAAAACCCATTATGTAATTGTGGATGCTGTAGGTGTGTGCGAGAACGATAAAACTGACTCTCGTCCCTTGGAACGAAAGAGGAGTGTGCCCTTTGATAAACTCATTATGTCAGTTGCCCTTGGTAATAGAGATAAAGATACGCTTACCTCACTGGCGGGAAGGCTTGCCAGTTTGGATAGACAAATAGATGAAAAAGACAGAAAAGAGATTGAAAATGCTGCAGAAGGTAAACCATTAAAGCAAATTATCAATAATTTGCTGGATGCAGTTGACCCAGACAAACAAATTGAGAAGGCAAAAGAGATTTTTAAGACAGAAACACCAGCAGAAAAGCAGGTTAAGAAAGCTTCCGAAAAATTAGCAAAAGAAGCCTGTGTTCCATTTGACAATCCAAAAGCAAGGAATACAATTATTGATATCAAGAAAAGAAATGAGCAAATTATAGACACTGTGAGTAAAGACAAGGTTATACTTGCAGGTTTTGATGACCGAGCAAAAGAAAAGGCAAGGACTATCATTGATACATTCAAAAGGTTCATTGATGAAAACAAGGATGAACTAACAGCTTTACAGATTATTTACAGCAAACCTTACGGTAAACGCCATCTTACATACGAAGAAATCAAGCAACTTGCTGATGTAATTGAAAAACCGCCTTATTTTCTAACTCAAGAGAATCTATGGCAGGCATACGAACAATTGGAAAAATCAAAAGTAAGAGGTGCAGGACCACAAAAACTTTTGACAAACATTATTTCTCTTGTCCGCTTTGCTATTGGTGAAACAGATATGCTTGAGCCATTCCCTAAAACTGTAGAGCAGCACTTCAATGAGTGGCTTACTAATCAAGAAATAACAGGTAAAGGATTTACTCCAGAGCAGAGAGAATGGCTTGAAATGATAAAAGACCACATAGCAACAAGCTTAAGTATTGAGACAGATAGCTTTGAACTTGCACCATTTTATGAGAGAGGTGGGCTCGTAAAAGCTAATAAATTATTTGGAGATAAGCTAACTAATGTTATGGAAGAGTTGAATGAGGTGTTGGTGGGATGAACAAAATTAAAAGAAGAATATTAGCTATATCATCTCAATACTGGACAATACTACTAATTATTGGTTTCATCATTTTTGGGATAATGTGGCTTAAAAAGTTAAAAAATAGTCAGATTCTCTCACCAGAAGATTTCATAAGTAATATTATTCTTGTTATAGGGTGGTTAGTTGCATTATTAATGGGACTTATACATTTAGAGAAAATACGAAAAGACAATCAAAACATTAAGAGAGAAGAGATAAAAAAGTCTATAGAAAGAGAAGCATTTCGTGAGATAAATAGAGCAACTACTCAACTTTCTGGTATCATAAGTAAGATAAGTGTAAGTTTCATTATGCTCCCACACCAATTAAATTCATATATACAAAATCCGATATTGTTTCCGTTCGACAAGGAGAAAATAAAAACCAACCTAAATACCGGTAACATAGACTTACTTCACGGTTTAACTGAATTTCTATTAGCTATTGAATCCAATGAAATAGCAGTGATTAAATTTGACCATTGGAGAAAATTTATACACTTCAGAGTTGAGGAAGCATGTAAAACAATTAATAATTTTTATGAAAATTTTGTGAATATTGGCGAAAAAGAACTAATTACACAAGAAAAACGAGATTGGTTAAAACAAAAATGTGATGAGGTATACGATAGACTTTTGGATATTCAATCTTATTTATACGATTATAGAATTGAACTAATGAATTCCCTTTTAGGAAAAATATTTAATGCTACAATTCCTATCAGGAAACCAAGAGACCCAAAGCATAAAATTCTTACAGAAGTTGCTATTAAAAAAAGTGTTGAAAAAGAAGAGGATGAGAGAGAAAATAAAGCCTTGAGAGGAGAACCGTTAATTTAGAAATAAAAATAGTTTTTTATGCCAAATAATAAAAATAATCTACCTAATCTCCCCAAAGGCTGGGTGTGGACGAAATTGATAGATACCTGTCAATACGTATCAACCGGTGTTGAAAAATACAATAGGGAGATTGAATATTACTCTACTGGGTCAATCAAAAAGACTTCTTATGTGCCTGAGGAAGTATACTCATTTTCTAAACGCCCTTCAAGAGCCAATCGGATGAGTAAGACAGGAGACGTATTACAAGCACGGATGGCTGGTACAAATAAAGCGTTACTTATCCAAGAAAGATTAGATGGCAAACTGTTTTCTACAGGTTTTATTCAACTCAGACCATTTGATTTTTGTAATGGAATGTCTTCTTATATTTATTACTATGTCCAATCGTATAACTTCTTGAGCCAGAGAGATAAACTTGCAACAGGCTCAACGCAAGTTGCGCTTACAGATAGTGGAGCACGGCAAATTACTTTTCCCTTTCCCCCTCTTCCCGAACAGCATCGCATTGTGGAAAAGATTGAGGAGGTTTTTACTAAACTCGGTACAGGAGTGAAGGCACTAAAGAATATAAAATTACAGTTAAAACGTTATCGTCAGGCGGTTTTGAAATATGCTTTTGAAGGAAAATTAACAGAAGGATGGCGGAAAAATGTAGGGGCAACCCTTGCGGTTGCCCAAAATAAAGGGCAGGGACAAGCCCTGCCCCTACAAAAGGATTTATCTGAACTGCCAGATGGATGGGAATGGACGAGAGTTGGAGAAGTCGCTGACAAGATACATTATGGTTATACAGCAAAAGCAACAACCAATCAGACTGGGCCAAAACTCTTAAGGATAACTGATATTCAAAATGACTCTGTCAACTGGGATACAGTGCCTTTTTGTAAGATAGATGAGGCAGGGAAACATAAGTATCTATTAGAGAAAGGAAACTTAGTTTTTGCAAGAACAGGAGCAACGGTTGGTAAAAGTTTTCTCATCAGCGGAGAAATACCAGAAGCCGTTTTTGCATCTTATCTCATAAGAATAATACTCAACAATAATGTTAATAAAAACTTCGTATATAATTTTTTCCATTCCAACCATTATTGGTTACAGATTTATAAGGGACAACTTGGGATTGGTCAACCGAATGTTAACGCACAAATATTGTCTCGGTTAACTCTTCCTCTCCCACCTCTTACAGAGCAATATAAAATTGTAGAGGAAATAGAGTATCGTTTTTCAGTAGCTGATGAGGTGGAAAAAGTTGTGGACCAGAGTTTTAAGCAAGCAGAGAGGTTGCGCCAGAGCATTCTGAAAAAGGCGTTTGAAGGCAAGTTAGTGCCACAGGACCCAACTGATGAGCCAGCAGAAAAATTATTAGAAAGGATAAAAACAGAAAAGGCAAAACTTGAAATTGAAAAAAAGAAAAACAAAAAAGACTATAACCACAGATTACACAGATTTTCACAGAAATAAACGAAAGCATTCTCCACATTTTCTGTGTATTTCTGTGGCTAAAAGTGACTTTGGGGGGTTATTCTGATGTCAAATGAATCTGTTTCTATAGTGCAAAAACTCTGGAATTACTGTAATGTTCTAAGAGATGATGGCGTAAGCTACGGTGATTATGTAGAGCAACTGACTTATCTTTTGTTTTTGAAGATGGCAGACGAACAGACAAAGCCACCATTCAACAAGCCTTCAACCATTCCTCAGGGGATTGACTGGCAAAGCTTGCTTGAGAAAGATGGAGATGCGTTGGAGGTGCATTATCGTCATATCCTTGAAAACCTTGCCAAAGAAAAGAGAATGCTCGGTGTAATTTTCAGGAAATCACAAAACAAGATTCAGGACCCTGCAAAGCTTAAACGCCTGATTATGCTTATAAATGATGAAACATGGGTTGGGCTTGATATTGATGTTAAAGGAGAAATTTATGAGGGACTTTTGCAAAAAAATGCAGAGGACATAAAAAGCGGTGCAGGACAGTATTTTACCCCAAGACCGCTTATCAAGGCTATGGTAAAGGTTGTTAGACCTGAGCCAGGAATGACTATTTGTGACCCTGCCTGTGGCACAGGTGGCTTTTTGCTCATTGCTCATGACTACATTGTTAATAATTACAAGATTGACATAGAACAAAAGAGGAAGCTCAAATATGAGACATTTAAAGGAAAAGACATTGTAGATGCAGTGGTAAGGTTATGTGTTATGAATCTTTATCTCCATGGAATTGAAGTTCCTATTGAATGTGGAGATAGTCTCATTTCCGACCCTGGGGAACGATTTGAGATAGTACTCACTAATCCACCTTTTGGCAAGAAAAGCAGTATTACTATAGTAAATGGAGAAGGCAAAGCAGATAAGGAATCGTTGATTTATGAGCGTCAAGATTTCTGGGCAACTACATCCAACAAGCAGTTAAACTTCTTACAGCATGTAAAAACTCTTTTGAAAATAAACGGGAAAGTTGGCATTGTGGTGCCTGACAATGTCTTGTTTGAGGGTGGTGCTGGTGAGACAGTGAGAAAAAAATTACTGCACGAGTGCGATGTTCATACACTTTTAAGACTTCCTACAGGTCTATTTTACGCACAGGGTGTAAAGGCAAATGTGCTTTTCTTTGATAGAAAACCAGCAAGTGAAACTCCCTGGACTAAAGAATTATGGATATATGACTTGAGGACTAATAAACACTTCACACTTAAAGAAAGTCCCTTGCGATATGAAGACCTTATGGAGTTTATTAAATGCTATAATCCTGAAAATAGATACAATAGAAAAGAAACAGAGCGTTTCAAAGTCTTTACTTATGAAGAACTGATAAAACGGGACAAGGTAAACCTTGATATATTCTGGCTAAGAGATGCAAGTCTTGAAGATACAGAAAACCTTCCAGACCCAGATACCCTTGCTCATGATATCATAGAAAATTTGCAATCTGCACTTGAACAATTCACTGATATTCATCAAAACTTAGAAACCGACAAGAATGGTTCTTTTTCAAGTTGAGACTTTGGGGTTGGATTTGTTTTTCTAAATGTAGATGAATGAATTTGTGGGAAAATAGACCTAAAGAAAATTATAATGTAAGGAGAAAGAGAGTCCGAGAGACCTTAATTGGGTGGGGCATTCTTGAAAAATTGGCCAGAAAAATTATTAACCCACCTCATAAGTTAGGTGATATAGAAAAGATTATTCACGATACTGAAAAAAGAAAGCCAAAAGAGCCTGATAAGTATTTCCTAAAAGGGCTCAATTATTATAGAGGAACACATAAGAAGTCGCCTATATATCGTTCTTTAACAACAAATGAGAAAAAAGTTAAATAGAAAACTTTGGTGTTGGGTTTGATTTTAAGATAAAGATGTTTAGCCCTAAGTTCACAATTACTAATAAGGTAAATAATCTCTTGCTTGAAATTGAGAGGGCATTGTGAAGTACTGTGGCATTTACTGTGACATACGAACAAAATAAATATAGTGAGGAGGTAGATGATGTCAAGTTTTAAAGATAGAATTATTAGGGCGGCAAAGCTGGATGTGAATCTGTATGAAGAAGTGGAGGCAGACAAAACGGCAATGTGCCAGGCGATGGGAATTGTGGTCCTCTCCAGTGTGGCTGCCGGTATAGGAACGATTACCAGAGGAGGGTTCGTTGGTATTATTACAGGCACATTAGGAGCAATTGTTGGCTGGTATATATGGGCATTCCTTACCTACTGGATTGGGACGAGACTTCTCCCTGAGCCACAAACTGAAGCTGACCTTGGTCAACTATTACGCACCATCGGTTTTTCAAGTTCTCCCGGACTGCTCAGGATATTTGGAATTATACCAAAGCTTGGATGGGCAATATCTTTTGCAGCTTCAATTTGGATGCTCATTGCAATGATAATTGCGGTTAGACAGGCACTTGACTACAATAGCACTGGACGTGCTGTGGGAGTTTGTGCTATAGGGTGGGTTATTCAATCCCTGATACTGTTCGGTATCACTATCCTGGTAAGATAGAGTGATAGAAGGTTGATAGGAATGGTTCTCTTTTAAGTTGAAAACTTGGTGTTGGGTTTGATTGTTTAGACAAAGATGAGTCCGGCAAAATAGAAAATTATGAATGCTCTAAATTGTTTATTTATGCGAGAATTAATTTTGGAGTGCAACAACGATGTTGTTGCCACAATGCAAAATCACCGATTTTGCACTCCAAATAAAGATTTAGCAAAGGGAGAAAAATCTAAAATATAAAGTATTGGAAATCCTTTATTTATGAGAGTTTAGGAATTTTGCAGGAGTCGTAAATAAAAGAATAAATTAGGAGGGATTATGGCACAAGTGAAAATTTGTGATATCAAAGCCGATATGCGAAACATTGAAGTTGCAGGTCGGATAACTAAAATAGGTGAGCGAAGAGAGGTTCAAACTAAATATGGACCTGCTGATGTCGCCACAGCCACTTTACAGGATGAAACTGGTTCAATCCAACTTAGTCTCTGGAGACAACAGATTAATATGGTAAAGCAAGGCGATAATGTTAAAATAATAAATGCATTTGTCAGAACCTTTGGTGACAAGCCTCAACTGAATATAGGAAAAGATGGGCAAATAGTCACTATTGAACCTAAATAATCCGTCAGCTGACGGATTAACCACAGACCCGTCCCGATACATCGGGGGAGGACACAGAGAACATGTAATAGGTAAGTATTTCTAAAAAGTGTGTAACCGCAGATGAACGCAAATAGACACAGATTAAATAAAATATCAGAAAAAATTATCGGATGTGCTTTTCAGGCTCATAATACTTTGGGATGTGGCTTTTTAGAAAAGGTGTATGAAAATGCGTTAGTTATAGAACTCAGAAAAGTGGGACTTAAAATTATTCAACAAGCACCTATTAAGGTTTATTATAAAAGCGAAACTGTAGGGGATTATATAGCAGATATTTTAGCAAAAGATAAAATAATTGTAGAGATAAAGGCAGTAAAGTATATAGATGAAATTCACGAAGCCCAACTTATAAATTATTTGAAGGCTACCAGATTAAAATTAGGACTGATATTAAATTTTAGTCGTCCTAAATTAGAAATAAAGAGGTTAGTTAATGAGTTTTAATTATTTGCGTTTATCTGTGTGTATCTGCGGTTTCATAAAAAATCAAAAAGAGAATTTCAGGAAAACTAAACTGTTGTGAGAACATAGATTACACTGATTATCATAAAATGATTATGAGACTTAATAAGTTTATAGCGAAGTGTGGCATTACCTCAAGGAGAAAGGCAGATGAACTTATAGAAAACGGAAAAGTAAAATTGAATGGGAAAATAGTAAAAGAATTAGGTGTAGAGATAGATACTGAAAAAAACACAGTAGAAATAGAAGGAAAATTACTTAAAATTGAGCCTTCTATCTTAATTGTTGCAAATAAACCAATTGGTTATGTAACTTCGCTCTCAGATAAACATGCTTCTTATATTGTAACAGACCTCATAAAAGATGTTAAATATCGTTTTTTTCCTGTGGGAAGATTAGACAAAGATGCAGAAGGGCTTCTTTTGCTTACTAATGATGGCAATATTGCATACAGATTAACTCATCCAAAGTTTGAGATAGAAAAAGAGTATACGGTATGGATAAACAAAGAATTTAACAAGAGTCAAATAAAAACATTGGAAAGTGGAATTTATTGCGAAAATGAAAGGTTAAAAGCAAAAAGCATAGAACTTCTTGAAGACAAGAAACTTAGAATTGTGTTAACAGAGGGTAAAAAGAGAGAGATAAAAAAGATGCTGGAAGCTACTGGATATAGAGTTGAAAAACTTCAGAGAGTGAGAATTGGTAATTTAAGATTAGGAACTCTTAAATCAGGTGAATACAAGATATATAAAGGAAAAGATGTTGAGGAAAAATTAGCACAAATAACAAAATTATAATATGATGGAATTTATGAGTGTAAAGTTGCCCGAAGATATTAGAATACTTGAATCTCTTGGAGATTTCAAATCCGCTGTTAAAAGGATAAAAAAGATTCTCAATTTGGACAGGGGCCCCGCCAAGTCGGGATTTCGCAAGCTCAACAAGCCCTGTCCCTACATTAATGAATTACCTTCATTATTGAGAAAACGCCTTGAGAATGAATTTGAGCGTATTGAGAGGGTAAAAAAGGATTATAGTATTGAAAGAAAAAGAGCTTTTAAATTATTAAAAAAGGAAATCCCAAAACTTACTATAAAGAAATTCCAAAGATGGATGGATAATGGATATATAAATTATAGATGGCTAAATGGGAAGGAAAAATATTTTAATAGATTTATTCCAAATCTTTTTAGAGTTTCTCGGGAAGCAGAAAATCTTAGAACAAAGAAATCTAAAGACATAGACCAAGAAGCCGAAAATCTACTTCATTCTCATATAGAAAAGGTTTTGAAATTAAAGTCCTCAAAAAGATACATTCTACCTACAAGGCGAAAAATCAAAATGAAAGTCTCTTTAAAACCCAATGCTATTCCTTCCGGAGAGACAGTAAGGTGTTGGTTACCTTTTCCGAGAATAGGTGAACAGCAAACTGAGGCAAACTTAATATCAAGTTTTCCTAAAAAATATATTTTAGCACCGGAAGATTCTATTCAAAGGACAATATCTTTTAAGCAAAAAATCAAAAAAGGAAAACCTACAGTATTCAAGGTTGAATATGAATATGTTATAAATGCTTCATTCACAAATGTAGAGCCAAATAAAATAAAACCTTATGACAAAGATGCACTATATATAAAATATACTAAAGAGCAAAGTCCTCATATATTATTTACTTCATATTTAAAGAATCTGTCATCAGAAATTGTAGGTAAAGAGAAAAATCCTTATCAAAAAGCCTGGAAAATATATAATTGGATAACCCATAATGTAAAATATGCCCTTGTTTGTGAATACTCTACTTATGAAAATATTAGTGAGTATGTAGCCACAAATCTAAAAGGCGATTGTGGTATGCAAGCCTTACTCTTTATAACTTTATGCAGGATTAGTAAAATACCTGCTCGCTGGCAATCAGGATGGTATATGAATAAATTTAAAGTAAGTCCTCATGACTGGGCGCAATTCTATATTAAGCCTTATGGATGGCTATTTGCTGATGCATCTTTTGGCGGGCATAGAGTTCGCGAGCCAAAATTACATAAATTTTATTTTGGAAATATTGATAACTTTAGATTAGTCTGCAACAATGATATTTCAGCACAATTTACTCCTCTCAAAAAATATATAAGGTCAGACCCTGTAGATAATCAACGCGGAGAATTGGAATGGGAAAAAGGAAACATATATTATGATAAGTTTACATATCATATACAACTAACATAGTAAATTAAAATGGGAAAAATTGGTATATTTGGGGGAGCCTTTGACCCGCCTCATATTGGTCATTTAATTGGCGCAGAACAGGCGAGAAAGGAGTTTGAACTTGAGAAAATAATATTTATACCAACTAATATCCCGCCACATAAGGAAGCTCCCGTTGCTTCACAAAGAGAAAGACTTGAAATGACGAGAATTGCCATAAGAGGTAAGCCCTACTTTGAGGTATCGGATATAGAAATAAAAAGGGAAGGTATCTCTTATACCATTGATGTAATAAAAGAGCTTAAGCAAATTTATCCTAATAGCGAGCTTTTCTTAATAATGGGTATGGATGAGGCAAAGGATTTTATGAACTGGAAGGAACCTGAAAAACTTTCAATGCTTTGTAAGTTTATAATTCTTACTCGCCCAGGATTCAAAAGAGAAGAAATTCCCGAGTCGCTCAAAGAAAAAGCTGAATTATTTAATCTAAATATTAACATCTCATCAAGCAAAATAAGAGAACTTATAAAAAACAGTAAGTCCATTAGGTGCCTTGTCCCTGAGGATATAGAGAACTATATAAAGAAGAAAAAACTTTATCTTTAGAACTTATACAAATCCATTAAGACTACCTAAGATAACAGCCAATCTTTCTTTGTATGCCCTATCTATAAAATCCGTATAATCCCCCGCACACTCGCCTCGCCGAAGCTCTGGCGAAGCGGGTAACTTATGAACGGGGCAGGTGTGGCTTATTTCCTTGACAGGTTTCCTATTGGTGTGTTAGAATATCTAAGATGCAAAAATATCAAGCTTTTCATAAAACAGGATATAACCTTACTGAAGGAAGCATTTTCAAAAGTATTTGGTTACTGGCTTTGCCGATGATGACCGGTAACATATTGCAAACCCTCTTTAATGTGGTAGATATGATATTTGTGGGCAAACTGGGTGCTCCAGCCATTGCAGCTGTTTCTATGAGTGGGATTATAATGATGCTCATTATAACAGTGGCAATAGGGCTATCTATTGGAACTATGGCTATGGTAGCAAGATTCACAGGTGCTAATGATATAGAGCAAGCTAACAATGTTGCTATGCAGTCTCTTATTTTAGGAGGGATAATTTTTATATTCTTAGCTATATTTGGCACACTTTTTGCAGAGCCACTTCTTAAATTAATTGGTGCTAATCCAGAAGTCGTAAAATTAGGAGTAACTTATCTCAAGATAATGTTCATAGGCTCAATTACAATGTTGCTCCTTTTTTTGATAAGTGCTATTCTGCGAGGAGCCGGGGATGCTGTAACGCCAATGAAGATACTCATTTTTTCTACAATATTAAATATTATAGTTGACCCACTTCTAATATTTGGTATCTGGATTTTCCCCAGATTGGGAGTTAGGGGCGCTGCTTATGCTACGGTTTTTGCAAGGGGAATGGGAATGGTAATTGGATTATGGATTCTGTTTCGTGGATATTCACGCATCCATGTGAATCTAATGAAAGTTAAATTGGATTTTAATTTAATGTGGCGGATAATAAAGATAGCCATTCCTGGGTCCATAAGACCAGCATTAAGGAATATATCTGGCTTAATTGTGATGAGTATTGTTGCTCTGTATGGCACTTATGCAATAGCTGCTTATGGTATTTGCATAAGAGTTAATATGATTGTGATGATGCCTGGTTTTGGATTAGGGGCTGCGGCTGCCACCTTGGTGGGACAAAATCTGGGCGCAAAGAAGCCTAAACGAGCTGAACGAAGCGCATGGATTACTTTAGGGTTTTATGAACTAATTATGGTGGTTGTGGGAGCTTTATTTTTCATCTTCGCTCAGACACTTATCAAAATTTTTAATACCAATCCAGAAGTCGTAAGGATGGGAATGACTTTTTTGCGTATTGTGGTATTGAGCTATATCTTTTTAGCTTCCTCCATTATACTTCAAAATGCTATGTGTGGGGCAGGAGATGCTGTTCCTCCAGCGTTTATTACAGGAATTACACATCTCGGAGTAAGAGTCCTCCTGGCACTTATGCTGACTAAAACTTTGGGGCTAAAAACAATGGGAGTATGGCTGGCAATCGCTATTTCTACTACAATAGAAGGAATACTCACAGCAGGATGGTTTGGCATAGGTAAATGGAAATATAAAAAGGTATAACCCCAGATTTTATAACCACAGACCTGCCCGCCGCACAAGGCTTTGGCAGGCGGGGCACACAGAGAAAGACAAACACCGGATGACACTGAACAATCCAAATCCTTCGGTGTCCTGTTGGTGTTTTTATATTTATGTTTTGAAAATCGGTGAAATCAGTGGCTTATTTTCTTGACAATATGTTCGTTTTGAGATAATATTTATTGATATGTTAGAGATAGAGAAATATCGGGAATTATTTCCAGTAACAAAGAACTTTATCCATTTTAATCATGCTTCCACAGGTCCTTTATCAAAACCAGCTGCATCAGCAATAAAAGGGCTAATAGATAATCTGGAAAAAGGATTATATAATTGGGAAGAAGTTGGGTCTATTGTGGAAGGAACAAGAAAATTAGCTTCTATTTTATTGAATGTTTCTTCTGATGAAATTTCCTTTATTAAAAACACTTCTCAAGGTATTCTTATTGCCATTGGTTCTATACCATGGGAAACTGGAGATAATGTAGTTTTAATGAAAGATGCATTCCCTGCCAATATATATCCATGGAAATATAATTTACCAGATGTTGAGAAAAGGTATGTAAAATTAGGAGATGGTAAGGATTTTGTAGCTGAACTTTCAACAACTATTGACGAGCATACAAAAGCAATAACTTTAGATTGGGTCCATTTTTTGAGCGGAGTTAAAGTTAATTTAAAAGAAGTGAGCAAACTTTGTAAAAAACATAATACATTCCTTATTGTGGATGCTATTCAAGGATTGGGTGCACTACAAATTGACCTTAAAAAAACTCAGGTTGATTTTCTGACTTCCGGAGCAAGCAAATGGTTATTTGGACCAGAGGGTATAGGAATCCTTTATGTATCCAAAAAGACAATACCTAAACTTAAACCCTTTAATATAGGATGGCTGAGTGCGGACTGGGGCAATTTTGAAAATTTCACTCCAAAACCTATTAAATCAAGTGCTGCCCGTTTTGAAGAAGGGACAAGAAATTTGATTGGAATTGTTGGGTTGAGAGAGAATTTAAAGATATTATTAGAAGCAAAGCTTAGAAATGTTGAAGAAAAGATAATGAACCTCATCGATAATCTAACATCTGGATTTTTAGAAAGGGGGATTGAGATACTGTCTCCTTTTAAGCCACAGTCTGGTATAATATCCTTCAGAAAACCGAAAACTGAAAGCCAAAAAATTTTTGAAAAATTGAAGGGAGAAAAAATAATATGTTCCTTAAGAGATGACTGGCTCAGATTTTCACCTCATTTTTATAATACTATTGAAGAAGTTAATAAAGTAATGGAAATCCTAAGCTAAATAGAAAATGGAATGGTGGAAAAAATTATTTGATAAACCCTATAGTAGAATCTTTTTAGAATCTAAAAAAGAAAAAGTATTAGAAGAAGTAAATTTTATTGAAGAGGTACTTTTACTATCTAAGAATGCTAAAATTCTTGACTTATGTTGTGGATTAGGGAGACACTCTATTGAACTTGCAAAGAGGGGATATAATGTAACTGGAGTTGATTTTTCTAAAGAATATTTAGAGATAGCACAAAAGAAGGCAAAGAAAAAAGGAGTTACAGTAAATTTTATTAAAAATGATATGCGCAAAATATCCTTTAATCAGGAATTTGATGCAGTGATTAATATGTTTACATCATTTGGGTATTTCAGGAAAGAGGAGGATAATCTTAAGGTGCTTAAAAATGTTGCCAAAGCACTGAAACCGGGTGGCAAGTTTCTCATTGATATTGTAAACAAGGATTGGATTATTAAAAATTTTGAAGAAAGGGACTGGCAAAAGATTGGCGAATACTATGTATTTGAGGAGCGAAAATTTGACCTGGCAACAAGCATTAATTATGCCAAATTTACGATTATTCACGGCAAAGAGCGAATTGAGAGGGAATCATGGTTAAGGATGTATTCATTTCACGAATTAAAGTCAATGCTTGAGAACGCAGGACTTAAAATAATTGAATCTTATGAGAATTTAGAAAAGGAAGAACTTACTTTTGATTCAAGAATGATGGAAATTGTCAGTCAGAAAAACAATGAATAATTACAAACAGTCTCGTATTACAGTAGATATCATTATAGAATATAGGGATGGGATAATTCTCATAGACAGAAAAAATCCACCTTATGGTTGGGCAATCCCAGGAGGGTTTGTAGAATATGGGGAGTCAGTTGAAGATGCGGCAATAAGGGAGGCAAAAGAAGAGACTTCTCTTGATGTGGAAAAACTTACCCAATTTCATGTTTATTCAGCACCAGACCGTGACCCGCGTGGACACACAATAGCAGTAGTTTTCACTGCAAAAGGCAAAGGTATCCAGAAAGCTTGTTCTGATGCCAAAGGTATAGGGATATTTACAAAGAACACTTTTCCCCACAATATAGTTTTTGACCATCGTGAAATATTAGATGACTATTTTAAAAGATTGAAAACTTGACAAAATCAAAAACTTATGATACTTTAAAGAGGCAAAAATGCCTATTTCTGCAATAATTATGCTTGTATTTGGCTGCATGGTACTTTATGGAGGATTAGCATATTGCTTATATAGAGTTATAAAAAAAAGGAATAGATTATGATTTCAAATCGTGCAAAAATTGTCCCCCCATCTCCTATAAGGAAATTAGTCCCTTATGCCGATGAAGCCAAGCGGAGAGGAATTAAAGTATATCATTTAAATATTGGGCAACCAGATATACCAACCCCAAAACCATTTTGGGAAGCTGTTCAGAATTATAAAGAAGAGGTACTTGCTTATGGTCCTTCTGATGGTTTATTAGCTCTCCGAGAAACAGTTGCAGAATATTATCAAAAATTTAGTGTCTCAGTTTCAAAAGATAATGTATTTATAACAACTGGTGGGTCAGAAGCTATTTTATTCACTTATATGGTTCTTGGAGATATAGGTGACGAGTTTTTAATCCCTGAGCCCTCATATGCAAATTACATATCTCTCGCAGCTATAGCTCAGGTAAAATTAAAACCTATACCCACAAATATAAGGGAAGGATTTCATTTACCTGGAACCAAAGAAATCGAAAAGCTAATAACTCCAGAGACGCGGGGAATTATAATTTGCACCCCCAATAATCCCACTGGCACAGTATATACAAGAGATGAAATGGAACGAATTGTAGAGATTGTCAGGAGATACAATATTTTTGTAATATCTGATGAAGTTTATCGTGAGTTTTTATTTGATAACAAAAAGCACACAAGCATTCTTAGTATTCCCGGAACAGCTGAACATGCCATTATTATTGATTCTATATCAAAAAGATTTAGTGCCTGCGGAGCCAGAATTGGCTTTATCGTTACGAAAAATAAAACTTTATTGAAGTCCTTTATACCTTATGGAATGGCAAGACTTTGCTCTCCAACAGTTGAGCAAGTGGGAGCTATTCAAGGTTTCAAAAAGATGCAAGAGTTCATCCCGCAAATGATAAGAGAATATGAAAAAAGGCGTAATATCATTTATGAAGAATTACAAAAGATTCCTGGAGTTGTTGCAAAACTTCCAGAAGGAGCATTTTATATTGTCTGCAGTTTACCTGTTGCTGATGCTGAAGATTTTGCACGCTGGATGTTGACTGATTTCAATATTGATGGTAAAACAACTATGGTTGCTCCTGTATCAGGATTTTATGTTACTCCAGAAAAAGGCAAAAATGAAGTAAGAATAGCCTATGTTCTTAAAGAAAAAGAGTTAAGAGATGCAATACAAATATTAAAAGAGGGAATTAAAACATACAATGAAAAACACCTAAAAGTCCAAAATGCCTAAATGCCTAAAATTATATTTCAGTTTAAATCAATGAGATGAAAAAGGCAAATTTAAAAGTTTATAATACACTTAGTCGTGAGAAGGAGAAGTTTGTTCCTGTTCATCCGGGTCGAGTTGGTATTTATGTTTGTGGTCCCACTGTTTATTATCATTCACATCTTGGACACGCCAAGAGTTATATCACATTTGATGTTGTAGTCAGGTATCTCAGATGGCTCGGGTATAAAGTAAAATATGTTCAAAACATAACTGATGTCGGTCATCTCCTTGATACTGGTGAGGACCGAATTTTAACAGAGGCAACAAAAGAAAAACTTGACCCAATGGAAATTGCGGAAAAATATACTCGCAGTTATTTTGAAGATATGGATGCTTTAAATGTTAAAAGGCCAAATATCTCACCTCATGCCACCGGACATATTATGGAACAGATTGAACTCACAAAAATCTTACTTGATAAAGGTTATGCTTATGAATCTGAAGGTTCTGTATACTTTGATATCTCCAAGTTTTCTAATTATGGAAAACTTTCAAGGCGCAAACTTGAAGACCAACTCCCTGGTGCAAGGATTGAGGTAAAATCAGAGAAGAAACATCCAGCTGACTTTGCTCTTTGGATTAAAGCACCGAAAGAACATTTAATGAAATGGAAATCACCATGGGGAATTGGCTATCCAGGATGGCATATTGAGTGTTCTACTATGTCAATGAAATATCTCGGCGAAACTCTGGATATACATGGTGGCGGAATGGAAAATGCTTTTCCTCATCATGAATGTGAAATAGCTCAATCAGAGGCAGCAACTGGAAAACAATTTGTCAAATACTGGATGCATCACAATATGGTTCTTGTAAATGGAGTGAAAATGAGCAAATCACTTGGAAATTTTGTTACTATTAAAGATGCATTAAAAAAATATTCAGGTGAGCAAATAAGGTTTTTTGTCTTAACTACTCACTATCGTTCCCCACTTGATTTCAGTGACAAAGTCCTTAAAGGAGCTGGTGAAGGAATAAAAGGTATACATATTACCTTTAAAAGGGTAACAGAGTTAGCTCAAACTGCAAAGAATGGTAAACTTGATTCTAAAATGAACAAGGTTTTTGAAACTTATAAACAAAAGTTCATTAAAGCGATGGACGATGATTTCAATACCCCAGTTGCCATTTCAGTATTATTTGACTTCGGTCGTGAAGTGAACAATTATCTTGACAAAAACATTCAAGTAAGCAAACAAACTCTTCAAACAATTTATAATTTCTATTCCCCATTTGCAGGCGACATTCTTGGCATTCTCCCTTTTTCAAAACAACCTATAATTGAAGGCACTCCATTTATTGAATTTCTTATTGAATTAAGGTCAAAACTCAGGTCTTTAAAACAATGGGATTTAGCAGATGAAATTCGTTTAAAACTTAAAAACTTAGGTATTATTCTTGAAGATAAAACCAATAAGACAAATTGGAGAATAGGTTAACTAAATAATGTGTAAAAGAACGCTGAACAATACCGAAGCTACCTAACCTACCTAAACAACAAAAGACACAATTTCACTTACCTGATAAAAATTTCGTCTTTTGGTTTTCTTGTTATCTTAATGTTTTTTCAGTGATTTTCGCTGTTTAATGCATTTTCTGGATTAATTTTTTGATTTTATTAGTAGTTTGGGGGTTCTTTAGTTATAACTATTTCGTGAGGGTGTGATTCACGAAGTCCAGCTTGAGTTATACGGATGAATTCTTTTTTAGCTTGCAATTCTTTAATATTTTTTGCACCACAATATCCCATCCCAGATTTTAAGCCTCCAATGAGTTGATAAATAATCTCACTTACATAACCTCTATAAGGCACTCTCCCTTCCACACCTTCAGGCACAAACTTTTTTACCTCTTCCTGGAAATATCTATCACTTGAACCCTTTTCCATGGCTCCAATTGAGCCCATAGCCCTGTATTGTTTATATCTTCTTCCCTCAAGTAATATCAATTCTCCTGGCGATTCCTCGGTCCCTGCTAATAAGTTGCCAAGCATCACTGTCGATGCCCCAGAAGCAAGGGCTTTTACAATATCTCCTGAATATCTAATTCCACCATCAGCAATTATAGGGACTGATGAACTTTTTGCACAATCAAGTATAGCAGTGAGTTGGGGAACACCAACTCCTGCAATTACACGGGTAGTGCATATAGAGCCAGGTCCCACACCTACTTTTATAGCATCTACATTTAAATCACATAGGGTTTTTGTTGCCTCACAAGTAGCCACATTTCCAACAATAAGGTCTATCTCAGGGAAAAGAGTCCTTAATTTCTTGGCAGTTTGAATTACTTTCTCAGAGTGTGCATGAGCAGTATCAACTACCAGGACATCGCATCCACAATGCACAAGCCCTTTAGCTCTATCAAAAGTGTCCCTGGCAATACCAACTGCTGCTCCTACACGAAGTCTTCCAAGTTTATCTTTAGTTGAGGTTGGAAAAATTTTCTTCTTTGTTAAATCCTTCAAGGTAATTAGTCCTTGTAGGATTCCCTTATTATCCACAACAAGCAATTTTTCCACCTTATGACGTTTTAAAATACCTTGAGCTTTGTGTTCGGTAATCCCGGGCTTGCAAGTTATAAGATTATCTTTAGTCATCACATCACATACCTTTTTATCTAAATTCTCTTCAAACATAATATCCCGTTTAGTCAATATTCCAAGAAGTTTTCCTTTATCATTGACTATTGGAAAACCTGATATATTGTAAACTTCCATTAGCTCTTTGGTATTGGATAATTTTTCCTCAGGGCTTAGAGTTATTGGTGATTTTATTATCCCACTTTCGTGGCGTTTTACTTTCTCTACTTCCTGAGCCTGTCCGTCTATAGATAGATTTTTATGAATAATTCCAATCCCTCCATCCCTGGCTAATGCAATTGCCATTTTTGATTCTGTTACTGTATCCATAGCAGCTGATACTATAGGAATGGAAAGAGAAATGTTGCGTGTAAGTTTAGTATTAACTCTTACATCTTGTGGCAAGACTGAAGACTTTTTTGGCACAAGTAACACATCATCAAAAGCAAATCCTTTTTTCATTTCGTGATACTATAAAAGAAGAAAAATATTTTGTCAAGAAAAAACTTGACAAAAACAAAAAACTTATGTATAGTTATTTCATCGCGGGGTGGAGCAGTCTGGTAGCTCGTCAGGCCCATAACCTGAAGGTCGTAGGTTCAAATCCTACCCCCGCCATAGAAAAATTAAATATTAAATCTCAAAAATCAAAATTATTTTTGATGGAAGCAATTAATGAGATAAAACTTCAAGGAATTCCTATCTTTAAGCAGGGTAAAGTTAGGGAATTATATGATTTTGATGATAAACTTCTTATTATAGCCACTGATAGAATATCAGCCTTTGACTGTATTCTACCCACTGGTATACCTGAAAAGGGGGAAATACTTACTGAACTATGCATTTTTTGGTTTAATTTTACAAAATCAATTATCTCAAATCACTTAATAACAACTGATGTTTCAGAGTTTCCTGAAGAAATAAGAAAGTATGAAAAAATTCTTGAAAGACGCTCTATGTTAGTAAAAAAAACCGAAGTAATCCCTGTTGAGTGCGTAGTAAGGGGTTACCTTTCTGGCTCTGGATGGCAAGCATATAAAGAAAATGGTTCTATTTGCGGAATAAAATTACCTGGAGGACTTTTAGAGTCATCTAAACTTGAGAGCCCAATCTTCACTCCCACTACTAAAGCAGAAACAGGACATGACATTCCCTTAACTCAAAGTGAATTTGAAAAGATAGTAGGAAAAGAAACAGCACATTTTCTTAAAACAAAGAGTATTGAAATTTATAAATTTGCCTCTAAATATGCAGAAAAACATGGAATTATAATTGCAGATACGAAATTTGAATTTGGCAAACTGGACGACGAGATTATTTTAGTTGATGAACTCCTAACTCCTGATTCCTCAAGATTCTGGGCACTTGAGGATTATGAACCTGGAAGAGCACAAAATAGTTTTGACAAACAGTTTGTCAGAGATTATTTAGAAAGTCTAACTTGGGATAAAAAACCTCCTACCCCGTCACTTTCTTCTGAAATAATAAGTAAAACTAAAGAAAAATATCTTGAAGCCAAACATAGACTCCTTTAAAAGTTTTCCCAACGGTACCAATTTATTTCTTCTTCAACTTCTTTATCCAAAGAAAATCTTGGATGGATGAAGTGTAATATTGCAATTAAAGCAAATAGAGCTCCAACCAGAAAAAGTTTAAATACAAGGATAGCAAATATACTGGCAAAAACGAAAAAGATAAAAAGTGTCTTTGAATAATCCCGAAGTTTTATATAATTTTTTATCTTTTGAATACTTTTCCCTTTTAAAATTAAAATACAGGGAACAATTGATAATAAATTTAGAGCAGTAATTGAACCTATGGCTAAAATTCCAATCTTTTTATAATAGAGAAACACTAATGGCAAAAGGACTTCTAATATTAAATACCTCTTAATTTTATGTTGGTTTAATCTTTTCAATGTGTTTTTAATTTTTTCACTTAATAAGAGTAGCGGAGGTTCATAAGAGATAATTGAGGCTACAACTCCAAATGAGATTCGAAAGGCAATATTAAAAAGTAATTCGGAATCAGTAGATAAAGGAGGCTTAATTAAAGCTAAAGACAAAGTAATTCTTTTCCCTCTCACTAAATTTGGATTAAGCAAGAGTTCCTTTTCGCTTCCCTTTATATTTAAGTCTATAATTGCTTTTCTCATAACTTCTGACGACCACCGTTTCCTGCCCGCCCGCCTTGACTCGGCGAGGCAGGTTGGTTTGTAAGTTGAAAGCTTAGCGATTTCTTCCTCAATATTTAAATGCACAGAATAAGAAGTAGCTGGTATAAGATTATCACATATATAATGAAGGGCTACTCCAGTTTCAAAAAAGCATTGTTTATTTCCTCGTAAAAAAAACTTTCTTGCCTTGATTATCTTTTCTTCAATTCGTTGATTTAAATATTCTGAATTATGATGATAGGGATGGTCTCTCCAATTATCAGGTACTATGGAGCCTTTGGCTAATTTTGATAATTCTATTTTACTAAGATTTAGAACAGAACTTATCCGACCAGCAATTCGTAAATGTGAACGCCATCTCATTTATAATATTATAAGCTCAGGCTCAAGAGAGATTTTAAATTTTTTATATACTTGATGTTGAACTTCGGAAATAAGAGTTACTACATCCTTATAGGTTGCTTTCCCAAGATTTACAATAAAATTAGCATGTTTGGTTGAAATCTGAGCATCACCAACTTTTAAACCTTTAAGTCCTGACAACTCTATAAGCTTACCAGCAGACCCGCCTGCAAAAGCCCAGCCTGCTGTCTGTCTCCGTCCCGCTTCGCTTGTCGGAGCGGGGCGGGCAGGGAAGTGGCGGGCAGGAATATTTTGGGGATTTTTAAATACACATCCTGCACTTGGAAATTCAAGTGGCAATCTTAATTCTCTCTCTTTCAAAATTTCTTGAATTTGCTCTTTAATTTTAGTCTGATTTCCTTTTTTTAAATGGAGTTTAGCTTCTAATATAATCTCGTTGCTATTCTTAAATCTACTTTCCCTATAACCAAAATTAATTTCAGAATTTTTAAGCCAGTAAACACTACCTTCTCTATCCATAACTTTTACTCTTTCCACAATATCCCCAATTCTTTTTCCTTGAGCTCCAGCATTCATCACAATTGCTCCACCAAGTGTCCCTGGAATACCAACTGCAAATTCTAAGCCTGATAATCCTTGATTAGCAACTATTTCTGCAAACATAGAAAATGAGATGCCTACTTCCACTGTTATAGACTCGTTACTTAAGTGAAACTCACAAAAACAAGGGCTACCAATTTTCACAACAACTCCATGCAGTCCTTTATCCGGGACTAAGAGATTAGTTCCATTTCCAATTATTAACAAAGATAACTTGTTTTGATTAACAAAGTCAATTACATATTTTATCTCCAAATAAGTTTTGGGAGTCACAAAAATATCACAAGGTCCCCCGATTTCAAAACTTGTATGCAAATCCATTCTTTCATTAAATTTAGTATTAGAAAGCTTAAGTGTCGGGAACTTCATATTAAACAGTTTTTCTCAGCTCTTCTATATAATTAATAAAGAATAAAAGGAGAAGCCCCACAAAAATGGAGAGAAATCCTGTAGTTAGTAACTGCAATTTAATTCTCACTTTTAATGGGCGGTCTGCCGGGATAGCAGAGTCAAGAAGAGTCACAACAGGTTTAGGGAAACCAACTTTTAATTCTTCGTTTATTTTATCAAGATTTAATACATAAAAATCCGCAATATTTGCAGCAAGTTCCGGGTTCATTGCCCTGACAGTGATAAGAATTGTGCCTTCTTTTGTCCTATGGATGGTAGTTGATTTATGCAATTTTTTCACTGCATCCAATTCAAATTTTTCCATTACATCTTCTTTCATTCTCCTTGATTTAAGCATGGCTATAATTTGCGATGCAGGCTCTTTAACATATAAACTTGGTAGAATTTCTTCCTTGTGAACTTTAGAAAAGTCAGAGGGAACTAAAATTACTGTTTCTATTGGTATCATAGGAGAAAGAACAGAGGCTGTAGATTCATAAATCTCAGGGCGTGTTGAGATTATAAATACATTTGTAATCTCAGCAATTACAAATATGAGGACAAGAACCCACCACTTGTTTTTTATTACTCTGAAATAATCAATGATAGTTACTTCTTCATTCATGATACCTCCTTGAAAAAATACCGATTTGCAAACTCTTTGTTCTTGTATAAGTTACAACACTACATTAAAATGTCAAGGAAAAAAATTCATTGATTTAAACTGAAATACATTATTTATTAGAGTCAATTTTATCATACTCATCATAAATTTCACCAAATAATTCTTCAAGTATATCTTCAACCGTAACAAGTCCTACGGTTTTTTTGTTCTCATCTTTCACCATAGCAAAGAAACTTCTTTTCTCTCTCATCTCATCAAGTAAAGAATCTATCCTTCGCGACTCAGATACAAACATACATAGCTTTATTATTCCGGCATCCCGCACTGTACGGTGCGGGGCATTCAAAAGACTTTTGGCTTCAACAAAACCAATCACTTGGTCAATAGTTGTTTGATACACTGGGATTCTGGAATAACCAGAATTTGAGATAATTTTTCGTAATTCCGGGACTTCTAAATTTTCATTTGCTGCTTGAATTTCAGATCTCGGAATCATTATATCTTTCACTTTTTTTCTCCCAAAATTGAGTGTTCGAGCAAGAATATCCTGCTCTCTAGAAGGAAGTGCGTGTTTAAGAGCAATTTGGAGCTCATCTCTTGTAAATTTATGAAATGTAGGAAGTCCCCGTATTCCAAATAACTTTAGTATACCGATGGAACTTTGGTGTGCTATAAATATCAACGGATAGAAAAGCCAATAAATTATAACGTAAGGTCTCGCAAAAATAATAGCAAAACCTTCCTTAACCCTTGAGGCCAAAACCTTTGGCAAAATTTCACCAAATATAAGGATGAGCAGAGAAATGAAAAGAGTAATAAGTAATTCTGGCAATTTTGTATACCAAATTTTAGATGCTATAACTCCCAAGCTAACTATTGCCAAATTATTTCCAACAAGGATTGTAATAAGTAACTTATCAGGCTCACGCAAAAAATTTAGAGCAAATTTAGCTCCTTTAACCTTTCTACCTATCCATAATTTAAGCTTAATCTGGTCACAAGCCACGAAAGCTATTTCTGATGCTGTAAAGAAAGCACAGACAAGCAAAAGCACTATTATGTAAAACATTGTTAGGCAATTATAGTATTTAAGATATCATCAAGAGTTACAATGCCCACGATTGCTCCATATTCATCAACAACTATAGCTATATGGATTCTTTTTTTCTGAAATTGTGAAAATAATATCCTTGCACTCATTGTGTCTGGAACAAAATAGGGCTTACGAAGTATCTTTTTTATTTCACCCTTGCGATGAGTAAGTAAATCTTTAATATATAAAGTTCCTATAATATGTTCTGATGTTTCATCATAAACAGGAATCCGCGAGTGAGATAAATTTGAGTTAAGCACGACCTCAGCTCTTGTGGAGATATTAAGAGATTCAAATTCAGATTCCGGTGTCATTATCTCTTTAATTTGTTTATCTTTAAAATCTAAAAGTCGGGTGATAATTTCTTTTTCTTTACCATTTAAATATCCGTTTTCCACTTCAGAGTTAACAAGTATTAGAAGTTCTTCCTTTGTAACAGAAGGTATTTTTTTCGAACCAATAAAAGAAATCAATGCTTCAATTGGAATAATGATAGGTGAAAAAATCCATCTAAATATCTGTAAGGGAACTATGGACTTTAGAGCAACTTTTTCTGAATTTCTCAGTCCGTAAAGTTTTGGCGTAATTTCTCCAAACACAAGTATAAGATAAGTTACACTACATATTATTATTAGCATTTCTTTTGGAGCAGGCCTTTGAAATAATTGATAAAATATAACTGTAACCAAAATAGCTATTCCTACATTAACAAGAGTATTACCAAAAAGAATTGTTCCCAAAAGTTTTTCACGCTTTTTAAGAATAGCACAGATAGGAAACTTAAGAACCAATTTTTCAATAGTTATTCTTGGAAGGTAAAATATAGCAGTTTCCGAACTAGAAAAAAAAGCTGAGAGTAAAAGGAGAACCAAAAGTGCCAGACACTCAATTAAATAATGATACATAAATCAGTACTTATTTACCTTTTAGCGATTGATTTTTCACATATTTAGAGAAGTAATGTTTTTCTCTGGCTCTCATTTTCTCGCCATGTTTATAACCCAGGAGATGAAGTATTCCATGAATTATGAGGCGAGAAATCTCAAATTCAAGGGGTTCATTCTCAGGAACTTGTTTTATTACTTGCTCTAAAGAAATATATACATCTCCTAAAAATTTATTCCCAGGAACTTCTACTCGAAAAGCAATTACATCAGTTGAACTATTGACTTTCCTGTATTTTTGATTTAAATCCTGTATGTAGGAATTACTGACAAAAGTAATTCCAATTTCTGCTCTCAAATTTGGATTTTCCGAGTCAAGTAGTTTTAGTGCCAGTTTCTCAAATTTCTTTCCTCTTATTTTCGGGCTCTTCTTTAGACTCCTTATGTAAATTTTTGGCATATTCAATCCTAGGATGAAAGATACCTATCAGAATTGGGAAAAAACTATCTCCTATTTTTTTGAGTTCTTCAAGACTCAAATTAACTTTGGAAAGCTGTCCATCATCCAACCTTTTCTTGATTATATCTTTTATGACACCTCTTAGCCTTGAAGATGTGGGTTCTTGAAGGCTTCTTGCAGTTGCCTCAATAGCATCAGCAAGCATCACAATAGCTGATTCTTTTGTATGAGGTAAAGGACCCGGGTATCGGAAATCTAATTCATTTACTTCTTCCTTTCTTTCTTTTGCTTTAGCATAAAAGGGCTCTATTAAAGTTGTTCCTTGATGTTCCCTTATAATGTCAGTAATTTCCTTTGGAAGTCCTTCTTTTTCTGCTAACACCACTCCTTCTTTTACATGTGAAATTGTAATAAGAGCATCTAACTCAGGACTGAGTTTAGAATGAGGATTTTTGCCATTTTGATTTTCGATAAAATAGGAAGGCTTTTTAAGTTTTCCAATATCATGATAATATGCACCAACCCTTGCAAGTAATGGGTTTGCGCCTATGGTTCTTGCAGCTGCTTCAGCTAAATTCCCAACTGTAATAGAATGATGGTAGGTACCTGGGGCATAAATAGAGAGTTCTCTCATAAGTGGCCGATTAAGGTCAACATATTCAAGAAGAGTAATAGGGGTAGTAATCTTAAATGCTCGTTCAAGCAAAGGAAGTAACCCAAAAGCCAAAAATGTAGCTCCTACGCCCCCAATTGCTGCATAACCTAAAGGCTTAAGTAATGCTGAAAAAGGGCTAAATTTCACGAGTTCCACTCCTAAAACGATACAAATATAAGCTGCTAAAATGTAAAGAATGAGCTTATAAAAATCTGATATTCTTTTTATACTACTGGAAGCAAATACAGAAATTATCCCTGGTCCCAAGAAAAGAGCCACTAACTCAAATCCACCACTTGAATACCCTGCTATAAGAATTGTTAAAGCCATAATTCCAGCTAAACCCACTCGTATTCCTAAAAGTAAAGAAATAAGAATCCCAAAACTGGCAATAGGAATAAGGTAACCAGATATTCTCTTTGAGATAACAAGCGATGATATAGCCATAATTAAACACATAAGCGATATTAAAAGAAAGAGCTTCCAAAAATCATCCAGCAAGGGAGCCTGAAGAAAATAAATAGATAAAAATAAAACAAGAAGAGCAATAAGATATATAATGTTCCTCCCTAACATTATACGTGTCCTCGAAACAACAGCCCTTTGAGAAAGAGATGTAAGCTTATCCACAACTTCCTGAGTCACAATGTCATGAGCTCGAATAATCATCTCATCCTTAAGTACAATACCTTTAGTAAGCTCCACTTGAGCTTCCGCTTTCTCTCTCCTTTTTAAAATCTCAGTTAAATCAATCATTAAGTTTGGCTTGATAAAAAAAGTAGCTGTGGTTACAAGAGTACCCACAATATACCTATTTTGGGGAAACATTTGATTAGCCCTTTCCTTAAAAATCATAGGAAGAGAATGAATATCTGAAAAATTATTCACAGGTATTGGCTTCTCTTCCCCTAAAATTACAACAATCGGTGAACCCACTGAGTCTTTAGATATTATAACTCCCTGTTCCAAAACTTCGCGCAACATTTTAATTAAACTATCCCCTATAGTCTTATATGTCCTAGATAAAAGAATGCTTATGTCCTGTTGATTCAGAGAAGGAATTATAGAAATAAGTTCGGTCCTTTTCTCCTCAAGAGACTTTTCCCCTTTTCTGATTTTTTTAACTTCCTGAAAAAATGCCATCGCATTCTCTATTACAGTTTTAGTTACTTCAGGTTCTTTGCGAATAACCGAAAAAACCGATTCCCTCGCTTTTTCCCTTTCTTCCTGGAGTTCTTTTTTGTTCTTCGCTATGTAAAAAGTGTGCGGAGCTATTACATCAACTGGAGCAATATCACCTGGCTTTAAATCAAATTTCTTTGGAAACGGAGAAGGATATAAAATATTGAGCATTATGAGAAAACCAGCAAATAAAGCAATATTTTTAATGCCCAATAAGCTACTTACTTTCTTTTCCATATGCTTTTACTATCTTATTTACTAACTTGTGCCTAACAATGGCTTTATCTGTGAGATATACAAATTTAATCCCAGAAACATTACCTAAAATACGCTGAATATGTAAAAGCCCCGACTCGCCAGGATTTTGTAAGTCAATTTGAGTTATGTCTCCCGTTATGCACGCCTTTGAACCTATGCCAAGTCTGGTTAAAAACATTTTCATCTGAATCTTCCCCGTATTCTGTGCTTCATCAAGAATGACAAAAGAGTTATCTATATTCCTGCCCCTCATATAGGCAAGAGGAGCAACTTCAATTGCTCTCTCTTCAATGTAATGTTTTATCTTATCATACGGCATTAGCTCATAAAGAGCATCATAAAGAGGACGAAGATAAGGGTCTACCTTCTCTTTAAAATCCCCAGGTAAAAATCCAAGCCTCTCCCCTGCTTCAACAGCAGGCCTCGTTAGTATAATTTTACGAACCTTCCCCTGCCTTAAAAGTTCAACCGCTCTCGCAATAGCAAGATAAGTCTTGCCTGTCCCAGCTGGACCTATGCATATAACTATATCAAATTTGTTTAACGCTTTGAAATACTGAACTTGCCCAGAACTCCTTGGCTTCACCAAGCACTTAGGTGATATAAAACATAAATCGGTATCAATTTTGCCCTTGAGCTCAATTTTTTCTTTCCTTATGAGGTCTCCATTCTTTACTTCCTCAATTAGAGATAAAAGTTTCCCCTTTAAAAGAGAAATCTTCTTTGGTTCCCCTTCAAGAATAATATTCTCCCCCCTTAATACAATATTTGATTTGTAGGTCTCTGAAAGAAATCTTATGTTCTCGTCCCTCTCTCCAAATAGATTCAAAATATTTACCCCCTTTAAAGAAATACATAATTTTGCCATTCTTAAAACAAGAACAGCTACCTCATTATAATAAGGATAGCTGTTCTTTAAAATTATCTTTAAGGTCTTGGAATCTTGAGCTCCCAGCCAGGATAAATAAGATTAGGGTCCTTTATAAACTCTTTGTTCGCTTCATAAATGCGGGTCCACTTGGCATAATTGCCTTTCCCATAAACCTTCGGATACTCGGCTAACTTGACTAACCAGTCCCCGGGCTTCACTACATAAATATCTTGCTTTCCTGTTTCAACTTTCTTAATTTCTTTCTTTTCTGTAACTTCCTGTTTAGGAGATTTAATGCCAGTAATCTTAGCCTTAAGACTGTCAACATTAGCATCAAGTTCAGTAATTTCAGACTTAAGAGTTTCTACCTTTTGTTTTTCTTCTTCTATTTTCGTATTGGCAATTTCTTCTTTCGCTTTATATCCCTCTATAAGCTCTAATGCCTGCTCTTCAGTAAGCTTCTTCTCTTCCTGTGCATAAGCTAATGAAACAGTTAAAATTGCTATGCCTGATAAAATAAAAAGAGACCTTCTCATAATCATTCACCCTCCCCTTTAAGCTCTCTTTCTAAACTCTCAACCTTCGCTTGTTTTTCAAGTTTCTCACTCTCAAGAGCAAGTCTTTGCCTTTCAAGGCTCTTTGCTTTGGATTCTGCAGACTCAGCTGCAAGCTTCGCTTGCTCCATCCTGTTTAATGCATCTTGAGAAGCACCTTTGGGACTACACCCCATTATTATAAATAGTAGAATAGCTCCTAATAAAATCGTCAATCTCTTCATGTTTATCCCTTTTATATAAAATACTACAAAAAAATCATTTGTCAAGAAAAATATATACAGATTTAATTATTCAGGTTTGTAACCAAGCCTGTAAAATGGATTAACTACACTGGATGAAATGTTCCTCGCATGAGAGCTTATTCTCTTTAAGTATCTGGATAATAGTGTATAGAAAATTGCTTCACTCGTCTTTAAATCCTTGTCATAAAAAAGTGCTTTCACACTGTCGTCACACCTGTGGCATATGCGAGTATACTCCTCCATCGTCTTTTTCGCCTTCCGAGTATCAGCTTCCTTAAATGCTTCCCTCGTCTGAATAATTAACTCCTCAATCTCTTCCCTGATACTTCGTATTTCATGAAGATATTCAGTCTCCTCCATGGCAGGAGTATAGGCATGCCATAATTCAACTATATTTTTGGAAAAATCCCCTATCCTTTCAATATCCACAACAACAGTTATTAAAACAAGCGAGGCAGTGACGTCTTGCTCCGGACTTATGGAAAGATGCTCTAAAATTTTCTTCCTCATATCAATTTGCAATTTGTTTATTTCTTTGTCCATATCGTATATATGCTTCTTCCCTCCCGCCCCATCAAGTAAAACCTTCATTGCAAAGGAAAACATATCGTTAGCTTTCTCTAAAGCAATATCAGTCTGCTCTAATGCCTGTTTAAGGAGAATATCTTCCTTCCACCAAGAAAAAAGTTTCTTAAACATAATATCACCTCCATATAAATATTAAAGCCAAAGGTATAAGATAAAATATAATTATAATGTAAATAATGACATATTTCCTTGACATAGCTGCCCTCCTGCCAAGCTCCTTCGCAAGTCCAATAGGAATCCAGCGAAGTGGGTAAAATATACAACTCCCAATACAATTAAAAATAAGATGGCAAAAAGCAACTGTTAAAGCTATAGGATTGACAGTAGCTAAAGATGCAAGAATTGCAGTCATTGTAGTGCCAATATTTGCACCTAAAAAATATGGGAAAATCTTGTCCATTATAATAATCCCAGCTCCAATTAAGGGCACCATAAGTGATGTGGTTACTGAACTGCTTTGAACAATCGCTGTGAGAATTATCCCTACAAGAAAAGCTCTAAAGGGTCTATTAAAAATAAATTCATTGAGATATCTTTCTGCCTTTGTTGCTACCAGTCCTCTCATCAGCTTGGTAATGAATATCAGGGAAGTAAAGAGTATAATTAAAGCTAATACTAACATTACTGTCGGTTGATAGAAAGAGATAAATGTAAAAAATTTTACAACAGGCGTAGCTGCCACTTTTAGAGGATTCATAATATGAATTCCACCTATCCGAAGAAAGCCATGAGTTAAAGGAGAAGCTATTTTTTCAAGAATGTGAAACTTTATTTGAAGAGGAAATAAAACTATAACTGATAAAATATTAAATAAATCGTGGCAAACCGCACCCGAGAAAGCCCTTTGAAACTCCCGTGGTCTGTGAATATGCGCAAGAGAAACCATAGTGTTTGTAACTGTAGTTCCAATATTAGCTCCTAAAATAATAGGAATAGCATTAGTGAGAGTCATGCTCCCGCCAGCAACAAGTCCTACAACAATGCAAGTAGTGCCAGAGGAACTTTGAAGTATAGAAGTAGCAAGTATGCCAGCAAAAAGTCCAACAAATGGATTAGTCGTGCTCGCAATTAACGCCTCCGCAAATCCCTTCCCAAAAAGCTTAAACGCACCCCCCATTAATTGAATGCTTACAAGAAAAGAGTAAATTAAAAATAAAAGAAAAAGAACCTTAAATAAAATATCCCTTTTTCTAATGGTTTCCTTTTTCATACCCTCTATTTTATTATTAAAATCATTATCCGCGTTCACCCACTCTTACGGGGTTTATCAGCGTCTATTTACGGTCTCAAAATAAGTTCGTGTTTATGAAAAAGACACTTTTCACTTCCTAATCCTTCTTAAACCAATCCCGTAAATAATCCCTATTATCTGAAACTTGTCTCTCTCGGAAATTATGATAGGCTCATAATTCGGATTCACAAATTGTAAAATTATACGCCCCTTCCTTCTTAAAAATCTTACTATCAAAGGCTCGTCATTTACTCTCACAGCTATAATATCTCTGTTCTTAGCTTTTGTTTCTGAAATAATTATCACATAATCCCCATCCTCAAACATCGGACTCATAGAATCACCAAATACCTTAATCCCAAAAATGCTTTTGCCTTTCAAAATATTACCCGGAATATAAATCCAGTCTCTAATCATCTTCTTTGTGATGTAAATAGGATATTTAGTAGGAATATTATTGAGAATAGGCACTGGAATGGAAATCCTGGAAAAAGTAGGCTCAAAACTAATCGTCTCTTGTGCTAATAAGTCAGATAACGGAACCCCAAGCGCATAAGCAAATCTTTGAATATCATCCTGTGTCAAGGGACGAAGTCCCTTCATCTTTAAAGATATAGCCGCATTAGAAAAACCACTCCTTAAAGCAAGTATACTCCAGTTCCAACCCCTTAATTTTAATAATGCTCTTATCTTAAACTTTATCTTCTCCCTATCACTCTTTTCCATATTCCTTAATTTTTCAAGAAACCGCAGATACACACAGATAAACGCAAATAATTAAAACTCATTGACTAATCTCTTTATTTCTAATTTAGGATGCGCAAAGCTTAATATCAGTCCCAATTTTAATCCTGTAGCTTTCAAATAATTTAGGAGTTGGGCTTCGTGAATTTCATCTATACACTTTGCTGCCTTTATCTCTATAATTATTTTATCTTCTGCTAAAATATCTGCTATATAATCCCCTACAGTTTCGCCTCTATAATGAACCTTAATAGGTGCTTGCTGAATAATTTCAAGTCCAGCTTTCTTGAGTTCTATAACTAACGCATTTTCATACACCTTTTCTAAAAATCCGCATCCTAAATTATTATGAACCTGGAAAGCACATCCGATAATTTTTTCTGATATTTCATTTAATCTGCGTCTATCTGCGTTCATCTGCGGTTACATTCATTATTTGAATTTCGATTTGTCATTTTGATATTATTTTTATAGCACCTTTTTAACCTATTGTCAAAGAAAATCTCTCTCTTGAAAGAAAAATTTGACAATATCCCCCAGAATCCCCTAATCCCTCAATAAGTCCATTTATAGTCTTGTTTAATACAGGATGTATTAAATTAGGTGCAATCTCAGAAAGCGGTAAAAGAACAAATTTCCTCTCGTGAACCCTCGGATGAGGAATTATAAGCTCGGCTTCTCTTCTTGCCTGCCTGCTGGTAGGTAAAATAAGATTATTATAAAATAATATGTCAATATCTATAATCCTTGGCCCAAATTTTATGGTGCCGTCGGGAGTCTTCCGAGTGCCGTCGGGAGTTACCTCCCGACGGAAAAGGCCAAATTTCTTTCCCCTCCTCCTCCCCATCCCTTTCTCAATTTCAGATATTTTCTCAAGTAATTCAAAAGCAGAGTAGCGCGTCCCGATAAATCGGGACGCTTGCCAATTAAATAATATTACAGAGTTTAAAAAAAATGGTTGAGGCAGGTATCCCCACGGCTCAGTCTCCCATATAGAACTCACAGCTTTTATCTTTCCAAAAGCCGATAACTTTTTAATTGCCTGTTTTATATTCTCAAGCCTATCCCCAAGATTTGAACCTATCCCTAAATATACCAAATTATCCATCTAAAAACATCAGCACATATTCTTCTAACTTCTGACTTCCCACTTCCTACTTCCCACTTCTGACTTCTCACTTCCCACTTCCTACTTCCCACTTCTGACTTCTCACTTCCTACTTCCTACTTCTGACTTCTCACTTCCTACTTCCCACTTCCTACTTCCCACTTCTCACTTCTGTATTCTGTTCCTTCTGTGTCATGCTAAATCTCTTTCAATCCCTGTTAATTTTATTTCCTATTTTGTAGAGCCCATTAACTAATTAACTATTTAACTAATTAACCATTTAACTATTTAACCAATTATTTCTTTGTGCCTTCTGCGGTTAATACATTTATTAAGCGTTTCTTTTAATTCAGGCACAGTAGAATAATTTGATAACTCACGAGGAAAAATCCATTTGCTCTCAGTATGTTCCCAGTTAATACGAATCTTATCCGGATTATTTATATGAAAAAGATAGGAATGAATAATCCATTTCCTCTTAAGTCGTTCATCTAATATTTCAAACGGCTTGCCCTTTCTTATAAGCTTAATGTCTGATTTTCTCAACCCAGTCTCTTCTCTTATTTCTTTAAGAGCTTGTTTATCAGGCGTGGTCTCAACATACCCACTCACCCCCGCCCATTTTCCTTGATAAGTACCAACTTTCTCACTCCTCTTAAGAATTAAAATCTTGCCCCCGAATTCAAGGAAACAAGTAACTACCTCCTTAATCTCAAATCTGCCCTGCTGAAATTGTTTCAACATCTCTTAACCCTACCTGTCATCCTGAACAATGTCATCCTGAACTTGTTTCAGGATTGTTTCAGGATTGTTTCAGCATCTCTTAACCCCCCTTTTAGAAATACTTACCTATTACTGCTCAAATATACCATAAAATCACTCACTGTCAATAAAATCTTTCTGATAATCTCTATGGAGTGCAAAACTTGTCCCGAATTTATTTCGGGAAACGATGTTTTTGCGAGCAAACTTGTCATTCTGAACAATGTCATTCTGAACAATGTCATCCTG
>JAGMCI010000011.1 GCA_023129325.1 Caldifarciminota bacterium
GTGAACATTATTGCAAATGGGTGAACAAAGGACTCAAATTGGGCAGCCATTACCATATATACAAGGATTAAGGCAAGAATGAATGCAATACCTAAAGTTATAAAAGTTTCTTTCATCTCTTTATATTCACCGCCAAATTCTATAGAATAGCCTGATGGGAGGGTCTTCTTTATTGACTCAATCTTTTTCGCAATATCCTTTACAACACTTCCTAAATCTCTTCGCTCAATATTTGCTGTGACCGAGACTTTCCTGTTTTGCTCTTCTCTTTCAATTCTCACAGGTCCTTCAGTTAAAACTATCTCTGCAACTTGTTTTAAGAGAATACTTGTGCCAACCTGCCTCGCCGTCTCCGTCCCGCTTCGCTTGTCGGAGCGGGGCAGGAAGGAAGGAGTCATAATAGGAATATTTTCAAGAGACTTTATATCTTTTACATCCTCATTTCTGAATTCTACTAATATGTTTACTTCTTCTCCCTTTTCCCTGAATTTTGAAGCAGCCATACCTTGAATAGCAGTCCTGACTTCTTGCCCTATTTGATGCACAGTTAGCCCAAATAGAGCTGCTTTCTCTTTATCAATCCTTATTTGTAATTCTGGCTTCCCATGCCTCAAGGATGTGTCTATGTCCTTTATGCCTTTTACATCTTTTATTCGGGATGCTATTTGTTCGGAGATTCTTTTAAGGATAGACAAATCTTTGCCAAAAATCTTTACATTTATTGGAGGTCCGCCCTTGCCTCCAAACATTTGCCCACTTGCATCAACAAATTCTATAGTTGCTCCTTCTATATGAGGAATCTTCTTTCTTATTTCCTCTACAATCTTTTGGACAGACCTTTTACGAGCGTTTCTTTCAACCAACTTTCCCATCACCTGAGCCTGATTTACTCCAGGGCTCACTGACCCGTATGCCACATCATATTGTGTTGCCTCACTGAGTCCTATCCAGGTACTTGTAATTTCTACTTCCGGAATATCATTAAGAATATCCTCAAATTGGGAGGCAACTCTATTTGTCTCTTCAAGAGAAGTTCCCACAGGCATTGTGACAGTTATCGATAAGAAAGGTATATCCATCTTGGGCATAAATTCTGTGCCCACAAGGGGAATTAGGCACAATGTAATAATGAATATCATAACTGTTATTAAAAGCGTTTTTCTTCTGTGGGTAAGAGCATATTGCAGAAATCTTCCATATTTTTCTCTAAAGCTATTAAAAAATATATCAAATTTTCCCTGTTGCGAGGTTTCGCCTCTCTTTTTAAATAATGTGGATGCAAGCATAGGGACTAAGGTAAAAGCTATAAATAGAGAGGCAAAGAGGGCAAAGGATATTGTAAGGGCAAGGCTTCTTGATAATCTGCCTGCAATGCCAGCAGAAAAGATAAGGGGAATAAACACAGAGACAGTAGTAAGTGTTGAGGCTGTAATTGCCATTCCAACTTCTGTTGTCCCCTGTATTGCTGCATCCTTTCTCTTGCTTCCTTCTTCCATTTTCCGATATATGTTTTCAATCACTACTATAGAATTATCAACTAACATTCCAACCCCAAGGGCTATTCCTGCAAGAGTCATCATGTTAAGGGTATAACCAGCAAAGTAAATGGCTATGAAGGTTGTGATAATTGAAAATGGTATAGCAAGAGCAATAGTTAAAGTTGGCCTCCAGTTTCTTAAGAAAAAGAATATGAATAAAATAGCGAGGATGCCTCCCCAGAGAGCGGTTTCTCCTGTCCTTTTACTTATTTTCTTTATCATATCTCCTTGGTCAAAAAACAAATGAAGTTGTATATTGTGGGGAAGGATAGCTTTAATCTTCTGAAGTTCTTTATTTATTTTGTTAGAAATTATTACAGTATTTGCTCCAGCTTGTTTTGTTATGAACACTATAATACTTTCTTTGCCCTGAGTCCTTCCATAACTTCTAATTTCTTTATGGGTATCTTTTAGTTCTGCGATATCTTTGAGGCGTATAGGAACCCCATCTTTACTACTTATTATTGTATTCCCTATCTCATCAATATTTTCATACTCACCCACTATCCTTATTGAATATTCTTTATATCCTTTGACAATATGCCCTGCACTAAAGTTTAAATTTGCTGCCCGCAGTGCTGATACAACTTGAGAAAGCCCAATATTATAGGAGACAAGTTTTACTTTATCAATGGATATATTTATCTCTCTCTTTTGCCCTCCCATTAGCATACAGGATGCTACTCCATCTATTCTTTCTATTCTATCTTTTACCCTATCTTCAAGGACTTTGCGAAGTTCTCTTATACCACACTCGCCCGTAGCGCCATAAAATACAACAGGCATCATAGAGAGGTCAAATTTAAGGACTAAAGGGGTTGAAACATCTTCAGGAAGCCACTCCTTAATGAGACCAATCCTATCCCTGATGTCCTGGGCAGCAAAGTCAAGGTTAGTTCCCCACTCAAATTCTACGATTACCACCGAGACTCCTTCTTCTGAACTTGAGTTCACAGACTTCACACCGCTTATCATTGAGACTGATTCTTCTACTGGTCTTGTAACCTGTTCTTCTATCTCCTGAGAAGCCACACCTGGATAGGTCGTCATCACACTTACAACAGGGTATTCAATATCTGGAAGAAGGTCAAGTCCAAGTTTGCTCAACGATATGAATCCCAAAAGGACTATTATTAAAACCATCATAGTAATAGTAACCCTTCTATTTACAGAAAATTTAATTAAGTTCATTGTTCTTTTACTTTTGCTCCATCCCGGAGTCCATAATTACCTAAAGTAATTACCTTTTCTCCTATTTTTAATCCTTTTAATATTTCAATAGAACCCTCATTTTCGATACCGGTCTCAACTTCCCGCATCTCCGCACAATCTTCTTTTACGACAAAAAGGACTCTTTTACCATTTTTTTGAATAACCGTTTTTTCAGGAACTACAATAGTATTGATATGCTTTTCTATTATTAGTTCCACTCTTGCAAACATTCCTGGTTTTAAAAGATGTCCTGGATTTGGTACAATAATTTCTCCGGGAGATGTCTTTGTCATAGGATTTACAAACGGAGAAAGGCCTTCCAATTTGCCCAAAAACTTTTTATCTGGAAAGATATCCACCGTTATAACTGCTGATTGCCCTTTATGAACTTTAGGCAAGTCCTTTTCTGGTATCTGAATTTTTACCTTTACTTTGTTGAGTTTAGCTATCGTTGCCACTGGAATCTGGGGCGATACCATAGCTCCTTTATCAAGAAATAACATCCCAACAGTTCCTGATATTGGCGATGTAATCTTTGCTGGTTTAAATTCCATTCCTTTAATAGACCTGTCTACAAGAGCAATTACCTGTCCCTTTTTAATAATATCCCCTTCTTTAACTAAATATTTAATCAATCTGCCAGTCTCTTCAATAGGATAAATATTTACTTGTTCCTTGCCTACGATGTTTCCCGTATAAGATAGAGTTTGGGCAATATCACCCCTTTTAACCTCTTCTATAACTACCTCAGTAGGAACCTCAACAATAGACTTTACAGTTTCTTTTGTCTTAAATTTTTGAATAATACGAAAGACAATAATTCCTACAATTACAATTATTACAATCCATCCAATCTTTTTCATTTCACCCCCCTTATGTAGTAGGCAGTAGGAAGTAAGCAGTAGGCAGTATTAAGGACAAAATTTGTCTGGTTGAGCAATCATCTGTTCTGTGCCATAGTTATTTTCCTAATTTACTCCATACTACTTACTGCTTACTACTTACTATTTCTCCCTGTTGCCTTTTCCAATCCTGCTTTTGCTATCAAATAGTCTGATAATGATTGAAGCCAATTTGTTTTTGCTTTTGTTAAAGCAAGTTGTGTATCCATTACTTCAAGACTCGTAGCGAGACCCTGTTTATATCTTTTATCTACAATTGATAATGCCTCTTTAGCTTGAGCAATGTTCTTTTCTTGGGATTCTACAATCCTTTTTGACTCTTCGAGTTGAAGATATGCCATCCTTACTTCTAATTCTATCGCATCTTTTAGTAAATTAAGTCCATGCTCTGCTTGAGAGACCCTTGCATTTGCTTGCCGTATTTTGCCGAGAGTTTCAAAGCCAGTAAGTAAAGGGAATTGCAAGGCGAGAGTTACATTCCAATCCGTTCCCCACTCGTTCTCAAAATATAACGGCTTCTTGTAATCATAATTTGCAATAAATGCAAGGTTTGGAAAGTTTGCCCTCTTTGCGATTGAGAGTGCTTTAAGTGTCATATTCTTCCTTAATTGAAGAGATTTAATCTCCGGACGATTGGCTTTTGCATCTTTTATACACTTTTGTAGGGGTGTATTGCGATACGCCCCTACTCTCAATTCTCCTTTTAGTTTAATAATCGTATCTTGAGATAATCCAAGAAGTGTCTTAATGCCTATCTTTGCAATCTCTAAACCATTTTTTGCCTTAATTACTTGTGGCTCCATATTAGCAAGCTGGACTTTGGCTCTGAGTAAATCAAATTTTGATGCAAGCCCAGCATTGTATCGTTTCTCTACAACTTTAACATGTCTTTTTGTTTGTGTGTATGCATCAGAAGTCAGTTTTATAAGTTCATTCAAGACCAGAATTCCATAAAACGATTTTGTGACATTAAAAACTAACTCATTTTTCTGTTTTCTAAAATCTTCTCTTTCTGCCTCGAAGTTTAACTTTGAAATTTGATATGCATTTAAAATCTTACCCCAGGTAAATAGCGGTTGTTGCAACGATGCTCTACTTAAATAATTTTCTTCCTCCCCCATCCTGAATGCCATAGTATCTATGCCCACAACGCCAGGCACAATAGTATAGCCAGTTGGAATTCCAAGGGTATTAAATACTGGCACTTGTAACTCTCCATATTCTGGTGCTGCCATTTCAAGGGAAGGTAATTTTGCAAGTCTCGTATAACTTCCTTGAATATTTATTTTGGGTAAGAATCCAGACCTCCCAATTATAACACCTGCTTCTGCTTCCGTTATCTTGTTCCTTGCAACAAGGATACCTTCATTATGTTCCAATGCTCTCTCAATCGCTTCATCAAGTGTAATGGTTAAGGGAAATCCCAATCCGCCTAAGGCGGAACAAATCTCAAAATTCAAACAAATTCCAAATATCAAATTCCAAATTATAAACTGTTTGTGTTTTGGGGCTTGGAATTTGAATATTGTTTGTAATTTGGTGCTTAGAATTTGGAACTTATTCATTATTCGGATTTTTCTCATTGTATCTACTTACTCCTTGCTACCCACTGCTTACTGTCCGTGCCCTTGCTCCCTCCAAAAATATAGTCGTTGTTATTTTAGCGGTTTGTTTAAGAGGTTCTTTCTCTTTTCTCATAATCCATTCACCGATAGTTGAACTGATTAAACCTAAAAGGATGCGTGATAGAACTATTGGCTCAATTTTCTTAAGCACTCCTGTTCTCACTCCTTCTTCCATAATTTTGGCTATAAAATTCACTCCCTCTTGATATTTAGGTATAACTCTTTTCTTTATTTCTGGATGTCTCTTTCTTGTAAAACCACCGCGCTCTGGAGTGAATATACAAAAGAAATCCCTGTTTTTCTCAGCATATTCTAAGATTTTTTGAATTTCTTTTTTAATCTTTTCAATTGGGGAAATAGAACTTTCAACTACACTCTTAGTTATCATTGAGAGTTCATCAAGCCCTTTTTCTATCAGGCTAAGGAACAAGTCATCTTTGTTTTTAAAATAACTATATATCGTACCCTTTGAAAACTCTGCCATCCTTGCAATATCATCCATCTTTGCGGCATCAAAACCATGCTCTGCAAAAACCTTCTTCGCTGCCTCTAAAATCGCTAATTTTCTTACCTCACGCTCTCGCTCTTTTCTCTTTAACTGACCAGTCATTTTATGACCCATTGGTTAAATTATATTTAAAAAAAATAATTTGTCAAGGAAAAAAATGATTTAACCACAGAGGTAACAGAGAAAAGTCATAACCTTTGGGTTGTGTAAGTTACTGAAAACGAAGGGCTTACAAAAAATAAGAGGGTTAAGTGATTAAAGCATAAATCACAAAGTTAACATCAGATTTCAGTTATTTAATGACTTACTGACTTAATTACTTAATGACCCATTTTTAAAATCAAGATGGTATGTTCTGTGATTTTCCGTGGCTTATCTTGTGCAATCAGGGGTTAAAAAATTGGTTTTGAAAGCTGCCAGAAGTGGTTAAATGCATCCTTTAAAGTAATTGCAAGATTCGGATGCTTGATTAGCATTGAAGTGTGAAGTTCCCTGCCAGATACAGGGTCCTCAAGTGCATAAAGAACTGAAAATTTGTCAAATATGGCAAGTTTCATTGGAAGGTTGTCAATAATCCTTGATTCTTCACCTGCTTTATGTAATTCCTTAATATCCTCTTTTAAAGCCCCAATATTCTCAGAGCTGCACTCATAAATTGCAAGTTTCTTTATCCCCCTCTTTAGAGCTTTGACCTCATATCTATTTTCCTCAGGTCCTAAAACATAAGGAGGCTTTACCCAAGCTAATAACTCTTTTTTACACCCACTTACAAGTTCAATAAACCTTTGCTTTAAGTAAGAAGGGTCTCTGATGAATTCAACATACCTGAGTGGGTCTTCAGCCCCAGCTTTATACATTGGACTCAGCTTTTCTATTAAAATCTCCGTAAGTTTTCCCTTCTCTTCCTGCTCTCTCTCTTGTCTTATAAGCAAATTCTTAAATCCAGTAGCTGGAGGAACTGCTCTAAATCTCCTGACTTTCCCTTGCTCACAAATGCAAAGCCCTTTTTCAACAAGAGATTCTAAAACAGGATAACTCTTTTGCCTTGGAATGCCAGATACCACCGAGAGTTCAGAGGCAGTATAACTTTCTCTGCCAAGTAATGTAAAATAGGCTTTTGCCTCATTTAATGTAAGTCCCGTTCTTTGTAAATCTGAAATAATTTCTCTCATCTTTAAAATCATATTAAAAAGCTGCAAAAAAGTCAAGAAAATCTTTCTGATGCCCTGAATAAAATAAAGGGCTGATGATTAGATTTTTCCTGTCCCGTTCAACGGGATGACCCTGAGCTTGCCCGCTTCGCCAAAGCTTCAGCGAGGCGAGCCGAAGGGTCAAAAAAAGGAGGTCATTTAGACCTCCTTCTCCTGTCCTTATTCGCTTCTTAAAACCTTAAGTCACACATTGTCTCTTGCTCTTTCATTACTGTGACAGACTCTGGCGCAGTCTTAAGAATATTCCCAGCATCGTCAACAATCTCAGCTTTCAACTCATACGAATCCTCGGGAAGGTATAGTTTATAATACCCGGTCCCTTTTGATATTGTGGAGGTCAGATCAGCACCACTGGATCTCTTAACGCTAACAGCACTCTTTATGCCAATGCCATTCTTATCCAGCACCTTCCCCGAAACTGTTCCACAGTTTGCCTTCTTGTGTGCATTGAAAGAGGGATTCAGTGAATAGCCACTCTCACCTTTAGTCACTGACTTAGCAACATGAAAGTCTGACAGAATCTCAGAAACATTGCCACTTGAGACATCAAACTCAATTACCATATTAGCATCCGGCTCCTGGGTGCTTGGAACATTAAGCGGATATTCTGTCCCCTTAACAACAATCAAATTCTCTCTTGCCACAACAATCCTTATCCCATCGTAACTTCCTATATCTACAGGTATATCAATTGAATCTGTGACACCGTTGATAAGCTCCAGAAAATCACAGGTCTTGCCAACAGGATGAGTGTGCCACACTCCATTTACATCACGCACAGCAACTTCAACTATCCCCATGTATATGTGCTCAACATCCCCAATAGGTGGAGTGTCAAACAGATGTAGTCTTACGCCAGTATCTATAGTTGGCTCCAGAGGATTCTTGGCACAACCAGCAATAAGAGTGAGAGCGAAAAGGACACTCAATAATCCCTTCAGTTTATACATACTTACCTCCTTTCACCACTCTTTGTGGTGTCTCTATAAATAATATAATTGATTTTCAAGATTTGTCAAGTATTTTCTTGGATTTTTTAATAAAAAAATTTATCTTAAGAAGTCTGGGTTATTGAAAATAAAGGGCTTATAAAAACAAGGAGGGTTTATAATGATTAAAGTATAAATCCTGAGATTTTAAGTCATTAAGTTATTAGGTTATTTTCTTCAATATTTTTAGTGACTTATTTACATAATTACTGTTTTTTATCTTGTGGAAATCCGTGTAATCAGTGGCTACATTTATTTTTGTGGTTTAAGATTTACAGATTTCTAAGAGGAGTTTTGCTCCTAATATAAGGTCTTGCACTTTGATGGATTCTTGTTTTGTGTGTACATTTTGCATACCGATTCCAAGAACAGCAGTTGGAATGCCCTTTTCATTAAATATGTTTGCATCTGAGCCGCCGCCACCTTTGCCTGTTCTTATTTCGAGTCCAATTTTCTTGCCAGCATTAATTGCTTTTTGCACAACAGGGGCAGAACTTGGGATGTTAAATTTTGTATATTCACGGGTTGTTTTTTCTTCAATTCTTGCCAATAGCGGTTCACCATTAACTATCTTCTTGCTTTCCTGAACTGCATCTTTAAGGCACTGAATTATATGCTGAGTCTGTTGTTCAAGCTTTTGTTCAGAGTGACTTCTTGCTTCTCCTTCAAGTTCGGCGTAGCCTGCTACAATATTTGTAGCACTGCCGCCTTTTATTTTGCCTATATTGGCAGTTGTTTCCTCATCTATTCTACCAAGTTTCATCTTTGATATTGCTCGTCCTGCCACTTCAATGGCAGATATGCCCTTTTCTGGCTTTGCTCCGGCATGAGATTCAATGCCATAAATTTTGACAAAAATTTTGTTGTGAGATGGGGCAGATGTGGTAATTACATCTACTTTCTCGGAGTCCAGAGAATAGCCGTATTTGGCATCTAAAAGTGAATAATCAAGATTCTTGGCTCCTAAGAGACCTATTTCCTCAGATAAGGTGAAGACCACATCAATTGGAGGATGGGAAAGATGGTTCTCTTTTAAAACTCGTAGGACCTCAAATATAATTGCAACCCCTGCTTTGTCATCTGAACCGAGAATGGTTGTCCCATCACTTTTGATAACTCCTTCCGAGATATTTGGATTTATGTTCTCGCCAGGTGTCACAGTATCAAGATGGGCATTAAGCAAGAGTGGGGGTAAATTATTTCCTTCTATTTTGGCAATGATATTTGAACCATCACTTCCTATAAGACTCCCAACTTTATCTAAAATAACCTTCACTCCCAAGGCATTTAGTTTTTCAGCAACTACTTCTGAAAATTTACCTTCTTTTCCTGAAGGACTGCCAATCCTCACAAAATCAAGAAACTCATTTATTAATCTCTTCTCCTGAATCATAAGTTCTCCTTTTAGCCACTGATTTCACAGATTTGCCCTGATTCCACGGATTAAAAAGTCTGTGTAATCTTTTGAAATCAGTGTAATCTGTGGCTTCATTTTGAAAAATTTACTGTCCAAACACTGCCATTATAGATAAGTTTATAGATTCCTTTGTCAGTTTTAACTTTAAAAATACGCTTTCTTTTGCCAGTTAATGAATCCTCTACTAATTCCTCACTAATTACTTTTCTTATTATTTGTTCTGCACCATTTACAGTAAAGGTAGCTGGCTTTTCTTCACCTTTATAACCAGAATACCATTTAACTTGCATAATCACATTTTACACTGATTTGACTGATTGTCAAGTTTTTCTTGACTTTCATTTAATTTATACTATCATTTAAATATGCTTGATATGAAATTTATTAGGGAGAACTTTGACCTTGTCAAAAGGGCAATTGAGGGCAAGGGAGAAAGCGTTGATATATCTAAATTTGAAGAACTTGATGAACGACGGAGAAAATTTATAATGGAGAGAGATAAACTAAGATTTGAGAAGAAAAAGTTATCACCCAAAATAGCTAATTTGAAAAGGACTGATAAGGATGCAACCAAGCTTATTCAAGAATCAAAATTGCTTGACCAAAGGGAGACAGACTTACAAAATGAACTTCAGAGTATTGAATCAGAACTGCGTAGTATAATTATTTGGATTCCTAATATCCCTCATTCCTCTGTCCCTCAGGGCAAAGAAGGTGTTATAATAAGAAAATGGGGCAAGAAAAGGAGATTTGCTTTCAGACCTTTTACTTGTTATGACTTATGTAATGCACTTGGAATCCAGGATTTTAAGAGGGGCAGTAAATTAGCTGGCTCAAATTTCCCCTGTTATAAAGGATTGGGAGCAAGACTTGAGCGTGCTCTTATTAATTTTATGCTTGACTTACATATTAAACAAGGTTATACAGAAATATTCCCGCCCTTCCTTGTCAACCGACGCTCAATGTTTGGGACTGCCCAGCTTCCAAAATTAGAAGATGATATGTATATTATAGAAGAAGATGACCTCTTTCTTAATCCAACTGCTGAAGTGCCACTTGTAAATCTGCATCAAGATGAGATTTTGGACGAAGATGAGTTATCAATCAAATATGTTGGTTATACTGCTTGTTTCAGGCGTGAAGCTGGCTCCTATGGAAAGGAGACAAAAGGATTAAGAAGGGTGCACCAATTTAATAAAGTTGAACTCATAAAATTTACTAAACCAGAAAACTCTTATAAAGAACTTGAACTAATGCTTGAGGATGCAGAAAGGGTATTAAAATTACTAAATCTCCAATATCGTGTCAATCTTCTTTCTACAACCGAAATGAGCTTTGCATCTGCCAAGACTTATGATATAGAAGTATGGGCTCCTGTGACCAGGGAATGGCTTGAAGTCTCAAGTGTAAGTAATTGTGAAGACTTCCAAGCCAGACGTGCAGAGATTAAATTCAGGAGAAAAGGAGAAAGTGAATTTGCCCACATTTTAAATGGTTCAGGGCTTGCAACCCCAAGAACTTTTATTGCCATTATAGAAACTTATCAGCAAAGAAATGGCACAATCCAAATCCCAGACGCCCTCCTCCCATATATGGGCGGAGTGAAAGTAATTAGTTAAAATGCGAATTTAAGAATAGGTAAGAGCTAAATTCATAAAATGGAAGGAAAAATAAATACGGGCTCTGTCCCTATATTGTATACTATTTATTCTAAAGAGGGGCGAATTTTACTAAAAGTGTTGTAGAAGAACAAGGAGGTGTTATTATGATTAATAGGTTACTAAAAACCATGGTGTTTTTTATTGGAATATTTTCTTTGAATGCCTGCGCTCAAACTCCACAAGAGCGGGAATTAAATTGGCTATCGCAGTGGAAATCATCGATTGTCATGTTGGGAGATATAGGCAAGAGAGAAAATGGACAAAAAGTGTTTATGACTAAAGGAACGGGTTTCTTGGTATATAATTATGCAGAGCATGGGAGGTGTCCGTTTCTTGTTACTGCTCGACATATTTTTGAACATAGGAAAACTATTCGTATAAGATTCTCTGGTGCAACCTCTAAATCCTTAACGGAAGATTTTGGATACAAACTTAATCTAATTGATAAAAGAGATCATCCAAAATGGAAAGGACATCCGTCCCATACAGATAACAATGTTATAGATGTCGCAGCCATTAGATTAGATTTTCCTGTTAGAGAAGATATAAAACCGCTTTCTATTCCATACTCCTACTTCATGTTTACTGATTCTATATATGAATCAGATGCTGTCATGTGTCTTGGTTATCCTGGCAACGTTGGGAATCTTGAAGAAATTTATCTGACCCAACCTATTCTGCGTAGTGGAATAGTTTCTTGGCTCTCCTCTTCACAAAGTGAGACACCCACTGATTTTCTTATAGATATATCAACATATGGTGGTAATAGTGGTGGGCCAGTTTTTCTTGCACCAACAATGTCAAGGCCAATTTCTCCCAATGTGGTAAAGATAACAGAAACAAAATGCGTAGGACTGGTTTCACGGTTCGTTCCAGAATTGACTCTTTCGCATGACGCGAGAGTAATGCTAATTTTACAAGTGGGCCAGAACTCTGGACTTACTGAAGTTGTGCCTACCGAAATGATTATAGAAACTCTAAGATTATTGGGGAATCCTGAAAAAATTCGACAATTATTGAAATAAGGACAGAGGCAATATTTCTCTTTACACTTAGGACCATTCCTGAAATAATAAAAGCCACAAAATTATACAAGATTTCCCGATAAATCGGGATGAGCCTCGGGCTCAAACGCCAGATGTTACCCTGAGCGAAGTGAAGGGTCTATGAGATTCTTCGGCTTCGCCTCAGAATGACATTTCTTGTGAAAATCTGTGTAATCTGTGGTTGCTTTTTTCTTGACTTGTTTGATTTTTGTGGTATTTTGAGGGTATGACAATTTCTGAAAAGATATTAGCCCGAGCATCGGGAAAGAAAAAAGTGAGTCCAGGCGAAATTGTTGATGCTAATGTTGATTTATGTATGTCCCATGATAATGCGGCTCTTGTGTGTAAAAAGTTTAAAGAAATTGGTGTAAAGAAAGTATGGAATAGAGATAAGATTGTTCTCCTTTTTGACCATCGTATTCCAGCTGAATCAGTTAAAACAGCTATCGGACATAAAGAAGTGCGTGAGTTTGTTGAACAACAAAAGATAAAGCATTTTTACGATATGAGGGCTGGTATATGTCATCAAATACTTCCTGAAAAAGGTTATGTGAAGCCCGGTGAACTTATTGTTGGCACTGATTCGCATACCACAACTTATGGAGCCTTTGGTGCATTTTCTACAGGTATTGGAGCAACTGAGATGGCAGGAGTATGGGCTACTGGCAAGTTATGGCTTAAAGTGCCACCAACAATTAAGATTAAAGTTAAAGGTAATTTTAAGGTGTGGGTGAGTGCTAAAGATTTAATCCTTTATATCATTGGTAAGCTTAGTGCAAGTGGTGCAAATTATAAGGCAATTGAGTTTTATGGAAACACTATTAGCAATTTAAGTATAGCCAGTCGGATGGTACTTTCAAACTTATCAATGGAAGCAGGAGCAAAGGCGGCAATTGTGCCTCCAGATGAAAAAACTATGGATTATGTAAATCAAAGAATGCAAAAGCAATTCGTTACACTTCAACCTGTATATGCAGATAAGGACGCAGTTTATGAGAATGAGTTATCTTTTAATGTTTCCAATCTTGAGCCTCAGCTTGCTTGTCCTCATCAAGTTGATAATGTGCATCCTGTTTCAAAATTTAAGGGGCTCAAAATTCATCAAGCTTTTTTGGGTTCTTGCACAAATGGCAGACTTGAAGACCTTGAAATAGCGGCTAAAATCATTAAAGGTAAAAAGATACCGATGAGTGTTCGTTTGCTTATAATTCCAGCAAGCTGGGACATATGGCTTCAAGCAATGAAACTTGGATTACTGGAAATATTTGTAAAAGCTGGAGGGTTGGTCTTAAATCCAGGCTGTGGTCCTTGTCTTGGGGCACATCAGGGTTTATTGGCACCTGGCGAAAGATGTATTGCTACAACAAATCGCAATTTTCAAGGTCGGATGGGTTCACCGGAGGCAGAAGTTTATTTAGCATCTCCAGCAACAGTGGCCGCATCAGCAGTCAACGGAAAAATCGTTGACCCACGGAGATACACGGATGAGAACACAGATATACACGGATATGAATGCTGATAGAGATAAAAAATCACGGATAGGCCTATTGTATGAAAAGCTAAGCTATGAGTTACGAGGAGCAGCTATTGAAGTTAGAAGGAACTTAGGCCCGGGCCATAAAGAGAACATATACCAAAAAGCCTATGCTGAAGAGCTTTTGAGCAGAAATATTCATTTTGAGCAAGAAAAGCCCATTAATATATATTCACCCAAAACAGGAAAGCTTATAGGCACCTATCGCCCAGATTTTATAGTGAAAGATAAAATCATTGTTGAACTAAAAGCGATAAGAAGTCTTCCTGAGCAAGCATTAGAGACCTTGTATAATTATTTACGAAACAGCAAATGTGAGTTAGGTTTTTTAATTAATTTTGGAAGTAACCGACTTTATATTAAGAGAATTATTTATACAAATGACAGAAAGCCGTGGCTCTGTGTTAATCCGTGTTCCAGTCCGTGTTTATCCGTGTTTAAAGGTTATGCCTGGAAGTTTGGTGATGATGTGAATACTGATGTGATATATCCTGGTAAGTATTTACCTCTCACCGATTCACAGGAAATGAAGGAACATGCTTTTGAAAGTGTTTATCCTGATTTTGTAAAAGAGTTTAAAAAAGGTGATATAATAGTGGCTGGTGAATATTTTGGTTGTGGGAGTTCAAGGGAGCAAGCCGCAACCTGTCTTAAAGTTTTAGGGGTAGCATGTATAATTGCTGAGTCATTTGCAAGGATTTATTATAGAAATGCTATAAATCAAGGATTGCCTATTCTTGAATGTCCTGGGATTTCAAAGAAAGTAAAAGAAGGAGACCAACTTGAGGTAAATTTAGAAAAAGGACTTATAAAAAACCTCTCAACTGGAGAAAGCTTTAAAGCCAATCCCCTACCACCTTTTATCCTTGAAATATTAAGAGACGGTGGTCTCATCCCTCATTTAAAAAAAGAATAAGATTTAAAAATCTGTGTCTATTTGCGGTTAAATGTTTTTTGCTTGACAACACTAAATAGTTAGGTATAATTTAAAATGTGGAGTTCGCAGCAAAACTTGTATGTGGTATTATTATAGCACAGGATTGTGAGCTTAAAGAAGTTATAAAAAAGTTAGAGGAGAAATTTGGAGATATAGATTTAGAGAGTAAAATTATACCATTTGATTTTACTGATTATTACAATAAAGAAATGGGCAAGGGGCTTAATAGAAAATGGGTAAGCTTTGAGAAACCTATCTTTAAAGAAGATTTAGGATTTGTAAAGCATAAAACCATTAAAATTGAGAATGAGTTTTTAAGAACAGGTGGGGCAAGGAGAGCCTGCCTCGCCCCCGCCTGCCAAAGCGAAGCGACGGGCAGGGAGTCAAGGCGGGTAAATCTTGACCCAGGGTATATAGATTTATCCAGGCTTGTGCTTGCGAGCACAAAAGACTATTCGCATCGTATTTATCTTGGAGATAAAGTATTTGCTGAAGTAACACTTATTTATAAAGACAATCATTTTCATCCATTAGATTGGACTTATCCTGATTATCGTAAGAATATACAATTCTTTGAGGATGTAAGAGAGAAATTTAAAATTCAAAATGAAAAGTTCAAAACTTAACCACAGATGAACACAAATTTTAATAGATTACACAGATTTTTAGAAGTTATTCTAATCAGTGCAATCTGTGGCGTAAGTTTAAATTTATATGCGACTGAGTTTATGGGGATAGATGAGATAAAACCTGGAATGAAGGGATATGGCCTCACAGTTTTTAAAGGCACAAAGATTGATACCTTTCAAGTAGAGATAATAGATGTAATGCGCAAAAGATTACCAAAGGGCGATGTAATACTGTCTGAAATTTCAGGTGGCATCGTTGATACAGCTGGTGTAATATCTGGTATGAGCGGTAGTCCTATATATATTGATGGTAAGCTAATAGGGGCGCTGGCTTATAGCTATGGTGCCTTTCCTAAAAAAGCATTAGCTGGTATAACACCAATAAATGAGATGTTAAATCCTCCATCCGGTGGATATGGAGTGCCAGGAGGTAAATTTTCTCCAATCAAAATTCCTCTATGCTGTCCGGGACTTGATGAAGGGATAATTCAGGAATTAAAGGAAGCAATTCCTTGTTTTAATGTAAGGAAGGTTGAAGGTTCTGGTGGGATTTTTGATGACAGCATTTTACCTTTTCCTGGTTCACCACTTGGAATTCCATTGGTTATGGGAGATATAAACTGGTATGGAGTAGGCACCTGCACTTATAAAGAAGGCAATAAGGTATGGGGATTCGGACATCCTATGTCAGCACTTGGTGAAACAGAGCTCCCTATGACAGCTGGATATATTTATTCTATTGTGCCATCGCTTTATGATTCTTATAAGATGGGGGCTCCTACAAAGATAATTGGGACTATAAAGAATGATAATGAGAGAGGGATTATAGGTGTTATAGGTAAGATTCCAGATTTAATAGATTTTAATTTAAAGATTAATCCGCCTAAGGCGGAATCAGGTGGAGAAAAATTCCACTATCGGATTGTAAAAGAGAAGGCATATTTTCCTTCTCTTTTTAGGGGGTTAACCTTTTATTCTATTTACACTGGTTTTAAAGGCACAGGCGAGATGACAATGGAAGTTGATTTAGAAATAGAGGGTTCTCGTGATTTTCAATTTAATAATCTTTATACTGGAACGATAATAGATATATCAAAATCCATAGCCAGAGTATTTGGACTTATCTGGAATAATCCTTTTCAGGAAGTAGAGATAGACAAAATTTCAATGAATTTAGTTTCTTCTAACCAAATTAAATTAGCGAAAATTGAAAGGCTTTCTGTTGATAAGAAAGAAATCAAAACGGGCGACAGCTTAAATTTAGTCCTTTTATTATCAAGTTATCAAGAGGGACTTGTGAAACAGCATATATCAATTAAGATTCCAAGTTGGTCAAAGAAAGGCAAACTAACCCTTAGCATAGAAGGTGGTGACGCAATTAGAAATGAAGATATTGTCAATATTAAGACAATTGATGGTCTTGCGAGATGGCTTACGACAGCTCCAAGTGATAATGAGTTAGTGCTAAGATTAACTCAAAAGGGAAAGAGCACTTGGATTATAGGTGAAAGATTTCCATCCCTCCCACCTTCAAGGAGTTCTTTTCTAAAGGGGGATATTGAAGAAAAAGATGTAATTTTAGAAAAAAGGATAAAAACAGAATGGGTAATAAAGGGTGAAAAATCAATAGAATTGGAGGTAAAATGAAAAAATGGTTTTCTTTTTTCTTTTTAATTATCTTGCCTTGTCTAAGCTTTTCAGTCACAACTTCAATGTGGGAAGTAAGGGATTTTAAGGAGTGCAAGCTTGAAAATATAATGCTTGACAAAGACGGATTTGCGAGGTTATCGCCTGAAATTAAATGTGTCTGGGATAATCCAGAAGTTTATATCTGGTCATTTCTTAAACTTGGAAAGGGTTTATATGTAGGCACAGGAGCAGAGGGGAAAGTATATAAAATTGAATCTCCGCCTAAGGCGGATAAGGGGAAGCTCTTATTTGATACAAAGGAAGCAGGAGTTTTTTCTCTTAATTTATGGAAAGGCAAGCTTTATGCTGGCACCGCTCCTCATGGTTTCATTTATGTGATAGATAAAAAAGGAGAAGGTAAAATTTTTAAGGAAACGGGTGAAGAATATATATGGGATATTGTATTTGATGAAAAAGGCAATCTTTATGCGGCAACTGGCACAGAAGGCAAGATACTCAAAATTACAAAGCAGGGTGTATTAGATACTTTTTATATCACAGGAGAGATGAATGTAAGTTCCCTTCTTTATTCCAAGCCTTATCTTTATGCTGGGACTGGAGAAAGTGGACTCTTATTTCGGATTAATAAATATGGTAAAGGTTTCTGTATATACGATGCGAGCGAGCCAGAAATTACTGAAATTATTTTAAGAGATACTTTATTATTTATTGCGACCACTGGAGACACTTCTGGCTCCATTTACAAGATTTTTCCTGATAATAAAGTAGAAAAAATATGGCAAACAAATTCTCCAATTCAAGGGATGCAAAAAGTGCCTGCCTCGCCGAGTCAATGCGGGGGTAATAAGTTTTTAGTTGCTACCAAAAATCGTGTGTATAGAATAGATACTGATGGCGAAGAGGAACTTCTTTTTGAACTACCAACAAATATATCTTGTATAAGTGATAATTGGGTTGGAACATCTGAGGTTGGAAAAGTATATAAAATGAGCGCTAGATTAGCAAAAGACGGGACTCTTGAATCAACTCCTTATGATACTAAAGGCATTTCTATATGGGGCAGACTTGATTTTGAAGGAGAGGGAAATATTGGATTCCAAACAAGGTCCGGGAATACAGGCAAACCAGATAAAACATGGGAAGATTGGAAATGTCTGGGAAGTGATGACAAGATTAAGAGTTCTCCAAGCAGATTTATTCAATGGAAAGCTTCATTAAAGAACGCTAATGCCATACTTAAAGAAGTTAAATTTGCTCACTTGCCTCAAAATGAGAAGCCGATGATTTTGAGTATTGAGTTTTCCAAACCAATGCCTGAAGAAAATATTCCTGAAGGAGCAAAAGAGATTTCCTGGACAGCTAATGACCCAAATGGAGATAGTTTAAGTTTTAATCTATACTTTAAGTTAACAACTGAAAAGGAATGGACTCTTTTAGAGGAATCTTTTAAAGATACTTTTTATTATATAGACCCAAAATCATTTCCTGATGGCAAATATATCTTTAAAGTTGAAGCCTCAGATTCTCCAAGTAATCCACCAGGCTCTGCTTTAAGAAGTGAAAAACTATCAACTGTTTATTTAATTGATAACACAGCACCAGAAATTGAGATAAAGAATGTAGGAACAGGGCTTGCCCCTGTCCTTTCCTTTAAAGTCACAGATAATTTAAGTTATATAAAGTCTTGTGAATATGCACTTGATGGAGGGTCATGGAAGCTTATTTTTCCTGCAGATAAGCTCTTTGATTCAAAGATTGAGGAGTTCAAAATTAAAATTGGAGAGGCAAAAAAAGTAGTTATAAGGGTTAGCGATGCTTGTGGTAATATGGGTCTTAAAAGCCAATTAATAAAATTAAAATAATCTATCTTATCTAATGCAAAACCTTTTACAGATAATTTCTCTTTATCTTCCACGGGCTGTGGCAAGGAAGTCGGAGGTTGAGTTACGGAAGGGGAAATGGCAAGATAGAGCAATATTATTGGTAGATATTTCAGGATTCACTCCTCTAACTGAGAAACTTACAGCTCTTGGAAAGGAAGGGGCAGAGGAAATCACCGGTATAGTTAATTCATATTTTACACCACTTCTTGATATTATGGGCAAGTATGGAGGAGACCTTTTAACTTTTAGTGGAGATGCTCTAATAGTTATATTCTCGGGCAAAGATAAAGAGTTGAGAGCTGGACAGGTAGCTTGGGAAATGCAAGAGTTTATGAAGAAATTTGCCAAGGTGAAAACTTCTCAAGGTGTGTTTCCATTGTCGTTACATATTGGGATACATACAGGGAAAGTGTTAGAAACTGTGGTAGGGACCAAAAAGTTAGGTTTGTGTTATGCAATTTTGGGAAAAGTGGCTAACAAAGTTGCCTTAATTGGAGAGAAATCAAAAGCTAAGGAAATTCTTATAAGTGAAGCCGTGCTTAAGAAAATAAAGGAAAAGGTGCAAGTAGAGGATAAGGAGAAAGGTATCTACGGGTTGATAGAGTTAAAAGAGAAACTTAAGCCAGGCAAGACGAAGGCTAAAGCCCATGTCTACAAAGAGAAGAAAAAAATTATAGAAAAGCTTGAATCAATAGTCCCACACCTCCTGCCAGGGCTCCTTGATAAAATCAAAGCGCATCCTGAATCTAAAGAAATATGGGGTGAACATCGGCGGGTAACCAGTTTGTTTTTAAACTTCTGGGGTATGGACTACGAGAGTGATAAGAAAGCGGTTAAGAAATTACAGACTTATTTTTCTCAAATCCAGCAGAGTGTTCACAAATATGGAGGCACAATTGACAAGATAGATTTTTCACCTTTGGGAGATAGAATACTCATTTTGTTTGGTGTCCCTTATGCCCATGAAGATGATGAGGAACGTGCAGTAAGATGTGCCACAGAGATTATGGCTATGTCACCAGAGGATTTCAGTCAGAGGATAGGTATAAACAGTGGCTTTATTTTCGCAGGTAATGTTGGTTCTGAGATAAGGCGCAAATACACAGTAATGGGAGATGAGATAAATCTCGCCGCCAGGTTAATGAGTATTGCAAAAAAGGAGATGTTAATAAGTGAGGCAGTGGCTAATAAAGCAAAGGAGAAGTTTGAAATTGAACCCTTGAGACTTGTAAAAGTGAAAGGCAAGACAAAACTTGTAAAGCTTTATAGACTCGTTGGCTTGAAGGTAGAGGAGCGGGAGCTCTTTAAGATACGCATGGGTGAAAGCAAAATTATGGTTGGCAGAGATAAAGAGCGTAATACAATGAAGAAGGTCATTGAAAAGGTAAAATTAAGTAAAGGGCAAATGGTTTCTATTACTGGTGAAGCTGGTATAGGTAAGTCAAGGCTTGCCAGAGAGCTAACAGATGAGTGGGGCAAACAAGGGTTTAAATTTTATGGCGGTGACTGCCAATCTTATGGGAAGTCTATCTCTTATTTGTTATGGATAGATTTAGTAAGTTCCTATATGGGGATTTTCAAGTTTGATTCTAAAAAAGATAAGTGTGCCAAGATAGAAAAATTTATGAAGGAAGTAGATACCAAACTCAAGGAATGGACACCAATAATTGGTGAACTCTTAGGAGTGAAAATTCCAGAGACTTCTCTCACTAAATCTTTGGATGCCAAACTTAGGAGGCAGAGGCTGTTTGATATAGTACTACAGTTTATTAGATGGCACGCAGAGAAAGAACCTGTGATGTTAGTTCTTGAGGACTTGCACTGGGCAGATACGGGGTCTATTGAATTGCTTAATTATGTGGCAAGAAACATAGGAGACTATGCTATCCTGCTTTGTCTTGTTTATCGTCCTATCAAGGAAAAAATGGAATTTATGGAAAAGCCATACTATACTGCTTTTACTTTAAAAGAGCTATCTGATAAGGACAATATTGACCTGGCAAAGTTACTGCTTAATACAGAGGGGTTACCTGCCCAGCTAAGAAACCTCGTCCTTACCAAGACGCAGGGCAACCCATTCTTCACAGAAGAGGTGATTAAGTCCTTAATGGAGCAAGGGGCACTGAAGTTAGAAGCTGAGAATTGGAAGTTGGTTACCGAGAAGTTAGAGCTTCCGGACACAATTCAGGGTGTGATAATGAGCCGTATAGACAGATTAGATGAGGAGACAAAGCATGTGCTACAGGTGGCATCAGTGATTGGTAGGGAATTTGAGTATCGTTTACTGGATGGCATCTATCCGTCAAAAATAGACTTAAAAAATGAGCTTTCAATACTTGAAGAGCTTGATTTGATTCTTTTGGAGAGAAGGGAGGGACAAGAACGGTATTTCTTTAAACATATAATGACTCAAGAGGTAGCTTACGATTCCCTTGCCTTTAAACGACGACGAAGTTTTCATAATACTCTCGGTGATTTTCTTGAAAAACTCTATAAAGAGAGCTTGGAAGAGCAGTATGGATTTTTGGCACACCACTATTATCAAGGACATAATTGGGAAAAATCATTTTACTACTCCATAGAAGCGGGTAATAAGTCAAAGAAGGCCTATGCCAATCAAGAAGCTCTAAATTATTATGACAGGGCACTCGAGGTTTTTGATAAATTATGTAAAGAAGGATACCATAAGAAGTTTCTAAAGAGAATCCAAAAAGAGTTAGAAAAAGAAAAGTAATAAAAGATAATAGTAACCACGAATACATATACAAATTTTTAGAAACCTCTTCCTATTGAAAGAGTAATTCTTACATACAATCTGTAGCCATGAAAGAGCTCATTTATTATCCTTTTACTTCACTTGTTGAAGACTATCTAGGTATCAGTGAAGAAGATAAGTCTGAGAATCCTCCCTTCAGAATAGATTTGGAGCGCTGTTTCAGGAATAGTGGCAGTAGGGGGTTCAGGAATTTTGTGAAGGCGATGATTGGATTGAATAAAGTTGCTGTTCTCAAGCTTATCGGTGAATACAAAGCCGGGATCAAATTAGGAAAGAAATCTCTGACCCTGATGGAACGGGCAAATCTCCAAAGAGGAAAGGTAAAATCGCTGTTGAGCCTGAGTAATATGTATGATGGCATTAGCTCGTATGCTGAGTTGGGAAAAGTAGCCAAAGTAGCACGTAGGATATGTGAAAGGCTCAAAGACCGAGAATATGAAGCAATGAGCCTTCACTGCATTGGTCTGGCTCATTATAGGCTCGGTGATTATAAACAAGCCCTAAAATACTACCATCACTCTCTTAAGATACGAAAAGAGATTGGCAGTAAAAGGGGTGAGGGAGCTAGCTTCCATAACATTGGCGTTGTGTGGTATAGCCTTGGTAGCTATGAGAAGGCGCTAAAATACTACAAACACGCACTCACAATAAGAGAAGAGATTGGTGACAGAAGGGGTGAAGCTCTGAGTCTCAACAACATCGGTCTCGTTCTCACCGATATTGGCGATTATAAGCAGGTTCTCAAATACTACCGTCAATCCCTTAAGATACAAGAAGAGATCGGCGATAGAGATGGTGAAGGGAAAAGTCTTATCAATATAGGCATTCTTTATCACAATCTGGGTAACTATAAAGAAGCTTTGAAATATTTCGAACGTTCCCGTAGAATATTTGCAGATATCGGTGCTAAGAGTTATGAGGCAACAAGTCTCAGTAATATCGGTGTCGTTTACGAAAGACTCGGTGACCATAAGAAGATACTAAAATATTACTACCGCTCACTAAAAATAAAAGAAGAAATTGGTGATATACGTGGTAAAGCAGTTTGTCTCAACAACATTGGTATTGTGAGTTATAATCTTGGGGAGTATGAGCAGTCACTAAGACACTACAGCCAGGCACTTAAGATAAATAAGGAAGTCGGTGATAAGAGTGACGAGGCAATTAGCCTTATCAATATTGGTAATACTCATCTGAAAACAGGGGGTTTTGAAAAGGCAGAAAAGTTTTTTAATAAAGCATTGGGTATTGCACATGAGCTGGGCTCAAAAGATGTTTTATATCGAGTCCTTTTTTCTATGACGATGCTTTACCTTGAGAGAGAAGAGATAGACAAAGCAGAAGAATATGTGAATAAGATCTCACAATCTGCTGTCGAATTGGGTTCAAAGTCTGATGAAGCTGCTGCGTTGCGTCTTTCCGGGAGACTTTCGACCCTTAAGGCTGAATGGCAAAAGGCAAAAGAGTCGTTTGAGAAAAGCATTGCTATTTTTAAAGAGATGGAAAACAGATTTGAACTTGGTAAAACATATTACCGTTATGGAGAAATGAAAACCTTAACACAAGAATCCGAGCTTGCAAAGAAATACTTAATGAAAGCGAGGAAAATATTTAAGAAGTTAGGTGCTCAGGACTGGCTGACAAAAATAAAGAAGGTTATTAAGTAATTAGGTAATTGGTTAATTTGCATTTTATGCTTTATAACTTGCGATTTACAATTTAATATGATGTACTATCCCTATACTTCACTTATTAAAGACTATCTGGATATCAGTGAAGAAGATAAGTCTGAAAATCCTGCATTTAGAATAGATTTAGATTGCTGTTTCAAGGACAAAGGGATCAAGGGATTTAAGAACTTTGTAAAAGCTGAATTGGGATTGAAAAAGATTGAGGTCCTTAATATAGTTGGTAAATATGATAAAGGGCTCAAACTGGGGCAGGAGAGTCTTGCCCTGATGCAGGAAGCAAATCTACAAAAGGGAAAGGCAAATTCACTCGTGACCCTTAGTGAAGTTTATGATGGTATTAGCCGCTATGATGAGATGAAAAAAGTAGCCAGAGCAGCCCACAGCATATATAAGAGACTTAAGGATAAAAAAGGTGAGGCAGAAAGCCTCAGCAATATCGGTACTGTGCATTACAGCCTTGGTGACTACAAGCAGGCACTGAAATACTACAGCCGCGCACTTAAGATACAAGAAGAAATCGGCGACCGAAGTGGTGAGGCAGTGGGTCTCAACAACATTGGTGCTGTGCATACTATGCTGGGTGACTATGAGGAGGCACTGAAATATCACAGCCGCGCACTCAAGATAAAAAAAGAAATCGGCGACCGAAGTAGTGAGGCAGCCAGCCTCAGCAACATCGGTATTGTGCATTACAGCCTGGGTAACTACAAGCAGGCACTGAAATACTACAGCCATTCACTTAAGATAAGACAAGAAATCGGCGACCGAAGTGGTGAGGCAGTGAGTCTCAACAATATTGGTCTCGTGCCCTCCAGCCTTGGTAACTACAAGCAGACACTGAAATACTACAGCCGCGCACTTAAGATAAGACAAGAAATCGGCGACCGAAGTGGTGAGGCAAACAGTCTCAACAACATCGGTCTTGTGCATGATAGCCTGGGTGACTACAAGACGGCACTGAAATACTACAGCCGCGCACTTAAGATAGAAAAGGAGATCGGCAACCGAAGTAGTGAGGCAGTGAGTCTCAACAACATTGGTGCTGTGTATGACAACCTGGGTGACTATGAGGAGGCACTGAAATACTACAACCATTCACTTAGGATAAGACAAGAGATCGGCGACCGAAGTGGTGAGGCAAACAGTCTCAACAACATCGGTTTTGTGCATGATAGCCTGGGTGACTACAAGACGGCACTGAAATACTGCAGCCGCGCACTTAAGATAAGACAAGAAATCGGCGACCGAAGGGGTGAGGCAGTGAGTCTCAACAACATCGGTAATACTCATTTGGAAACAGGTAAATTAGAAAAGGCAGAAGAATACTATACTAAAGCGCTGGATATCGCAAATGAACTGGGCTCAAAGGAGATAGACTCACGAGTTCTCTCTTCTATGGCTTCTTTTTGTATTAAAAAAGGAGATGTTGATAGGGCGGAAGGTTATCTGAAGGAAACATCGCAACTGGCAAACGAGCTGGATTCAAAGTCTGTTACTGCTTCAGCTTTTTGTCTATCTGGTCGCCTGCAAAGTCTGAAAGGTGAACTGGAAAAAGCAAAAGACTCCTTTGAGAAATCTATTGCTCTTTTCAAAGAACTAAAAGATAAATTTGGGCTTGGCAGAACATATTACTACTATGGGAAGATGAAATCCGAAAACCGAAAGCTGAAAGAAGGAAAGAAATACTTTATTGAAGCGAAGAAGATATTTAAAGAGCTTGGCGCTGAGGGCTGGCTCCTTAAAGTAGACAAGGAATTAGCTAATAAGTAGTTGGAGTTAGTGAGTCATTAAGAATTTACAATGAAAACCCCTCTTTATTATCCTTACACTTCACTTGTTAAAGACTATCTTGATATTAAGGAAGAAGATAAATCTGAGAATCCTGCATTCCGAAGGGATTTGGAGCGCTGTTTCAGGAATAGTGGTAGTAGGGGGTTCAGGAATTTTGTGAAGTCTGAGTTGGGGTTAAAAAAGATTGAAGTCCTTAATTTAATTGGTAAATACAATGAAGGACTCAAGATAGGGAAAGAATGCCTTACCCTGATGGAACAGGTAAATATAAAAAGAGGGAAGGCAGACTCACTTTTGAGCTTGAGTGAAGCTTATGATGGCATTAGTTCATATAATGAGATGAAAATTGCAGCCAAGGCAGCATACAGTATATATAAGAGTCTCAAAGATAAAAAAGGTATGGCAATGAGTCTCAACAACATTGGTTATGTATATAGTAGTTTCGGCAATTATAACAAGGCGCTTGAATATCACAATCGTTCACTTAAGATAGAAGAAGAGACAGGCAATAGAAGTGGCGCGGCAATAAGTCTCAACAACATCGGTTATGTGTATAGTAGTCTCGGCAATCACAACAAGGCATTGGAGTATTACAATCACTCGCTTAAAATAAGAGAAGAGATAGGCGACAGGAAAGGTGAGGCAACAAGCCTCGGCAATATTGGTAGTGTGTATAGTAGTTTCGGCAATTACAACAAGGCGCTTGAATATCACAATCGTTCACTTAAGATAGAAGAAGAGACAGGTAATAGAAGTGGCGCGGCAATAAGTCTCAATAACATTGGTTTTATGTGTGACAATCTTGGCAACTATAAGAAGGCACTGGAATACTACAGGCGCTCACTTAAGATGCAAGAAAAGATTGGTGACAAAATGCACGATGCAACAAGCCTTAGCAATATCGGTTATGTGTATAAGAACCTTGGCGACTATAACAAGGCACTTAAATATCATAGCCGTTCACTTAAAATAGAAGAAGAGATAGGAAATAGAAGTGGTGAGGCAATAAGTCTTAATAACATTGGAAACATATATTTGGAAATAGAGAGGTTTGAAAAAGCGGAAGAACACTTTAATAAAGCATTAACTATTGTAAAAAAACTGGAATCGAAGGATATGTCATTAAGCGTATTCTCTTCTTTTGCAACTCTCTGCCTTGAAAAGGAAGATATTGATAAAGCAGAGGGCTATGTAAATAAGGCAGTAGAACTTGCAGAAAAAATGGACTCAAAATCCACCAGGGCTTTTGTCCTTTGTTTATCTGGTCGCCTCGCAACTCTCAAAGGCGAATGGCAAAAAGCAAAAGAATCTTTTGAGCAAAGCATTGCTATTTTTAAAGAGATGAAGGATAAATTTGAGCTTGGCAAAACATATTACTACTATGCTAAGTCTCAAGTCTCAAGTTACAAGACTCAAGACTACAAAAAATATCTTATTGAAGCGGAAAAGTTATTTAAGGAACTTGGTGCAAAAGCTTGGCTTAAGAAAGTAGAAGCTGTTTTAAAAACTTGAATATGAGGACAGAACGATATTACCCTTTCACTGCCTTTTTCAGAGATTACTCAGCAAAAGAATTGAATGCTCTAAAATCCTTTCTTGCAAGTGAGAAGTTCGTTAAATTTATAGACCTTGCCATAGGACTGAAGAAGATAGAAATTTTAGCTCGGATTGGTAAGTGGGATGAAGGACAACAATTGGCAGAAAGTAAACTTATCGTTGCTGAAAGCATAAGAGATAAGAGTTCTCAGAGCAAGTGTCTATCTATGATTGCCGAATTTAACTGGGACCGTAGTGCTTATGAGGATGCCTTAATCTATTGTAACACTGTATTAGAACTGGCTCAAGAGGCAAATAACAAGAAGATAGTGATTAAAGTATTAGGTAATATTGGTGGAATATATAATTCAAAGGGTAACTATGACATGGGGCTTGAAAAATACAAGCAAGTCTTGAATATGGTTCGTAAGATTGGCGACCATCAGAACGAGGGAAAGGCGCTTGGTAATATTGGAATCACTTATTATTTAAAGGGAGAATATGATTCTGCGTTGAAATATTTGAATGAAGGGCTTAAAATACTGCAAGAAAGGGGAGATAAAATAAATGAGGGGATGGGCTTTGGCTCTATCGGAGCCATCTATGAAGAAAGGGGTGAGTATAAAAAGGCATTAGAATATCATTCAAAAGCATTAAAGATGTTTCAAGAGCTCGGCAGCACAGATAACGAAGCTATCTGGCTGGGTAATATAGGAAATATCTACTTAAATATAGGAAATTATAAAAGAGCAGAGAAATGTTTCGGTAAGGCACTTGAGGGAGCAAAGAAGACAGGTGACAGATGGACCGAAGGAATCAATCTCGGGAATATGGGTAAGCTTTATTATGAGAAGGGCGTTCTTGATTTAGCCATAAATTATTTTCAGCAAGCACTTGGATTAGCTAAGAAGCTCGGCGAAAAAAGAAGCGAGGCTATATGGCTTAAAGAGATTGGCGAAGTTTATAGGATAAAAGGCTTGTATGAGCAGGCACTAAAATACTATAATCAAGCACTTAAAATATACGGGGGAATAAATAAAAAGTTTAAATGTGCAACTCTAATGGATATAGGAGTTCTATACTTTGAAAAAGAAGAGTATGAAATTGCAGAAAATTATTTGGTGAACGCTGTCAAACTTGCTGAAGAAACTAAAGACATAGCGACAAAAGCAATTGTGCTCTTTTATCTTGGGGCAAGCAGAGCAGCTCGCGAGAAAACAGAAAAGCCCTTACAACTCATTTATAGGGGTATTAGAATTGCTGAGAAATTAGAAAACAAGAAATTGATGGCAGAGGGTTATTTCGTTCTTGGTAAAGCTAAAGCATTAATTGACAAAAGATTGGAAGCCGAAGAAATACTGCAAAAAGCACACAAATTAGCAAAAGATATAAATAATAAAAGTCTTTATGATGAAATTTGGAGAGAACTAAAGAGAATCTCGTGAATATTTTTCAGCTACTTGAAAAGCCCTTCATCCCTGCCATCCAATCTGCGAGTTCTGAGAAAATTGACCGTGTTGTTCTGGATATCACACGGGAAGGTAATTTTGATATCCTATTCCGTAACTGAACAGTAGTATCCCTTAATTTTCTTGAAACCAGCACAGCAAGATTCCTCATCACTACGAGTTCTATATTAGAATTCTGTTTGCAGAGTTTGTTAAAGTCAGCTCTGTATAGCTCTATTATTGCAGCGCCTTCCAGGCACTTCGCCGTGGTAGAACGAGGTATACCATCTATAAATGCAAGCTCACCAAATGTATCCTTTGACTTTAGGATGCAGATTTTAACATAATCCTTAAAACCTGGTATTTTAGCATCTACTTGCAGACTTCCCTGGACAAGGATACTCAAGGTCTCTTCAATATCACCTTGCTCAATTACGATGGCTCCTTTTTTAAATTTTGACTCCTTGCATATCTTTGCCGTAGCTTTAAACTCCTCTTCATTAAGTCCACTAAATACGGAAATATCTTTTAAATCATCTATATCTACCATTTCCTCTCCCTTGTTTCTTAATCTACTCTATAAATTCTCTAAAGCCTTATTTCTGTCTGAATTCTTAACAAACATTTAATTGTGCATTTATGGGAAAATTCCTCGTTGTTTAAGTGCTTTTGCCACTCTATCTATGGCAAGCATATAAGCACCAGTTCTCATATCCACTTTCTTGTCTTTAGAAAATGACCACACTTCATCAAAACCCTTGCCCATAATTCGTTTTAGATTTTTATTTACCTCATCAACATCCCAGAAAAATGCTTGAATATCCTGTACCCATTCAAAATAAGATACTACAACACCTCCAGCATTAGCCAATATATCCGGAACTAAAGTAACCCCTTTGTCTCTTAGTATTTTATCAGCTTCAGGTGTGGTTGGTCCATTTGCACCTTCTGCTATAATCTTTGCCTTCAGTTTAGATGCATTCTCTTTCGTAATTTGATTTTCCAATGCCGCTGGTATAAGAACATCTGCGTCTAAAAGAAGCAGTTCTTCATTAGAGACAGTCTCAGCATCTCCTTTATATCCTTCAAGAAGATGGTTCTTAGATACACTGACATGTTTATTTATACTGGCAAGGTCTAACCCCTTTGGATTATAAAATCCTCCCGATACATCACTTACTCCAATAATCTTACAGCCAGCTTCATGAAGGAGGTTTGCTGCTACTGAGCCAACATTGCCAAAGCCTTGTACAACGACTGTAGTATTTGATATATCGTAGCCTAATTTCTTCATCGTTTCCAAAGTTACAAGCATTACTCCTCTTCCTGTTGCCTCACGCCTACCTAATGAGCCCCCTAATCCAATGGGTTTTCCCGTAACAATATCCAGGACAGTTCGTCCTTCAAACATACTAATTGTATCCATAATCCATCCCATTGTTTCTGCCCCAGTGTTTACATCAGGAGCAGGAATGTCCCTCTTGGGACCAAGGATTGGCATAATCATAACTGTATATCTCCTCGTCATTCGTTGAATTTCATCCTTTGACATTTTGAAAGGGTCACATTTAATACCACCTTTAGCTCCGCCGTATGGAATATTCATTACTGCACACTTCCAGGTCATCCAAGCAGCAAGAGATTTAACCTCATCCAGACTAACATCAGGATGGTATCTTATTCCTCCTTTGCAAGGACCTCTTATGCTGGAATATTGCACACGATGTCCAGTAAATACTTCTACATGCCCATCATCCATTTTTACAGGAATAGCAACTGTAAGCTCTCTCTCTGGATGTTTAAGGATTGTATGAATATTCTCATCTAAGTTGAGATTCTTTGTGGCAATATCAAGTTGTTTCAAAACCATTGAAAAAAGACTACCTGCCATTTTTCCTCCCCTTGTTATTTATACTTGACAATTTTCTTTAAAATTCAAATTTATTTTATTATATTTTAGCACTTTTGTCAAGAAATTTTTATAGAATTTCCAGATAAATGTAGTAAATAAATGGGGAATAATTTTAGGGGTTTTTCTCTATTAAGTCAATTCTTCTAAATCCTTTTTACCTAAATTCTCAACGAATATTGATTTTGGCATTTACAGGAAAACTCCACGTGGTTTATGTGCTTATCTTACTCTCTTTATAACAAGCATATAGGCACTTGTCTTCATTTAGATTTTCTTCACGGGTTTCAGGGTCTTCTTGGAGAAATTAGAATTCTTTTTGGAAATGGGCTTACCACATACATATTCATCACAATGATAGACGCCTGTTGCTTGTCTCTTGTAAGTGCAGATGTTTCTATACTTACAACTACTGCACAACCCCTTCTTCTTCATTTTAATCACCTCCTATAGACTTAAGGTATGTCTTCTGCTCCGATTAGCTTGATGCCAGTTATATCTGCTGCCCCTCTATTAAGGGTTCTCAAGTCATCCTTTGTTAACTTATAAATATCATCGTATCCTGCTAACATAGTCAGTATTTTTAGTTCTCCTGTCATTACTGCCAGGAAATTTGCAATCCTTCTAGCACCTTCATTTATATCTAGCCGTAGGCTCAAATCCGGGTCCTGAGTTGCTATCCCATATACGCACTTTCCAGTGTTGCACTGTTTGCAAACTCTGCATCCAAGTGCTATAAGAGCCGCTGAAGCGATACCAACAATATCAAACCCCATGGCAATAGCTTTAACAGTATCTGCTCCTGTCTTGATACCACCAAGTAGCATCAACTTGATCTTGTCTTTATGACCTGAATCTTCCAATGCTTTTACAGCAGGAACTATGCATCCCAGAGTGGGGATACCAGCATGCTCAGTGGTTATTTCAGGAGATGCTCCTGTTCCACCCTCCATACCATCAATAGCAATAGCATCAGGTTCTGCTTCAATTGCAAATTTTACATCGTTATATATATTTCCAGGTCCTAATTTAATAATTATGGGAATCTGCCAATCTGTTACTTCTCTCAACAATTCTACATGTTTATCCAAGTCCCCTGGCCGGGTCATATCTAAGTGTCTGCAAGGTGATAGAACATCAGTTCCAACAGGTATTCCTCTTACCTTTGCTATTTCAGGAGTGACCTTGTCTGCCATAAGATGGCCACCCATCCCCGGTTTTGCACCTTGACCGACTTTGATCTCAATTGCATCTGCTGTCTTCAGATAATGAGTATTGCAACCAAATCTCCCAGTTGACCACTGAACAATTAGGTTCTTAGCCAATTTTCTCTCTTCAGGGAAAGAGCCCCCTTCTCCTGTATTAGCAGCAGAGCCCGCCTGAGCAGTTCCTTTCGCTAAAGCCATTTTGGCATTCTTACTTATTGCTCCATAAGACATTGCCCCAAGCACAATTGGAATATCCAGAGCCAATGGTTTCTTCACCCTCCCTTTACCAATTACTACCTTGGTGTTGCATTCCTGCCTATATTTATCAACTGGTGTTTTTGAGAGCTGCGCCGGAACGACAATTATATCATCCAGTGTAGGTAATGGACGGCTGGAGCCATAGCCCCTTAAGGCATATTCTCCAGTCTCCGCTTTTAAATGAATTGTCTCTACAACATCTGATGTCCAAGAGCCCCTTGACAAAACCTCAGGAGTTATTGGATCGACAGTAATTGCTTTGACAGGACAGTTTTCTTCGCATATAAGACAACCAGAACACTTTTCAGGATAATATAGGAATGGAGCTGGAAAAGTCTCTCGTATTCTCTCAAGGAGTGCCTCAGTTGGACAATTTTTCACACATAATAAACATCCAATACACTTATTCCTATCAATGGTTACACGATAAGCTCGCCTGTGCGATCTAATCATTATTATTTCCTCCTATATTGGTTTCTTTATGACCCTTAATTGTGTAGCACCTGCACATGACATGCAGGGGTCGTAAGCACGAATTGCTTGCTCTATCTTTATCTTCTCCTCATCTGAACACTTACCTTTCTTGCCATTAAGCACAATTTTGGCTGCTTCAAAGGTAGACCTTTCAATGCTTCCCTGATGAAAGGTAGTCGGTGCAATTACCCTTGCCTTTCTGACTATGCCTTCACTATCTATTTCGTACTGATGAAGCAGTAAGCCTCGTGGAGCTTCTACCACCGCTACCCCAATCCCGTCTTTTTGATGTGCAACATTTTTTATGTCCTTATCCAACCCAGATTTAATAATATTCTTCATTCCTTTTATACATTCCACCATCTCTGCCACTCTTGCAATGTCATAACCCATTGTGGATTGTGTAAAAGTACCAAAAATTTTCTTAAATTCATGAAAGGTTGGATTATCCCAGCTTGCGTCCTCCTGAATTCTTGCGAGAGCTCCAGTTCTAAACTGACCATTATCTGACCCTAAATCTGTTATATATGGATGTCTTACATAAGAATAATCTTTCTTCTCTTCAGTTATCCTTTCCAGAATCTGGGTGGGTGTCAAAATATCCACTTTCCCATTTTTCATTAAAAGTTCTATAGGGTTATCGTAGAGCTCAAGTCTTTTACTTTGCTTGAGTGCTAAAAAGTGGGTCTCAATCATCCCAAATGATAGCATATAATCTTTTCTGTCAGAAAGAATACGATGTGAATAATCCTCCATAATCTCAATCGGCTCGCTCGCTGAATCCAGCAATTTCATAATATTATCCTGTTTTTCTTGCTCTAATACTCCTAAAACACCGCCGGGTACCGCTATGGTTGTATGCACTTTTCTACCTGCAATTATTTCTGAAATTTGCTGACCAATCATTCGTAGTTCTATTCCAGCTTCAGGAAAGTCTGGGTATTTTTTCTGCAAGTCGGCTATTGTGTTCGCTCCTTCAATAAGTAACCCAGGTCCTGCAAGGAAGAAAGTATGTAATGCGTGACTCGCGAGTGTATTCGCAAATAATAGTAATTCACGTATCTTCTTTGCAGAATCAGGAATAGGAGTTTCCCATGCATCTTCTAATGCTTTACAGGCACAAATATTATGTGCAGTGTAGCAGATACCACATATTCTGGCTGCCAACATCGGTACCTCAGAGGCATGTTTTCCTTTAAAGATAATATCAAATCCTCTTGACGGTTCAGTAGCCAGATACTCGGCTTTTTCTACTCCACCGTCTTTATCCAGATATAATGTGACAGAAGCATGCCCCTCTAACCTGGCAACATTATCAATTGTAATTACTTTAGACATCTCAAGATTTCTTTCTTCTCTTCATCAGTAAACTTCTTAAATCCTCTATGAAGAAGTATTGGCCCCCTGCACCCCTCACAGGGCATATTTGCCTTAATGCAGGATGCATTACAGCCTCCAATTGTCTGCCTCCCAAGACATAAATAACCCTGCTCAAGAAAACACTTCTTTGGGTCAGGAGCTTCATCAAGTGCAGTTTTCCATTTACCCCCTGGTGGAATTGGGGGTGGTTCACCTGTTCTCTCTCTGTCGCACTCATCGCAAACCGTATGAGCAATCTCAGGAACAGGCTTTCCCTCAACCAGAGCAAAGAGGACATCCCTAATCACATTTGCGGGCGGTGGACAACCAGAAATGAAATAATCAACATCAATAAAAGCCTTTGGTGAACATACTAAAGGGTGGAGTTTATGATCAGATTTATTGAAATCCCCTTTCTGTGGTCTAAAAGGGGTTTCAAGATTTCCCAAACAGGCAATCCCCCCAAAACAGGCGCACGAACCAATGGCAACCACTTTCTTGGCATGCGGAGCCATACACTTCACTAAATCTTCGTCCCTATTGGTCAATATTGCCCCTTCTATTATTAGAATGTCCGTTTCAGCTTCTATTGTGGCGGTGACTTTATCCATCAAGAGGTAGGAATGCACAATATTGATTCCCCCTTTAAACAGGTCTTTACCAATATCCAGGATAGAAACATGACAGCCAGAGCATCCTCCTAACTGTATTGTAGAAACATTTATTCCCATCCTTCACCACCTCCGTAGAATGGACGTAGTCTTTTTGGAACTATTTTCTTAATCTTATCTATTAGGAATTGTATCTTATTCTCATTAAATAAAGTTTCTAAAAAAATTTTATCATTGCCACCCAACTCACGGATAATTGCATTATTACCGAGGCTTGCTATGTTCCCACCAACAAATATTCTTCCCTTAATCATCCAATCGCCTGTCTTTTCGCCGATGTTGCCTAAAACTATAATGTCTCCACCTGTCAAGTATAGACCAACGAAGTCACCAGCGATACCCTTTATGAGAATTACCCCGCCCTTACTGATTTGACCAATATTATCTCCTACATTGCCATTGGCAATAACTTGCCCTCCATACATATACATTCCTGCCCCTTCACCACAATTCCCATTGATGACTATTTTCCCGCTTCGCATAACATCTCCTACGAATCGACCCGCGTTGCCATTCAAGACTATGTACGCTCCATTATTCAAGGCACCAAAGAAATCGCCGGCATTGCCATTTACAGTGACCCTTACCCTTTCATCCAAACCCACGGCAACAGAATCCTGCTCATCAACATCAGTCGTTACCGACTTCGCTTTTTTAGTCTCATTGTATAGATATTGATTTAATTCTCTTGTGCTTCTCATGGTTTGCTCCTCATCTTTTGTTTTCTGATGCGATTATCTATATGCCCAATCTTCTCTGCCTTCATCATCTCATTGCCACAACTCGGACACTTCATCTTATTTTTTATGTCCATTTTTCCTCCTGTTCTTCATCCACTCTTTATAAATAGAACATTCCAGATAATCTTCACAACTACAAAATCTCTCTTTCTCTGTTCTTGAAGGAATCATTATCCTTTTTGCCAGAGCCTTGCAATACCTAAAAGTTTTTTCCTCAAAAAATGGGCACTTCTTATCCAAATCTTGCATTCCTCTATTTGATATAGCAAATACTGTGCCACAAAAACAAAAGAGCCCTAAATAATGATTATACAAGGGATTAGTAGCTTTGTAGGTCTACATTGTGCTATTCCAGGATTGTATAAAAATTAAACAAGAATTAAGAAATGCTTTAATTGTAGGGAATTCAGCGAGGGGGTATAAAAATTATACAGTGTTTAATAATTACCCGCCTGCCGTTTGTCGGGCAGGATGGCTATTTTTTTATTTTATACTTTTTTATTTTGTTATATAGCGTTGTGCGGTTTATTTTGAGGGTCTTCGCTGTTTTGGAAAGGTTCCAACCCGTTTCTTGCAGGACATTGGTTATGTATTCCTTTTCTACTTCTCCAAGTGATTTGTTGGGTGGATAGTGTGGCTTATCTTTCTTGACCTCTTTTATTATTCTTGGCAAATCGTTCGGCATTAAAAATTCATCTTTACCAAGGATGACAGCCCGCTCTATCACATTTTCAAGTTCCCGAACATTGCCAGGCCAGTTATATCTTGTGAACAATTCAAGTGCTTCTTTTGACATACCTTTTATAACTCTATTGGTTTTTTTGCTATATTTCTTTAAGAAATGTTGAACTAAAAGCGGTATGTCCTCCCTCCTCTCTCTTAATGGAGGTAGTTGAATAGAGATAACATTTAATCTATAATATAAATCTTCTCTGAGGTTACCAGAAGCGACTTCCTCCTCTATATTTTTATTACTTGATGTTATAATCCTGACATCAATGGGTATCAATTTTCCTCCCCCAACTCTTCTGAATTCTCTTTCCTGCAATACTCGCAAGAGGTCAACTTGAGTATTTGGCTTCATGTCAGTTATCTCATCCATGAATAGTGTCCCACCATTTGCGAGTTCAAATCTTCCCTTTTTAGTTTGTATAGCACCAGTAAAGGCACCTTTCTCGTAGCCAAATAACTCACTTTCAAGAAGGTTTTCAGGTATTGCTGCACAATTTACTGTTATAAATGGTCTGTTTGCTCTTGAACTCCTTTGATGAATAGCTCGGGCTATAATCTCTTTACCTGTGCCTGATTCTCCTTGAATAAGTATAGTAGAATTGCTATCAGCGATGGCTTCAATCAATTTAAAAATCTCCTGCATCTTTTGACTTTTACCTATGACATTTTCAAAGCTATATCGTTCCCTAAGTTGTTCTCTGAGTGCAATATTTTCTGTTATTAGTTTTTGGTGTTCTATTATTTTTTTTATGACTAAACTAACTTCCTCAAGATTAAACGGTTTAACAAAGTAATCATATGCCCCTTGTTTCATCGCTTCAACAGCAGTCTCAATAGATGCGTAAGCTGTAATTATTATAACGGGCATTTCTGGATTCATCTTTTTCAATCTACGAAGCACCTCTATCCCATCTATTCCCGGAAGTTTAAGGTCAACTATTGCTATATCAAATTTATTATTTTTGTTCTTCTCAATTGCCTCTTCACCAGTTATGGCTGTCTCCGTATTATAACTCTCTTTCTGAAGCCAATCAGAGAGAGTCTCTCTCAGGACAGATTCATCATCAACAATTAAAATCTTTGGCATATCGGTAATCTTATTGTGAACTTTGTCCCTTTTCCAACTTCACTCTCAACCCTAATACTTCCATCATGCTTGTCTATTATATCATATACGACTAATAGCCCAAGTCCTGTCCCTTCACGCTTTGTTGTAAAAAAAGGCTCAAAAATTTTACCCATGTCTTCTTCTTTAATGCCAGTCCCTGTATCAGAAAATACTATTTCTATGTGCTTATCTTTCTCCAGGGTCTGAATGCGTAATTTACCTCCACCTGGCATAGCACTCAGAGAATTTAAGATTATATTTGTAAATGCCTGCCCAAGCTGGACTCCATCTGCCGCTATTGTGGGAATAGTATCCAATTCTTTATCTATGATTACCTTTTGGGAAGCACATTGGGGTGTAATAAGGAGAAGCGTGTCTTCTATGACTTGGTTGATGTGAACTTCACCAATCTTTAATTCAGATTCCCGAGTAAAATTTAAGAAATCTCTAATGGTCTTGGCGCATCTCATTGCCTCTCGTTCTATTGAAGTTAAATACTTGCTGACTTTCTTACTCTCCTTGCCCAACTCCCTTGATATGAGTTTAACACAATTGATGATACCAGCTAATGGATTACCAATTTCGTGTGCAATGCCAGCAGCAAGTTTGCCAGCGGCGGATAGCTTTTCTGTCCTTAAGAGTTCTTTCGTCTTGATGGCTAACTCATCATCTTTTTTCTTTAAGATATTTATAATTCTCCCTGATAGAATCAAAGAAGCACCTATAACTAATACTATAGTAGCCAAGCATATTCCTATAGTAGTATTCCTCAGGGTTGATATTTGGGAAAATGCTTCATGTACATCCTGTTCAACCATCAAGCACCATTTCCTTTCCGGCATCCAGAGATAGCTTCCTAAAACAGGTCTGCCTCTGTAGTCAATATATTCTCCAACTCCTTGATGATACTGAATACAATTTTCATAGCCTTCAGTAGAGACCTTCTTTTTTAATACGCAGTCAGGCTCAAACTTTGACTCAGTGAGAAAATAGCCTTCCTTATTTAATAAATAACTCTCGCCTGTTTTGCCTACTTTGATTTCCCGCATTATTTTACTTATCAAGTCTAACTTGATTCTCTCTACCAAAACTCCGACCACTTTGTTATATTTATCTCTAATAGAATGTGATATAAGCATAGTAGGTTTGCCCGTAGATTCTGATTCCCTTATGTCTGTGACTACAGGCATTCCATTTCTGGCATTTATGAAATAATCCCTGTCTGATTTATTTTCTTCTTCCCCGCCAGTGCCAATGACAAAATTTCCATATATATCAAGTATAAAGAGTTCATCATAATAGCCATAGTTCTCTTTTACTAATTTTAAATGATGGGTCAATTCTGCATGTAAACTGTGCGGGATTTGTGCCTGCCCGCCGTTTGCCGACTTTGGCAGGCGGGGGTGTTCCAATGCTTCCCTTATCCAGGGGGACTTGGAAATTACCTTTGCGTCTGTGACCCTTTCAAATATCCAGTTATTGATAGAGGAAGCTTTATCCTTAGCAATCTGGGTCAAGTTTTTTGTAATGCTTTTGTATAAAGAATTACGGGACCTTTCATAGGAAAGATAAGTTACTAAAGAGAGAGGCACTATTGAGAGGAGGAGAAAAATTATGATTAAGAGTCTCTGTAAGTTTTTATATTCTCGCATATCTTGTTTAAAAATTATACATTAAATTCAGAAGATGTCAATAAAAAATTAAAAAGTCCCAAACGCAGATAAATGTTTGGAACTTTAAAGAAAGATTTAATTTATTTCTGTGTCTTTCCCGACCCGTACCGTGTCGGGACGGGTCTGTGGCTATTTTTCTCTGTGTCCTCTGTAGTTATTATTTGAGTAACCCGCCCCGCACTTATGTATAAGTGCGGGGTGAATGTCATTCGTGGTTGCTTTTTGCTTGACTTTTGAGGTTTTAGTGGTAAATTTTTATCTCTATGGGAATATTCCATTCCTTTATTTTAGGTATTGTTCAAGGTTTAACAGAATTCTTCCCAATATCTTCATCTGCTCATCTGGCATTATTAGAGGGAATCTTTGGAATTAAGAGTAAACTTACAATTACTGTATTTTTACACTTTGGCTCACTAATTGCTCTTATTGTAGTTATGTGGAAAGATATTAAAGAAATTATAATCAATGACAGACGGCTCATTTTGTTCCTCATCATAGGTTCTATACCAGCTGGAGTTTTTGGTTTATTTTTAAAGGATAAAGTAGCACTTATATTTGAGAGTCCATTTTTAATTGGCATTGCTCTTGTGGTGACAGGTATAATCTTATGGCTTACGCGAAATATAAAAGAAAAAAGGAAAAAGATTAGGCTTCTGGATGCCATTTTGATTGGCATAGCTCAAGCCATTGCCATTGTTCCTGGAATATCAAGGTCTGGGATTACAATTTCAGCTGGTATTTATTTAGGGGCTGAGCGGGTTCAGGCAGCTAAATTTTCTTTCCTTTTAGCTATAATTTCAATTCTTGGAGCAAATATAATTGAGACAAAAAATATAGTCTTGAGGGAGCTACCTATTCTTCCTATATTTATAGGAATTGCTGTTTCTTTTTTAGTGAGCTATTTTGCAATTAAGGTCCTTTTGAGGATTGTGAAAAGAAAAGGGTTCTCTCTCTTTTCTCTTTATTGTTGGGCATTGGGATTCTTCGTCCTTTTTTCTTGACAAATAAGTTAGGTTAAGATAAAATAAGAAATTAAAAAGGAGGTATTATGAGAAGAGGTATTTTTTATATTAGTATCTTGGTTTTTATACCCGCACTCCTTATGGGTGCCCAAAAGCAAGGGTTTCTTGGAGTCTATCTTGAGGAACTTAGTGGAGTCACAAAGGCAGCTATAGGAGTGGAATATGGTGTATTTGTTAAGGGGATAGTAGAAGGTTCGCCAGCCGAATCAGCTGGTATTAAGGCAGGTGATGTTATATTAGCAATAAACGATGAGAAAATGGAAGATAAGGCTGGGCTATCAAACTTTATAAAACAAAGACCAGGTGAAGAGGTAGAATTTACAATTTTCAGGCAAGGTAAAGAAATAAAGCTTAAAGCTAAGTTTGGAGAGAAAGAGATGCCTCATCTTGGAGACGAAATGGAGCTGGAAGACGGTGGAGTCTGGGGTGGAGGAGGTGGGCCAAATGTTATGTATTTCCCCCCTAAACTTGATGATATAAATAAAGAATTGAAAGCGGCGACTGTATTAGGAAAGACTTTTGATGGAGGTATGTTTTTAACAGGAGGCTGGGGCTGTGGAACCGTATGTGAAAACTTAAGAATTGGTGGCGGTGGTGGAGGCGGAAGTCAAGTAATTACAGGAAAAGACAGAAAGGCAGAGCTCTCCATAGACTATGGTGGGTTTTTAACCGAATATATAATTCCTATTGGAAAACTTCAAATCTTTCTGGGTGGAATGATAGGGGGAGGTAGCATAGGGCTTAAAATATCAAGAGCCTCAGGTTTAAGCTGGGACGAAATGTGGGATAACTTTAATCAAGGAGATTCTGTTTCAGGCAAATATTATGAAGCGGACTTGAAAGCAGGATTTTTATATTATCAGCCTTATATAGGAATTCAATTTCCAGTAATGCCATGGTGCTATTTGACTTTGCAAGGCGGTTATTTTGGAACAAAAATGTATGCCTGGAAACAAATGGGAAAAGAGCTTACAGATTATCCTGAAATGAATCTCTCTAATTATTGTATAACCTTAGGTGTTATGTTTGGCTACTTTACTCATTAATAGGAGGTGAAAAATGTTTCATTGGAGAGGAAGAGTGACTGGTGGACTTATTATATTAATTATTGGGGTGATATTTTTGTTACGCAACTTGGGTATAATTCAACAGCCTGCTTGGAGTGTTATGTGGCCCACAATCCTGATTGTCATTGGGTTAGGGACACTTATTGAGGGTGGAATACGGGTGAGGATAAGAAGAAAGAAGGGAGAATAAAATGGAGAAGAGAGTATCCGGCAAAGCCATAACTTCACTTGTTTGTGGAATAGCAAGTATTTTAGTGCCATTCGCAGGATTTGCGCTTGGCATTCTTGGCGTTGTATTTGGGATTATAGCAAAGAGTGAAATCAAGCGAAGTGAAAGCGAGATTGGTGGTGAGGGGATGGCAATTGCTGGCTTTGTTTGTGGGATTGTTGGATTGGTGACAAATGGAATTATGATTGCAGTCTTGACGACAATTTTTGGAACTATTGGAACTCTGTTTAACTCAGTTATCTGGAATACGGTATAAAGAGCAAAACTGCGGAATAAGTAAATATACTTGCCTGCTGACCAAGTTGTTTATACCCTGTTGCTTCAGCGATGGAGTGTTTTTGGGCAGGTGATAAGTATATTTAAGAAAAAAGTTTTATGAAAAGATTAGCATTTCTACTATTTCTTGCACAGGTTTCAGTGGTGGGCTTAACTCCACAGATTATGGCTAAGAAAAGTACTCCGAAATTTCTTAGATTAAGAATAACTGAAACTGGAAAGAAAGCCACTTATGTGAGAATAAATTTGCCTCTCTCTATGTCTCAATATATAAATGTATTTCTCTCTGGCCATATAAAAGAAGAATTAGAAAACAAGGAGCTAAATCTGAAGGAATTGATAGTAGATGCAATAGCTGAAGCTGGTGACAAGATTGGCAAATTGTTGATAATAGAATTAAATGGTACCAAATTGAGTGCTGAACTTGTGGCTTCAAAAAGTGTAATTAAGCGTACCAAAAAAATGGGCAAATTAGAATGGCTTGCATTGAAAGTTAAAAAGAAAAAGGGCAAAAAAGTAATTGTAACAACCGCTCAATTTCCACTGACATTGGCTGACCCTATGCTAAGAATATTGCGATATTTTCAAACCCGCCCGTTATTACTGCAGGGAGTTGATGAAAACAATGAAAGAATCCAAGCCTTTGAAAAATTAGTAAAAGAGACCAAGAAGTTGAGGGGTATCTACAAGTTTATGTATATAAAGGATAAAAAAGAGGAAATTGATATTTACTTTAAATGAGAATAGTAATTACAGGTATTGACAATAGGCTAAAAGGAGATGATGGCGCCGGTTCCCGATTTATAGATTTTTTGCATTAAAATAAGACTTTACCCTTATTTAATTGTGAGGAAGTGCCAGAAAATTATATCTCTCCTATAGTTGATACAAATTCGGACCTCATTATAATAGTAGATGCTGTAGATTTTGGCGATAAGCCGGGTACCATTAAAGTCTTTTCCCCTGATGAAATAGATTCCTGCAGTTTATCAACACTTACCCTTTCTTTGACTCACTTTATAGAGCAACTCAAACGCGAGACACATGCTAAAATCTTTATACTCGGCATCCAGGTTAATTCCTGTAAATTTGGAGAACCACTCCGTGGTGAAGGTCGTGGCGAACCATTTTTTCTGTAACCTTTCTTATCCGAAATTCTTGCATATCCCCTCCTTTTTTCTTTCTTGGAGGGGATTATACACCAAATGGGATTACAGAAAAAAACTTGACATTTTCAAATTAGTGAGTAACATGTAATGGTAAACAATTATAAAATATTTTAGGAGGTGATGCGTATGGATATATTTAGAGAAGGATAAAGTGTTGGTTTAAGACAAGGAAATGCAGTATAGGGTTTTGCCCTGTAGAAGAAGGAGGTAAGATGAAGAAGATATATCTTTTTTGTTCGCTATTAGTTTTTTGTGGAACTGCGTTGGCAATGAACAATAATTGGAGCACTCCTGCCCGCCCCGTTCCGACAAGCGAAGCGGGACGGAGACGGCTGGCAGGCAGGAATGTTATAGAATATTCGGCTATGAAGGAAACTGTTCCCGCATGGAAAGGGCTTGAGAAGATGAGTTTAAATGAGCAGGAAAATGCTATCTTGGAGATTGAGCTTCCAGGTAACACTTCTTTAGAAGCTATTGAACATTCCAGGTTAGTGGAAAATAGATGGAACAATGGGGACTATGATGGAGCGATTGAGCTATTGCGTAATTTTACAGACCTTCAGGATGCAGATTATGGGATACAATGGAGAAAGCCTATAAAAACAGAAACAAAGTGGGGAGGAGATGCGCAAATTGGAAATAGAGACTCAATTTATGTTGTGGGTCTTGATTTTCATGAGACAACTGGAAATTTATTTGCAGCACTTTTGTTCCAAAAAGAAACAGGATATGCCTGGTCAGTTAACATATCAGAGGATACGGGCAAAACCTGGGAAGAAACTTATACCTGGAATGCTGGTTATTATATCAATGACATAAGTAGTGTGGTGCTTGACAATTATTTCTATGTCGGCTATACCCGTTTTAGTGGTCAAACCGCTGCTAATATAAGAAGATTTGATACAGATAGTGGCTATGTTGATACACTATATGGCTGGCATAATGTTTTTGATATTGGGACCAAGATAGAAGATATAGCCTTAACCAGTAATGCTGATTACTATAACGATCGTATATACTACTCGGCAATTATGTTTAGTGATAGCCTCTATTATTACTGGAGTGATACATCTGCTACAACCTGGCATGAACTCAATCCTCCAGTTGATAATGCAAGAAGGGGGCTTGATATCTGTGCCAATAAGCCGATGTCAGTCGGTTCTGATATATATGCCTTTATTTCTTATATTAATATAAACGATAGTGTGGCAGTAGTAGGGGCTGATTACGATGATGCTTGGCACAATTTTGGTGCCCTTGATTACGCTATACCATATTGGGGTACCCCAGTAGTCTCATCAATTTCTGCATATGGGGATACTGTTATAACCGTATTTCCACATCAGGGAGCAGTTAACGATTGGATAAAGTATCGCATCTCTTATAATGGTGGAACTGTATGGGATACTTATCATATAGGGGATACAACAAATTCATGTAAAATGCCTGATGTTACATCTCGGAAAGGAGATGGAATGGGAGTTGTTTATTGGTCCTGGGATGGCGAACATCAACGCGGGATGTATTCCTGGAGAGATTATCCTAATGGAGTATGGAGCGCACCCTTTGATTTCAACGATTATGAGCCTCGTTATAATGTTAAGCCTGCAATAGAACGCGTGGCAAGTGGTGTTTATGGTATAGTTTATGCTGATTATCCTCCTCAAAATGCATACTTTGATAGAAGTGACTGGGTAGGAATAACTGAAATTCCAGTTTCAAAGCCAGATATTGTTATGCTTTTGGATAACTATCCAGAGCCATTCAATCAGTATACATCTATTAAGTATCAATTGCCTGTTAGAAGCAAGGTATCTTTAAAGGTTTATAATATAACAGGTAGACTGGTAAAAACACTATTTGATGGCGAGAATGGGCCTGGCAGTTACACAGTTACATGGAATGGCAAGGATGAATCTGGAAGAAAACTTTCAAGTGGCACTTACTTCTACCGCATTGAAACTCCAAACTGGACGAGCACAAAGAAAATGGTATTGCTCAGATAAGAATTACTGAGAGACACGAAAGAGCCCCAAAGTTATTCTCTGGGGCTCTTTATTATTTTATTTCATAACATTGTAGGCACAAATTTCCCGTACATAGATTATGTGCGGGATGCTTTACACTATTTTGGGGACGACAAAGTAGTCTCTTTCTTTAATAGGAGCATTAAAGAGGGCAGATTCTTTAGAAAGAGTTTGAGAGGGTTTATCTTCCCTTAAGCGAAGAGAAGTTAACTCTAGTTCCTTTAGTTTCTCTAATTTTAACTCCCTTAATTTGTTTATGTAATCTATAATTTTTGAAAGCTCTTTAGTAAGTTTTTTAAGTTCTTCTTGACTGAGCTTAAGTTTGGAGAGTTCTGCTATATGAGAGACTGTTTTTAAATCAATACCCATTTTTAAAATTATAACTCAAATTACCTAATTCGTCAAGAAAATAATTTAAATCACGAAAACACGAAACCCGTATAAATATTATTAGCACACAGATATACACAGGTTTAATAGATTCCCACAGATTTAATTTATCTTCTGTGTAAATCTGTCCTATCTGTGAGAATCTGTGTGCAAAGAGTAAATTTGCAGTAAAATTATTGCTATAAAAGCTATTGACCCCCCAAAAATAAATGTTATAGCAGGATTAATGCCCCATAAAGTTCCTGCTATTAAGCTTGCTGGTAAGGCAACTAAGCCGGTTAATGTATGGAAAGCTCCAAGTCCTGTAGCTCGCAAATCAGTTGGCACCATATCTGAAACAAAAGCCCTTTGATTCCCATCTATACAGGCGTAAACTAAACCATATAATGCAAATAAAATTATAAATGAAATTAAGGAATGAGAAAATGCAAAGCCCAAACAAGTTAAAACAAATAAAGAATATCCCAATAAAATAACATTCTTTTTCCCTATCCTATCTGAAAGAATGCCAGAGGGAATTGAAAATGAGGCATAAAAAATGTTAAATAATATATATAAAAGAATTGGTATTCCAATTGCAAATTTACCTGTAAAAAATTCTTGTGCCTTTAAAATGAAGAACATATAGCTAAAATTGCCAAGCCCAAAGATAGTAGCTATTAAAATAAATAACCTGCTTTTTTTAGGTAAGCTTTTTAAACTTATTTTAAATAAAAGATTCTTAGGCTCTTTTTTCTTTTCTTTTACAAAATGAATAGGGATTAAAGAAACAAAAGCTAAGATTGCTGCAATTAATATTATTTGATTAAATCCAAATTTCATAAACCAAAACAAAATAAATGCAAGTGCTGACCCAATAATTGCCCCACTTGTGTCAAATGCGCGATGGATACCAAATCCTTTACCTTTCCTTTCTGGCACGGAATCAGCTATGATGGCATCTCTGGGGGCAGTTCTTAAGCCCTTACCTATTCTTTCTGATGAGCTAAAAATAAGAACCTGGGGCCAAACTTTTGAAAAAGAAAGAAATAATTTAAACAAAGCAGAAATAAAATAACCAGAAAAAATAAACGGCTTTCTTTTTCCAATCTTATCAGACCAAAAGCCAGCAAATACTTTTAATATACTGGCTATGCTATCCCTTAATCCTCCAACAAGTCCTACAATTAAGCCCGTTCCTCCCAAAGCAGTGATAAACATAGGCAAGATAGGCATTATCATCTCACTACTCATATCATTTAGAAAACTTATAATACCAAACAAAATTATATTAAAATATAAAGCTTTGGATAGGGTTCTATGAGGAATCATTTTTTTCTTATCCATTAAGGTATATTATTAAACAAACGCCCAAAAGTCAACCTTTTAAAACTTTTTATTTGACAAAGTCTCTTATGGTAGTTAATATATTATTTAATGGTGTTCCTTTTGATAATAATTGGCTATCTTATAGGGTCTATTCCATGCGGATATATAGCAGGCAAGATAAAAGGAGTAGATGTGATGAAAGAGGGATTCAAGAAAATAGGGGCTTCTAATATTTATAGAACAATGGGTCCTCTTCCTGCCTTACTTGTATTTTTTGGTGATTTTATGAAAGGTATTATTCCAATACTTATTGGTAAAGCTATGGGATTTCCAGAGTCTCTTGCGTCTATTGCCGGGATTGCGGCTATTTGTGGTCATAATTGGCCTGTATGGCTTGGATTTAAAAGCGAGGGAAGAGGGACTGCTACTTCCTTGGGGGCATTATATTACCTTATGCCACGCGAAGCCCTCATTTTGTTTGTTGTAATTGTTGTTGGACTTACCTTGATTGTGAAAAGCACACCAGTTGCATTCCTTATTTTCTTCTTTCTTATGCCATTTGGAACAAGATTATTTCATGAGCCTTTATGGATGGCTTGGTTTGCAATCGGTATATTTGGGCTTATATTATTTACAAGAATTATCAGTGGCATGAAAGAAATTAAAGCAAGTGAATCAAAAAAGAAAACACTTTTAAATCTGATTTTATTTGATAAAATAAGCAGATAAAGGAAGAATTTTTTTAAGGGTCTTTATGCCGCTCATTAAAGTAAAGAGTTCCTTCTTATATTCTTTATATCTTTGGAGTTCCTTTCCTTTTAAAGGTTTAATGGAAGGCGGATTTAATTTAAGTGGATTTATCCACTTGCCATGTTTCTTTAATCTGAAATCAAGGTGAGGTCCTGTTGAAAGTCCTGTAGAACCAACATAACCTATTACCTTTCCCTGCTTTACATATTTTCCCTTCTTGATTCCTTTTCTAAATCTTGATAAATGTCCATAATATGATTTAAATCCTCTACTATGCCGAATAATCACCTGTCTACCGAAACCTTTTCTCCATCCAACAAATGTCACTTTTCCATCGCCTATGGTCCTGATAGGTGTTCCTGTTGGAGCCGCATAATCTACTCCCAAATGAGGTCTCCGAATGCGTAATATGGGATGAAACCTTGAATAAGAAAATCTGGACGATACCCTTACATAGCTAAGCGGAGCTTTTAAAAACAGACGCTGTAAAGATTTTCCATCTAAACTGTAATATCCATGTCTTCCTTTGGGGTAATAAATGCCTGTGTATTTTTTATTTTTTTGCCACTCCTTTGGCAGGTAGGTAGCAAATAATATCTTTCCATAGCCTATAAACCTATTCTCTATATACCTTGCAGTTGTGAAGATCTCAAATTTATCTCCATTTCTTGTTTCAACATTGAAGTCAATATCCCATGGGAACACTGTTTCGGCAAATTCATATACCAGTTTCGGAGTTCCGCCAATTGAGAGTAAAGCGTCCCATAATGAACCTTTTTCAATAGTTCCTTTTAAATAAATAAGAACTTTTCTTTCTTTTAATTTAGATACATTATTTAAACTATCAACAACCCAGGTAGCATGTGGCTGCTCATATTTAAGCTCAATAAATTTGCCCTCCCTCCCCGACGGCTGGCTAGCGGGTCTGGTAGTAATATATAATTTATCACCGGGTTTGCATTTTCTTAAATTTATTTTCTTGCCAAGAGCCGAGACTACTTGAGCTGTGCTTTTCTTTGAGATTCCATTTGAGAGTAAAATTTCAGCTATATTCTCGCCTGATTTTAAAGTATGGGTCCGAGTAACTAATAAAAAGGAGACAAAAATCCAGAACATCTGGTTCAGTATACACATAATTTTTCATTTTGCAACCTTTTTCTTAATGAAATTATAAACGCCACAAAACCACACAGTGTTTAGTTAATTAGCCATTAGTTAATTAGAGATTAGTTGATTATCTTGCCTTACTAATTAACCAGTTAACTAATTCACTAATCAACTACTTCAACTCTCTGTGTTCTCTGTGGTTGCAGTTTTTCCTTGACAAAGAGAGTAGATTTTGTATAATGTGATAATGGCATATATTAAAGAGATTGCAAAGTACGAGGGCCAGGAAATTACAATTAAAGGCTGGCTCTATAATAAGAGGTCAAGTGGTAAAATATATTTTCTTCTTATCCGTGATGGAACTGGAATTATACAAGGATTAGTATTAGAAGATAATGTAAGTAAAAAAACATTTGAACTCTGTGACAGACTTACTCAAGAGTCCTCAATTATAGTAAAGGGTAAAGTTAGAAAAGATTCCCGTGCCCCTGGTGGTTATGAACTTGAATTAAATGATATAAAAGTTGTCCAACTTACAGAGTCTTATCCTATATCAAAAAAAACTCACGGGATTGACTTTCTTCTTTCTAATCGTCATCTCTGGCTCAGGTCAAGGCGTCAATATGCTATTTTGAAGGTAAGGGCTGAGGTCATAAGAGCGATAAATGATTTTTTTGATTCTCGTGGTTTCTTGAGATTTGATGCCCCTATTCTGACACCATCATCTTGTGAAGGGACAACGACGCTATTTGAAGTTCCTTATTTTGACAACAAGGTTTATCTTTCCCAGTCAGGACAACTTTATGCAGAAGCAGGCTGTATGGCTTTTGGCAAGGTGTATACCTTTGGACCTACTTTCCGTGCCGAACTTTCAAAGACAAAGCGTCATATTACTGAATTCTGGCAAATAGAGCCCGAGGTTGCTTATGCAAATCTTGATGATATAATGAAATTAGCTGAAGAATTTGTAAGTTACATAGTTAAAAGAGTGCTTGATAAAAGGGAAGAAGAACTTTCTATTCTTGAGCGTGATACAAAACTCTTAGAAAAAATAAAACTCCCATTCTCGCGTATTACTTACAAGGAGGCTCTTAATTTGCTTGACAAGCAAACTGAAGCGCCTAAACTCAAATGGGGGGAAGACCTTGGTGCTCCTCAGGAGACTTATTTAGCGAATCAGTTTGAAGTACCATTTTTTATTCATCACTATCCGGCAAGCTGTAAAGCCTTTTATATGAAACGCGACCCTGAAAATTCTGAACTTTCTCTGTGTATTGATATGCTCGCACCTGAAGGGTATGGTGAGATAATGACTGGTTCAGAAAGGGAAGATAATTTGAAAATATTAGAACAAAGACTAAAAGAATTTAATTTACCAAAGAAACCACAGGAATGGTATCTTGACCTCCGTAGATATGGTTCAGTCCCTCATTCAGGATTTGGGCTTGGACTTGAACGCACAATTGCATGGTTATGTGGACTTAAGCATATTCGCGAAGCTATCCCATTCCCAAGAACAATTGATAGAGCATATCCATAATAAAAGTGTAATCCGGCAACTGACGGATTAAAATGCAAAATTAAACCACAGAGAGATTGCTGAGGAATGCAGATTTTTTTACTTATAGTAGTTTTAAGTTTAATTAGATGGACACAAGCAAAGACATACCCAACTCTTATTGTTCGAGAGAGTCTTCCAAAGATAGAAGTTGAGCCATTCCATTTTTTCCCTTATCGGGGTATTTATTTGAATCATTATAGAGCTACAAGATTAAAAGAATATTTGCCTCATATTGACAAGACTGAGATAAATTGCATAGTAGTTGATTTTAAAGAAGCAAGAGGAATGGTAACTTATAATACTAATGTAGAATTTGCCAAAACTATAGGTGCCAGAAAACCTTATATAAATCTTGAGCGTTTACTTTCTATGTGCAAATCTCATGGACTTAGACTTATCGGGAGGGTAGTGGTCTTTCAAGATTCTATACTCGCCTGCTATAATGACGGTGAATATTCTATGAAGTCTCTTGATGGAAGAATCTGGAAAGATGGACATGGTAGGTGCTGGACAAATCCCTGTTTAAAAGAGGTTCAGAAATATAATATTGAGATTGCCAAAGACCTCACGAGGAGAGGTGTTCCTGAGATTCAATTTGATTACATTAGATTTCCATCAAAAACAGGCAGATTTAGACCTTATAAACTTGATTGTGAGGACAAAACAAAAGTTATCGCCAGTTTTCTAAAACTGGCAAGGCAAGAATTAAAGCCATTAGGAGCTACGATTGCTGGTGATGTATATGGGTATGCACTCTGGTATCCTCTCAAGGGTGAAGGGCAAAATCTCAGGCTTATGGCAAAGTGGCTTGATATAATTAATCCAATGCTTTATCCTTCGCATTTTCACAAACACCATGAAAAGTCATCTGGCCCAGGGAAAAGGGAGTATAACCTCATTTTTAAAAGCATAGTTAAAGGAGAAGCACTTATTGGCGAATCCTTGTCCGCCTCAGGCGGAAAATTTGTTCCTTATATTCAGGGCTTTAATTTAAAGTCACCTAATTTTGGACCTGACTACATAGCCAACCAGATAGAAGCAGTCCGCAATTCTCGTGCCTGGGGCTACATAGTCTGGAATTCAAGAGGCAAATACAAACCCCTCTGGGAACTGCTTGAAAGATGAGTCACGGATGAACACGGATAACGACACGGAACTTCACTGATTTTCTAACCACGAATTAAAAAAAGGCACACAGATTAACACAGAAAAAACGCAGATAAACACTGATTTTTTTCTTGACTTTCTCACTTTACAAAAATGTCACCTCACCTCCTCCGTGTTTGTGAAGTCCTAAAGGGATTTAGCGAAGTATTGCAAATACGCTGTTATACGCAGTGGCGGTTCTATAGTTCATATAGCCAACTTCTTCCAATTTCTTCTGAATATCTTTTGGAATTATACTTACCTGGCAAACAGAAGACTACCTGGACATCCGGATGCGACTGACAAAATAGATATGTAGCTACCGTTTGCAATTTGCTACACTGCGGAGTAATTGCTATATTGAAATTTTCGTAAAGTATTCTCCCTTCTATCTCAGATATATAGGTTTTCTCAAGTTCATCAATGATTTTTGAAATGTAAAAAGTTGATATTGGTTTATTCTTTTTTAAATAAGGATATTGTTCAAATACTCTAAACTTTTCATGCAACTTCATAGAAAATTGAGTTCTCCACTTAAAATATTCATGAGGTGAATCCCCGTAACAAGGAATTACGACATTAGGTCGGTAGGTTTCCAAAAGTCCGATAGCTCGTGATGGCTCATATCCTACAAAGAAAATTAGAGTTGTAGGGAAATCTTCTTTGAAACTCCCTTTAAAATCAGTAGGAATTAATGTTTCCCGTGCACCAGATGCTTGAAGTTTTTCACTTAATTTCATTATACTCTCATCATCTTTTTTCTCTGCAAGCGTTAGTATTTCATCTTGCTCATCTTCTTTGGGATAATAGTTTTTTGCTTCTGTATATAAGATAAAAATCTTTTTATCATAAAAAATAGTGTGTGCCATTTTTAATATAAGAAGGATCAAGAAATTTGTCATTCCTGAAATGTCAATAAAGATAGCTTCAATTTCTTCTCTCGGTATTTTCTTTAATCTATCTGTCAAATTGTCTCGGCTGAAAAGTAGATTATCTATATCAATTTTTACATTTTTAAGATGATAAGATGAGCATTTATCTAATGAGTCTTCCAGAAAATCTAAATTTTCTTTGTTATCTTCTTGGTGCACAGTGTACTCCGAGATAAAAGAATACTTGAAAACCTTTTCATTTAATTTTTGGAGGATATTAATTATTCCTTTCACTCTATCTTCAAATCCCCCTGCACAGATGTATAAAGAATTTTTTCTGTTTGTTATTAAGTCGGGTTTAAACTCCTGTATCATTTTTATTGCCCCTTTTAAAGTCAAAAAGCATAGGTTGAGAATCGTCCTTTATACCTTTCTCAATTAACCTCTTCCTAAATCTATCTGGCTCTGTCAGAAATTCTTCAAGTTGTTTTTTGATGAGTCGCAAATGCTCTCTTTCCCTGAAGGTTGTTCTGAGTTTAGGAGTATATTTCTTGTGCAAAGTAAATTTTTGGACTAATCCCATCTGCTCTCTTGAGAAACTAAAACCTTTATCGAGAAACACAGAATGACGAATTAATTTTCCTAACAACTTCTCTGCATTGCCAGAGAGTTTTTCTGAATCTTTTCGTTCTATTGTAATCATTTCATATTTTCTACCTTTTTTCTTTGTTATCTCTCGCTCTAAGTATTTTCTTGAAATTTCACCAAAATTTCTAACAACATCAAAAATTTCTTTGCCTATGGATTCAATGTTGATTAGAGAAGCATATACTTCCTCAGAATATTTTCTAATTCCTTTGTCTTGAATTTCTATAGAGATTATATCCTCACCCTTTTTCAGTTTTTCGTGTTTTTGGGGGTCTCCGTATTGTTTAAAAATAGACTCGCAAATTGCTAACCCGTCCCGAACACTCCAAGAAGATAATTGAACAAGCAACTTCCACCCACCGTATTTAGTTTTAGTGTAAGTTTTTTTTGATAAAAAATCAATTAACTTTTCATGTGTATAGGGCAGTTTTTTAAGATACTCTTTTATTTTTTTAGCGTATCCCCCAATTTCTAATTGTCGATTTATTATTTTTTTAAGATACTCTTTATAATTATCCATCTCAGACATATCAATATATGCATAATCATGAGGTAGTTGTAATGCCTTGCCAAACATATCTTCAAAAGTATAGGCGTATTTATCTGTTGAGAACTTGCAGCAATATATTTCATTGTGACAAGCCATTAGACAATTGAGTATCTTTTGGACTTCCAGATTGACTTGAGGTTCACTGACATCATCGAATATAATATAAAACCTTTTATCCAATAGCTCAGAAACAGATTTTTTAACTGTTTTAAAGAATTGTATCAAAATATTTTCATTTAATAATTTGCTTTCAGATGGGTATTTTGGTATATCTCCTAATATATCTATGCAACAATTCTCTTCATTTCTTAAAATAGATGTGAGCTCCTTAAAGGGTTTCTCACGAGCAGATATAGTCATTCTAATTTCCTTAAGCAACAGATAATCAGAAAGAAAATTCAATATTAATTCTGGTTTGGGCTCACTCGTGAATATTTCCTCATTGTACGCCTCAGCTATTAAAGAAACTGTTCTTCTAATAATTTTCAATATCAGTATGTGCTTAAGAAATAGCTGATTTTTAAATTCTTTGAAATTGTACTGTTTATCAGAAAAATACTTAAATTCACCTTGCCTACAAGGGAAATAGATGCCAAAAATTCCTTTAAAATAAGCTACTTTGTTTTTTATCTTTATATATTGGGGTTTTTGAGCTAATTTTATTAATCTAGGGATAAAACTTAACGATCTCAGATAAATTGTTTTACCTCCACCTCTTGGGCCCGAACATATAAGTGGTCCAAAATTTATAAAATTGCTGTATAGTCGAAGTTCGGGCTCAAACCGCTCAAGCCACAAGAGCTCTTTTACATCGTAGTTTTCAAATATAAGATAATTAAACGGTTGTTCTATAGAAAGTTTTTCACCACTTGGTATTTTCTCCGAAAGACCATTAATTACTGCTTCAATAGAAGTATATTTGTTTTGAATAAGATTACCATATATATAAAAAAGTCTCTCCTCTAATTTTTTTCTATCTATTTTGCCCGATGGAGTTAAACAATATTTTCTAATTATTTTGAGAAAGTTCTCTTTAAAATATTCAAAGTCAGTTTTCTCATATTCTCTGAACTCCCCAGATGAGTTTACCCCAATGAAATCTATGAGTCTAAAATGAAATATTCCTCGTTTTTGATATTCTTCTATTTCATCATCCTCTACTAAAATATTGTTATCATGAAGGTCTCCATGCATAAACCCATTGTCTTTAATTGTTTTTAGTGCTCCTCCTACTTCCCTGATGAAATTTCTTAATGTTTCCTGTAAGGCCATGTTTGTATTTTTTGCTAAAAATTCCCTCAAGGAATCGCCTTCAACATATTCCATCACGACATACTTCAAATTTATATCAGTATAAGGAAATTCGCCCCAGTCAAATGGAACCACTAAATGCGAAGATTTGAGATGGATTATTTTTTTAATCTTTTCTTCAAAATTTATATGATCTAATATGCCTGGTTTGAACACCTTCAGTACAACATCTCGTCCAGTTTTTTTTATATTTGCTTTGTAAGTTACAGAAGTAGAACCTTTGCCTAATGACTTCATTAAAGTGTATCCATTAATTATTTTAGGAGGTAAATTACTAATATCGTATTGGGAATATTTCACCGTTTTTACTATGTCTTTCCCTTTTTCAGAGAGGCTAAGCACCTCTTCCTTTAATTCTATGAATTTATTGGCTATCAAAAAGTCCATTAGAGTATCAAATTGGGGGAGAAGTTTCTCGACTTTTCCTTTTAAACCAGATAATTTAATCCCTTGGTGTCGACTAATATAGATTAGCAGTATTAATGCCTCCTTGTTCTTCAGAAGTTTTGTTTCTTTTTTATACTTTTCCAATAGTTTCCAAATTTCTCTTATGCTACTTGTTGTCATTTATCTTACTCCTTTATATTTTACATAAGTATAGTATATTGAAACTATTCTTATATCTTCAGCTATTTCTGATACTTTTTTACCCACCTTGCATTTATTGATATCATCCCTACAAAAAGTATCTAAATGTCCCTTACCCCCACGGATGAAGCCTATATTATCATTTAGTGTCCATGCGGAATGAGACTTACAATCGTTTGCATAGAAGCAATATATTTTTGAGACACACTCTGGAAGACCAGAAAAGGCACTTAATTCATGCTCTACCCCTGGACAATTTGGAACATATATAAATACAGCTATGTCGCACCAATGTTCTATTGAATATTTCTCAAAAGCGGTTATATTTGAGAATTCTTTCCCTTGCTTTTTTGCCTCTTCATATGCTTCTTCTGGTAATACTGCATTGTGCTTATTTTCTATCAACAATTTCTTGATTTGCAAACGCTTGTTATAACATGCCTTCGCATACTCATCAGGGTTTCCTTTACCGGGACCAAATATTAGGACTTTCAGTTTCTCTTTTTGTAGAGCATTTTCGTATTTTTTTACCATACTACTTTTTATAAATTCAATCTCACTATTGCTCATACTTTTTCACCTTGTTTTTATAGAAAACAAGAATAGAAGCGTGTTTGCTTGTCTCTTTAAGACTCATCATAGCTTTATCAATATATTCTTTTTTTATATCTATACCGATGGAGTTTCTGTTTAATTTCAAAGCCTCTAAATTTGTTGTTCCTATTCCACAAAATGGATCTAACACAGTATTGCCATAAAAAGAATACATTTTAATTAACCTATAGGGAAGTTCATTAGGGAAAACCGCTGGATGCTCTTTCTTGCTCACTCCATTTAAATACCATATTGGTTCCCTGAATTTTCTAAATTCTTCTTTTGTTATTCTAGATTTTTCTTTTATTTCTTTGGAAACTTTTCTCCTTCCTATTTTTCTGAATACATGAATCGCTTCCAATGCCGTAGAAATCATAAAATTGGAAGGATAGGGATAACTACCAAATAGAACAGCACCGTTCCGTGAGGTAGTTTTTTTCCAATAAATAGTACCCATAAATTTCAAGTCTTTGTGCTTATCCAAAAATTTCCATAAGTCTAAAATCAAATTTACAGTATACTTTCTTTTCTCATCGTTTTTATTACTATAAATATTGCCCATATTTAAAGCAATTTTACCATCTGGTAATAATATCCTGATGCACTCTTTAAAAATATTTCCCATTTTTATAAGATACTCTTCATACTTATCATTGAAACCAATCTGTTTATGATGCTTATAATCTCGGGCATTCCAATAAGGTGGAGAAGTAACTATTAGTTGCACACTAGCATTTCTTAGCTCACGTAGTTCTTCATCGGTGCCACCTACATATAGCTCATGTATAGTTTTGTTGCATGTCTCATTCATATTTTCATCTTCCTATTATTCAAACTACTATTGTGTATAACTTATCTATATCCAATTTTACTATAAAAAACACATTTGTCAAGAAATAATTTAACACGAACAAGACACGAACAAAAACCAATCTCAATATCCGTATGGACAAAACACGAACTTACTCACAAAAATTTTTACAAAGAAAAATGGTTCGCCCCGTTTCCATACGGAACGGGGTTCGTGTGCTGTTCGCCCCGCACCGAGATTTCTCTGGTGCGGGGTTCGTAAATGTTCGTGCTGAGTTCGTGTTAAAACCTGTTTAATTTAATCTGTGGCTATTTCTCTCTGTGTGCTCTGTGAACTCTGTGGTTGCAACTTTGTGTGCTTTGTGGTTATAATTTGTCTTGCGATATTGATTTTCTTATTTTTTGCATTGTTTGGATAAAGAAGTGGATGTTGTGTAAGGTGGCAAGGACAGGACCAAGGATTTCGCCAACTTGAAATAAATGCCTTACATAAGCACGGGTATAATTTTTGCAGGCATAACAATTACATTTTGGGTCAATAGGAGTAAAATCTTCCTGGTATGTGGCATTTTTGATAACGAGTTTGCCCTGTGAAGTAAATACAGTGCCTGTTCTACCATTTCTTGTCGGCAAGACACAATCAAATATATCAATGCCAAGTTTAGCAAATTCAATTAAATCTTCTGGTGGTCCAACACCCATTAAATAGCGTGGTTTATCTTCCGGAAGTTCTTTTACAACATTTTTAACTATCTCGTATGATATTTCTTTTGGCTCTCCACAAGAGACACCACCTATGGCATAACCAGGGAAACCAATTTCCAATAACTTATGGCAAGCTTTTTTTCTTAAATCAATATAACTACTGCCTTGAATTATACTAAATAAAATACCACCCGTATTAGCATTTTTACATCTTTTTGCCCATTCAGTTGTGCGTGTTATTGAGAGTTCAGTGGCTCCTCTTGTAGCTGGCCAGGAAAGACATTCATCAAATATCATTTTAATATCAGGAGATAATATATTTTGAATATGAGCCACAAGTTCAGGTGTAAATTTATGTCGTGAACCATCAAGATGTGAAGTAAAAGTAACTCCATCATTGTCTATATCTCTTAAGTCAGCTAAAGAAAAAACCTGAAATCCACCTGAATCAGTGAGTATAGGTTTATCAAAACCTGTGAATTTATGTATTCCTTTAGCCTTTTCAATGATTTCAAGTCCAGGTCGTAAATAAAGATGATAAGCATTCATACACAGCATCTGCACTTTATTTTCCAATAAATCCCTGAACATTTGAGTTTTAACTGTGGCTTGAGTTCCAACTGGCATAAAGACAGGCGTGTCTATTACTCCGTGTTGGGTATATAATTTCCCAATCCTGGCATTGGAAATTTTAGATTTATGTAGAATTTCAAACAATTTCATCTTTTAATTTTACATTAAAAGATTAAAAAATCAAGATTATTCTATATAATAATTATCAAATTCTCAAAGAATTAGATGGAAATAATAGGAAAATAAGTTTTTAATTGACAAGATTTTTCTTGACAAGAGGCTTTTTTTAAGATATAATTAAATTCAGACAATGAGGAAATTGAAAATTATTGGCACTGGCTCCTATGTCCCCCCAAAAGTTCTCACGAACTTTGATTTAGAAAAGATGGTAGATACTTCAGACGAGTGGATAAGGGGACGCACTGGAGTCAAGGAGAGGCATATTGTTGAAGGCAACACAGCAACATCTGACTTAGCAGTTGAAGCTGCTAAAGATGCACTTTCTGATGCTGGTCTTAAGGCTCAAGACCTTGATGTCATAATAATAGCCACTGCCACTCCAGACACAGCTTATCCCTCCACTGCCTGCTGGACTCAGAAGGGGCTTGGCATAAAAGATATACCTGTTTTTGATATAGGAGCTGCTTGTTCTGGCTTCCTTTATGGGTTTGAAGTAGCTGCCAGTCTGATAGCGACAGGTAAATATAATAATATTTTAGTCTCAGGTGCTGAAGTAATGTCTAAAGTTGTGGATTGGGAAGACAGGAACACTTGTGTTTTATTTGGTGACGGAGCAGGTGCCTGTATTGTAGCTGCGACTGATGGCGACAGTGGTATTCTTGCTTCTTATTTAGGGGCAGATGGGACAATTGGCCACCTCTTGGTCCAGCCAGCTGGTGGCACCCGGATGCCTGCTTCTCATGAGACAGTTGATAAGAAGCTGCATACAGTACATATGCAAGGTCGTGAAGTATTCAAATATGCTGTGAGGACAATGGGGGGTTCAGTAGCCAAAGTCCTAAAGGAGGCAAATCTAACAGCCGAAGACATAGCCCTTTATGTTCCTCATCAAGCCAATCTTCGCATTGTTGAAGCCACTTGCAGGAGGGTAAATATGCCAATGTCCAAGACTTCAGTGATAATTGACAAATATGGCAATGTTCCTGCTTCTTCAATTCCATTGGCGCTTGATGCGGCAAACAAGAAAGGGAAGATAAAATCTGGAGATTTAGTTCTTTTTTCTGCATTTGGTGCTGGTTTTACATGGGGGGCAATGATATTTAAATGGTAAATGGAAGAAACAATAACTAAGCTTAAAGCAAAAATAAAGATTATTGAGACACTTTGTAAAGGATGTGGCTATTGTATTGATGCCTGTCCTAAGAAGATTTTGGAGATGGCTTCTTATTCTAATCAAAGCGGCTATCATCCAGCTCGTTGTATTAAACCCGAGGATTGCATAGGCTGCGCCTTATGCTATCAAGTCTGCCCAGAAATAGCGATAGAAGTTGAGAAGTTATGAAGAACATGGAAAAATATAAGATGGGTGAGAAGGTGTTAATGAAGGGTAATGAGGCACTTGCAGAGGGTGCCGTTAGGGCGGGTTGCAGGTTTTTTGCTGGCTATCCGATTACACCACAAAATGAGATTCCAGAGTATCTATCTTGGCGTATCTTTGAAGTCGGTGGCACTTTCATACAATCTGAATCTGAGATTGCTGCTATCAATATGATATTTGGCGTAGCGGCTTGTGGTGTTAGGGGGATGACATCCTCATCTGGCTGTGGCATAAGTTTAAAGCAAGAAGGCATCTCGTATATAGCTTCAGCAGAGCTGCCGTTCTTTTATGCAAACATAATCCGTGGTGGTCCGGGACTTGGCAATATTGCCCCAGCTCAAAGTGACTACTTTCAGGCAACTCGTGGTGGTGGGCATGGCGATTATCGGGTGATTGTTTTGGCGCCAAATTCGGTGACTGAGATGGGTAATTTCCCAAAGTTAGCTTACGACTTGGCAGATAAGTATAGGAATCCGTGCATGGTACTTGCTGATGGATTGCTGGGGCAAATGATGGAGCCAATGGAATTTAACTTTGACTGGGTTGACCCAGATAAACTCCCGCCAAAGGACTATATTGTGACAGGTTGTAAAGGTAGACCAAGGAGGATTATAAATACGCTTCATATGATACCAAGTATCCTTGAAAAGCACAACTGGCATTTGTATGAAAAATATCAAAGAATAGAAGAAAATGAAGTGCGGTTTGAGGGGTGCAACTTAGAAGATGCTGAAATTGTCATCGTAGCATATGGGACTTCAGCCCGTATTTCAACTGAAGCTGTGATAAAAGGTAGAAAAAAGGGTATAAAAGTTGGGCTCTTTAGGCCGATAACTTTATGGCCCTTTCCGAAGAAGGCTATTAATGAGCTTGCTGATAGAGTCAAGAAGCTTTTGGTAGTAGAAATGAATATGGGACAAATGGTTGAGGATGTGGAGATAGCTGTTTCTGGTAAATCTGCTATTCATTTCCTGGGTCGCCCTGGAGGTAGCTTACCAACAGGAGATGAAGTATTAGATAAAGTAGAAGAAATATTAAGCAAACCTGCTTCGCCGGAGCGAGAGCGAGGCAAGTAAAATGGGAAGAATTTACAAAAAGCCAGTGAGTATGACCAAGATTGCGATGCGTTACTGCCCTGGTTGTGGACACAGTATTGCTCATCGTTTAATTGCAGAAGTAATTGATGAGCTTGATATAAGGGAGCGTGCGGTTGGTATTGCGCCTGTGGGATGTTCTGTGTTCCTTGATGAGTATATGGACTGTGATATGATACAAGTTCCACATGGCAGGGGTTGTGCATCTGCCACAGGTATGAAGAGGGTGCGTCCAGATTTAATTGTCTTCTCATATCAGGGCGATGGTGATTTAGCTGCTATTGGGACAGCTGAGACCATTCATGCAGCCACTCGGTCAGAAAACTTTACGGTCATCTTTATTAACAACGCCATCTATGGCATGACTGGTGGTCAGCAGGCGCCAACGACGATGCCAGGACAGAAGACGACAACCAATCCTTATGGCAGGGAGGTCAAGGTTCACGGGTATCCCATAAAAGTCTGTGAGATGCTGTCTGCTCTGGATGGACCTATATATCTGGAGAGAGTCGCTGTAAATAATGTTCCCAATGTTCTGAAAGCGAAGCGTGCCATTAAGAAGGCATTCCAAATTCAGCTTGATGGACTTGGATTTACATTAGTAGAGATTCTTTCACCGTGTCCTACAGGCTGGGGTGTAATTCCTAAGAAAGCTTGTGAATATGTGGACGAGAAGATGAGCAAATATTATCCATTGGGTGTATACAAGGATTTGACCAAAAAGAAATGAGACAAGAGGTAATCATAGCTGGTTTTGGTGGTCAGGGAGTTATCAAGGCTGGTGTATTACTGGCAACTTCGGCTATGAATGAGGGTAAGCATTGCACACACTTTCCATCCTATGGGGCTGAAATGAGAGGCGGTACAGCTAACTGCTCAGTGATTATTTCCACTGACGAAATTGCTTCTCCTGTGGTTACTGAGCCAGATACAGTTATTGCTATGAACGAGCCTTCCCTTGACAAGTTTGAGCCCAGGCTGAAGAAAGGGGGATTGCTTATATACAATTCGTCACTTATCTCAAGGAAACCAAAAAGAAATGATATTGAAGTTCTTGCCGTGCCAGCCAATGAGATAGCAGAAAAACTTGGGACTGTAAAGTGTGCCAATATGGCTGTTGTAGGAGCATACATATCTAAAACAAAAGCTATTGCCCTTGAGAGTATAAAGTCATCACTCCCTACGGTCTTCTATAAACTAAAGCAAGATTTCATCAACATAAATAAAAACGCCCTTGATAAAGGCTCCACATATGCACAGAAGTAGCTAATTTTCAACTCTGCCTGTCGGATATTTCGCTCTAAAATCCATCAGTATCTTACCTCCAGTGTGGCTCTGAGCCACTACTCATTATATTTTATAAAGCATATTGCAAGAAAAAAACTTGACAAATTTAATTTAGCTATTAAAATAAATAACTAAAGGGAAAAGATGATTTTGGTTTTTGATATTTAATCTTTGATATTTGATTTTATTTATGGGGGTGTAGCTCAGTTGGGAGAGCGTCTGGCTGGCAGCCAGAAGGTCAGGGGTTCGACCCCCCTCACCTCCATAATTAACAGGAGGAGAGAAATGAAAGGAATGATTATGGGAAGCAAAAGATTATTAAGCTTTTTGTTGCTTGGATGCTTGGTTTTTGGCTTGTTTGTAAGTATAGGTTGTAAGAGTAAAGGTGGATATCAGGATATTGCTCTTGTTAAGCAGGCGACAAGAGAAATCAGGAGAATAAGAAATGCACTTGAAGAATATAAATTGGATTATAGTTATTATCCATCCGAAGGAAGTGATTTAAAGGTTAGACTTGCTTCTTATTTATCCAAGTTCTCCTATCATGAGGACAAGATAGTGCGTGAGTATTCAGGAACTGTTCTCTCTGCGCAAAACACTCTTGACCAAATAATTAACATACTTTCTGGATGCGGGAGGATAAAAAATGAGCAAATTGAAGACAGATTTGCTAAGGTTCAGGAGAATCTTGAGCTTTACAAAGAAGAGCTTGAAGGAATTTCACATAAAATTCCATCAATAGTTGAAGATGTTAAAAAGATACAATCAGTTATTAATGACTTGAATCCTGAGAAATCAAAATCTTTAAAACAAGATTCTCTTATTAGTCTTGGAGATAGGATTGTAACTACTGTAGATTCACTGATTAAGGAGGTAACTGGCGAAGAGAAAACTCACTTACAAAATATAGGGAGTACTTTTGGTTGGTATAAGTTAAAGCTTCTTGGCAAGGAGCCCAAAAAGCCACCTGAGCTTTATTCTCCGGAGGGGGAGATTACCACTTTGAAAGGAGTAAGCAAAGATACTATATCTCTGTCCGAGGAATGGCAAATGGGAATACTTGAGCTTGAAGGGATGATAGAAAATTATCGGCAAATTGAGTCTTCAATAAATTATTGTGATTTCCTTATAGGAACTCAAAAAGATATTAACCGTGCCTTAAAACTTATTTCAAGTTTTCAAGAAAAGAGAGAGAAAGCTAAAAAGGCAGCTGTGATTGTGGAAGCACAAGCGAAGTTGTATCGTATGGCTGATGTTTTAAGAGATTATAGAAGAAAGAATTTAACATTCCCTGAACCAAATGTAAATACAGACTCCCTTTTTCATCCTTATTTTATAGAGACAACGATGAGTGGTGAGCAAATAGACCGCTGGGAAGCTACTTTATCTTGGTTTTCGTCCAGTCCAGTGTATAAGACTAAAGACCCAACTACAAGTTTTATGCTTGAGGCAAAAGTCAATAATAAAGAGCGCACTTCTCTCGCCTGTTGGGTTCAGGTTGAAAATCAGTGGGGCAAGATATTAAGTTCTTTTTCAAGTCCATTGATTTATACCACTCCGGATTCTCTTCGGACTTATTTTATAAAAGCAAGAGCAAAAGACAGTGGCAAAACTTGGATAACAGACCGTCCACCAATTGCCAAGACCCGTCTGCCGTCTGTCGGGCAGAAAGGAGGCTAAATGAGTAAATCCTTATATCTTACCCGCCTGCTATTCGTCGGGCAGGTATCTGTTTTGTGTCTTATAATTAGTTGTGCACCACCACCCGGATTAGAGGAGAAACCAGAGGGCTCAAATGCCCAATTTAGCGAATCCAAAAAGCACTATAGTTTTTGTCGAGAGTATCTTAAAAATAAGATGTGGGATGATGCAATTAAGAATTGCGAACTTGCTGTTCAGGAAAGCACCTCTTATGTTGATGCTTATGTGGGACTTGGATTAGCTTATCGGGGAAAAAGGGAATATAATAAAATGGAAGAGACCTATGTTAAAATGATAGAAATTGCTCCACTTAAAGGTCATTATGCTTTAGGGCAACTTTATACTGAAGAAAGGAAATATGAAAAAGCTTTATCCCGTTATAAAGAAGCTCTGAAAGTAGATACAAGTTATGCTGATGCTTGGTATGGTATAGGGTATGTTTATGAAAAAAGAGGCGACCTCTCGACTGCTATTAAGAATTACAAACATGCTTTAAAACTTGACCCTGAGAGTGAGAATATAAGATATAGTCTTGGAAAAGCATATATAGAGAGTGGAGAACATGAAAAGGGCATAGCCGAACTTAAAATTTTAATTGCTACTTATCCAGAAGACTTGGATATCAGAGCCGCACTTGGAAAAGCTTATTTGTCCTTAAAAGATTATAATAAAGCCAAACAGGAATTTAGTTATATCATCCAGCAATCTCTAACTGATGTTACAAATAGGCTGAATTTTGGCATAACATGTGAGGGATTAAAGGATTATGAATCTGCTGTCCATATATATAAAGAAGCCATTTCTATAGATACGACAAACATTTCTTCGTATTGTCATTTGATAAACCTTTACATAAAGTTGAAGGACCCGGCTAAAGCTCTTAAATATCTGAATAAAGCTCGCCAAATAAATCCGAAGAGCCAAATCCTTTACTGTCTTTTTGGAGATATTCATATTTTAAGCGGAGATAAGCTATTCAATAAAAAGGAATTTGATGCCTCTATATCAAAATATAATAAAGCAATCAAAGAGTATAAGCTTGCTATTCAAGGGGAAGAAGCTGAATGGGTCTCTTATGCCCAAAAGGCTATAAAAATGGCAAAGGCTAAAATTAAAAATGCAGAAGAAGAAGCCTTCTGGCACCGTAAATAAAGCGTGTCTTGTTTTAAACCAGAACTATGAACCTCTTTCAATAACTCGTGTTAAGAGAGCTTTTTGCCTTATTTATCTCGGGAAGGCTGAAGTAGTTGAGCCTTACTCTTTTAAAATTCACTCCATCTCTACCTCTTTTGTTGCTCCATCGGTTTTAAGATTGCTCTATTTTATTCATGTAAAAAGGCCAAGCCTTCCACTCACCAAACGCAATATTTTAAAACGCGATAATTATACCTGTCAGTATTGTGGCGCCCAGAATGTTTCTATGACCACAGACCATATAATCCCTAAAAAACTTGGTGGTGAGGATAGCTGGGAAAATATGGTCTGTGCCTGTGTTAGATGTAATAATAAAAAAGGAGACAGCACTCTGGAAAAAGCAGGGCTGAAACTAATCAAGCGTCCCAAAAAGCCACATTTCTTTTTTATCATCCATAATTTGGTGACAATCCCTGACACCAGATGGAGACAATACCTGTTTATAGATTAATAGAAGTTTTTTACACATTGTAGGCACAAATTCAATTTGTGCAAGCACGATTTTCATGCCCGAGGCAGATTCGCCTTTGGCGAAAAATCGTGCCTACAATTGATTTCACATGTAAATGGGAATTCTTCTGATTATTCTGATTTTAAGTGCTCCTATTATAGTCGGGAATAAGTATTTCTCTTCTAAACTTATTTCAAAGACTTTAAAAGAAAAAAATCCTGAACATCTGCTTGATTTATACAAGACCAACGGCTTTCTTAAAGTAAAAATTAAGGTTATAGGAGATACAATTTTAATTGAAGAAGGACCTCAATTTAGAATTGGAAGTATAAAACTTAAAGGTAATAAAATATTTAGAGACCAAGATATTTTACACCTGTTAAAAACTCAATCAAATGAAGTTTTCAATGAAGTTGACTTTAAAAATGATATGGAAACAATTTTAACAAAATATGAAAATGTAGGTTATCCATATTGTAAAATAAAACCTTTTGACTTTGAACTTAAGGCTGATTCTGCCCGCCGTCAGGTAGGCGTCGGGCAGGTGAATTTTGGACTTGAAATTATTGAGGGACCTCTTGTAAGGATAAGTGGTATCAAAGTCCAGGGTAATAAAGTGACAAAAGATTATGTGATTTCAAGGGAGTTAAGAATTAAACAAGGCGATATTTTCAGTGAACATAGCCTTAAGGAAGCTGAGCTCAGGCTTCGTAAACTTAGGTTTCTTGAGTCTGGGGAAATAGACCTTGTTGAGATGCCCGCCTACCCCGCTCCGACCCCGTTTCGATGGAATCGGGATTCTTTCGGAACAAGCGAAACGGGACGGAGTCGGCAAGGCAGGAATGAACTTGAAGTCAAGGTAAAAGAAGGACTTATGAATCGTGTTGATGGAATTATTGGCTACAGGAACCGTGAATTTATTGGACTGATTGACCTTGAGCTTCTTAATCTTTTTGGAACTGGAAGAGCCATTAAGGTTAGCTGGCAGAAGCTAAGCAAACTTTCAACTTTCTTTGAACTTGGATATGAAGAACCCTGGCTATTTGGCTCTCCAATTAATCTTGTTATCAATGGGACACACAGAGTAGAAGACACAGTTTATATCAAGAATACAGCTGAAATTTTATTTAAAGCCCCAATCACTTTATCCTTTATGATAAATGGTGGTTTATGTGGCAACTGGATAGAAAGTAGCGCAGGGGTTTATCCCCCGCATCATAGAGAGGAAGAATATAGAGGGGTATTGGGAATTGATTTTGATACTTATGGAAAATCAAGTATTCATTATAAAGTGAAGACTGAATATGATACTAATGGATTAGAAAGGATGATACTTAATCTTAATAATTATTTATCTGTTCCTCCTTCTCACTCAGGCGGGCAGGTCTTTTTATCTCTCAATTGGCAACAAATATTTCGCAAAGAAGTTCCTGAATATGAGTTCTTTAAACTCGGCGGTTCACGAACACTTCGTGGTTATTGGGAAGAAGAGTTCCAAGGAGCTAAAGTTGGCTGGTTGAATCTTGAATACAGACGATTTGTTGGGGGTGGGTCTTACTTCTTTCCATTTTACGACATTGGTTACATATCTTGCCTGCCTGCCCGACATCTGGCAGGCGGGTCGGCAGACAGGGATGGTGATATAAAACAAGGTTTTGGATTAGGGGTTGCTCTGAATTCACCCATAGGCGTAATTACTCTCGCTTATGGACTTGTAAAAGGAGTCAGTTTTATGGAAGGCAAAATCCACCTCTCAATCTCCTCACGCTTCTGATATCTTTAGCAATTATACTACTTTCTCCACAATTCTGTAAATCTGCAGTTACCCCGCACTTATGCATAAGTGCGGGGCTGAATATTGTCACGAATTTTGGCTACTATTTCTTTAAATGCCTTGCTCGCCGACGAATCAGGGAAATTTTTAATAAATAAAGTACCACTATCAGAAGTCTCTACAATATTAACATCAATTGGAATTCTACCCAGAAAGGGGACATTGAGTTCTTTGGCAGATTTTTCTCCTCCACCGACCTTAAAAAGATTTATCTCCTTTTTACAATATGGACATATAAAACCACTCATATTCTCCACAATGCCAAGGATAGGTATCTTGAGCTGTCTCAGGAAATTAACACACTTTCTTGAGTCTGAGAGGGCAATAGCTTGGGGGGTAGTAACGATAATGCCACCATTTAATTCTGGTATAAGCTGGCAAATTGATAAAGGCTCATCACCAGTGCCAGGTGGAGAATCAACTATGAGATAATCAAGTTTTCCCCAGTTTACTTCACCAATAAATTGTTTCAATGCAATCCCTTTTAGTGGACCTCTCCAGATGACCGGCACATCAGGACTATTTAGCAATGAAGCCATTGAAAATGCCCATAAATTGGGTTTTACAAGCATAGGGGTTAAGCCCTCAGAAGTTGCTACTGGTTTTTTACCCTCAAATCCCATCATTTTTGCTATTGATGGACCATGAATGTCTGCATCCAGTATGCCTATCTTGGCGTTATCCTCACTGAGACAGGCAGCAAGGTTTACTGCTACAAAACTTTTGCCAACGCCACCTTTATTGGAAAGAACCAAGAGCTTGTGTTTTATCTTCTCCAAGTTTTTTTGAATCTTGTGGTTCAATTCAGCTTGCTGTCTTTGCCGTTCCTCGGCAGTATTTTTTTGTTTACTTGTATTCATAATATCTCCTTCCTCCATAATTATAGGTTTTAATTTTACTCTCTTTTTTAAGAATTTCAAGATATTTTATTACTTCATTTCTATGTATTCCTAAAGAGTCAGAAATATCGGATAAAGTGACAGGACGTCTTTTGACTAATTCAATAATTCTATTTTCCATAGCTATAGGGTATGCTTTTTGTAGCTTCTTTTTAAATTCAGGAATGATTTCACAATTTTCACCAAAGGCATTTTTAATTTTTTCCAATTCAATGGGAGTCAGGGGGGAAATGGATTTCTCAGTTGGAGGACGGATTACTGTATTTAACTGCACTTTATCAAACCCTATTTCTGAAATAATTGACTTAAAATGCTCAATCTCTTGAGAAGAAGCATTAATTCCTTTAATAAGCATTATTTCAAGCCATATTTTGCCCTTAAATTCGTGCCTAAAATCCTTTAACCCAAGTATAATTTCATCAAAATTAAGCGAAGCGTGTGGACGATTTACAAGATTAAAAGTCTCCAAATCAGCAGCATCCAGTGATGGAATGACTAAATCAGCTGGAAGCAGCTCTTTTCTCACTGTTCTGTCATATAGCAAAGACCCATTGGTGAGAACTGCAAGAGGTATTTTTGTTAACTTTTTGATACCGAGTATGATTTCTCCAATAGCTGAATTAAGGGCTGGTTCACCAGAACCCGAGAGAGTAATATAATCAATTTTTTGGTTCAGAGAAATTGCTTCCTTAACCTGTGGCAGAATGTTGTCCCTTTTAACATATTCTTTTCTCTCAATAGTTTGGTTAGTCGTCACCCCTAATTGACAGTAAATACAGTCAAATGAACAAGTTTTATAAGGGACAAGGTCAACACCTAAAGAAAATCCAAGTCTTCTGGATGGAACAGGTCCGTAAATATACTTTTGCATATCCTTAATTTCAGTCACAGAAAAACAGAGAACTGAAGACAGAGAACAGAAGACAAAAATTCTGACTTCTGGCTTCTGACATCTGACTTCTGATTTTTTATTATGTCTTTAATAATTTCTCTGTTACTGGAAAAGGGTATAAATGGTAATTTTTCAACTCCTATAAACTTCACTTCTACCGTATCGGTGCCTGGTAGGAGTTTCCCTTTTTCTATCTTCACCTCATAGGCAATAAGCAACACATTCTTGTAAATTTTTGTCTTCTGGCTATATACACCAATCAATCTTAAAATCTTTCCCTTTAAACCAGTTTCCTCTTTTAATTCTCTTAAGCAAGCTTTTTCTGGAGTCTCATTTATTTCTATAAATCCTGATGGCAAAGCCCATCTTCCTTTATGAGGGCTGACTCCCCTTTTTATTAAAAGGATTTCATTTTTTGAGTTCTTGACCAATGCTACCACAGAAGGAAGCGGGTTCTCATAATTTATCCAGTTACATTTGGGACACACAAGCCTCTTACGGCCATCCATTTTAAGTGTTTTAAGTAAATGTTTGCATCTCGGACAATATTTAATATTGGTCATTTTTCATTCTCCTTTATAAATGAAAGGGGAAACACTATGTCACTTGTGCAACAAGGAATCCAAACTCCAAGAAATAAAAACAAGAAGGTAATGGCAAACAAGGCTAAATTTATTGTCCCACCTAACGCCATAATTATGTGAAACAGTGTTGCCCAGGTACTTAATAAGACATGTCCGGCATGGGGAAATTTAGTTCTGGGTCTAAAATAAGCAATTGTAATACCCACGAATGCCAAAGGATTCACAAGCCACCATTTTTCAATAAAACCTATATGGATTCCTCTATTAGGTAAATTAAGTAAAGTTTCACCAAGATAGGGAATTATTGAATCACTTAATGTGGCGATACCAATTGACCCAAAATAACCAATTAAGAGCAATCCCCAGAGTTTAGGCTTTTTTTTAATATGAAGTTCATACATAGATGCAGTTACAAGTGCGCTCAGGAGAACATGAATTGGATGTAAAATATAAAAAATATTATATGAGACCTTAAAAGGAAGATTACGAAAAACTATCATAATACCAATTCCCGTGAGAGCTCCAAAAGCAGTAAATGGAGCGTGACGCTTAAGTTCAATTATTATCTGTTTAAACATTATTTATTCGGTTTTATCCAAGCCATAGCCCTTGCCAAGTCCAGGCTTACATATATTTTCTCCTCCCTTAAGAGTTCCTTTAACCAATTTATCTATCACCTCATCTATACTGCCGCTAATCCCGATAATAGGTTCAACTCCTTGCTCAGCAAATAATCCAGAAGCACGGTGCCCCATACCACCTGCAACAATACAATTTACTCCCATATTGTGTAAAAATTGAGGTAAATACCCTGGGTGATGCCCGGGGTTATCAATAGTTTTTTTACTTACTAAATTACCATCTTCAATTTTTACAATGGTAAAAGAAGGACATCTTCCAAAATGTTGGGATACAAAATTACTATCTGTTGAAATTGCAATAATCATTTTACCTCCTTTTAAAATTTTGGTTTTAAAACATTATTTTTAAGATTTTTAAACTTTAACCCTTGAAAAAAATTTCTTCTTGTAAGTTCTTGTTCAATGCGAGAGACAATTTCGCTTTTTGTAAGATTCCATTTTGGTGCAATTAGCATATCGTCTTCAAGAACCTCACCTACGAGTCGTTGAATAGTAATATTTGGCGGAAGCAGTTCAATTATATCAGAGACAAGCGGTATATACTCTTCAATAGAAAGAGTTTTGAATTCTTTCTTTTCAAAATCTTTTGCAAGGTTTGTACTTTTAATTACTTGAAGATGATGGATTTTAATTCCATCTATATCCATTTTTGCTAATGTTTTTACTGTTTCAAGCATATCCTTTTTTGTCTCATCAGGCAAACCAAGAATAATGTGAACACAAATAAAGATATTTCTGTTCCGAGTTCTTTTAATTGCATCTTTAAATTGGGCAAAGTTATGTCCACGATTGATTCTTAATAGTGTTTTATTATGTATTGATTGCAACCCATACTCAAGCCATACCTGACATTTTTTTGCGTAACTCTCAATAAGGTCAAGCACCTCATCAGGCACGCAATCTGGCCTTGTGCCAATACAGAGTCCAACAATATCAGGGTCAAGTAGAGCTTCATCATAAACTTTTTTTAAAAATTTTACATCAGCATAAGTATTTGTATAGGGTTGAAAGTAAGCAAGAAATTTTGTGCTTTTTCTCTCAAGTAATTTCTTTCCATATTGTATCTGGTCATAAACACTTGTCTTTGTTCTTCCTGTCTGCCGATAGGCAAGAAATGTTGGCAAACTAAAACTTTGAGCATTACAGTAAGTACAGCCACTATACCCTAATGTTCCGTCTCTTGTAGGGCAGGTAAAACCAGCGTCTATAGGTATTTTGTAAACCTTGAATCCAAATTTATCTTTCAAAAACTGACTAAATGAATAATATCTTTGGTTCATTTCTAAATATTTATTCCTTTTAGCACTATATCGCCATCTTTTAAGCCTATGTCTTTAGCTATTACAGGGCACTTTATTTTTAGGAGGAAAAATATAGGCCGCTTTTCTTCTGAAAGTGCTTCGTAATTTCCTTGTCCCTTGCTTATGATGAATTTTGCATTATTGTAAACTTTTCTAAACTCTTTATTTGTAGTTTTAAGGACAACACCGGGAGCATCTGTGCCTGAAGATAAAATGGTTGCAACTTGAGAAAGTCCTGCTTCTACAGCATCCTCGCGAGTTGCATCATTTATTACTGGTTTTTCCCTTACGACAAATGTTGTAGGTTTATTCACCCCGCCCTTGTGCACAAGGGCGGGGTTCATTTCTTCTATTAAAATTCTGTCAAATACAGTTTCACCTGCATTATCTCCAATGTATAAAATCTCATCAGTAGACGCAAGATGCTCTTTGAACTTATTATAATCACATATTGCAAATTTTTTCTCCTTTTTCAATATTTCATATATTTCTTTCTCAAGCTCAAACTCTCTATCTGCACCAAAGTCTATGACATTTCCAGCAATGGAAAGTCTTATTGCTGTGAGCAATCTATCTTTTGATTCTTCAATCTCTTTCTTTAAAAATGGATAAAGTTTTAAAGCTATTTTTGTATATTTTTCTTTTATTTTTTTAAATGGGTCAGGAACACCGAGCATTTCTCTTATTTTTTTATATACTAATCTCCCGGTTTCCGGTGGCGAACTATTAAGGGGAATATCTTTTACCATCATTCCAATTTCATCTAATATTTCTTTTATCTTCTTTTCATCATTAGTTATTATCCGGGATGCCCAGAGTGCTTGTTTTAAAAAACAAGGGATACAATCAAGATATGTCCTCATTTCCTCTCACCGAATATTAAAGTCCCAATTCTTACAATATTTGCTCCTTCTTCTATCGCGATTTTGTATGAATTTGTCATCCCCATTGAAAGGTATTTCATCTCTATATTTGGAAGCTTAAGGGTTTTTATCTTCTCAAAAACCTTTTTTGTCTCAATAAAATAAGGTCTTGAGTCTTCTGGATTTCCAAATCTTGGGCCCATTGTCATTAAGCCCAAAACCTTTATATGCGGAAGCTTTGAAATTTCTATTATAAGTTTTTCTGTGTTTTCAGGAAAGACACCAGCTTTCTGAATTTCTTTGCCACTATTCACTTCTACTAAGACAGGCATAACCTTATCTAAAGCAGAACATCTCTTATTTATTTCTTCTGCGAGTTTGATAGAATCAATGGTCTCTATCAGAGACACGAACTTTACAAGTTTTCTAACTTTGTTTTTTTGAGGATGACCGATAAAATGCCATTTTACCTTATTTCCTATCTCTTTGTATCTATTTTCCATCTCTTGTGCATAGTTATCTCCTACAATTTTTATTCCTGCATCAATAGCTTCTAAAATTTCTTTAGTAGTTTTTGTCTTTATTGCTGCCTCTAAGATAATTCCTTCTGGTAGTTTCTTAAGTATAGCCCTTACATTTTCTCTTATTCCCATTTTTTATCTGTGATTACAAAGTGCTTTTATATTATTCCACATAATTTTTATGATTTTAGAGGCAGCATTTTCAGAATATTCTACTACAGGAACGCCATTTACCAATGCTTCTATAACTATTTTATCAAAAGGTATCTTGCCTATTAGATTGATATTTGACTTTTGGCAATATTCTTCGATAAATTTTGTATTTTTAAGATTTAAGTCATATTTATTTATGCAAACTACTGTTTTGACACCGAAGTGATTTGTTACTTTTATAATTCTTTCCATATCATGAATGCCTGAAAGACTTGGCTCTGTGACAATTAAAGCAAGGTCTGCCCCAGAGAGACTTGCAATTACAGGGCAACCAATACCAGGCGGACCATCAATTATGATATAATCCATTCCGCTTGAGGCGGACTCAGTAACGGATATTGCGTTTTGTCTTACTAAAGTTACAAGTCTGCCTGAATTCTCTTCAGCAATTCCTAATTTTGCATGAACTAATGCCCCATATTTAGTGTCAGAAATATACCACTCTCCAGATATGTTTTCTCTCATTGTAATTGCATTCTCTGGACATATATACTTACAAACTCCACATCCCTCACATGAAATTGTGTCAATTTCCACTATGTCATGCTGAACTTGTTTCAGCATCTCTCGCTTCCGACCCCTGACTTCTGATATTGCATCAAATCGACATACATTTATACATTTACCGCATTGAGTACATTTTTCTTGATTTATAATTGCTTTCTTGCTTCCCATAAATTGGTGTGTCTCTTTTACATCAGGATGCAAAAGAAGATGAAGGTCAGCCGCATCCACATCACAATCTGCCATTACTTTTTTCTCAGCCAATGCAGCAAAACTCGCAGCAATAACTGTCTTTCCTGTTCCTCCTTTACCACTAATGATAACAATTTGTTTCATTTTGACCTTCTTTTGACCTCTTCATATACTTCTTTGAGTGGAATTTTATATTTCTTAGCTATTTTCCCACAGTCTTCATACTCGGGGGAAAAGTTTTTTGCTCCATTTTCGGCTATACCAACCTTAATTTTAATCTTTCCAAATTTTGTATCAATAATTTTAGTTTCTCTTTTAAGTTTTTTCCGCCTCTTTATTTCTGAGATCCTTACTCCTAAGGTAGTGGTCTCTTTGAATATAATTGTTAAAAGTTCATCAACCTTGTCAAGTGGGGATATAACACTGAGTATTATTCCAGGTCTTGTCTTTTTCATATAGACTGGTGTAAGGAAGACATCCTTGGCTCCTTTCTTAAGCAATAATTCCATAACATAACCATAGAGTTCAGGATTCATATCATCAATATTAGTCTCTAACTCAATTACCCTGTCCTCATCATGTATAATATCAGTGTCGCCAATTAAGACCCTTAATGCATTTGGTATGGATAGTTTTCGGCTCCCAAGACCGTAACCAATGCTTTCTATTTTCATTGGTGGCATCTCTCCAAAACTTTTAGATAAAATGGTAATGATACCAGCACCCGTCGGGGTTACAAGTTCGCTTCTTATACCGGTTGAGTAAATGGGGATACCTTTTAATAGTTCCATAGTAGCTGGAGCAGGGACTGGGAGTTTACCGTGAGCACAATCAATAAAGCCAGTTCCGGTATGTAATTTTGAAGCATAAATTTCTTGTATATCCATTTCTTTAATAAGAATCATTGCACCAACAATATCAATTATTGAGTCTATGGCGCCTACTTCATGCAGATGAATTTCATTTATTTTCTTATTATGTATTTTAGCCTCAGCAGAAGCAATTTTTGAGAAAACTTTTTTGCTCTTTTCTTTAATCTCCTTATATAAGCCACTCTCATCAATTATCTGGAATATATCCTTTATTTTCCTTTCCGACTGTTTTTGAGTTAAATTAACATCAAATTTAGTCCCCCAAATCCCATTTCTTTCTTCTTTTTCTGAAGTTATCTTGTAGCCCGAAAGATTTAATTTCTTAAGTTCAGCTTTCAAATATTTAATATCTACCCCAGCGTCAATCATTGAGCCAATTATCATATCTCCTGCTATGCCAGAAAAACAATCAAAATAAGCTACTCTCATCTCATTTGATTTATCAAGCTAGCTATATAGCCAGCTCCAAATCCGTTATCTATGTTCACTACAGCTATACCAGGGGCACAGGAATTAAGCATAGTTAATAAAGGCGCCAGACCTTGAAAATTAGTTCCATATCCAACACTGGTTGGGACAGCAATTACAGGACGGTCAACCATACCACAAACCACGCCAGGGAGAGCTCCTTCCAGCCCGGCAACCACTATTAAAACATTTGCTGAAAATAAACTTTCCCTGTTATCAAGTAGACGATGCAATCCAGCAATTCCAACATCATACAGACGCTCAACTTTATTGCCCATTACTTCTGCTGTTAAAGCCGCTTCTTCAGCTACCGGTATATCAGCTGTTCCAGCAGTGATGACAAGTATAGTCTTTTTATTTTCTCTCCTTGGTCTCTTCCCGATTACGATTGCTCTTGCTTCCTTACAATATTCAACTTTAGGAGCTATGCCTTTTATCTCTTGGTATATTTCATCACTCACTCGTGTGGCAAGAATTGTCCGATTTAGAGGCAACATCTGTCTAACAATCTTTTTGATTTGTGATTTTGATTTGCCTTCGCAAAAGATAACTTCAGGAAATCCTTTTCTTAAACCCCGATGGGTATCTATTTTTGCAAATCCAATATCCTGGTAAGGAAGGCATTTAAGCTTTTCCATTGCCTCTTTGATAGTGAACTTGCCAGACTTAACATCTTCTAATATTTGTTTGATTTTTAGCTTATCCATCTTCTTACTTCAATAAAAAAAGGATTCGAGGATTCGAGGCGTCAAGGATTCAAGTTCCCCTTGATTCCTAACCGATCTTAGTGGCTTTGTGCCTTGGCGGCAGAAAAAGTTGTAATTTAACATTTACTTCCCACTTCTTACTTCCTACTTCTTACTTCCCACTTCTTCGGTAACCCTCAAGGTCTAATGTTATATGTTTATAGCCTAACTCCTTAAAAGATTCAGTTATTTGCTGAATAAGTTTGGGTTGCGTAAATTTAATAATATCCTCTTTAATTGTCTCAATTCTGGCAATATTGTTATGCTCCCTGACCCTCGCTCCTTTTATACCAAGCTTTCTGAGAAAAGATTCTGCTTTGTCAATTCTCTCTAATTTATCAATTGTCAATTTTTCATTATATGGGATTCTTGTTGCTAAACAGGTATTAGGAAATTTGTCCCAGTTTTTAAGACCAAATTTTTTAGAAAAATTCCTAATCTCAAGTTTAGTAAGTCCTACTTCCTCTAAAGGACTTTTAATGCCAAACTCAATTGCGGCCTTTCTTCCAGGACGATAAGCATCAGCATCACTATAATTGGAGCCATCTAAAATATAGTTCAAGTCATTCTGGCTTGCTATTTCCAATAAACTTGAGAACATCATCTTTTTACAGATATAACACCTGTTTTTAGGATTATTGACAAAATTTGGATTCTCTAATTGGTGAACATCAAAAAACTTCTGTTTGACATCAAGAAAATTAGCAATTTTTCGTGCATCCTTAATCTCATAAGAAGGAAAAATAGGTCCTGTTGCTGTTGCAGCTACTGTATTGTCTGGAAGCACTTCTTTGGCAATCAATAATAAGAAACTGCTATCCACGCCTCCGGAGCTTGCAATCAAAACGCTCTTCATGTCACTTATCGTATTCTTTAGATTTTTTAATTTAAGGAAAGTCATTCTTTTTAGTTCCTGATTAACTTTTCAATCTGTAACCAAAGATTCTTAAATTTCAGCCCCCAGTCCTTTTTATATAAAACAAAAGGTATGCCATTAGAGTATGTTACAGCAATTTCTCTATCAAAAGGAATATGCATTAAAATAGGTATTCTTTCTTGCTTACAATATTCTGTTACTTTTTTATCTCCAATATCAGACCTATTTATGATTACACCAAAAGGAATACCAAGTTTTCTTAAGACCTCAACTGCAAGAATTAAATCGTTTAATCCAAATGGTGTAGGTTCTGTTACAAGTAAGCAAAAATCACTTCCCTTTACTGCTTCTATTACAGGACAGGAAGTACCAGGCGGAACATCAATAATCGTAATTCCATTTTCACTTTTAACTTTTAACTTTACACTTCTTATTACAGGTGTAGCCCTTACCTCTCCAATATTGAGTTTCCCATGGATAAAATTGATTGCATCAGCCCTTCCTTCTTCAATAATACCTATTTCTCTTTTTATTTCAGAAATTGCGTCTTCTGGGCAAAGAAGGCTACATCCCCCGCACCCATTGCAAAGTTCAGGAAATATGAGGACATTATTCTTGACAACAGCAATAGCATTATATTGGCATACTTCTACGCATTTGCCACAATATGTACACTTCCTTTTGTCAACTTCAGGTACAGGAATAGTTACTTGATAAGTTTTTTTAAATTTGGGTTTTAAAAATATATGTGCATTTGGTTCTTCTACATCGCAGTCAAGAAATAGGATATTAGAATTTGTAGCCGAACCCTTTAGGGTTCGCTTCTTGTTTATCGGAGCTATTGAGAGAGCTAAATTAGTAGCGATTGTTGTCTTGCCTGTTCCACCTTTACCACTTGCAACTGAAATTATCATATAATTAATTTCCACCCATCAAGACTTGTAAATATCGCTGATGATAGCCCAGCAGGTCCACCACCAACAATTACCACATCTCTTTGTTCCATAAAACACCTCCTTGAAATTAAGATAATACTATATGTTTTCTGTCCTCGCCTCTGTTTTTCTCCTGTATTATCTTATCCATATTATCTCGGACAAGTTCAATTGCTTCCTTGATAGTTTCCCTTCTTGCCACTATACACACGATTTTTTTAAGTAATCTCGGCAAATTGGGTCCAAATCTTCTCCCCACAACACCATCTAATCCTTTTAGTACCGAGGATGTTGCTTGAGCTTTTCGGGAGTCTCCATGAAACATGGATTCGTCAAATTCCACTTTAACATTATCCCTTTTTTCAACGAATTCTTCTCTCTTTTCAGAAAATCTGTAGACATAATAATATTTAGCCATACCGCAATGTCCCTTATTCAAATTCTCACCATCATCAGTGCCAAAAGCTATTAATAGTTCCATTAATTTCACCTCCTTAGTTTTTCATTACCTTGATTAGTCTCACATACTTACCGAACAAGAAATGTTCCTCAAAATGGCTAAATCCATAATTTGCCAATATTTTTTTCCAATCCCTTTTAATAAAATCAAACATATACGGGCATTCAAAAAGTGTAAAAGGAATCTTTAAATAAAAGGGTATTGAAAACTCATTATAATCTAAAATAAGAAACCTCCCACTGTTTTTTAACAAATTAAAGGCATTTTTTATGATTATTTCCCTGACAACTTGGGGAAACCCATGGAGTACAAAGCAAATAAAAACTTTATCAAACTTTTCCCTAAAGGGTAAAGACTTATCAACTCTTGCATTGATAATTTTAGCATTCGGAAATTCAGCACACCTCTTCTTAAACTGAGAAATCATCTCCCAAGAAATATCAACTCCAATTAATTTTCCTTTTCGTAAAAGGTATTGTAACATTAAATAAGCATTTTTACCTGTTCCTGTCCCCAAGTCAAGAATTTTATCTGTAGGTTTAATTCCAATTAACTTAATGCATTTTTTTATCATTAAGGAATATCTCCAGAGTGTTGCAAGGTCCAATATGGTGTCGTAATGCCTTGCCATAAATCCTTTTGTCTCAACTTTTGATTCAGGATAATAATTGCCCATTTACTCCCCTTGCCTATAGATACATGCTGATATAAGAATTTGCGTCCATTCGCCTTTTCTCAGTAATCATGAGGAATACCTTTAATATGTAAAGATAGATGTTCTCGGTCTTCTAATTTTTCTATCCATCCGTAGTTAGCATCACATTTAGAATCTAGGTCCTTTATGTAAGGTTTGATATCAAGTAGTGGGGTCCCATCAATTACATCTAATCCTGATGTGAAGATCTCGTTATTGATTATCCGCTTCACCCGGACAATGCTGAGTCCTATTGGGTTTGGACGAACCGGTGCTCTACTTGCAAACAAGCCTACCTTCATATCCCCAGTCCATGGAGGAATTACAGTTATTGACTCCTTACGTTTTATCCTATGCATATAGTAGATAACATAGATATAATGAAAAAGGTCAAGTTCATGAAGGCCCTCAGCATATGCGGAATCGATTACAATACGGAATTCACCTTTATCATTGTTTATGGGCTGATAAGGTGCATTATCAGTGTATGGCGTTCGAATTGTGCCAATCTGTTTCAACTCGAAACTCATAGACATTTCTCTTTTAGCTTCACCTCGATCTCTGCCTCCAGCTTCATTACCGCCTCTTGCACACTATGCACAAGGTAGTCCCTGATAAGAATTCCCAGAAAAGGAAGAGCCATTGTGAGTATAATTTTGTTATCTTTGATAGCTATATCTTTAATCATTTTTTATAATCCTTCTCACCAGCTCGTAACTCTACTTTTAACCAATTCTCTGGAGGTACAAAAGGACAAGCGTAATGCTCGCTATATGCACACCACGGATTGTATGCCTTATTAAAATCAAGAATCCATTTACCATCAATATAATGCTCACTTGCATCAAGGTCAATATATCTTCCTGCTCCGTATGTCTCTTTTCCACTTGTTGCATCCCGGAAAGGGATAAACAATCTCTTTTCCATAGGCTCACTTTTATATGCCTGAAGTGTATAATCCTTACCTTCTATTTTAAATCTAAATTCACCCCATTGCAAGAAATTTCTTTCGTTTCCAATAGTATCTTGCACTTTCACTATTTCTTTCTCTTTATGCTCGTGAAGTTCAAGCTCAAACCTATATTTTGGGTCAGGAGGATAATAGCCAAGTCCCTTAAAATTCATATGCTCTTCAGGAGGTATTGGAGACTGGAAATGTTGCCCAAAGAACATATCCTTATTTTCTCGCTCTAATTCAATGCGCTTTTTCCATTCAGAAATTTCCATATTTTTTCCTGAAATTTAAAATATAACCCTTATTATAGTTATCATCGTGCATAAGTTTTTTAAAAGTTTTTCTTTCTAAATAAAAATTTACGGCTTCTATTTCTTTTGTAATATCTTTTAACTTTAAATTAGTGAGTGTCCATAAGGGTTCATCTAACTTATAATGCTTTGGATAAATTGAAAGAAGACCACCTATCTTTAAGACTTTGTAAACTTCATCATATATTTTCTTTCTATTATCTATATAATGTAAAACATCGTAAAGCAAAACTACATCAACAGATTTGTCTTTTATGGGGATTTTTAATTCTCCTGAAGTTTTTACTATTTCTATGTTTTTTATACCTTTTGATTTCGCTATTTTTATTAATTTAGCTAAGTTTTCTGCATCTTTATCTAATGCATATATCTTACCTTTTTTACCAACTACTTTTGCGGCAGGGATTGTGTAGTGCCCCGCCCCACAACCAAAATCAAGGACAATTTGTTCCCTCTTAATGCCTATTTCCTTCAAAAAGAGTTTTCCCTCATTGTTTAGCCATCTTTTAATATCATTTTTCACTTCTTTTTTCTACTTCTCAAGAGCTTTGTTTAGATTGCTGAGTAAAGTATCAAGGGGAACATTATATTTTTTAGAAGTTTCTTCAACGGTTCCCCATAATGGCTCTCCACATACCAAACAGGGAATCTTTAGGTCTATAAATACTTTAACAGTTTCGGGATATTTTTCAAGCACTTCTTCAATAGTTAGGTCTTTTGTTATTTTATCTTTTGGCATTTATTTCATTCCACTTATTACTACAAAACTTCCCTCTCTATCCCTTTACCAGTTGGAGGAATTGCCTTCTTTAATGCCTTCAATTCAGTTAAATAGAAAGTATCATTCTTGTCAAACCATTTATCGTATTTTTCAGGATAAAGGTCAAAGGCGTTTTTCATTTACTTTCTACTTTCTAACTGACTGAGTTTTATATAGAGCTGTCCCATCTCTCTATGAAATTTTCGGAACTCAAATTTTAATTCAGAAATAGTTGGGATTTCTTCTTGGATAGCTCCTTGAGGACATTCTGCTACACACCAGTGGCAGTTAATGCATCTTGAAAGGTTTATTTTCGCCTTCTTTAAAAGAGTTATTGCTCCTGTTGGACAAACTTGAGCGCATGACCCACACCCGATACATAACTTTTTTCTGACATGGAGCATTACCTGTCTCTTCTACAAACACCATCATCAGAGCATGGAGGAGTATCGCATCGCTCCGTCCTTCCACAGCAAGTAGTTCCTTTTGGAGAAGAATCTCCGACTCTAACCATTGTAGGAGCAGAAATCAATCGCATAAGATTAGTACTCCCACAATGAGAACATATGGCAGGTTCATTAGAAGTCAAGCTCTTTTGAAATATTTCTGTTACCTTGCCACACTTTTTGCATCTGTATTCATATACAGGCATTAGTTCTCATTGGGTGGTAAAGAACAAGTTCCAGTAGAGCAAGTGGGACAACTTGAGCTACCAGTAGATAAGCCCCCCATCCTGACTCCAAACGAAGACAAAAGACGCTCCAATTTTTGGCTACCACACTTTGGACATTTTAGCTCTTTGTTTCCTTTTCCCACACCAATCAGAAGGTCAAACTCTTCATTGCACTCTTTGCATTTATAAGAATATACAGGCATTGGTGCCTCCTTTATTATTCTTCCAAAATTATTGCTTCACCAGGACAACTCTCAACTGCTTCTTTAACACATTCTATATCATCTGGCTCAGGAGTCTTTACCTTGGCAATATCATCTTCCACTCCGTGGTGAAGGTCGTGGCGAACCATCTCAAAAATATCAGGGCAGAGAGATTCACAAATCCCACAGCCTGTGCATTTTTCTTCATCTATTTTCACTTTCATTTCTGTCTCCTATTACCTTGTCATCTTGGCACCACATTTAGGGCAGGTCATGTTGTAACAAGGTTGTCCAAGTTTATGGGCGACCTTTGTTCCACATTTTGGGCAGATACAATAGCCGCCGGGTCCTAAAGCTTGCCCACCTCCAAGACCTCTTCCACCACCTTGCCCTAAACCTCTACCTGTTCCTGGACCCTCGCCTCGTGGTCCTGTTCCATCACCTCTTGGCATAATACCTCCTATGTTAAGTCATTGGGTTATTGAGTTATTAATATCTAATTACCCAATTACTCAATTACTTATTTTTACTGAGTGGTTTTATTTTTTCTGTTCTTGTTTCCTTAGCTCATCCATTCGTGTTTTAATTGCATCCATTTCAGACTTAAGAGCATCAGCTTGAGCTTTTAACATTTGAAGTTCATCTTGTGGCGCTGGCTGTGAATACCCGAAAGTTTGTGCATAAGGCTGTGAATAGTATGAAGGGCTATAAGTTGGGTAAGGAGTATATGGATATGCTTGACCTCTCCAAAACCGGCCACGACCTCTACCCAAACCGAGTCCATATCCAAAGTAGCCTCTTCCAGGAATTGGATTTGTAAATCCTGGCGCAGAATAGCCAGCGCAGTAACCTGCTGCTCTACCTGTCATAGGTCCCATACCGGCGGGACCAGTTCCATCACCTCTTGGCATAATACCTCCTATGTTAAGTCACTGAGTAGGGGCAGGGCTTGCCCCTGCCCTAAATCTCAGTGGGGCAACCGCAAGGGGTGCCCCTACAATTACTTATTTTTACTGAGTTCTTTTATCCTTTTATTAATTTCATCAACTTGTTGTTTTAAAGAATCTGCCTGCTGCTTTAAAAGTGAAATTTCTTGTTCTTTTGTAGGTTGTTGCATTTGACCCATTCCCGGAGTCCCAAATCCCGTCCCAGGTGTTTGAGGCATTTGTTGGTATCCCATACCCATACCTCTTCCCATTCCACGTCCCATACCCATACCTCTTCCCATTCCACTCTGTGGTGAAGGTCGTGGTGAACCATAACCGTCCCCCATTCCTACTCCAAAGTGGGAAGGGACATTGGGTTGGACAGTGGGTTGGAGCTGACCTGTTTTATATTTCTGGATTGCATCCTGAACTGTTCCGGTAACTCCAACAATTACCTGAACTCCAGCTGCCTGAAGTGTCTGAAAAGCATTTGGGCCACAACTACCAGTCAGAAGAACCTGTGTTCCTTTGTTTGCAATAAGTTGTGCAGATTGAATACCTGCCCCACTCATAGCTTGGATATTAGGATTCTTTACTGCCTCAAACTTTAGAGTATCAGAGTCTACAAATATAAAGTAAGTACATCTTCCAAATCGTGGGTCAACTTGAGAGTTAAGGTCAGGTCCTGTAGTTGTAATTGCAATCTTCATTTTTTCCCTCCTTCTAATTCTTTAATCCTTTGTCTTATGCCATCAAGTTCGTCCTCCAATATTTCAGCCTGTCCCTTTAACATATTCAATTCCTGTTCTGGCGCAATAGGTGCAGCTCCCCATGGGTCATAAGGAGTTGGAAAACCAGTCATCGGAAACCCCGAAGTTGGAGTATATGGTTCACCACGGAGTGGAATTTGACCTGCTTGCCAAGAATAATTCATCTGGGGCGTAGGCCAGGTTCCATACATCAAATATTGAGCCGCAGGACCAACTCCATACGGACTTCTACCTACCCATCCAGGTGAATATCCAAATCTCACCCAGCCAGGAAGGCCAGTTGCGTAGTACATATACCGATGTCTATTACCCATAATAACACCCCCTTCTTCGTCTACTCTTGCCAATTTATTGGCTTAGAGTGGCGTGAGTCCCGCACTTATCTTTTAAATTATCAGGGCTGAATATAAGTGCGGGATGGATATTGTTTGTTTTTTGGTGCTTGTGATTTGAAATTTCTTCATAATTTGTGCCTCATTTCTAAATACCCTTTTAATTATATAGCAAAATCTGTGCCACAAGTTAGTATTTCAGGCTAATGCCAAGCGACACAAAGAATTAGACAAAAGAACCCTCTCATAGATTGTAATCTTTTGTTTCGCAATTGCAACAATGTTTGAAACATTAGTTCCAATGCTGCAACTTAATAAACTATTTTTATATAAGCGATAAGTTTTTTGGATAAATCGTTATCTTATGTTTTTTTATTTTTCTCCAAAGAGTGGTGCGGGAGAATTTGAGGGCTTTGGCGGTTTTTAGTTTATTCCAATTATTTTTCTTTAATGCCTCAAGGATAAGCTTTTTTTCTAACTCATCCAAAGTTAGTTCTCCGGAAGGACGGGCAGGGACAAGCCCTGCCCCTACAAGTTCATCTGGTTTTATTTCATCTGGCAGGTGTTGAGTTTGGATTATCTTGCTGCGGCAATGGACAAAGGCGTGTTCAACTGCATTTTCTAATTCTCTTACATTCCCGGGCCAGTTGTAGTCAATGAGTATATCCATTACCTGAGGTGATACATTTTCTATATTCTTACCTGTTTTTTTTCTGAATTTCTGGATAAAATGTTTGACAAGAATAGGTATATCATCCCTTTTTTCTCTTAACGGGGGTAAGGAAATTGATACAACATTTAGTCTGTAATATAAGTCTTGCCTGAATTTTCTATCTTTTATTAGCTGTTTAAGGTCACGGTTAGTTGCGGCAATAATCCTGACATCTGCTTTTACAGTCTTTGTCCCTCCTATTCTTTCAAACTCTCCATCTTCTAGTACTCTAAGTAACTTAGCTTGCACATTACCTGGTATTTCTCCAATTTCATCTAAAAATATAGTACCTTCATTGGCAAGCTCAAATCTTCCAGGTTTATCTCTAATAGCTCCTGTAAAGGCTCCTTTTGTATGGCCGAAAAGTTCTGATTCTAAAAGATTTTCGGAAAGGTTGGCACAAAGTACTTTTATGAAAGGTTTATCTTTCCTTGGTGAATTGTAGTGAATTGCTCTTGCTACTAATTCTTTGCCAGTGCCTGTTTCACCCAAAACAAGAACTGTAGCTGATGTTTCACTAACAATTCCTAAAAGGTCATATATTTCTTGCATCTTGGGATTTTTACCTACAATGTTGCTAAAGCTATATCTTTCGGCAAGCTCTTTGCTAAGATATTTTATTTTTGATAGGTCTCTAAAAGTTTCAACGCCTCCCATTATTTCACCCTCTTCATCAATAAGGAGAGCTGTTGACACAGCTACTGGTATCTTTTTATGATTTTTAGTTAAGATTTCAATTTCGAAGTTAGATATTGGTTTACCTGTTTCCATAGTTTTACGAAGTGGGCAATTTTCTTTACAAACATTACTTCTGAATATAAGGCGACATTCTTTACCTATTGCTGCTTCTCTTTTGAAGCCTGTTATTTTCTCAGCTGATTGATTAAAACTGGTTATTTTCCACTCAGCATTTACAGTGAATACTCCATCTGCAATACTCTCAACAATAGCATGAAGCCTATTTCTTTCATTTAGGAGTTCAGAGCTAATTGTTTGAAGTTCGGCAATATTTCTAAATGCAAGTATGGCTCCAACTATCTTATGATTGACATTCTTTAAGGGAGTTGCGTTAATGGATATAGGGATTTTTATACCATTGGCAGTTTGTATGTTAACTATAATATTTGAAACTGCCTTTCCTGTTTTAATTACTTTTTGGACAGGACAATTTTTTTCGCAAAGTTCTGATTTAAAGATGTCTTTACAATTTTTACCCAAAACTTTTCCTGCACTATGGTGAGTTATTCTTTCAGCACTCTCACTCCAACTAACAATATGCAAATCTTTATCAATAAATGCAACTCCATCGCCAAGGGCTTCTAACATTTGTTCTGATAATTCTATTGGCATTAGAAATGCAGATGTCATCCCGCACTTATGCATAAGTGCGGGATGACATCTGACTTCTGTTTTTTATTTAATCCTGATTGCTTTCTTTATCTGTATGAAATTGCCAGCTTTCATACGATAAAAGTAAATTCCTGCTGGAACTCTTTTGCCTATCTCGTTATGACCATTCCAGATAACTTTATAGTAATTGGGTTTTTGTGATTCATTTACTAATGTGCGAATGAGAGTGCCGGTAATGTCATATATTTTGAGAGAGACCGTGATATTCTTTTGTCTTAAGTCAGGAATCTGGTATCTAATTTCTGTGGTCTTAGTAAACGGATTAGGCACATTTTGATGGATAGCAAAAACTCTTGGCAATGAAGGGGGTTTTTCTTCTATTCCTGTTTCTACAATTATTATCCATTGAGTAGAATCATTGAGAATACCATCACTAACTATAACTTTAACTGTATCCACAGTCTTTTCATGGGACGAATACAAATAAGTTGAACCAGATGCTGTAGTGTCAATACTCCATTTATAAGTTAAAGAATCTTCAGGATTCGGGGCGTGAGCATATACTGTTAATAAAATAGAACTATCAATTTGAGTAGTACACGGGGATTGTGGGTTGATACTATCAATTACAGGTGTCTCTCCTTGGGAAGTTGTAGTTAAAGTCACTGGTACAGATACTATAGGCTCATCTGGGTCATTTGAATTTATCTTAAGCCAGGCATAGTAAGTAGAATCTAATGTAAGTCCTGACGCATCATAAGAAATGAGTATATCAATACTATCTTCAGGCGGAATTGTGCCAGATATTGGGTCTTCAGAGAGCCATTTCATCTTATCTTTCGAAATCTTGATTACCAAATTATCGTGGACATAAGGGGTATTATAAGCAACTTGAAGTCCAATTGTTCCATCCTCATTTTGAATGCCAAGTGTAGCCTTATCAACCTGCTTTGCTGGCTCCGTCCCGCTTCGCTTGTCGGAGCGGGGCAGGCAGGTAAGTGTTCTCATCAACTGATATTGATAGGTTATCACACCATCAGCAGCCAAAATTATTTCAAAAGTATATGGTCCCTCTCCAGAAGCTTGTGATACATTATAGTATTCAACAATCAGCTTATCCTCATCAGAGTAATAATAAGCATTACCTCCGGCTGAAAAATCAAGGTCATCCCAAAAAGGTGCTAATAAATTAAAAGGTGCACTTGTATTAGGTAAAGTAGTATTATTAAAGTGAGCTGCTGTACTTGTGAAACTCACCCATCCATTAGTACAAAACCTAAAAGATGTAAATTCATTTCCATAAAATGGGAAGGTAAAGCCAATAGGAAGAGGTCCAATATTTGAATCATCCCCAAGTCCTATTATTTCTGTTCCTGTTTTTGTAATATCAATCCAATCATAAGTGGGGCCACCAAGTTCATCAGAATCTATCCAACTGTAGCTGGCTGAATCTGGTCCCCCGGAACCATATTTATTGTCCCCAGTAGCAGGCAGGTTTGATTCAGTTATTCTAAATTCAAGTGTATCGTTGCCAAAATTGTTGATTATTATTATTTGAGATGTAGTATCATTTACTTTTAAAACTGCTTGAAGTGACTCAGGTAACACCTTTATATCAGGTGCTCTCAAGACAAAGTCTATTTCAGTATCTGGCGGCACGCTCGCATAAACTGGGTTAGAATTAAGAAATTCGGACGCTGATGCAATGAGAGTATAAGCTCCACCAGGCAAGTTGACAATTGTATAATAACCGCAGACATCAGTTGTATCTATGCCAAAGCTTGGTCCGGTACAAATTACTATTGCATCTGGTATTCCAAGCCCTGTTGCGTCCGTAGCTCGTCCCGAAATTGTGCTGAAATGCCGTACTAAAATATTAAAATTAGATACCCAAATGGAACCAAGAATATCTTGGCAAGTCAAATTAAATGTCACTAAATGGCTATCTGGTGCGACTGAATCTACTTCAAAAATATATGGAGGTGTTTTTAAAGAATCTCCTGGTTCAATAGTCCCAAATGTTTCTAAACTATCTATAACTGTGATAAAGGTATCAGTTGTTGAGATTTTACCTTCCACATTGTGAGCAGTATTAGTGCCGTAATTTTTTACCCACAGAGACATCTCAATTATCTCACCTTCATTTACAATTCCATCTCCATTCCCACTTGATGCTCCAATTGAATCATCATCTATTAAAGGATTAAAACATGCAACATAGCAACCCTCAAGCACGGTTACTTTTACACTGTCTGATTTAGATACATTAAGGTCACTTGCTTTTAAAGTATATGTTGTTGTTATAGGAGGAGATACTTTAGGATTTTTAATATTTGAATCAGGTAAGTCAAATTCAGAGGACCAAAGATATGTGTATCCTGGTGGAGATTCTGCATAATTTGGAGCACCATTCGTGACTGTTGGGTCCAGTGTTATAGTGTCACCATAATATATTGATGTGTCATTTCCTGCATCTACAAAAAGGGGTGCATATTCTGCATTATAAGTATAGTAACCTAAATTACATTTCCCTTTTTCTATTCTCATATAACCGTTTTCTCCCCACCATTTACCCCAACTATTTTTAATTATCCAGTAAGTTGAATCATCATTCCAACCAACAAATACAATGGCATGGTTAAGTATTTCATCAGGTGATGGAGTATATGAATATATACCTCCGCTGTAGGACCACCATCCATTGTCAACCCATACGGTAGTGCTTAAAGGATGATTTATTAAAGCATTTTTAATGTCATTTTCATTATACCACCCGCCTGTTACTTGATTATATGATGTAATTTTTCTTGCCTGAGATTGCCAGTCTAAACATCTGTCACAAGGACCATTAGATGCTGTGTAAGGGTCACAGGATTCTAAAGGAATACCAGTATCTCTTGTGTAATGAAGCCCTGCATCATGCCAACCTCCATTACAACTTCCACACCAAGTGCAACAATCTGTAACTAATGTTTGTTCAGCAAGGTCAAGGTCAATAGAGGTATCATTTTCTGCCACATTTATTAATGCTTCAATATGCCCAACAGCTGCAAATGCCCAACAACTGCCACAACCACCCTGGCTTTTAACTTCTGTCATCCAATTTTGGCCGTCTTTGTCCCGCCAGTCAAGAGATGAAGGGAAAAGCTTCCCGGTTTTGGGATATTTCAATTCTTGGGGAGAAACATCAGATGGAGGTAATAAACCAAGTAATTTTTGTCTATCTTTATCTGATAACATAAAGATTGGATTAAGCCCTGCTGCCCATTGGGCACCAGTAGCAAGTATGTTTTCTCTAATTTTTCTTAACTCATTGAACCTCTTGAACACAAAGTCCCGTAGGTTTTCATCAATGTTAGCTTCGCCTATGTAATTGAATATATCCTCTGCTTGAGAAGTATTATATACAAATTTATTTGCCTGACTTACTCTAATAGTATCTTTAGCAGAAATACCTTCTATGAAAATAGATATTTCAAATTCGCCCCGTAAGGCCTTTAGTCTCTTGCGGGGTTCATCTAATTCTTTTAACATATCTAATAATTTGGAAGCATTTATGATAACCTCACCCTCACGAATATCATCAGGAGATAACCTGTCTAAATATTTATCCTCTATATAGATACATCCTATCGGATTATTTAGCAGTTCCCGTCTGCCAGATGTCGGGCAGGGAGACTGAAATGATATCCTTGTGGTTTCCTGTTTCGCCGAGAGGGTGATTTCTGCATTTAAGAGGTTTGCAAAAAGAATACCTATAAATAGTGTTAAGGAAAGTCTTATTATTTTATATTTTGTAATTTGAGCAAATAGATTATTTATAACTACCTCCTTTTATATAAATAAGGTATAATCTATTACTTGTCAACTTTTTAATTTTGAATCCGGTTTAGATGAAAATCTATACCAATTATAACCTCAGAATCTTTCACTTCCACAAGAGTAGCATTGTCAGGAATCTTTACTAACCAAGGGGTAGTGTCTACACAATCTGGTTCACCACGACATTCACCACGGAGTGGCTCCGATAAATCTATGCCTTCATACCATTGTTCTATGTAGCCATTAAATTTGCCAGTTCTCAGGAAATACTTGCCAGGAGTAAGTCCTTTAAGTTTATAACTTCCATCATTAGAGTCCGTAAATTGAGCCATATGCCCTGTGGAATCATAAGCAATAATAGTTCCTGATGTTGAGACTTTACCTGAAATTAAGGAAGTATCATAAATAGTGCCACAAATCTGACATTCCCCAGGTGTGACATTAAAAGCAACCTCGGTCGTCTTCCCTTTTTCTATTTTGATAATCTTATTTCTTAAATCATTAAATTTTCTCCCTCCCCCAAACCATATAGCCGCAAAGTCAGAGTTAGGTGAGAAGGCACAGAGTTTGTATTCACCAGGGGAAAGCCCTGTAATCCTGTAACCACCACTAAATGTATTTTCACCTAATTTTATGACCTGATTCTCATTCGTGAAATCTGGACAAACAGAATAGGCAATGATTTTAAATTTAATAGAGTCGCTTGATAATGGTTCACCACGACCTTCACCACGGAGTGGAAAGTTATTCCTGGCGTCTCCGTTAGCTAACGGACGACGAATAAATCCTCTAACCCATCCTCCAATAGATAATTTAAAATCAATATTAGTTGTGTTATATCCTTCTTTTATCTCAATCAGAGTGGAATTCTTGAAGCGAGTTGAGTTTTTGTAGTATTTATCAATATGAGTTATATGAGTGCGTGAATCAAAGGAATTTATCTTCAGTCTATATTTACCAGGTGGAATTTGTTTGAGTTCATATTTGCCTGTCGGTGAATGAAATGCCCACCTTTCTGGGAGTTTTTCTCCTTCTGGTGTATAAAGAGTTAAGTTAAATTCTTTTATAGGTTCTTCATTCTCATCTTTGACTATCCCTGAAATCATTCCTCCACTCTTAAGTTGAAAATCAATTCCAGTTATAGTATCTCTTGGAGTTACTGATAGCAGTGTCCCATAGGAAGGACTAATAGCATCCCTGTAATATTGCCAACAGTATGGACTTTCACGAGATGGAGAGAGTTTTATCCTATATCTACCCTCTGGCAAGCCTGAAATTATATAGTGTCCTGTGGAGTCCACTTCTTTTTCAAGTCCTCCTTCTTTACTTATTACTTGGATTGAGACCTGTCCAATTTGTAGGGGCAATTCCCTGCGGTTGCCCACTCGAGGTGTAACTTTTCCTGAGATTGTGGCTCCTGGACTTACTTCAAAGTTGATTTCAGAAACAGTGTCAAGAATACTTTCTACCACTTGGGCACTATCCCAGCTTTGTAGGGGCAAGCCCTTGCGATTGCCCACTCTTTGTAGGGGCGAACCCGTGTGTTCGCCCCGTTTCCGTGCGGAACGGGGTTCGCCCACATAAAAGCTACCAATCCAGCCATCGGGTTCAATATAAATTTTATATGCACCAGGTTCTATGCCTGTTATTAAATATTTGCCAAGCGAATCTGTCAGGGAAAGATAAGTTGTGTATGAATTTTTTGATTTGTAAGCTTTTAGGAAAAAAGGGATTTTAATGACCGGTTTTTCAGTTCTTGCATCTATAATTTTACCTCGTATTACCCCTCCAGATTCAAGCAAAAAGTTTATCCCGGTTACAACCTTTCCTTTTTGTACACTAATTAGATTTGCATCTTCCCACCAATAAGTATTTTTATAATATTCCCCAGCATATCTACCTCCTGTGCCATAATATTCACCAGAATTGATTTTTAGAATATAATCTCCAGGGAGCAAATCACGAATTATATATCTACCATGAATATCTGTAGAAGCACAGCTTGTTATATATCCGTATTTGTTGTATGCCCAGACCATAACTCCTGATATTGGGGTTTTCCCAGCACTCTCATAAGCCAATCCCTGGATTCCTCCTGTTTCCTTTACTTTGATTGGGATAAATTCTATTTTCTGTTGCCTAACGGATACACACCCAGAAATAAGCAAGAAGTAGGAAGTAAGAAGTAATAGGTTTCGAGGTTTCAAGGTTTCGAGGTTTCGTGGTTTCAGTTTTTCCTTGACCCCTTGACCCCTTGACCCCTCTTTTCATTTTATTTTCTTTACTCTTTCTATATCCTCGTTTTGCCCAAGAAGCACAAGCCTATCTCCTTTAATCAACCCATCATCAGGCATCGGGGCTATTAGTATGTTTTCGCCAATTCCAGCCTTTCCATTTTTATCAACTTTGGTAACTTTACGCTTTATTGCCACGACCTGAACCCTATATTTTGAACGAATTGCCAATTCTCCAATAGTCTTTTCTTCAAAATTTTTAGGGACATCAACTTCCACAAGAGTATGAGTTGGAGAGAGTTTAATATGCTCAAAAATGCCTGGTTTTATAAGAGATTCAGTTACTTTGGCACCCATTTCTCTCTCTGGATAAATAACCCTGCTGGCTCCAAGTTTTGTTAATACCTTTCCCTGGAGTGAAGTAAAAGCTTTGGCAATAATTGTTTTAATTTCAAATTCCTTTAAAATAAGAGTTATAAGAATGCTTGAAGCAATATTCCGTCCTATTCCGACTACAGCAACATCTACATCTGGGACACCTGCGTCCCTGAGAGCCGTTTCATCAGTTGCATCAAGCTCAATCGCCCGTGCAGCAAATTCTGATGCTATTTTTACTTTTTTCTCATCCATATCTATGGCAAGAACTTGAACACCCTTTTTACTTAGTGTCTGAGCCACAGACATTCCAAAACGCCCGAGCCCTATTACTGCGAATTGTTTCATCTCTCCCCCTTACATCAAATACCTAAATACCTAAACACCTAAAATCCTAAATCCTTTTTTTAGACATTTAGGCATTTTGGACTTTTAGGCATTTGTTTCTTCCTATCCTGTTAAAACATCTTCCTTCGGAAGTTTGAATGTTTCAGGTCTGGCTCTTTGAATAATAGCTGTCCCTATAGTTATAGAGCCTATTCTTCCTATAAGCATTGTTAGAATAATTATAAATTTCCCAAGTCCTGTAAAATCGTGAGAAAGACTGCAAGCAGGGTTGATTTTTGACCCCATTGAAAGCCCGACCGTGCCAAAGGCTGAAATTTCTTCAAAAACAATGTTAATGAAACTTTTCCCTGTCTCTGTTAAAGTAAGTACTATTATCCCAATGACCAAGAAAAGAACACTGATAAATACAATCATAAAAGCTCTATCTATAATTGCTCTATCAACTCTTCGGTTAAAAGCTGAAATATTTTTTCTGCCCCGAAAATAGGCTATCATACTTATAAAAATAAGAGTGATAGTTGTCGTTTTTACCCCTCCTCCTGTTCCCCCAGGCGATGCGCCGATAAACATAAGAATTGAAGTAAAGAATTTTGTCCCAAGTTTAAATTTACTAACCGGGACAACCTGGAAGCCAGCAGTTCTTGGCGTGCTTGCTTGAAAAAAAGCATTTGAGAGTTTATGCCCGATGCTCATATTTTTCAAAACGCCATTCCACTCCATTGTGAGAATCCCAATAGTTCCAACACAGAGTAGAATGAGAGTGGCACATAAGACCAATTTTGTATGTAAACTTAAGAAGGTAAGTTTCTTCTTTCCCGCCTGCCAAAACGAAGTGGCGGGCAGGAATCGCCAGTGTAATTCATTTACAACTATAAATCCCAGACCTCCAATAATAAAAAGTCCACTCACAGTAAAAATAAGCAATGGGTCTTTTGAAAATCTAATAAGACTATCAGAGAAAAGCGAAAATCCTGCATTGCAGAATCCACTTATTGAGTGAAATATGCCATTAAAAAAGGCATTTGCTAAAGTAAAACCAAGTCTTGAAAAATGAAGTGTTAATATGACAGTTCCTAATAATTCAACTCCAAATGTAAGTTTAACAGCTTGTAATATAAGTTGTTTCATTTCTCCAGATGAGTATCCCATAGCTTCAGAAGTCACGGTGGCTTGTCTTATGGATAGTCTTTTCCTGATAAATAGAAAAAGCAAACTTGCCAAAGTCATATATCCCAGCCCTCCAAGCTGTATCAGGAAAAGAATAATTCCTTTCCCAAATCTTGTAAAGTCATGAGGAGTATCCTTAACAATCAGTCCTGTGACACACACAGCTGATGTAGATGTAAAAGCACTGTCTATAATTGAACATTTCTCAGAAGTTGAGGCGACAGGAAGAGAAAGGAGTAAAGTTCCAATAAGTATTATAATTATATAACCTAATAAAATAGCTCTCTGGGGGGTAAAAAGCTTTCGCATTCTTTATATAAAGTAACATAAAATCTTTAAAAGTCAAGAAAATCTTTCTGATGACCTCAATTTTATTGAGGTCTAATGATTAGATTTTCTGACCCCGCACAAATGTGTTTTGTGCTGTGGTCAAGAAAAAACTGCAACTATGAGATAAGGTGGTTATCTCCTTGTGAAATTACAGTTCGTTAGTTAGAGATTTTAGTTACTTTTCAGTTGACTTTGGGGGAGGTGATGTTTTGGGTGTTTCTTTTTTTGTGTTTTTAATTACTTTTTTCTCTTTCTTTTCAACAACTTTCTCTTTCTCAGATGGCTTTGTGGCTATTTTCTTTGATAGGAGTTTGGCAAGTCTTGATTTTTTGCGAGCCGCAGTGTTGGGGTGTAGAACTCCCTTTTTTACAGCTCTATCAAGAACAGAGTAAATCTCTTTTAAAGATTTGGGAGATTTAGATGCTTTTGATTTCTTCACAACAGAGCGTATTTCAGATTTTGCTTTTCTGTTTCTTAATCTCCTCTTCTTATTTTGGCGGGCACGTTTAATTGTTGAGCGATGACGAAGCATTTTTCCCTCCTCCAAAGGATTATAATCTTTACTTCACTACTTGTCAAGTTTTTTCTTGACACAAAGTTTAAATAATGTATACTTTTACACCTAATGTCTGATATAAAGTCTGTTCATATAAAAGAACGTGCTTTTCTTGCAATGATACTTTCATCTGTTGAAGTTTATAGATATGAGACGCTCGGAATTTTACTTGGTTATAAGGGCGAAGATTCATTTGTTGTTGAATATGCTATTCCTTATCAAACTGCCGTTAAGGGTTATTCTTGGGTAGCCCCGAAGTCAAGAGCATCTGAAAGGATGGTCAAAATTCTTGAGCGTATGTCAATTAATGTTATAGGAGATTTCCATTCTCATACTCAGTGGGGTGACTTTAAAGGTAAACCCGTCCCTTCAGGGGAGGATATTGCTGATATGGAACTTAATAAAATTTATGCCATCGTTGCCGTTAATGATAAACAAAAGAAGGAATCGTGGCATCGTACAGAAGCAGGCACTATTGTTGGGACTTTGAGTGATTATAGTCTGGAGATTGGAGCCCATATTCTTGTCAGTAATTACAAATCAAAGTCTGTAAAAATAATATGCCCAAGCGCCACGGGGCTATCATATTAAAGTGATGAAATATAAAGAGGCTGGTGTTGATATAGAAAAGGGCGACACCTTTAAAAAATATATTAAAAAGCTAAGTAATGTTATTGGAGGCTTTGGGGGGACTTTTGAGATTCCAAAAGGCTACAAACATCCTCTCCTTGTTTCCTCAGTGGATAGTGTGGGCACAAAGCTTAAAATTGCAATGCAACTCGGAATCCATAATACAGTTGGTAAAGATATAGTCAATCATTGCGTAAATGATATTTTAACCCTTGGCGCCAAGCCTTTATATTTTATGGATTATATAGGAACTGGAAAGTTAAATTTAGAACAGCAAAAAGAAGTAATAAATGGAATTGTAGATGCTTGCAAAGAAAACGATATTTTGCTGCTTGGTGGCGAGACAGCTGAATTACCAGGACTTTACAATCTTGAAGAATACGATTTAGTTGGCTTTATTACTGGAATAGTAGAAAAAAATAATTTAATAGATGGAAGTAAGATAATGCCAGGCGATAAACTCATCGGCCTTCCTTCAAACGGACTTCATACTAATGGGTATTCACTTGTCCGAAAGATTATAAAGGATAAAGGTCTATCACTTAATCTTAAAATTCCAGAACTTGGTTCTGGACTTGGCGAAGAGCTTTTGAAAATCCACAGGTCTTATAAGGACTTGCTCACTCCCTTCCTTGACAAAGTAAAAGGACTTATTCACATAACAGGTGGTGGATTTTATGGAAATGTGCCAAGAATTTTGCCAAAAGGGTTGGGAGCTAAAATTTATAAAGACTCATGGGACATCCCACCTATATTTAAATTTATTCAGCATGAAGGAGAAGTTGAAGAAAGAGAAATGTTTGAAGTTTTTAATATGGGAATAGGAATGATTGTGATTGTGGATGACTTTGAAGTACTCTCTGGGATTTGTGCCATAAGCACATCCCTGCCCGATGGACGGCAGGCGGGCACCTTTGGTGGAAAGGAAAAAATATCATTTATAGGAGAAATTAAGAGGGGAGAAAGAGTAGAAATTATTTGATGACAAATTAAAAATCAAAATGCAAAAATCAAAAATAATAATATTTAATACTTTATGAGAATATCTGCGTTCACCCCGTTAGATGACTTTTCGTATCTAACGGGGTTCATTTGCGTCTAATCCCGCACATAAGTCATGTGCGGGACAATTTTAAATTTTGAATTTTCTTGATTATATATTCCTGTTGCGTCCAACCCTTTTTGTTCCAGTATGGACTTTCTTCTTGCTTGGATTTTATAAAGGGAACTTATTGCAAGAAGGTTATTCAAATTATCAAATAACAAAACCGTTTGTTCTTGCCTTTATCTTGTATACTCTTCTCATGGGTGGTGTTTATATATTAAATCAAATCACAGACATAAAATCAGATAAAATAAACAAAAAACTCTACCTCTTACCCGGAGGTTATATATCAGTTAAATATGCTTACCTTGAGATGATAATTCTTTTTGTCATCGCTTTTGTTCTTGCCATTCCTTTTTCCAGACAATTTAAAATTATACTTCTCGCCTCGTTAGCTTTAGGAATCTTATATTCCAGCCAGCCATTCAAATTTAAAGCCAGACCTTTTATTGATTTGTTATCAAACTCATTTGGTTATGGAATACTTGCCTTTTCTCTTGGTTGGGTTACCGGAAATCCGTTATCCAAAAAGACATTTCTTTTTGCCTTACCCTACTTCTTTGCTGTGGGAGCTGTTTTTATAAATACAACTATCCCTGATATTGAAGGAGATAGGAAGGCAAATCAGGTAACAACCAGCATATTTATAGGAGAAAAGAAAGCCTATTTGTTAAGCACAAGTCTACTTTTTATATCACTTGGGTTTTCAATTTACCTAAAAGATTGGCTCTGTGGAATTGCATGCTTAGGTGCTATGCCATTCTTTATATTGGCACTCCTAAAAAATGATTTGAAAAATTGCTTTTTGTCAATAAGGATAGGAGCTCCAATTCTTGTAATACTTGTTGGTATTAAATTTCTCTGGTTTATTCCACTCCTTGTTGTTCTTTTCTTTGGTTTAAAAGCTTATTATAAAAAACGCTTTAACATAATGTATCCTAAAATAATATAAGAAATAATAAAAAAAACTTGACAAATTTAAAAAGTATAGTATAGATTAAGAAAGGAGGTATTTTATGCGTTGGCCTATAGTAATTACTATTGTAGCAGCAGTATCTTTCATTTTTGGAATAATAAGTAGATTAATGTATCCAGCAGGAGCTGGAGCTCTGTTCAGGATAAAGCCTCTTTCCTATATATCTGTTGCTGAGATGCTTCTCTTATTTGCTATCTCAATTGCTTGCATCATAAAATTCAAGAAAGACTGAAAGCTCATAGAGCTAAGAGTTCGCCGATAAGATATAAGGAACCTGTAGCTAAAATTAAATCATCGGGTTGAGCGCGCTGGCGTGCAAGGTGAAAAGCACTTTCTGTATTTTGTGTAATTTGGACTTGCACCTTTTTTTGTTTAAAAAGTTGAAAAATATCTTCTGGATTTGCTGAGCGTTCTGATTTAAGAGATGTTACATAAGTATAGTCAGTAATTGGTGATAATACTTGAATTATTCCTTCTTTATCTTTATCCTTCAAAACTCCAAAAATAAGTATTAAGTGCCTGAAATTAAATAATTCAATAATAGCCCTTCGCAATACCCATGCAGAAGCAACATTATGTGCTCCGTCAAATACAATCCACGGGTTTTTGTTAATAATTTCTAATCTACCCGATGATTTAACTTCACGAAGCCCCTCTTTTATAAGAGTATCTGGAATATTGCAAACCCGAGCTGTGCAAATTGAAGTGAGTGCATTTATTATTTGATGTCTGCCTAAAAGGGGAAGCTCGTATCTCTTCACACTTCCTACTTCCCACTTCCTACTTCTCGGTGAAGCAGGTGATATTTTGAATCTTGAACCCGTTAGGTCACACTCTATATCTTCACAAAAAAGGTCTTCTCCAATAACTTGAAGAGTTGTCTTTTTATCTTGGCAAGCTTTTTTAATTACTTCTAAAACTTCTGGAGCCTGGGGACTTGATATAACCTGCCCACCTTCTTTTATTATGCCACACTTTTCATTAGCTATTGAGGTTAAAGTATGACCAAGAATTTTTGTATGGTCAAAACTTATTGGAGTTAGAATTGAGACCTCTGGGGTCAAAACATTTGTAGCATCAAGTCTCCCTCCAAGTCCAACTTCAAAGATAGAAAAATCTGTCTTTTCTCTTGCAAAATAAGTAAAAGCAAGGGAAGTAAGAATCTCGTATGTTGAACATTCACTGGTGAGGTACGGTTTCATTTTTTCAAGAAGCTGAACAAAATCAGATTCAGGGATAGGCTGGTCATTTATTTTTATTCTCTCACGGATATTTACAAGATGTGGCGAAGTGAAAGTCCCTGTTTTCCCAACTTTCTTAAATATTGAAGACAAAATATGTGCCGTAGAACCTTTGCCTTTGGTGCCTGCTATTAAGATAGGTCTCTTAAGTTGAGAATGAGGATAGTCAATTTTTTTGAGAAATTTATGGAATGAAGAAAGATTAAATTCATAGCGTCTTCCCCTTTCCCAATCTTTAAAACTGTATATAAATTCTAAAGCCTTTTTAAAATCCACTCCGTGGTGAAGGTCGTGGTGAACCATTATTCAATTTTCCGTCCGTTCTTGCCAATTTATTGACTTAGAACGGCGAGAATCCCGCACCAAAATCGGTGCGGGGCCTATCGTTGGTTAATGGATTCTATAAATCCTCCATCTCTAAAATCAATAATAGAGTAAACCTCTTTCTCAATAGTCGGAGTGATTATTTCAAGATTCTTATCCTCATCTATATTTTTAAATTCGGGTTGTCCTGTATAAGTTTCTATTTCTTTTGATAAAGAATAAATTTGAGCATAAACCCCATTTTGAACTTCGTATATTATAATTCTTTTGCCATTAAGCTGAACAGCTTCATTGGTCAAGCCATTTCCATTAACATCTCTTAATCCTATACTGGGTATCTCACTGGGGATAATAGAAGTTTTTGCTATCCACATAATTTCATTAACTAAAGTTTTCAATTTTTCTTTAATGATTTCAGCATCTTTTTTCCCGTCAGCTGAGGGATTAAATAATCCGACCCTAATTCTATACCATCCTTCATCTGAGGGACCAAATTTAGAAACCCAGGCAGGATAATAAGCAAGACGCAAAAATTCTGCCAACTGCTCGGCATTACTGTAATTACGGCTTGAGCCAACTTGAATTGTAAAAAATGAAGTCTTTGTAAAAATCCGTTGTTTAACAGACTCAGCTGATGGCCTATCAGCTAATGGGTAAGGTTTTTTTGCTTTTATGATAATCTTTTTACCACCTTTTATCTTTAGACGAGCTTGGACTTTAAAGCCATTGGAATTTATTACTATTAATTCATCTGGAGTAAGATAATACACTCTCGAATCACCAAAACTTGTCACCAAATCGCTTAATTTCAGAAATAATGTATCCGTTAGCTGGCAAATTAGTTCATCTGTTCCTGTATCAAAGAAACTAACTTTGTTTTCTTCTACAATAATACCATAGCTACCATCTCTGGATAAGAATAACTTTTTACCTTTTCTTATGGGTAATCTTTTTTCAACCCGATTAGTTACCCTTTTTATCACATAAAGTTCATTTGAGGTAAGACAATACAATTTATTGCTACCGGGTGTGAACTTGAGAACAATCGGAGTTCCATTAATCTTTATACTTGTCATAAGAGCAAATGTCTGTGTATCAAAGACATCAATTAATCCGCCTGAAGCGGAAGACCTGCCAATGTATAATCTGAGTCCGTAGGGAGCAATGGCAAAGTCTGTTATATTAGATAAAGGAATTTGTGCCTCTTTTTCAAAATCAATAAGCTTATAAATATATAAACCACTCTTATTAAGTACCCATATACGATTAAAATCAATAACAAATTTTGTAACACTTTCTTTAAGTTGAATTGTCCTTTTACCAAGGAGTTCAGAAATCTTATTAGGTGTCAGAACATAAATATTCTCTCCTTTCTTTATCACTTTTTCACAATTCTTTGGCAAATCACATACCCTTTTGAAATCTCCTTCTCGCCTCGCTGAGGCTCTCGCCTCGCTGAAGCTTCGGCGAAGCGGGTCGGCGAGGCGGGGCACCAACTGAAATAAGGCTTCACCTGCTATCCAGAGCGTGTCTTTTGATAGTCCAATTTGCTTTATTCTATCAGCTAACAGAGAAGGAAGTTTGAACTTGTTTAAAATTGAATCCTTCTCAAGATTAATTGTATAAACATCATTCTCTGTAAAGACATAGCCAATAGATTTACCAAGCTCTTCCTCTCTTACCGGCAATTTTTGAGTTTTAGTAGTTTTCCGTTTACATCCACCAAAGCCGATTAAGAGTCCAATTAACAGAAAAATACCAAAATATCTAATCATTTACTTAATAAGGGTTATCATTTCTTTCACTGCTCTCTCAAGTCCCACAAATATAGCTCTTGCAATGATAGAATGCCCAATGCTAAATTCTGCAATTTCAGGAATGGTTGCTACTTGCTGGACATTACGGTAGTTAAGCCCATGACCAGCATGAACCTCAAGCCCAAGTGAAGAAGCTAAAGTCGCCGCATCTTTAATTCGCTTGAGTTCATTTGCCATTTCAGTTTCAGTAGTGGCTTCTGAGTATTTGCCAGTATTTATTTCTATAGTATCGGCTCCACATTCGGGGACGGCTTTTATTAATTTTTCATCAGGCTCAATAAAAATAGTGCTCAATATCCCGGCGAGCTTTAACTTTTTGATAGCCTTTTTAGTTGATTCCATAAACCTAATAATATTTAGTCCCCCTTCAGTAGTTACTTCTTCAGCCCTTTCCGGAACAAAACAGCAGGCACTGGGTTTTATCTTTAAGATGAAATTTAGTATCTTCTCATTTAAGCTTAATTCCACATTTAAGCATGATTTAATAGTTTGCTTAAGAAGTTCAACATCTCTCTCTTTTATATGACGCATATCTTGCCGTAAATGAACAGTTATCCCATAAGCGCCTGCCGACTCAACTAACACAGCAGCTTGAACTGGGTCAGGATAATTTATCCCTCTTGCTTCCCTCACAGTAGCAACATGGTCTATATTTACTGAAAGTCTTGCCATAATTCCTCCCTTTTACATTTTGAGATTTGCATTTTAAATTTATATGTCCTTTCTCTTAAATTTGCCTGCCCGCCGTCTTTTAACTCTGACAGGCGGGGATGATTAAATAAATCTCCTGCTACACAAATACCATCTGCTCCAGCATTCAAAACTTTGTCAATCTTATCAAGAGTTATACCACCAATCCCAAGAATTTGTAGGGGCGTATTGCTATACGCCCCTATCACTTTTTTAATCTCAGAAATAAGAGATAATTTAACAAGAGGTTTAGATTTTGTAGAGGATGGAAATAAACAACCTACAGCTACATAATTAGCCCCAGATTTAACTGCCTCAAGTGCCTGATTGACAGAATTTACACTTGTTCCAATTATCTTGTTTCCTAAAATCTTCCTGGCGTGGGAGGGAGGCATATCAGATTCACCAAGATGTACTCCATCTGCTTGAGTTGCTAAAGCTACATCTGCTCTATCATTCACAATAAATGGGACCTTGAACTTTCCCGTTGCTCGCCAGATTGCGGTTCTAACTGTTAATGCATCTTGAAGAAAAGCCCTCGTATCCTGGGTTTTCTCGCGAAGTTGAATTACCGTGGCTCCTCCAAGGACTAAATCCTCTACAATTTTAGTTAAATTTCTTGATTCACGACTTATATACTTCTCATCCAATATGACATATAAACTAAAGTCTATCATTTATTGTAGGCACAAATTTATCTGTGTTTACCTGCCCGCCGCTTTGCTTTGGCAGGCGGGTCTGCGGTTAAAACTTTAAGTAATGTTTTCTCAAGGTCATAAATCTTAAATCTTATTTCCTTAACTTGAGACGAGATTTTGGCACTAAATAATTTGCTAAATTCTTCTATTGCCCGACACCCCTCTTGAGCCCTTCTTAGATTTCTTTGGACAATCTCTTTTAAATCTTTATAAGAATGAGTATCAAAGTTACCATATTTCCCTAAATCCTTTCCTGTATCCCTGAATTCAATGAGATTAGAATTGGCAAAGAGACTACTTAATTTATGCCTTTCAGTTTTTATCTCTTTGGTCAACTTTTTATCCTTAAGTATAAATCTTGCAACCTCCTCAACAATTCTTAAGCCTTCTCTTGCCCTGTTCAAGTTAGCATCAATGATTTGAAGAACCTCCCCGCCTTGACTCGCAACAGGCGAGGCAGGTAAGTTGAACTTTTCTTGGTGGAGAGATATATTTTTCATTATATTTATATAATACAAATATAATACAAAAAGTCAACTTTTTATTTCTTGACTTATTTCTATATTTACTTATAATTTTTATGAGGTCTATGAAATAGAAACTATTAATTTGGGAAGCTAACAGAGAAAAATTAAAATCACTTGTTAAAAGTTGCATTTCAACAGCAACTTTACTATATAGGAAACAAATTGCAGGAATTATGGGTAAATTTATTAGAAAGGAGGAGTAATGAAAAAATGCATTTTGTCTTTTTTCAGTATATTGTTTGTTTCTATGCCATTATTTGCTCCTACAATTAAAGTAGCAAGTTCTACAGCGAATAATCTTATAGTAGGAGTCTCTTTACCCGAAGTTGAATTTACAAAAAGGGAATATCAAGATGGGAATATCTACTCAAGCCTTAAAGTCCACGGCAGTGGTATATGGAAAATAGGTAATCCAGAGATTCCTTGTTTTGGTAAGTGGATTCTTGTCCCTAATGGAGCGAGTGCGCATATTAATACTTATCCGGGTAAACCAGTAATTTATAAGGATATTGATTTACCACCTGTCCAGCCACCCCAGCCAGACTTAAAGAATGCCCCCCCTCAATACTTTACCAGGAATGAGCAAATTTATAATGAAGATAAGGATTACCCATGGAAGTTTGCCTTAATTGAGCCACTGAAAAAGATGCGTGGTCAGTCCTGCACTATTTTATGGATTTTGCCTTATCAATATAATCCAGTTAAGAAGACATTGAAAGTATATCCTGACTTACGAGTAAATGTTGATTTCTCTGGACCAATAAAACCAATACCGTCCAATTTAAAGAGCAAAAACTATGAAAAAAAGATTCTTGGTATGGCTCTCAATGCCAGAGAAGTTTTAAATGCCCAGGAGAATGTTAAGGATAGCAAGAGGGATAATAACAGTAAAACTAATGGATGTGAATTACTTATTATTACACACGATGATTTTGAAAGTGCTGCTAATACATTGGCTGATTGGAAGATGAAAACCGGGTTAATAACAAAGGTGGCGAAAACCTCTATCATTGGGGATACAACTGTTGATATTGAAGCTTATATAGATAGTGCTGTTAGTAATTGGAGTCCGGCACCGGAATATCTGCTATTTTTGGGTGATGCTGAATATGTTCCTACCTGGTATAAGAATTTTCATCCCTATCCATCTCAAGGACCCACAGGTACTGATATTTTTTATGCAGATATAGATAATCCAGCAGATTATGTCGCTGACCTGGGTTATGGAAGATTATCAGTAGATACGCCCGAACAAGCAGATAGCTTGGTTGCCCGTATCATTAGATATGAGAAAATAGCAAATAGCAATAGTTATTACTCAAATACTACAATGGCAGGTTGCTTCCAAGACGGTGCTTATGGTGACCCGCCAGACAGCGTGGCAAATAGGAGATTTGCTAAAACAAGTGAAGATGTAAGGAATTATCTGAATATTCAAGGATTTATGACGCAAAGGATTTATGCAACCTATAATGGATATGATTATACCGAAATATTTCCGAAATATTGGAGCACATACTATGTTTTTGAAAATGATACTTCCGGTGTAGAAATTCCTGCTGATTTACAAAAACCCACTTTCCCCTGGAATGGCAGCACCGCAGATGTTTCCAATGCTGTTAATAATGGGACTTTCTTTTTATTGCACCGCGACCATGGGGGACGGAGTGGTTGGGGGGAGCCGTATTTCCGCAAGTGGGATGTAGATGCTCTTAATAATGGAGAAAAAAGACCCATTGTCTGGAGTATCAACTGTAACACCGGTTGGTTTGATAATGAGACAGATAGTGTCGGATGTGGGACGGATTTCAGTGACGAGTGTTTTGCAGAACATTGGCTTAGACACAATACTGGTGGGAGTTGTGGTCTTATTGCTGCTACAAGAGTTAGTTACTCGGGCATAAATGACAGATTGGTATGGGGATGGATGGATGCTATTTGGCCTGGATTTCTTACCTGGTGTAATAACCCTTATGGAGGCAGCGAGCGGATATATAGAATAGGAGATGTCTTAAATTATGGGAAAGAATATATGAGGACAAAATATTATTTCGACGATTATATACGAACTGCTCTTGAAGAATTTCACTGGCTTGGAGACCCTACAATGATTATCTGGACAGGTATTCCAGAGATAATGGCTGTAAGCTATCCCTCTACTGTTTCCATTGGCTCAGGTAGCCTCACAGTATATGTTGAAACCACTCCCAAGGGAACACCGATAGACAGTGCCTGGGTATGCGTTATGAAGGGTGATGAGGTTTATGAGCGGGGATTGACAGATGCCTCTGGAAATGTAATACTTTCTATATCGTCATCAACTATTGGGACACTCTGGGTAACTACAATAGGAGAAAATTATATCCCAGATGAAGGTTCTGCCCTTGTTGTTTGCTATGGTGATGTAAGCCCAGATTCAGTCATAAATCCGACAGATACTGTTTTTGTTGACTCTATCTACTTGCCCGGGGTATATGTAAAAAATATGGGAACAGACACAATTCAAGCTTTTGATGTCACTTGCACAATTGATACTTCAGGAGTTAAAGGCTACAGTGATATACAACCTGTTTCCAATCTTGCTGGTGGAGATAGTGTTATTGTGACATTTTCAGGATGGACAGTTCCTTTTGCGAGAAAGAGTTATACAATTACTTTCTTTGCTTCAGGCACATTTTTGGTTGATACTAACCCTTCAAATGATACGCTGGTAAGCACTGTGTATGAATATAATGATGCACCATTAGTCTCAGGTCTGCCTGATACAAGTTTTTCGGAAGATGATACTCTCTATATAAACCTTAATAACTATGTATTTGATAGCGATGACCCAGATTCGTCTCTTAACTGGAATTATTCAATCTATGAAACTAAGAATAAAAGCGGTGTGTCTCTGAAAGCATCTCTACCAGCAAGTAGAGATAAAGGTCTAAGTTTGCCAAGATACAGTAAAAATAGTCCACTTTATGTAGATATTGACTTAACTGCTCACATTGCTACAATTACAGCTGACCCTGATTGGAGTGGTTCGCGAAATATTGTCTTTACAGCAGAAGACCCATGGGGACTAAGTGATTCTGATACAATGATTCTTACAGTCAAGTCTGTAAATGATGCACCAGTAGTATTTATCCCGGATACAAGTTTTAATGAAGATGATTCACTAATGCTTTATCTAAATGATTATGTTAGTGATGTGGATAATCCTCTTGATAGTCTTATATGGAGCTGTTCGGGAAATGATACTATTATTGTAGACATAGACCCTGTAACACATTGGGCAACCTTCTCTGCTCCAAAAAACTGGCGCGGCAGTGAACTACTTATATTTATGGTTGATGATGCTACCTCAAAGGCAACCACCACAGACTCAGCCACAATTACAGTTATATCTGTCAATGACCTACCTGTAATTGATAGTTCTGCTCCAGAGTCGCCCTGTTCTACTTTTGTGGATTCAATTCTTTTATTTTATGTATTTGCTCATGATGTGGATGTAACTGACACATTAGCTTATGACTGGATTATTAATGGGACTCTTGATACGACAACTTATACTGGAATTTATTCCTATTCAAGTTCAGAAGAGACAGTGGATACAATGAAAGTCAGGGTAAGTGATGGAGTATTGGGAGATTCAGTTATGTGGATAGTAACTGTCAAATCTATAGGTGTAGAAGCTGAAAGCCCTCAAGTACCTAATGATTTTTCTCTTTCACAAAACTGTCCAAATCCATTTATGCAAACAACTGAAATTAGATATGCGATTCCAGAGGATGTACAAGTAGAGATTGCTATTTACAATATACTGGGACAAAAAGTTATGACGCTGATAAACCGTAATCAAAAAGCTGGTTATTATGCAATAAAATGGAGTGGCATAGATGATTCTGGGGAAAGGGTAGCAAGCGGTATTTATTTTTACAGAATCAAAGCCCACCCAACGGATGGCGGGCAAGCAGAAAAATATACAGCAACTAAGAAAATGTATCGGATGAGGTAAGGTCAGAAGTAATTTTACTGGACAGGTTTGTAATTTGCCAGGAGAGGATTCTGTAATCACCAGAATATTTTTCTAATTTTTCCTCACAAATTTGAGAAAAGAGCGGCATTATAAACCACAAGATTTACGCGAGAAGTGTCATCTTGTGAAAATCTGTGTAATCTGTGGTTATTTTTCTTGACTTCTTTAAATATGTAGTTTATAATTTTTTTATGACTGAAATAAGTATTGTTATAGGAAGTAAATCAGACGAACCTTGGCTTAAGGAATGTACCAAAGTACTCGCTGAGGCAAAACTCTCTTACGAAGTTGCAATAACATCTTGCCACCGAGAGCCTGAAAAGACGAGAAATTATGCTAAATCACTCAAAAAGAGAGGAATAAAAGTTGTTATTGCAATGTGTGGGTATTCGTGTGCACTTCCTGGGTTTATAGCTTCGCACACTGATTTACCCGTTATAGGAGTCCCGCTTCCAACTTCACCACTAAAAGGCATTGATTCGTTACTTTCAATAGTTGAGCTTCCATCTGGAGTTCCAGTTGCTACAATGGGAATAGGTAAAGCTGGAGCTAAGAATGCTGCCCTCTTTGCATGCAAGATACTTAAAAAATGAAGAAGTTTGTCATTGAGGGAGGGCGTCCACTTAAAGGTGAAGTTACTCTTTCGGGCTCTAAAAATGCTTCTCTTCCTATTTTAGCCGCCACTTTACTTGCCCCTGGCGAACATATAATACATAATGTGCCAATGCTTGGTGATGTTAAAACAATGATAAAAATTTTAAAAGCTACAGGAGCAATTACGAAATTTGAAAACCATACACTTGTTATAAATACAAAATCAATAACTAATTCCAAAGTTCCTTATGAGCTTGTTTCTACTATGAGAGCTTCTTTTCTCATTGCTGGAGCTTTGATTGGTAGACTTGGCGAAGCTTATGTATCAAGACCTGGCGGCTGTGCAATAGGGTCAAGACCAATTGATGGACATTTAAAGGGCTTTGAGGCTCTGGGTGTAAAAATTGAAGAAAAACATGGATATATCAATGCAACTACCAAGGACCTCAAAGGAGCTGAAATATGGCTTAATGAACGCTCGGTTACTGGAACTGAAAATATTTTGCTCGCTTCAGTATTTGCAAAGGGAGAAACACGTGTCACAAACTATGCTAAGGAACCACATGTTATTGACCTTATAAAATTCTTAAATTCTATGGGCGCAAAAATTAAGGCTCAAGACGATAGCATTATAATTGAAGGCGTTAAAAAACTTCAACCTAAAGAATATACTATATCCCCGGATTATAATGAAGCTGGGACATTTATGATTGGAAGCGCAATTACAGGCGGAGATATTTTCTTGAGAGATGTAAGATGGGAAGACTCAATCTCAGAGATTGCAAAACTTCGTGAAATAGGAGTAGAGGTCAAAAAAGATAAGCTCGGTATAAGAGTGAAAAGAAAAAAAATAATAAAACCCTGCACTGTAAAAACCGCCCCTTGTCCTGGCTTCCCAACTGACCTTCAGCCACAAATAACAGCCTTACTTACTCTCGCAGATGGCACTTCAATAGTGACAGAAACAATGTTTGAACAAAGATTTAATCATATTCCAGAGCTCCGAAGAATGGGCGCTCAAATAGAACTTGAAGAAAGGAGCGCCATAATTAAAGGGGTTTCTGAACTATCAGGCGCAAAAGTTATGGCTTCAGACATTCGTGCAGGAGCAGCTCTTGTCCTTGCAGGACTTTCTGCAAAAGGAGTAACAGAAATATCAAGAATCTACCATATAGATAGAGGCTACGAAAACCTTGAAACTAAATTAAGCACCTTAGGTGCCAAAATAAAAAGAGTATGAGAATTACAATTTTAATTTGGACAATTATAATATTTTTGTTAGTGGGTTGCAATAAACTAAATCATCAATATAAAGTTACTATTCCTGTTAATAAAGAAATTGTAGCAGATGGGGTTGGAGACCATAATGGTATCGCTTCAGAAGATGAGTTAAAATTCATTGAAGAATATTTTAATTCTGACCCCGAAGCTTGGTGCATGGGTTACTTTCCACTCTCCTATGCAGGCAAAACTCAAATTCCAGCGGATACAGTTCTGTGGGCATTTAAGCAAAATAGCCTTGCAGGACCTTACAAAAGTGAAACGGAGTTAAGGGAAGCATTCAAAGGAGTTAATATAAGAACTCCGTGTGTGGGAGTATATGTGCTTATATTAGATGAAGAATGCGAAATTACGCATCTTTTTCGAGCTCCAGGGCCTCAGTTTAGCAAGAGCGAATGGATTCAAATGAAAGTCGTGCTTGGTGGATGATAAATACTGCATCTAACAGCATATTCGCGGACTTCACAAACACACAGGATGTTATGCATCATTGCTTCACAGAGAAATTGTGGGGATTAAATGAAAATTAAGGGAATATGTTATGATACTGGAACAGGGTTCACTCCCACCTATTTTTCAAGGGATAAATTAACAACGAAAACAATGCAAAAAGAAATTAAGATTATTAAAAACGAATTGAATTGCAACGCGGTTCGTATCTATGGGGATAGGATTAACAGATTGATGTCGTGTTCAAAAATTGCAATTGATAATAATCTGGAAGTTTGGATTTCTCCAAGATTTGTTGATAGAACAGAGGAAGAAACATTAAAATTAACAGGAGAATGTGCTAAAGAAGCTGAGGGACTGAGAAAATTAAATTCAGAATTAGTTTTTGTTGTTGGAAACGAACTGACTTTGGATATGACAGGATTATTATTTGGAGAAACAGCCCAAAAGAGGGTGCAATATTTATGGCACTGCAAGGATGGCTCTTTTGCTCTATTAAAAGAACGGCTTAGAAATTCAAATGAGTTATTAAATCAATTTTTAGAAAAGCTTGTTACTTATACCAAAAATTCTTTTAAGGGAGAGATAACCTATGGTGCAGGTGAGTGGGAGCAAATTAATTGGGACTTTTTCGATATTATTAGCCTAAATAGATATTTACCAAAATCAGAGAAAGAAAAATTAGTTAGAGAATTCAGGAAATTAAAAGAATCCGGCAAACCAATAGCAATAACTGAATTTGGTTCTGAATCCTATGCGGGTGTGTTTGATAAAGGGCCCGGGAGATGTGATCCTGTTGATTGGAAAAACTTTGAAATTAAAGACGGTTTTAAAAGAAGTGAAAAGGAACAAGCAGATTATATGAAGTACGATTTAGAATTATTTGAGAAGGAGGGAATATTAGCAACATTTGTGTATACTTTTACAGAACCACTTTATACATATTCAAAAAACCCTAAAAAAGATTTAGATATAGGCAGTTGTAATGTTGTGAGGGTATATGCTGATGGGCATATAGAGCCTAAAAAATCTTTTCAGGTTATTTCCAATTTTTATAAAAACCACTAAATATATGAAGTAATGGTATCTAACAGCATGTTTGCAGTTCTTTGTAAGGATAATGTGAAATGAAATTTGCATTTTAAAAATCCACCTGCCTCACCAGTCAAGGCAGGTGTGGTTATTATTTGAGTAATTCGTGAATTTCGTGGTTGTTTTTTCTTGGCTTTTTAAGTTCCTATAATATTGTATTGGTCAGAGAAAATGAAAGTATTTAATAAGAATTTGTCAAATATAGTAATAAGGAATTTCTGTATAGAAGATTATGATACACTTATAACACTATGGGATAATGCACAGCTTCCATATAAACCAAAAGGCCGAGATAGACGAGATAAGATTAAACAGGAGCTCAATTGGGGAAATGCTATTTTTTTGGTCGCTGAGGCAAATGGCAAATTAGTAGGCTCTATTTTAGGCACGCATGATGGTCGAAAAGGCTGGATAAATAGACTTGCAGTAGCTCCTGAATTTCAGAAACAAGGCATTGCGAGAAAGCTCGTGGCTGAAGTAGAAGCTCGTCTTTCTGAACTTGGAATTGAAATAGTAGCTTGTTTGATTGAAGACTGGAATACGAAATCTATGCAAGCTTTTGAAAGATTAGGATATAAGCAGTCCCCGGAAGTAATGTATTTTTCTAAAAGAAAAAATTCAGATGTATAATACAGCACAGCAGATAACATGGTGTGTACGATTCATGGAGTTTATCCAGTCGGAATTTGTTTACTCATAAAGGGGAGATACTATGGTGAAATTGAACTTATCTTTACCCTCTGAGATTGAAGACAAACGTGCTTATTATCATAATCTCATTGGCTCTTCTTTAAACTATGTTATATCTTGGTTTAAAAATATAGGGTTCGCAGTTACCCTTGATGAGATAATTACTAATGCTGCAGTTTTTAATGACAACGATTTTCTTAGGAATAAGATGGCCGAGGTTTTCGGTATTCCTCTGAATCAAATTATTAAGACCTTTTGTGGAACCGTGCATAATAAGACACTTTATATACTTTCTATTAAAAAGTACGAAGCAATTTACAAAACCCTTTATCCAGACTATCAATGGAATACAGATTGCTATAAGAAACTTATCATTCATGAACTCGCTCACAAAGCGCATGCTTTGACGGCAATACATTTGAAAGGAACAGAGGATGGAATGGGACCAAGATGGTTTTTTGAGGGATTGGCAATGCTTTGTGCCAATCAATTTATCTCGGTTTCTAATAGAAAAATGACAATCAATGAGATAGAGAGATATGCTCGGGAAGACCAAAATGAACTATTATCTTATCCAATTTATGCGTCAATGGTTAGGTCTCTGGCTATTTCTATTCCTCTCAATGACTTAATCAAAACGGCTGATTCGCCTAACTTTTTAGATTTTATAAAAGAGCACTATCTATAATGAAAATACAAATTTCGGACAATAGTGCCTGTGGACAAATAAATTATGATTTTTCGGCAGTTGAATTGGTTATAGACTACTTTCTAAAACGTAACAATAACAAAATAAACGAAATTGTAAATCATCCAGCTTATAAGCTTGTATTTGAGCATAGCAAGCGTTTTTCTTCAACCGCACTTAATAAGGATATGTTGGTATTATCGTTAAAGGGAAAGTCTACTGCTTTTGGTTTTTCAAATATAAATGAGCGGTTATCTATACTAAAAGAGATGGTCAATTATCTCAAAAACAACGAACAAAAGATAAAAGAAGAGTTTATACCACTTGCTTTGTTTTATCTCCCAAGGGATTATAAACCAGAGGTAACAGTGTATTTTATCATTGGCGGTTATAATGGGATAGCATTAAATGATGAAGTAGCTATTAATATTGATTGGGAACAATTTCGTAGTGCTCCACAAGAAATATTCTTATATCTTCCACATGAGTTATTTCATATTGGTTTTGCCCATTATCAACAAGTGCCTGATATTTCAATAGTAAAGACCAAAGAAGATTTAAGGAAATTGGTTATGAGTTTTACAATGAATGAAGGGTTAGCTACCTTAGTGACCTATCAAAAACGGATTGACTTAAATGCACTATCAGACTATGATTATTCTATCCTAATTAATAGTCTTTTGCTCACAAAAAAAGTGAAGCAATTCATGAGTCTAATACAAATATTAGGTAGAAATATTAGTGATTTTGTAACTAACAAATTGTTGGCAGAAGTCCTTGGACAGTGTTCAGGTGATAGGCTGTTTTATGTTGTTGGGTGTTATATGGGATTGAAGATAGAGCAGAACTATGGTAGGGAAAAACTCATTGAACTAATAAAACATTCTCCTGAAAAGTTCTTTGAAGTTTTTAAAAATGTAGATAGGCAAAATATTTAAAAAGGGATTGATTGTGTGAAGACAACAATTGTAACACTTGCTACTTTACATCAATTTCATCTGAAATCTAAGTTTTATTCCCTTAGTCATTTAAGGACAATCATTGAAAAAGCAAATCCAGATGTAATTTGTGTTGAGTTAACAGCGGCGGACTTAAGATGCAAAGAGGACTGGACAGCAAAGAGCGAATATTCTAAATGTATTATACCGCTTAGTGAGAAAAAGGGCTATAATCTTGTTCCTATGGAGCCTAACGAACCGAAATATTCAAGGATAGTAAATATGCATGAGCAAATGCTTAAAAAGACTGAATCCGAAGAACCAAAGAAAATAGAAATCTTCAACCAATATACCGAAATACTTTATGACTATTTGTTTACTTATTGGGGTTCTCCTACTGATGTAAATTCATCTTTAACAAATACTCTCTTTGAGTTGAAACACGCATTTCAAAACTCTCTTTTTGGTCCGATAGAAAAACAGTGTTGGGAGGAATGGAATACTCATTTTCTGAATACGATACTTGAGACTGCTGAAGAGTATGAAGGTAAAAGAATACTGGTAACAGTTGGCGTAGAGCATGTATATTGGTTAAAGAAACACTTAAAAAATAATTCAAGAGTTAGATTGGTAGAAGTCAATGAAGTGTTTAACGAATGATAGCACTTCGCCTAACAGCAAGTTTACGGGTTGCCCTGATAAAATTAGAGGTATCTGCAACAAGGTGGCACTTCACAAATACAGAAAAGGTTAGGCAAAATGATATAATAAATTAAAGGGAGGTTTAATATGGGACAAAGGAAAAGTAAATTTGCTCCTCTGTTGCTTGGTATAATCGTTGGTGTGATAATATTGGTATTAAGCATTACTCCCATTTCACCAAATGCCAGGTCTGTGGTTCAGTATATACTTATTGGAATCTTTTTTTCATTTGGCATAATCGGATGGAGGGCAGAAAATAAAAGAAGTATAATTATTGCTAATATAATCCTTTGGTGTGCAATAATTGCTGCAATTGTTATTACATTGATTTGAAAGTTAGAAACGGTATTTAACAAGATTCAAGTGAGATAAAGAATAGTATTTTAAAAATCTGCTTCACCTAATAGCGTGTTCCCAAGCTTCACAATAAAATGGTGTGAAATTCCCCAGCACATAATTATGTGCGGGACGGGTCTGTGAACTCTGTGGTCTGTGTGGTTTCATCTTTTTCTTGACTTTTCCAATCCCTGTGATAGTATAATTAGAAAATGATTAAAAGAAAACTTACTAAACAAGTTAAGGTCGGAAATGTAAAAATTGGTGGTGGAGCAATAGTTTCAGTCCAGTCAATGACTAAATCTAAAAATTTATTAGAAATCATTAAAGAAATTAAAGAACTTGAATCTCTTGGATGTGAGCTTATAAGAGTGGCAATCCCTGATTTTGAATCTGTAAAAAAGATTAAAAAAATTAAAAAGGAAACTCATATACCTCTTATTGCAGATATACACTTCAATTATAAGTTAGCAATTGAGTCAATAAAACAAGGTGCGGACAAAGTAAGAATGAATCCTGGTAATATAGGAAGTAAAGAAAAGGTGCGAGAAGTTGTAAAATATGCTAAGGATTATAATATTCCTATAAGAATTGGTGTAAACTCTGGTTCTCTTGAAAAGGATATACTCTCAAAATATGGGAGTTCAACCTCAGATGCTCTTTTTGAAAGCATCAAAAAATGGGTCAAGATTATTGAAGATTTCGGCTTTGACTCTCTTGTTTTATCAGCCAAATCATCTGATACTAATACTACTATAGAGACTTACCGTAAAATTTCAAGAGAGCTTAATTACCCACTTCATATTGGTGTCACAGCCACAGGCTCAGGAATTCAGGGAATGGTTCGCTCATCAATTGGGATTGGAACTTTGCTTTCTGAAGGAATCGGTGATACACTCAGAGTGTCTCTTACAGGGTCATCAAGAGATGAAGTAAAATTGGGTCACGAAATTTTAAAATCGTTGGGTTTTAAGAAAAAAGAGCCCCAAATCATAGCCTGTCCAACTTGTGGAAGATGTGAGATTAATGTTGAAAAACTTGCTAACGAAGTAGAAAAAGGATTGAATTCTGTAGGGGCGTATTGCAATACGCCCCTACGGATTGCTGTAATGGGTTGCATAGTAAATGGTCCCGGTGAAGCAAGGGATGCGGATTTTGGCGTAACAGGAGGTAAAGGGAAAGGAATTATATTTAGAAAAGGCAAAATAATAAAAAAGGTTGCAGAAAATAAAATAGTTGCTACATTATTAGAGGAAATTAAAAATACCTAAAAAGAATTTAGGTGTTTAGGAATTTAGGCATTTACTATAGTGGAGGTGATATGCAAAGAATAATGTGTAAATCCAAGGTCTATGGACTTTGGGTAACTGGTAAGTCTATTGAATATGGAGGCTCAATTGAGATGCCGCCTGAAGTTCTTGAAGCTTCAGATATTTTGCCAGGCGAGATTGTGCTTGTTGTTAATATAAATACAGGGGCAAGATTTAATACTTATGTGATAAAAGGCAAGCCAGGCGAATGCCGATTACTCGGAGGAGCAGCAAGGCTTGGAGATATAGGAGATAAATTACTTGTCATATCTTATGGCTTAATGGATACCAAAGATGCTCAGTTTCACAAGCCGAAATTTGTCTTTGTAGACGAGAAAAACAGAATAAAAAAATGAGCCACAGATTGCACAGATTTAAAGTCAAACACGAACAAATTTCATCTGCATAAATCTGTGTCTAAATAAATTCGCAGATACGGAACTAAATGCAAATATGACTTATTTTTGTTAGAGAAATAAAATGAATATTGATAAGGATGACAAATTCGATTTAATTTACAATATAGTAACAACAGCTGCTGCAAACATATTAGATCCGATAGAAAAGGCTGCAAAAAAGATTTTCAAAAATGAAAATAAACCAGAAGTATGGGATCTTGGTTTTCTGGAAATAGTAGTATTTTTGCTTTTTGAAGTAGATTTTGCCATGAATCTTTTCAAACAAGATAGAAAAATCAGAGAAAGTTTGATAATTTATTTAATAGATAACTTTATTAAGCAAACAGACATGAAAGAATTTAAGCTTTTCCTTAAAAAGCTTTTTAATCAAAGATGCCTTGAGTATAGCGAGATAGTTAATAGCAAAGAATACAGAAAGACACAAAAAATAGAACTTATTATTGAACCTCTTTTCAATAATGTACTTCTTGCCATTAATAATGGAGAAATTAATTTAAAAAAAGAGGGAATAAGACCTCTATCACTTGATTTTTGGGGGTTAACATTAGCGAGAGAATCATATTTCGATTCAGGTTTTAGGCATCATTTTGGGCTAAAAATATATTTAAAACATATTTTACAAAATAACACAAATTTTACATTGATTAGTCAAGATGAAATTGACGATAAGATAATAGATGCAAATAAAGAAATAGAAAGTTTATTGAAAAAACGAAGGATAAAAGAAAACAAGTCATCCATCGTTTAACAAAGCATTTACGACTTCATTTCGTTTCGCTCAATTATTGTGTGGTTTTGTAAATGCTTAAATGTTGTATGATATGGAATTCAGGAGGGGCTTGATTTTTTGGAGATTGAGAATAATCTGTGTAATCAGTGGCTTAATTTTTTCCTTGCAATTTGGGTAAAGTATGCTAAATTTAACCGCAGATAATCGCAGATTAAAAGAGATTGTGCTGCTGTTTTGCTGTTCTGCAGTTTTGCTGTTAACCGCAACACGGCATAACTGCATTGTGAAATTCTGTGTCTTTCTGTGGCTGATTTTTAAAATATGAAAGTTAAGAAAGGGAATAAGAAATATTACGAAATACTTAAAAATATGAGTGGCGAAAAAAGGATGAAGATAGGGTTTGAGATGTATGACTTTGCTCTGAAAATCGTGGAGTCATCTATCAGAAACCAAGAGCCTGGGATTTCTGAAAATGAACTTAAACAAAAGATAAAAGAAAGACTTCCAAAATGAACTTTGGGCAAGTCGTATTAGATGTAATTGAAAAGCTAAACCAATCCAATATTTCCTATATGCTCACAGGTGCTTTGGCAGTAAATTATTATGGTGAACCTCGCACAACCCATGACATAGACTTAGTATTAGAAATCACTGAAAATGATGCTTCCACACTTGTTGAATTTTTTGAGAAAGATTTCTTTATTGATAATGAATCAATCCAAATTGCTCTGCACGAAAGAAGTATGTTCAATATTATTCATAAAGAAATTGGTCTTAAAGTGGACTTTTGGATATTGGGAAACGATGAATTTACTTGTAAAGAATTTGGACAGCGTGTTAAAGTCAAGGCTATTGGAACTGAAATGTGGCTACCAAAAGCAGAGGATGTAATTATTAGAAAGTTAGACTGGTATAAAAACTCTGATATTGATAAGCATTATCTGGATGCCCTCGGGATATATAGAATTCAGAAAGAAAATCTTGATATAAAATATATTACCAATTGGGTTACTAAAAAGTCAACTCTCAAAATCTGGCAAAAAATACAAGAGGCATTATGAAGTCTTTTTCGGTTGTTATCTTGGCGGCTGGGGTTGGGAAGAGGATGAAGTCAAAAACTCCAAAGGTTATGCATAATATGTGCGGTAGACCTATGCTATTTTATGTAGTTGATACTGCTAAGCGTTTGAAGCCAGAAAAAATTGTCCTCGTGGTTGGAAAGAAAATAGATAAGAAATATTTTATAGGAGCATATTGCAATACGCCCCTACAATTTGTTGTTCAAGACCCACCGTTAGGAACAGGAGATGCTGTCCTTAAAACTGAATCTATGTTTAAAGATGTAGAGGCATATCGCCTGTCTCGCCGAGCCAAGGCGGGCAATACGCCCCTACTTATTCTTTGTGGTGATGTGCCATTACTTAAATCATCAACTTTGAGAGAACTTATTAAATTCCATTATAAAATTAAAGCATCAGCTACTGTGCTTACTGCAATTGTGCCAGACCCAAGTCTTTATGGCAGAATTATAAGAAGAGGGAATAAGCTAATTAAAATTGTAGAAGACCAAGATGCTTCTCCAGAAGAAAAGGAAATCTCTGAAATAAATTCAGGTATTTATGTTTTTGAAAAAACACCTTTATTTGAGGCGCTCCAAGAAATTAAGCCAGTAAATGCTCAAAAAGAATATTATCTTACAGATACTATAGAAATACTGCGTAAAAAGGGATTGCCTGTAAGTGCCTATAAGACTCCTGATTATCATGAAGTGCTGGGCATAAATACGAGAAGGACACTAACTGAGGTAGAAAATATTCTTCAAGATAGAATAATTGAAAACTTTCAGTTAGAAGGAGTAACTGTTGAAGAACCCGAAACAACACACATAGACTTTGATGTCCAAATAGGGAAAGACACTTTAATTCACCCACGTGCCCATATTCTTGGAAATACCAAAATAGGCAAGAACTGTGAAATTGGTGCGGGAACAAGGATTAGGAATTCAAAGATATCCCCGGGAACAATAATTGGGGAGGATTCATCTATTGAAAATGCACAACTCTAACCAACCTAACAAAAAAGCAAAGATTGGGGCATTCGTTTTGCTATTGGCGGGTATTTTTTCCATCATTTATTTAATTTCAACTGGCGAGAACTTCATAAGAAGCCGAACTAAAATAAATAAGAAACTATTAAGTCAAATAAGGGTGGAGGTTTTAAATGGGACTTCCATATCTGGGCTTGCAGAGCGGACGGCTGACTTTTTGCGTGAAAAGGGATTTGATGTGGTGGATGTAGGAAGTGCAAATGAGAAGATTGAAGCAACAGTAATACTTGATAGGGCAGATAGGGATTTAAGGAATGCAAGATTAGTAAGAAGGGTATTACGACAAGGAAGAACAAGCTTTGAGCCTCATCCATTACAACTTTTAGAAATAAGTTTAGTTCTTGGGAGTGACTTTAAGGAAAGGAGACAAGCTTCAATTTTAGAGCGTAGGTGAGTCCAAAAAACACGGATAAACACGCCCGCCTGCCAGAGTGTAACGGCGGGCAGGGAGATAGACACGGAATTACACAGAGTAAATTGGCAAAGTCAACTTGCCTGACGACCCGCTTCGCCGAAGCTCCAGCGAGGCGAGCAAGGCAGGTAGGTAGATTCCTTCATGAGAAGAAGGGTGAGGATATTGTGATAATGAGTCTTTGGAAAGTAACGGATATGACTCGTTATTTTGTAATTTGCACAGCATCTTCAGAAATTCATTCAAGAGCACTTGCAAATAGGGTTAAAGAAAAATTTGGTAGACCATGGCATACTGAGGGCTATTCGTATGCACATTGGATTTTATTAGATTATATGGATGTAGTAGTACATATTTTTTTAAAAGAGACACGCGATTATTATGGACTTGAAAGACTATGGGGGGATGTACCTATAACAAAAATACCTACCTACCTGACGGCAGGCAGGAATGCCTAAATACCTAAATTCGCGGATATGATGTTAGTTTATGTAAGCAGAAAGGGAAACACAAAAAAATATGCTGATGTATTAGGAAAACTAATTGAGATTGTGCCAGTAAAAATGAATGAAGTAAGAGACATAGAGGGGGATTTAGTGATTATAGGAACGCCTGTTTACAATCATCACCGTGTTAGCTCGGAGACAAAAGAGTTTTTAGCTAAGTTTAAAAATAAATTGGCAAAATGTAAGGCAGCACTTTTTACAGTGTCTTCTCATAAGAATGAAAAAGAGATTAAAGAAATTATGAAATTATTACCGTATCCCCCTGTGGCGTATGCGAGTTTTAAGACTCTTGAGCATAGACATAAGAAACTTGTCGGAGACTTGTTTGGCACAAAGTACAGAAATATAGGGAAATCAGAGTTTTCTTGCGTAAAGACTTTTGCTGATAAGATTAATGAAGCAAGAGAAAAACTTTAAGGTAGAAGAAAAAGTTTATGAATAAGCAACAATTGTGGATACTGGGAGTTATTATTGGCATTTTGAACATTAGCATTACCCAGCTGAAAGCAGCAAGCACTACCGACTCAGTAGTTGCTACTATCCGTGTTGGAAAACAACCAAGTGCTTTGATTCGACACTTGACGGGTAAAAAGATTTATTGTGCTAATTACGGAAGTGATAATATTACTATCATTAGTGAGAACAAAGATGCAGTGAATGGCCGTATCGCTGTTGGAAATAAACCTTTAGCTTTAGTTTGGAACTCATGGGATAATAAAATTTACTGTGCTAATCGGGGAAGTAATAATGTCACAATAATCAACAGCGCTATAAACTTAGTAATCGCTACTGTTCGTGTTGGTAATCGTCCTTATGCTTTGACATGGAATACTTGGAACAACAAAGTTTACTGTGCTAATAGAGGAAGCGATAATATTACAGTAATTGATGGAGCTACAAATAAAGTAATTGCTACTATTTCCACTGGTGACGAGCCTTATGCTTTAACACAGAACTTAAAAAATGATAAAATTTATTGTGCTAATTGTGGGAGTAATAATGTTACGGTAATCAGTGGAGCTACAAATAGAATAATTGCTACTGTTCATGTTGGAGAGTATCCTTGTGCCTTGGTTTGGAATTCAGAAAATAACAAGGTTTATTGCGTAAATTATGGGAGTAATAATGTTACAGTAATTGATGGCGTTAGAAACAAAGTGATTGCTACTGTTCCTGTCGGTGACCATCCTCGAGCTCTTGCATGGAACTTAACAGATAATAAAATTTACTGTGCAAATTATGGAAGCAATGATGTTACAGTGATTAATGGATTTACAAACTCTGTAATCACGACTATTCGTGTTGGGAGCCGTCCTCGGACTCTTCTCTGGAACTCAACGGATGACAAGATTTACTGTGCAAATTATGGGAGTAATAATGTTACAGTAATTGATGGAGCCACAAATTCAGTGATTACTGCTATTCCAGTTGGTAGTCGCCCTCGTGCTCTCGTGTGGAATATAAACGATGATAAAATCTATTGTGTAAACTCCAGTAGCTATGATATTACAGTGATTAGAAGCAAAAGCCACTGATTTCAGTAACACAGATTGCACCGATTTTCAAGGATTACACAGATTAGTTAACCCGTGCAATTTGTGGTTTTATTTTAACTTGCGTGTCAGGTATAATACCCACTCGCTTTTTGAGTCAAATGGGCGCCTATCAGAATCGCCAAATCTATCAATGACTTTAAAACCAGTAAGTTTGAGTAATAGCTCAATCTCAGATGGATGAGTATAGCGAACTTTGCTTGTATTAAATCTGCGTTTTATAGGCATCCTGATTTATTGGGACTTAATATGAAGTACAACGACTGTGTCGTTGCCTGTCTCGCCGAGCCAATGCGGGCGAGTCAAGGCGGGCATGCAAAAACACCGTTTTTGCACTCCAAAACGGGCAGAGTAAACTCTGCTACTACATTATTTAACCAATTACCATTCACCATTTAACCAAAGGTCTGTGTAAATCAGCGTCTATCCGTTAGCCAACGGATAAATCTGTGTAATCTGTGGCTATTTTTGATATCTGTATTCTTCCCTTATCTTCTCCATGCTCTTGATTGCCATTTTCTGGCTTCTTGCTTCAGTCGCTTAAGCTCGAGTTCCCAGGGCTCTCTTTCTACAAATTTGGACTCGTAAGATGTTATTTTATCTACTCTGCGTTTGTGTCTATTGCCTTCAAAATTAGCTTTTAGCCAGGTTTCAATAATCTTTTTACCTAATTCTTCATTCACAAACTCAGCACTTAAAACAAGAATATTAGCATCATTATGTCTTCTGGCATATTCGGCAAGTTTTTCATTTATACATAGAGCTGCCCTTACTCCTTTTACTTTATTAGCTGTAATTGACATACCGAGCCCTGTATTGCATATAAGAAGTCCAAAATCAAAATTCCCTTTTGCTACCTCTTCTGCGACCTTAAAACCAAAGTCTGGATAATCGCAGGACTTTTTACCCTTTGTTCCAAAGTCTTTAACCTCTATCTTTTTGGAGGTCAAAAATTTATTCAATTTACTCTTAAGCTCCACTCCCCTGTGGTCACTACCAATTGCAATCTTCATTTTTCCTCCTTGCCAAAGATATATCATAGTGTTCCAATTTTGTCAATAATTTTCTTGACAAGAGTATATTTCTTTTGTAAAATAAAAATATGTGGTTTAAGAAAAAACGTGGCTTAAAACCCACTCCAAGGCGTGAAGTTCCTGACGGACTTTGGTTAAAATGCAAGGAGTGCGGTGAAATCCTTTATCGGAAGGAACTTGAAAAAAATTTCTGGGTGTGTGAAAAATGTGGGTATCATTTTAAAATGCCTGCCAAGAAATACATTGAGATATTGACTGATAGCTTTGTTGAAAAGGAAAACTCAATAGAAACAACTAATCCATTAGAATTTAAAGGTTATTCTGAGAAATTAACTGCTGATTTTGAAAAGACAGGCTTAAAAGAAGCAATTGTTGTAGGAGAAGCTAAAATCGGTAGCCATCGTGTAGCCCTTGGAGTAATGGATTTCAGGTTTGTAGGTGGCTCACTGGGCTCTGTCGTGGGAGAGAAAGTGAAGCGATTAATTAAGTTAGCCCTGAGTAAAAAAATACCTCTTATAATCGTAGGTGCCTCTGGTGGGGCAAGAATGCAAGAGGGCATCTTGTCTCTTATGCAGATGGCAAAAACAGCCAGTGCGCTTGCTGAACTTTCTAATGCCCATATACCTTACATAAGCATACTTACAAATCCAACAACTGCTGGAGTGATGGCATCTTATGCCTCGTTAGGTGATATAGTAATGGCTGAACCAAAAGCATTAATTGGGTTTGCAGGACCAAGAGTAATTGAACAAACAATAAAACAGGAACTACCTGAAGGATTTCAGAAGTCAGAATTTTTACTTGAACATGGATTACTTGATATCGTTGTTCCAAGACATAAATTAAAGACTACATTGATGAAAACATTGGATTTCTTTTCCCGATGTAAATCGGGATGTGCCTCTGGCACAAAAAACCACAGATGATACAGATGGAACAGAATACAGAAACCATCCCGCACATAATTATGTGCGGGATTCTCAATGTTCTAATCCCTGACTGCGTTAAGGAAAGAACATTGGAAAAGGAGGTGTGAAATGAAGAAGTGTTTTTGGGGTAAGGGAGTTTTTGGCTTGGGGCTGATGAGCTTCGGGCTCATATTACTTACTGGCTGCGTAAGTAAATATATGACGGCTGGTAAAGTATATGTGCAACAACAAGAGTATAAGAAAGCCGAAGAGCAATTTAAGCTCCAGCTTCAGGAATATCCAAATGACCCTGATGCCTTGTGGTGGCTTGGGACAGTTTATACTTATGAAAAAGAGTACGAGGAAGCTTGTAAATGCTTTGCTAAAGTAGTTGAAATAACCCCAGAAAAGGAAGAGTTGGAAAAGGAGAAATACTTTTTATGGTCAGTATACTATAATGCAGGGCTTTACCATCAGCGTGATGAAAAGTGGGAATTGGCATGTGAAAGATTTAAAGGAGCAATTGAGTTTGAACCTGATTCTGCTATTACATATGTAAACCTTGCTTGGGTTTACTCAAATCTCGGGCAAGAAGATACTATGGTTTTATATTATAAAAAGGCACTTGAACTTGGACCTGAGAACATAGAAGTATATAGGAATTTAGGAATTCATTATATGAAGGATAAAAAATATGATGAAGCTATAGGTTATTTAAAACAAGGTTTAACTGTGGACTCAGTGGATGCCGACCTTTTGTATCGGCTTGGTGTCTGTTATTATAATAAGAAAGATTATTCAAATGCCAAAAAATCTTTTGAACTCACAATTAAGGCTGATTCTACATTAGAAGATGCTTACTTTAATCTGGGTGCCGTTTTGATAAAAGAAAAAGAACACGAAAAAGCTGTAGAAGTCCTTAGCAAAGCAGTTGAATTAAAACCAGATGATGTGGAAGCTCTTTTTCATTTAGGAGGTGCTTATCTTGAGCTTAAGAAGTATGATAAAGCAGTTGATATTTATACGAACATCATTGAACTTGATTCTACCAATGTGGATGCTTACAGCGGAAGAGCTCATGCTTACTGGAAACTCGGGGCAAAAAAGAAATCAGAGACTGATTTGAAAAAGGAAAAAAAACTCAGAAAACAGAAATAGAACCTAAAAGTTATAAAAAGTCATAAAGTTTAGATTATCCCCGATAATCTCAAATAATACATTAGCCATAGATTTTGATACCAAATATCACCAATTATTTTTCAAGTATGGTGTTAAAAACTTTTCATCTGGTGTTTATTTTGGCAGGACTGAACATAGGGGCAAAGCCCATTATTGAAATAAGGAATTACTTGACAAATTTGAGCTTATGGATTAAGTTTGTATAGATGGAAATATTAAAAAAGATTGAAGGCATTACCACTTCTCATAATGTTAAAGTCTATACAGTGGGTGGGCCAGTGCGTGATTATTTGTTAGGTAATTCATTAGTTGACAAAAACATAGATATCACAGTTGAAGGAGATGGCATTGCTTTTGGAAAATTGCTTCAAAAGGAAATGGGGGGAAAATTAAATACACATCTGGATTTTGGCACTTGTTCTTTAATCCTTCCAAATGCAACAATTGATATTGCAAGCTGCAGGAAAGAAAAATATGCTCGCCCAGCAAAACTGCCCGAAGTAGAAAAAACTACTCTCCTTGAAGACCTTAAACGAAGAGACTTTACAATAAATGCAATGGCAATAGAAATGTCAAAAATTAAAAATCAAAAATCAAATATTATAGACCCATTTGGTGGAATGAGTGATTTAAAAAATGGGTTAATAAGAGTACTTCATCCTAAAAGTTTCATTGATGACCCAACAAGAATATTCAGGGCTTTAAGATTTGCTGGCAAGTTTGACTTTAGACTTGAATCTGAGACTGATATTTTAGCTAAAAAAGCTATAAAAGCTGGACTTGTAGAAAAGCTTTCTCCTAAAAGGATACGAAGGGAAACTATTTTAATCCTTGAAGAACAAAAGAGAGAAAGAATAATAAGACTTTCAGACAAATTTGGACTCCTCAAAATTCTTAAACTCAAGCTTCCTGAACCTGGGCTATTTAAGAAATTAGAAGCAACCACTTACCCCTCTTTGGCAAATAAATGGTTTGTCTATTTACTTGGAATTCTTGACCTTGAAAATCCATCTCCATTTCTTTCTTTTACCAATAAAGAGCTTCAAAAAATAAAACATACAAATACAATCTTAAAAAATTTGCACCCCCTAAAAAATGCCAAAAAGCCAAGTGAGATATACAACCTCCTTAAAGAAGCTGGTGATGAAGAACTCTTATTCATAATGTTAGTTGTCTCTCAAGTGAAATCAAGAATTATAAAATTTTTACAAGTGTATAAGAAAGTTAAATTAAAAATTAATGGAAAAGATTTGATAAAATTAGGGATAAAAGAGGGTCCCTTATATAAGGAGCTCCTTTCTGCTACTTTATATGCCAAACTTGATGGTATGGTTCGCACTAAAAAAGAGGAACTTGAGTTTGCAAAAAAATACAGCAAGGACAATTCATGAATTATTTCTAATAATGGAGTTAGAGCGAAATATTAGGTCGTTTGGAAAAGTAATTGGCTTATCTATTATAACTCTGGGGATATACTTCTGGGTCTATCTTTTCAAAACACTAATTGAAATGGAAAGTGCCTTCACATTTACTTATCAAGAGATAGCTCCAAAAAAAGTTAGAGTGCTCTTAATTGTATACCTTGTGATTACAGGAACATTAGCTATTATTGGTTTTGGTGTGGGGCTTAAGAATTCCTTAGAGACTCTATATTATTCAGATGCTCTATCAGATTTTTATACTTGGAAGATAATTAGTAATTTTATTTCCATGTTGGTAACTGTTGCATTTTGGGTTCCATTTGTAAAGCTAATTGAAGTCTGTCAGACCAAAAGAAAAATAACTCCTTTGGATAAGGGGATTATGTGGATACTGCTTACGGTAATTGTAGTTTTGCCTTTCGCTTCTATTGTTGGCACAAAAGCTTTAATGTTGCTAAATCTACCTGTTTCTTTAATTTTTCTTTACATGATAGTAAAACAGGTAAATAGAATCTGGAAAAGTGCATAATTAATTATGGTACTATTGCGAAAAATTTGTGCCCCTGTGCTCTTGTGCTCTTGTGCTCTGGGGTGCACTTATAATTTTTCTGGCTTTACAAAAAGCGATATAAAATCTATAGCTATCCCCGTATTTGAGAATCAAACAATTAAATATGGGATTGAAGAAATTTTAACTCGCTTTGTAATAGATGCTTTTATCCAGGACAATAGATTAAAAGTATTGGAACGCAAATCTGCAGATTCTATCCTTTTGGGGAAGATAATAAGTTATAAGAGAGCGCCCTTTTCTTACAATGAAAATGCAGAAGTTAAGGATTATAAGATTGAGCTCGTTATAAAGCTCACTTATAAAGATAAGGAAAGGAAAACTATATTTGAGAAAGAACTTAATGAATGGATTTTATACTCTTCTGAAGTGACAGAAGAAGACGGAATAGAAAACCTATGCACTAAGACCTCAGCCGATATTCTAAGAGGAATCATAGAAGGTTGGTAAAAATCAGTAATTGTACATTAACTCGTATTATATAATTTCTGCGGTACAAACAAAGTTTGATATATTTCGTATCTAAAGACTTCTTCTTATTTCTTCAAGGGTCGTTTTTGCTTCAGGCATATACTTCAAAAGATTATTAAGTTTCTCGCAAGAATACTCATCGCAACAAGCACAGTTTTTGACATTCTTTTCCAGCCCACACTTTCTTATTTCACAAACTTTACAGTGACCAAAAAGTTTCCCCTTCTCAATCAAACAACCGTCACAATTAATGTTCTCTGGCTTCAAGTCAGTATTAAATGCCTTTGACCACATTTCGGCAACTTTCTTTCTCTTTTCATCATCGTTTTCTTGCGTTGCAATAAAAGCAGGGCAGTCAGTACAAACAAGTCCACAAATAGCAATCATTTTTTGCATAGTTCTTACTTCCTTTCTCTATATCTGCATTGCAAATATATCTCTATTTGTAGTTTATTGGCTAAAAGTGATTTTGTCAAGTTTTTAAGCACTCCAAAAATTCTACATTAGTTCGTGGATATACTTTTAAATGTAAATTTTCTTGCAATTTGGGAGAAGTAGTGGTATCTTTAAATTAATGATAATAATCAATGCACATATTTTTCACGCTGGAGACGGCTCCACCTTTGGCAAAAATGACAAAAGGGATGCTTTGTTTATAGAGAATGGAAAGATTAAGAAGATTGGATATGCTCACGAATTTAGAGGAGATAAATTCTTGGACCTAAATGGGAACTTCCTTTTGCCAGGGTTTATTGATTGTCATGTTCACTTTCTTGAAACAGGTCTTGGAACCCAAGAAATGAACCTCTCCAATGCTTTGTCAATATCTGATATACTTTCTATTATCTTTGAAAAAGGAGTCAATCCGCCTGAGGCGGAAAGGGGTCAAGGAGTCATAATAGCGACCAATTTTGCCCCATATAAACTTAAAGAAAAAAGGTATCCTGAAAAAGAGGAACTTAATAAGCTAAGTTTGAAAATTCCAATATGTGTTATAAGGGAAGATTTTCACTCAGGTGTCTTTAATACAGGAGCTCTGAAATTATTAAGAATTAAATCTAAAACAGGCATACTAAGAGGAAAGGATTTTGAAAAAGCACAAAAAAGGATGAAAAAACTAATTCCAAAGGAGGAAATGATTTCCACATATATCAAGGCATCAGAAATTGCAATTCAGAATGGTGTGACAACTTTAAATGGCTTTTTCTCAAATTTCCGTGAATATGAGGCTTTTCTTGAAATAAGAGATAAATTACAAGTCACAGTTATTCCTTTTATTCAAACTCTAAATATGGAGAAGGTTAAAAAACTTGGACTTCCAAGAATTGGTGGCTGTTTACTTATTGATGGCTCTGTTGGCTCAGAGACTGCGGCTTTCTTTGAAGATTATGAAAATAATACATGTCTGCCAACAGGACAGGAAGGAAATAAGGGGAGATTATATTTTAATGACCAAGCTTTACGGGACTTTATTTATAAAGCTTCATCTTCCGGACTTCAAATTGCCATGCATGCAATAGGAGATAGAGCAGTTAATCAGCTTGTACGGGCGTATTGTTATACGCCCCTATCTTCTGACGGCAGGACTAACGGACGGACCAATCGTCATCGTATAGAGCATTGTGAACTAATAAGAGATGAAGACTTTAAAGTAATCAGAAAGAAAAGAATTATCATTTCTGCTCAACCAAGCTTTGAAGCTTATTTTAACGAGCTTTATGAGCAAAAATTAGGCAAGCAGCGTGCATTTCAAATGAATCCTTTTAGAAAGATTATAGACTCAGGGATTCATTTAACTTTTGGCTCTGATTCACCCATAACACCACTTGCTCCTTTGAAAGGGATTCAGAGTGCCTTGAAGCACCCAAATCCTGACTCACGAATTACAGGAGAAGAGGTAATTAAATGTTTTACAAGTGAAGGTGCTTATGCTAATTTTCTGGAAGATAAGATAGGCTATATAAAGGAAGGTTATATTGCAGACCTTGTTGGAGTCTCTAAAGACTTCAAAAAGGTAAATCTTGTGATAAAAGGGGGTAAAGTTTGTTACAAAAGTTTATAAATTATCTCTTAATAGAAAGAGGGAATTCTAAAAATACTGTTGACTCTTATGAGGGGGATATTAAGAAGTTAATCGCTTTTTTAAGACTGAGAAAAACAAAGCCTGAAGATGCCAAAGAAGAAGATATAGAAAAATTTTTTAACTATCTGAGAGAAAATAAAAAATTATCTCAGGCTTCCATATCACGGGCAGTGTCCTCAATACGAGGATTTTATAAGTTCTTAATTTCTGAAGAGCTACTTACAACTTCCCCTGCAAAGAATCTCCCTGCTCCAAAATCAATAAAAAAGCTACCTGATGTTCTTGAATTAGAGGAAATTAAAATAATAATAGAGCAACCAGACTCAACCGATAAGCTTGGACGAAGAGACCGGGCGATGATTGAACTCCTTTATGGTGCAGGATTACGAATTTCAGAGCTTTTAGGTCTGAAGACTTCAGATATTTTTCTTGATTCAGATTTTCTTAGATGCTTTGGCAAAGGAAGCAAAGAACGAATAATTCCCATAGGTTCTTATGCAAAAAAATATATTAGTTTGTATTTAAAGCATTCAAGACCCTTACTCAAAAAAAATAAAGAAACCGAAATTTTATTCCTTAATGCTCGCGGCAATAAGTTATCAAGAATGGGTGCATGGAAAATTTTAAATAAGCATGTCATAAAATCTGGAATAAAGAAAAGGGTAACTCCTCACACATTCAGACATTCTTTTGCTACCCATTTGCTTGAAGGCGGAGCTGATTTAAGGGCAGTTCAGGAAATGCTTGGTCATGTATCAATAACAACCACAGAAATTTACACCCATATTGACCGCGAAAAACTAAAAGAAGCAATAAAAGTTTATCACCCAAGAGGATGAAATCATTGATGTAAACAGAGGAAATTCAGTTTTAATCAATGAGATAACTCAATAACCTTTTTAATTTGAAGATGAGAGTGACTGGTGGTGAAGCAAAAGGAAGAAAAATAAAAGTTCCAAAAGGAATTCGTCCAACTCAAGACAAAATAAGGAGTGCAATTTTTGATATACTCAGAGACAGAATAAAAAAGGCGAAGTTTATTGATTTATTTGCTGGCAGTGGCTCAGTTGGAATTGAAGCTCTCTCAAGAGGAGCAGATAAGGTAGTATTTGTTGAAAAGTCAAAAAAAGTCTTAAATATACTTAAAGAAAACTTAAAATTATTAGGATATATAGATAGAGCAAAGATAATAGGGAAGGATGTTTTTACCCTGCACATAATCCCTGCTCGACATCTGGCAGGTTCCGAAGGAATCCCGTTACGGGCTTCTTCGGAACGGGGCGGGCGTCAGCTGACGGAATGGCGAGGTGACATCATATTTGCAGACCCACCTTATGAAAAAGGATTAGCTCAAAAGGTAATTTTCTACCCAGCTTTTCCGCCTGAGGCGGATGAGGGTCAAAGTATTTTAATCATAGAGCACAGCAAAAGAGAAAAAATTGAACCCGGGAAACATTACAAATTTGGCGACACAATACTAACTTTCATTCCAGAAAAAAGATTGACAAAGTAACTTTTTGTGGTAAAATATCAGGGTATGAGTGCTTTAATTGGGATTCGGCGAGAAGATAAAAATAAATGGGAAAGACGCGTTCCTTTAACACCTGAGCATATTAAAGAGCTCAAGGAGAAATATTCAATTGAAACTTTATTACAGACTTCTCGTATTCGTATTTTTAAAGACAACGACTATATCAAGGCTGGAGCCAGAGTTAATGAGAATCTTTCCGAGTGTCCAATCATTTTCGCATTAAAGGAAATACCTTTACATTTTCTCGAACCCAAAAAAACTTATGTCTTCTTCTCTCACACTATCAAAGGACAGTCATATAATATGCCTATGTTAAAGAAACTACTTGACTTAAAATGCCAGTTAATTGATTATGAAAAGATTGCAGACGAAAATGGTATACGGCTACTTTTCTTTGGTAGACATGCAGGCTATGCTGGAATGATTGACTCTCTCTGGGCATTAGGACAAAGATTAAACTGGGAAGGAATTACTAATCCATTTAGTAAAATTAAGCAAGCTCACAAATATAAAAATTTAGAGGAAGCGAAAGAAGAAATATCTAAAATAGGGAAAGAAATTCTCACTTCCCACTTCTCACTTCCCACTTCTCCACTTATCTGTGGTTTTGCTGGTTATGGAAATGTATCACAAGGAGCACAAGAAATATTTGACCTTTTGGGAGCAAAAGAGATTAAACCAGAAGACCTTCTTACTTCTTACTTCTTACTTCTCACTTCTCACTTCATTTATAAAGTTGTATTTAAAGAGGAGCATATGGTAGAATTAAAATCAAAAATCAAAAATCAAAAATTTGATTTACAAGATTATTATGACCACCCTGAGAAATATTGTTCAAAATTTTATAAATGGATTCCACATCTCACAATGCTCATAAATTGCATTTATTGGGAGCCTAAGTATCCAAGATTGGTTACTAAACAATACTTAAGAAAGCTATATCAAAAGAAACCTCGTCTTTGGATAATTGGTGATATAAGTTGTGATATTGAAGGCTCTATGGAATGCACAGTGCATGCCACAGAACCCGATAATCCTGTATTTGTCTATAATCCTTTTGATGATACAACAACCGATGGCTTTAAAGGAACAGGACCAGTTGTCATGGCTGTAGATAATTTACCCTGTGAACTATCCAGGGAATCTTCAATCCATTTTAGCGATTCACTTATGCCCTTTGTTCCAGAAATTGTGAAAGCTGACTTTTCAGTAAATTTTAGCCAATGCAAACTCCAACCAGCCATCAAAAATGCAGTCATTGTCTATCAAGGAGAACTTACACCAAATTATAAACATCTTAAGAAGTTTTTGTAAGGAGGAAAAATGAAAAAAGTATTAGTCTTTGGTGCTGGCATGGTAGCAAGACCACTTGTCAGATACCTTCTTGAGCAGCCAGATTTTAATGTAAAAGTCGCAACCCGCACTGTTAGCAAGGCAGAAAAAATTATTAGTAATCATCCAAGAGGAGAACCCAAAAAGTTTGACATAACAACTGATGCTTTAGAATTAGAACCTCTTATATCAGATGCTGACCTTGTTATCAGTCTATTGCCCTATACATATCATGTAGAAGTTGCTAAACTTTGTATTAAGCATAAAAAACAAATGGTAACAACTTCTTATGTCAGCGATGCAATGCAAGAGCTTAATAATAAAGCTAAAGAGGCAGGTATCCTTATCTTAAATGAAATAGGGCTTGACCCTGGCATTGACCATATGTCTGCAATGAAGATTATTGACAAAGTCCATAATGATGGTGGAATAGTAACAAGTTTTCATTCTTACTGTGGCGCCCTTCCCTCTCCTAAAGCAAATGTGAATCCTTTTGGATATAAGTTTTCATGGAGCCCAAAAGGAGTTGTCCTTGCTGGAAGAAATGAAGCAAAGTATTTAAAAGATGGAAAAGAAGTGTTTATTCCAGGGGAAGAGCTTTTTGAAAATTATTCAATCGTTACTATTGATGAAATAGGAGAGTTTGAAGTATATCCAAATCGTAATTCTCTTGGTTATATTGAAAAATATAAACTCCCTAATGTTAAGACAATGTTTAGAGGGACTCTACGGTATATAGGATGGTGCGAGACCTGGAAAAAGATAGCTGAACTCGGACTTCTGGATAGTGAGGAGCATAACATTAAAGGACTTTCTTACAAAGATTGGTTGAAGACTCTTCTCCCAGAAACTGGTGACGATATTAAAAAATCCGTTGCTTTATACCTTAAGCTTGATGAATACTCTGCGATTATTAAAAGACTTGAGTGGCTTGGTCTTTTCAGCGAAGAACCTATATCAATTGAACGAGGTTCAGCACTCGATGTATTAACTACACAGTTATTGGAAAAACTCAAATATAAAGAGGGAGAAAGGGATATGATAGCATTACAACACAGGTTTATTATAGATTATCCATCATCCCACAAAAATGAGAAAATTATAGCCACTCTCATTAATTATGGTGAACCTGATGGAGATACAGCTGTTGCAAGGACAGTTGGCTTGCCAGCTGCAATTGGTGCAAAGTTAATTTTAGAAGGCAAAATTAAACTCACTGGAGTTCACATTCCAACAGCCCCAGCAATTTACGAACCCGTTTTAAAAGAACTTGAAAACCAAGGCATAATCTTCAGCGAAAAGAAGATACGATGAGTAATCAAAAAGTAAGTTTCAAAACTGAAGAAGAACTTCAAAAAGCAATTTTACAGGAAAAAGCAAGGAGGACTCCTGATTTAGAAATTGGCCAAAAATATGGAGTTACATTCAGATATATTGAGAGACTTATTACAAGATCACAAGGGCTCAACATTAGCGCCTTGAAGGTTTCTAAAAAAATAAGTACGCTTTACCCAAAAAATTTTAAGGAAGAACAAACCACAGTTTGGAGTTTTAAACAAAGAGGAAATTGGGCAACTCACAGTGGAGAGTACAGAGGCAATTGGTCGCCTTATATTCCTCGAAATGTAATCCTCAAATATTCAAACCCCGGTGAATTAGTTTTAGATTATTTCTGTGGTGCTGGAACGACAGCTGTAGAATGCAAACTTTTAGGCAGAAAGTGTATAGCCTTTGACATAAACGACAAAGCTATTGAATTGGCAAAAAAGAATGTAGATTTTAATGTATTGCCACAACCACTTACCCTCACTGGGGAGGAAAAACATTTTCAAATTTATGAGCCCGAGTTATCAGTTAGCAACGCCAGAAACTTATCTTTTATAGAAAATGACTCTATCGAACTAATTTGTGCACATCCTCCTTATGCAAATATAATCCACTATACTGATTCCAAGGAAGGTGATTTATCATTTTTTGATATAGATGATTTCTTAAAGGAGATGTCAAAAGTTGCAAAAGAGAGCTTTAGAGTATTAAAGCCGGGCAGACAATGTGTTATCTTAATAGGGGACACCCGGCGGAAAAAACATGTCATTCCTTTAGGGTTTAAACTTATAAATGTTTATCTAAATGCTGGCTTTAAATTAAGAGAGCTTGTCATTAAGCAACAGCATAACTGTAAGACTACAGGATTTTGGTATACCAATAGCATAAAATACAATTTTCTTCTTTTAGCCCACGAATACCTGCCAATTTTTGAGAAACCTAAGTCATCCACACCTTTAAGCGTGAGAGAAATAGTGATGGATTATGGTTTGGTCGTCCCTATATTAGAGAAGCCACCGCTAAAGAAAAAGTTAGACGAACTCGAAACCACAACAGTATGGATTTTGCCAGAGAAAGATTTTGAAGAACAGTTAAATAAGAATGTAATTGACAGGTATTTAAATGGAGACGGCTATTCAATTATAACCTTTATCTCTCATTCTAAAAACGAAACATGCTTTTCTGAGAAGAAAGGGAGAAAGAATGAAGGATTACTTTTTATCAAGTCACCATTTTTGAATAATAATTCCTCTCCCTCAAACATTGAGTTCTACTTACAGAAAATGAAAGAGATTGTAAATCGAGAACTACTTACAATAACCAATGATGGCTTTATAGTAATCCAAACACAAGATGTAAAAATAGATGGATATGTAGAACCTCTGGGTAAAAGAGTAGTAGATATGTTGACATTTGATAATTTATGGCTCAAAGAAATTGTATTTGTTACTCAAGAAGGGGCGAATTCAAACATTCAAAACTCAGGAGATTACCTGAAGATAATTCATCAATATATACTCGTATACGAGGTAACAAGTGAAGAAGAACATATATACACATGAAATAGAGTTGACCAATTTACAAATTAAAAATAGACCTCGTGAAGAATTTAGAGGACACTTGGAAAAAGTAAAATATAGAGGTTACGAAGTGGGACAATTGACAGATGGGAAGAAAATTGTGATAACGAAACCGGGCGGTAAATTTGTTTATGGTAAGGTTGTTAAACGTGAGGATTTTATGGTTTGGGTTCATAATCCAAACGACTCATCCCTTTGGCTAATCTCTCATAAAGACATATACAACGACCTTGAAGAAAAAGGGAAAGTTAATCCCAGCAAAACTATCAAAATAATAGATGCTCTTGAAAGAGTTTTTAATGGTGAAGAACCTGATGATGTATTAAAGACCACAGAATTAAACAGACCAACAGGAGAACTTCCAGATGTTTTGCTTAAAGCCTACAAATGGATATGGGGGCAGGAAGATTGTAACTATCCAGAAGGAGAAGGACGAGAAATGTCGATGAGGGGTCTCCGAGAGTTAAGGCAAAGATTAAGGGAAAGTTGGGAAGTGAAATGAGGAAGTTAGTCAACTTATCTAGGGCAATTTACTATTATCTAAAGTCCTCTTACAAAATGTGGAAGGTTAGGCGACCGCAAGAGGACGACCTTGTATATACAACTATGGGAAACGTGCGTATTGAGGTTTATCCTGGCAGCAAACGACAATCCCCTTATGATTTCATTGTAAAATTCAGAGAACCAAATAAACGGGAAAGAACACCCGCACATGTTCATTTAATTGTAGAGATGTATGTTAAACACGCTTACAATCCCTCGTTGACTCTAAAATTAAAAGATCACATTCTGAAAATGCTAATTCAAATTAAACCTGTAACTTCATTTCCACCAATTCTTCAGTTTTTTAAACCTGAACATGCTAAGCCATTTAAAGAATTAGATAAAGTCGGAGAATTTACAGTTGAATTTATGCTTGTAGCAATAGAACTTGTAGCAATACAAGAAAAAACTAATTATCCAACAGGAACTTTAACTGAGAGTTTGTATAAGAGTTTCGGAGTTAAAGACCGATTCCAAGTGATCCAGAAAGCAGTATGGAGAGGTTAAAGTAATATGAGAAATACTGATTTCTATGAAGTAAGTCCACCACATTGCCTAACACAACAAAAAAGGATTTATTAAGGACGTGAGATTTGTTAACAGGAGGTTGATATGTTTCCTGGGGAAAAGGCAAAAGAGTTACTAAAGAAAGATAAGCAATATCTTTCTCCTTCTTATTTTAGAGAATATCCGACAGTCATTGAAAAAGGGGAAGGAATGTATGTCTTTGATGTTGATGGTAATAAGTTCCTTGATTTTGGTGCAGGCTATGCTTGCTGTTCAACAGGTCACTCTCATCCTGAAGTTGTTAGAGCCATAGAAAGGCAAGCCAAGACCCTCCTCCATATAGATGGCTCTGCTTTCCTTTACCCGAGTTTAGTAAATCTTGGTGAAAAGCTCGCTGAAATTACTCCTGGCGCAAAAAATAAGAGGGTCTTCTTTGGCAATTCTGGAACAGAGGCAGTTGAGGCTGCAATGAAATTATCAAGATACGCTACAAAGAGGCAAAGATTAATTGCTTTTTACAACTCATTTCATGGCAGAACTTATGGTGGAATGTCTCTCACAGCAAGCAAATGGATTCAAAGAAAAGGTTTTGCCCCACTTGTTCCAGGAGTCACTCATATACCATATCCCTATTGTTACAGATGTCAATTTAATCTTAAATATCCATCTTGCAATTTTGCCTGTATAGATTATGTTGAAGATGTAATCTTTCACACAACAACACCCCCAGAAGAAGTTGCTGCATTATTCGTTGAGCCTATTCAAGGAGAAGGGGGCTATATCATTCCTCCAGATGGTTATTTTGAAAGATTGAAAAAACTTCTTGATAAGTATAACATTCTCTTTGTTGCTGATGAGATTCAAAGTGGGATGGGCAGGACTGGTAAGATGTTTGCAATTGAGCATTGGAATGTAATTCCTGATATGATTACAATTGCGAAGGGCATTGCTTCTGGGATGCCAATTAGTGCACTTGTTGCAAGAGCAAGTCTTATGGACTGGGAAACAGGAGCCCATGCATCAACATTTGGGGGCAATCCAGTAGCATGCGAAGCGGCACTTGTTACAATAAAATTGCTTGAAGAAAAATTAGTTGAAAATGCTAAAAAAATGGGATACTATTTAATAGGAGGATTACATAAGATTGCAGAAAAATATCCAACAGTTGGTGATGTCAGGGGCAAGGGTCTTATGATAGGATGCGAGATTGTAAAGGATAAATCAACGAAAGAAAAAGCCCCGAAATTAAGGGATAAAATTATCCGCAAGTGTTTTGAGAACGGACTCTTGTTACTTGGGTGTGGGGCATGTTCAATAAGATTTTCTCCACCCTTGGTTGTTGAAAAGACAGAAATTGATAAGTGTCTTGAAATATTTGATGCATCTTTAAAAGAGTAAAGATATGAACTCTCATGCTAAACTCAGATTACTTGGCAAAATAGCGAGATTTGATGTTTGTGGCTATCCGCAAGCACTTGTCAAACACAAGCGTTCAGAGAGATTTTCTTTTATTTATCGGGCCGTGGGAGAAGGAGGGAAATTTGTAAGACTTTTTAAAGTATTAAAAACAAATCAATGTGAAGGAAACTGTTATTATTGTGTCAACCGAAAAGATAGAAACTTTTCTCGTGTCTCGTTTACGCCTAAAGAACTGGCTGAACTTTTTATGGAATATTATACAAGTGGTTTAGTAGAAGGATGCTTCTTATCCTCAGCTATTTATAAAAATCCAGATGAATCTCAAGAGGAACTTATTGAGACTTCGCATATCATCAGAAAGAAATACAAATATAAAGGCTATATTCACACAAAAATCCTTCCCATGACAAGCAAAGAGCTAATTTACGAAGCCTCAAAGTATAGCGATAGATTATCAATAAACCTTGAGTCTCCGGGTCAAAACTGGTTATCCAAACTCTCACCAAATAAGAACTTTGCCAGACTTATCTCAAAGTTAAGAGAAATTTCCAATTTACACAGCAGAAAACCTTTAAAATCAGGGTTAACAACTCAACTTGTGGTTGGCAGTACAGGAGAGAGTGATAGGGCAATAATGAATCTTAGCACAAAACTTTATCATGAATTTAAACTCTGGAGAGTATATTATAGCGGTTTTCTCCCAATAAAAGATACGCCGTTAGAAAATAATTTCCCTTGTTCACCCAATCGTGAGCTCAGGCTCTATCAGGCAGATTTTTTAATAAGGAAATATAGCTTTACACCCGAGGAACTCCCTTTTGACAAAAATGGATTCTTACCTACTGATATAGACCCAAAATTAGCTTGGGCAAAATTACATCCAGAACTTTTCCCATTGGAAATAAACTATGCTTCTTTTTCAGGACTAATGAGAATTCCAGGCATAGGCAGAATTTCTGCGGAAAGAATCATAAGAGAACGAGAGAAAGGTAAAATTAAAACTTTAGAAACTTTAAAGAAATTTGGAGCCGTTACAGCAAGAAGCCGCAATTTCATAACTCTTGATGGACGCTCGTTTTCTGAAAGAAAAACTTCCAGCAAATCCCTTCAAAAACAACTTTTTCTCTGGGAAGAAATATAGTATTATTCCCAGCTAAACTTTTCTGGAGTGGTAGTAAATGTCCTCATGGATTTATCTCTGGCTTTACCTATTATCGTGAAGGTACTATCATCACCTGTGTAATTGAGGTCAGTAAAATTAATGCTTGCAGTGGCATCCACAGTATCCACTTCTGGAAGAGTCTCAATATACCAATTTCCAACACTGTCTTTGAGTAAAGGTCTTAAAGTGCCCCAGTCAATGTCATTTTGCACAGGAAAGCTTGCATAGTCTATCTTATACTGTGCAAGTGCTTCGCAAACTAAGCCAATATCTGCTTCTGTAACGGTAGTAATTTTTGTCTCTTCCTTGGGTCCAATAAATTTATTAACAACAACGAGAGCAAGGATTCCAATAATCACGATAACAACTATGAGTTCAATCAGTGTAAATCCCTTTTTGCTTTTAAGCATATTCTCACCTCCTTTCTACTTTGTTTGTATCTTCCTCTTGAATTAGATAACGAGGAAGGAGCCGTTTGTTAACTTTATCATTTCGCATATTTACATTATAATTCCCAATCCCAATTTGTCAAGAAAAAACAGCCGCAGATAGACACAAATTTCAGATTTAACTGGTTAATTATTTCTTGACATCTTGTAAAAAATATATATAGTTTAAACCATAAGATGAGAGTTAAAAGTTTTAGTGGTGGTGTTCATCCGCGCGAATTTAAATATCTGACTTCTAAGAAACCAATTGAAAAAATACCTACGCCTAAGATTGTAATTATACCATTATCTCAACACACAGGTGCTCCTGCCAAACCTATTGTAAAACCAAAAGATAAGGTTAAAATAGGAACAAAGATTGGTGAACCACAGGGGCATATATCAGCAGGAGTTCATTCAACAATTTCGGGAACCGTAAGAAGTATTGAACCATGGACACATCCGGCTGGACCGACTGTCCTTTCTGTTATTATTGAATCTGATGGTGCCGATGAATGGAAAAGATTAATTAAACCAGATTATGAATCCCGCTCATCAACAATGGGCGTGGATGAATCTCTTACACCATTTCAAATAATTGATATAGTTAAAAGAGCAGGGATTGTTGGACTTGGAGGTGCAGCTTTTCCAACTCATGTCAAGTTATCACCCCCCAAAAATAAGTCAATTGATACTATTATTTTAAATGGTTCTGAATGTGAGCCCTATCTTACTGCTGACCATAGACTGATGTTAGAAAAGCCCTATGAGATACTTGAGGGTGGCAAACTTATAGCACGAGCTCTTTGTGCCGGAGGCACATCCACCTCTGGCGGAAATGCTAAAAAGAAATACATTGCCATAGAGGAAAACAAGCCAGATGTAATAAAGAAATTTAAAAAACTTGCTCCTGAATTTAGATTTGAGTTATGCATTATGCGCACTAAATATCCACAAGGTAGTGAAAAGCAACTTATCAAAGTAATCACCAATAAAGAAGTACCATCAGGGGGCTTACCCTTTGATGTAGGAGTTTGTGTCCAGAATGTAGGAACTTCATTTGCCATTTATGAAGCCTGTAAATTAGGGAAACCACTTATTGAAAGGGTGGTAACTGTGACAGGAAATGTAAAGGAACCTAAAAATTTACTCGTGCGAATTGGCACCCTTTTTAAAGACTTAATTGAATTTTGTAGTGGCTATGATGGAGAACCAGGCAAAATCATTATGGGTGGTCCAATGATGGGGATTGCACAATCAAGCGATGAAGTCCCAGTGGTAAAAGCAACTTCTGGAATATTAGTTCAAAAAGTTAATAAGCTGTCTCTTCCTGAAGATATACCCTGTATAAGATGCGGTTCCTGCGTTAAAGCTTGTCCGATGGGACTTTTGCCATCAAAGATTAAAGATTATGTAAAAGCCAGTAAATTTGAGGAGGCAAAGGTAATTGGTATTCTTGACTGTATAGAATGTGGTAGCTGTGCTTGGGCTTGCCCATCAAAAATAAATCTCATTCATTATTTTAAATACGGGAAATTGATGTTACAAAAAACCTCTTAAGGCGTAAGGGTTTAAAAATTTTCCGCCCGAGGCGGATCCACATCTGGTGGAGAACCCCTGCTTTTTACCATTTCCGTTTCATAATTGAAACCTTTATCAAATGCCTTAAGGTTTAGCTCCACAAATCTTGATGGTACTGACTCGGGGATTGTCTTTTTCATTGCCTCTACTGAAACTACTTTGGTAAGGGCAGTAAAAAATCCAAGCATAACAACATTTGCAATAATACGGTTGCCCAATTCCTCAGCAAATCTTGTTGCAGGGATAGAAAAGAGTTTTCCTGCCTTCTTTAGTTTAACTAAATCTGTATCAATAATGAGTATTCCATCTTTTTTTAAATTTGGTTTAAATTTCTCATATGCTTCCTGAGACATAGCAATAAGAACATCGGGTTTCGTAACATAGGGATATAGAATTCTGCTTTCTGATACTATTAATTCGGAGCTACAAGCGCCGCCTCTTGCCTCAGGCCCAAAGGATTGGTTCATAGTAGCAAACTTATTATCATAAATAGAGGCTGCTCTTCCCACTATGATGCCGGACCTAATTATTCCTTGTCCTCCAAATCCTGCAAATCTAATCTCCATCATAATTTCTAAAAATCCCAAATCTCAAATGACAAATATCAAACAAAGCCCAAATACCAAATCCAAAACAGATTGGGAGACCTGACTGTCCTGCCTTGCCGGCCGGCGTCAGGTAAGTTAGAAACTCTTGTTTGTAATTTATTTACTACCATAGGGTTTAAATTTGTCCCCCATAACATTTGCAAGTTGGTTGTTATAGGAATCAATGAATGTTGGCCTTTCTCTATCAACAAACTTTCCTACTATAATTTTTTTATCTTGCTCTATACCTATATTTTTTGTATCTTCATCATTTTTTATTTCTGAATTTTTATAGTAAAATTCTATCAAATCAAATTCTTCTTTGGAGTTATTAATTTCTGCGAAACAACTTTTTCCAGGTGAAATGACCTCAATCATAGAAAATCCCGTTTTCTGTAAGGTCTCTGCGATAGAATTCATAAGTTTCTGTTTGTGTAATATTGTCCATCTTGCCACATATACAGCACCACATGATTTTGCTAAATGCGGAATATTGAATGGTTGTTCAACATTCCCAAATAAGGAGAATGTGGGTGAGACGGTTGGTTCGCCACGACCTTCACCACGGAGTGGTGCATTTTTACCACCTATCATTTTATAAATAAAATTATTAATACATATTACGGTGATATCCATATTTCTTCTTGCCGCGTGTATAAAATGATTTCCTCCTATTGTAGCTAAATCTCCCGCAAAGGCAACCACTTTTAGTCCTAAATTTCCAAGTTTTAACCCTGTTCCAAAGGCAATAGTTCGTCCACGAGTTGTGTGGAATAAATCAAGTCCCATGTATTCTGAATTCTTTTTATTCCACAAAATATCTGAGACCACACACACCTTAGTTTTATCAAGTTCTGTTTTTTCAAGAGCATTGACAAAAGCAGTAATAATTGGATGAACTTTCATTTCATTACGAAGGCTATCCCGATAAATCGGGACGGCTACCTTTGTTCTGGTCAAAGACTAAATGTTCAAGGCCAGTTTTGTATTCAATAATTCCTTCGCTTCTCTTTTTCTCTCTTGCTACTTGTTTAATTGCTCCGAGTATATCGTCTGGGTTATGGACAGAACCTCCTCCATGAGGAACGAGGATAACATTTGCATTTCCATGACTACATCTTTCAACTTCAAAGACAATCTGCCCATAATTTATCTCCGGGACTACGAATCCTTTTACCTTTTTTGCGAGTTCAACTATCTTTTTATCAGGAAATGGCCATACTGTGATAAGTCGTAGACTCCCCACTTTTATACCAATCTTTCTTGCTTGCTCAATTGCCCTAATTGCAACTCTTGAGGTTATTCCATAAGAGACAACAATGACTTCAGCATCATCAAGTCTTTCTTCTTTTGTCTCAATAATCTTATCCGCGTTAAGACGAATTTTATCAACAAGTCTCCTTGTATTTAAATTTTGATTTAGTATGGGATAACCCTTCTCATCATGAGTTAGTCCAGTGATATATAATTTGTAGCCATCACCTGCCTTTACCATTGGGGGAACAAGGTTCTTATCTGGTTTAAATGGTAAATATTTGTCTTTTGGGCCATCGTAATATCTTCTTGTTTCAACCTCAATTTCGGAAGCTGGGGGTATCACAACCTTTTCAGTCATATGTCCAACGCACTCATCTGACATTAACATAACAGGAACACGATATCGCTCTGCTAAATTAAATGCTTTAACAGTAAATTCAAAGCTTTCTTGAGGTGAATCTGGTGATATAGCAATAACCTCATAATCCCCATGCGAACCCCATCTTGTTTGCATCATATCTGCCTGACCTGTGCGCGTTGGGAGTCCTGTTGATGGTCCCCCTCTCTGAATATTAATGATTACAAAAGGGGTTTCTAAAGCTGCGCCTAAGCCAATATTCTCCATCATAAGAGAATACCCAGGCCCAGAGGTTATAGTCAGCGCTTTTTTTCCTGCCCAAGATGCTCCGAGAACTGCAGAGATAGAGCCCAGTTCATCTTCCATCTGGATAAATATAGCTCCTACCTCGGGTGCTCTTCGGGCAAATGCTTCTGCGGCTTCAGTTGAAGGTGTAATTGGGTAGCCACCTAAGAATTTACATCCTGCGGCGAGAGCTCCTTCGGCGGCTGCGACATCCCCGTCTATGTAATAAGCACCTGTATGAACATCTCTTGGATTAGCTTTCAATTTTAGCCTCCTTTTCGTCTTCAGCGGACTTTTTTTTACTTGCCTGACGGCAGTCAGGTTTTAAGGTACTCCATATAGCAAAATCAGGACAGAGCATTTCGCATAAACCACAATTAACACAATTTTCTGGGTTCTTAACACGAGGTGGATGATAACCCATAGCATTAAATTCGTCTGACATTTCCAAGACATCTCTTGGACAATATTCTACACAAAAACCACATCCTTTGCACCTATTTTTTATTATATGAATTTCTCCTTGGGGGATTTTTATTTTATCTATATCATAGGGTATTCGTTTATAATTCATATCATTGATTTAGACTGAGCTTTCTTTTCTGTGACAAGCCAGTCATTATATGAGTCAGTAAAAGTAGGTCTTTCTCTGTTAATAAATTTTCCTACTATAATTTCTTTTTGATAGTCAATGTCAAGGTTTTCCGTTGGTTCATTATGTTTTATCACTGAGTTTTCGTGATAGAATTTCATCATATCAATTCCATCTCCAAGTCTATTAATTCTTGAATAATACATTGCACAAGGCGAGATGACCTCAACCACAGAAAAGCCTGGTTTCTGCAATGCCTCAATTATAGAGTTTGTGAGTCTCCGAATATGTAGAGCTGTCCATCTTGCAACATACACAGCACCTGCTGATTCTGCTAACTGCGGGACATTAGAGGGGAGTTCAAAGTTACCATAGGGAGAAGTTGTAGTATATGCTGTAAGGGGAGTTGTTGGAGCTACCTGGCCTCCTGTCATTGCATAAATAAAGTTATTAACGCATATTACGGTGAGGTCTATATTTCTTCTTGCCGCGTGTATAAAATGATTTCCCCCAATTGAAATCAAATCACCGTCACCTGAAAAAACTACTACCTTTAGTTCCGGGTTTCCAAGTTTAATACCTGTTGCAAAGGGGATGGCACGACCGTGAGTTGTATGAAATGAGTCAAGGTTTATATAACCCGCAACCCTTCCTGTGCAACCAATACCTGAGACCACGCATACTTTATTAAAGTCAAGTTTTAGTTTTTCAAGTGCAACAATAAAAGCAGTAACAGTTGTACCAATTCCACATCCAGGACACCATATATGTGGAATTCTATCCATTCGGAGCAAAGACTCCATTGGATGATGGTCTTCTTTTTTAATCATTTATTATACTCAATAATTTTTTCTTTTATCTCTTTTTCTTTTACTCCTTGTTCAATTGCATAAAGTATATTATCTGAGTCATAAACTTGTGTAGCTTTATGAGAAACGAAGACAGTATTTGTGTTTCCATGACTGCATCTCTCAACTTCAAAAACAATTTGCCCATAGTTTATTTCTGGGACAACAAATGCTTTTATTTTCTTGGCGAGCTTAGTTATTATCTTCTCGGGAAATGGCCATACAGTTATAAGTCGTAGACTTCCCACTTTTATACCATTTTTTCTTGCTTCTTGAATAGCATTAAGCGCAACTCTTGAAGTTATTCCATAGGAAACGACAACTACTTCGGCGTCTTCAATCTTATCTTCTTCTATTTCTATAATCTGGGGTGCATTGAGCCGAATTTTATTAATAAGCCGATGAACATTAAGCTCTTGACATACCTCATTCATAATAGGATAACCCTTGTCATCGTGAGTTAATCCAGTAACATGAAATTTATAACCCTTTCCTATATCTACTATTGGAGGAACAAAATCTTGAGACCACTCAAATGGTAAATATTTATTCTTTGGTCCTCCATAATATTTTCTGGGTTCAATTTCAATCTTGGAAGCTTCAGGGATAATAACTTTTTCAGTCATATGTCCAACACACTCATCTGACATTATGAGAACAGGAGTGCGATATCGTTCTGATAGATTAAAAGCCTTAATAGTAAGGTCAAACATTTCTTGTGGAGAGTTTGGGGAAAGAGCAATAATTTCATAATCTCCATGTGAGCCCCATCTTGCTTGCATCATATCTCCTTGACCAGGACTATTTGGTATCCCTTCGGATGGTCCACTTCTTTGGATATCAACAATTACGCATGGAGTTTCTAACATCACGCCAAGTCCAACATGCTCCATCATAAGGGAAAGTCCTGGGCCAGAGGTCACGGTCATTGACTTCTTGCCTGTCCAGGAAGCGCCTAAAACAGCTGCAAGAGCTGAGATTTCATCTTCCATTTGAATGAGGGTAGCGCCAACTTCTGGACATCTCTTTGAAAATCTTTCTATCACTTCAATAGATGGCACGATTGGATAATATCCCAAAAGCCGACATCCAGATGATAAAGCTCCCTCTGCACATGCCTGGTTGCCAGTGAGATTGTAAGTACCTGGGTTCATAATAAAAAACAAGTCAAAATTATCAATTATCAATTATCAATTTAAAATGATAATTTTGCATTGCTAATTGCTAAATTTGCATTGACATTAATGTGCCTACCTCTTCTGGCTCTTTAGCTACTTTTATCCCTACTTTTTCAAATGCCTCAATTTTTTCTTTTGCAGTCCCTGTTCCGCCAGAAATTATTGCCCCTGCATGTCCCATTCTCTTTCCTGGCGGTGCTGTTAAACCGGCAATGAAAGCAACTATAGGTTTTTTGCAATACTCCTTGAAATATTTTGCCGCTTCCTCTTCGTCTTGCCCGCCTATCTCGCCAACTAAAACTACACCTTTTGTCTGTTCATCTTTTTCAAATAACTTAAGGTAATCTATAAACTTAAGTCCTATAATAGGGTCACCTCCAATCCCAATACAGGTAGATATTCCGAGTCCTGTAGATACGATATGGGTTGCTATCTCATAGGTAAGCGTGCCACTTCTTGAAATTACACCAATAGACCCCTTTTTGAATATATTACCAGGTAATATGCCAACTTTACATTTCTCTGGCGATATCAGCCCAGGGCAATTAGGGCCTATAAGTTTTACCTTTTTATCAGATAAAAATTTTATTGCCTTTACCATATCCAGGGCAGGAATTCCTTCTGATATACATACAATAAGTTCTATGCAGGAATCTCCTGCCTCATATATAGCATCAACTGCAAACTTGTGTGGAACAAAAATGCAGGATGTATTAGCACCTGTTTCTTCTACTGCTTCTTTGACAGTATTAAAAACTGGAACTCCATCTACTTTCTGTCCCCCTTTTCCAGGAGTAACTCCTGCCACGACTTTTGTTCCATATTCTAACATTTTCTTTGTATGGAAAGCCCCATCTCTTCCTGTAATACCCTGCCCAACCACTTTTGTATTTTCGTCAATTAAAATACTCATCAATAAAAGTTATTGAGTTATTAAGTTATTCACTCAATTACTCAATTACATAATTACTTATTTACTGTCTTTTTTACCAATTCTATTACCTTTTTTGCTCCCTCAGCCATAGATGACGCAGGTATGAGGGCTGTGCCCGGAACTTGATTCAGGGTTAGAATATCTCTTGCAAGAGACTCATTTGTGCCTGTCAATCTAACAACTATTGGCAAGCTGATTGACATCTTTGAAATAGCTTCTATAATACCTTTTGCTACATCATCGCATCTTGTAATTCCACCAAAAATATTAAAAAATACAGCCTTGACATTTTTGTCTCTTAGAAGAATGTCCATAGCATTTGTAACTTTCTCAGGCGATGAACTACCTCCAATATCTAAAAAATTTGCAGGTTCTCCTCCATATCTTTTTATAAGGTCCATTGTTGCCATTGCAAGTCCAGCACCATTTACTACACACCCAATATTTCCTTCTAATTTGACATAAGAAAGATTTTTTTGTTTTGCTTCTATCTCTGTAGCCTCATCAGTTCCAATAGATTGGGACTCCCGCATAGCTTCTATATCTTCATGGCGATAAAGGCTACTATCGTCTATATTAATCTTTGCATCTAAAGCCCAGACCTCGCCTGTGGTTGATACAACAAATGGATTTATCTCTGCAAGGGACGCATCAGATTTTATAAATGCTTCATAAAGTTTCAGGAGAATTGCTGAAGATTTAGTAGCAATCTTAGGGTCTTCAAAAATTTTAAAGCAAAGTTCTCTTGCCTGATGTAAAAGAAGTCCAGTCGATGGGTCAACTGCAAATTTGTGGATTTTTTCTGGAGTTTCTCTTGCTACTTCTTCAATATCAATTCCTCCGGCTGCCGATACCATAATGACAGGCTTTTTACTACCTCTGTCCACAATTATGCCTAAATAGGTTTCAGATTCAATATCTATTGCTTTTGTGACGAGAACTTTCTTTACAATCTCTCCTTTTATATCCATTTCAAGGATTTTTGATGCAGCCTCTTGAGCCTCATCTGGTGTTTTTGCAATTTTTATCCCTCCTGCTTTCCCCCTACCACCAACAAGCACCTGTGCCTTAATAACAACAGGCTCGCCAATTTCCTCGGCAATCTTTCTTGCCTCTTCTGGGGTATAAGCTACTTTACCAAAAGGGACAGGTATTCCATATTTTTGAAATATCTCTTTTGCCTGATATTCGTGAATCTTCATAACACTTGTATGGGCGTATTGCTATACGCCCCTACCTTAACTTGAGTGTGCCCTGTAGGGGCACTTGTTCGCCCTATGGCTTTTTTAATACTGTTAATCAATTCTGGGAGTATTTTTCCTGCCTTATCAAATATAGAATAATCCGCAACTTGAGTAATTGGAGTTTCAGCGAGATTAATTTCAAGCACAAAGGCTCCATTGCTTTTTGCAATTCTTGGCAAGGAAGCTGCTGGTTCCACTATTCCAGAAGTTCCAACTACTAACATAAAGTCGCACTCCGAACTCTCACTGAACGCCTCCTCAATATTTGGAATTGATTCCCCAAACCAAACAATATCAGGACGAAGTAAACCTCCACAATCACAAATAGGCAATTTGTGTATTCCACCTACCTCTGTGTCTATCCGTGTCTTCATCCCTGCCCGACATCCTGCAGGCGGGTGTGTGTTTCCGTGTTTTTTGCCACATTCTGAGCATCTTGTTCTAAATATATTGCCGTGGAGTTCTATTATCTTTTTAGAACCTGCTCTCCGATGAAGGTCATCTACATTTTGTGTAATTAGTATAAAGTCTTTATAAATGGTTTCCAATTCAGCAATTGCGTAATGTGCTTTGTTAGGTTTTGCCTTGCTTATTATTTCTCGTCTCCAGTTATACCATTCCCATACTAATTTTGGATTACTCTTAAAGGCATAAGGAGTAGCAAGCTCCTCTGCACGATAGTTCTTCCATAAACCATCTTTACCTCTAAATGTTGGTATGCCACTTTCAGCAGAAATACCTGCACCAGTGAGAACTGCAAGAGATTTAGCCCTAATTAATCCGCCTAAGGCGGAATCTAACCACTCCATAAAATGTGCTTCTACCCAGCTTTAGCTGAGGGTAGACCCTGCACTAAAGTGCGGTAGAAAAACTACAACAGTCTCCGTGTCTATCCGTGTCATTATCTGTGTGTTTCTGTGTTTAAAACTTATCTATGAATATGCAAATGCTGCTTTTTATCACTCTCCTATTTTTACATACTCTCACTTTCCCAGAAATTGAGGGACTGTAAGTCCCTTTCCTCTTGTAATAATTGTAGATGTAAAACCGACCATCCCTTACACGAGATGCCTTTTCCCAGGGATAATGGTACTCTCTTATCTGCTTTAGTTCCCAGTAGTGCGTTGCCTTGGCTTCCCCTTCTATCACTTCACGGTAGCGCCAGGATTTAGACTCATCCTCTATTAATCTATTAGCTATTTGCTCAGGTGATATGTGAAAAAAACTGCCTGTAACTATATCAAATATGCCTATCCCAATCCAATTCAAAGTCTTGGGTAAAGAAATATGTATCTGCCTCTTCTCAGGTTCATACCAGCTCGGTAATAATCTTTCTGGAGGCTTAATATCGCCATTTGAGATGAAAAGTCTGCTCCAGTCAAGGCATTCACCTATGTTTTTGATATTAAGACCCATAAAATAATGAAAACCATCCCAGGGCTTCCTTTTTCTGTTAGCTACAAGAGGTTCCCAGATAGGATGAATTATATCACTTATATGATTAGATGCTATTTTACTAAGTACCCTTGTAAGTTCGCGGCTCGGTTTCCTCTTTGCTGAAGTAGTAGCTCGCCACGGCATTAAACTTGTGGCAAAAATTCCTTTTTTAACCTTGCCATTTTCATCTATATATTTGCGTCTTGATAAGACAACACCAATCGCTCCTTCTTTGGTCCTGAAGCCCATGGCTTTTTCCGCCTGGTCTCCTGTCATCTCCAATTTTCCCCATACTTCTCCAAATGCAGAAAGGTAACCACCTATGGGTCCCTTTTTAGTAATTAGCTTACCCGGCGTTCTTTTTAACTCCCTAACCATTTGTTTTCTCCCCGACTTCTACCCGACTTTAGTCGAGGGTTCAGCTTTAGCTGAGGGTAAACCCTGCACTAATCCGCCTGAGGCGGAGCGGTAGAAAAATTTTGCATTTTCTTTAAAACACATCTATCATTCTTGCCAAGGCTGCTTTTCCTCTATATTCAGGTAGAAGCATTGGAGACCTTCTTTCTTTTTTTATCCCAGCATTTTTAAGCATTTTTACATATTTCTTCATATGCTCAAGTGTCAGTTTCCCTTGTTTCCTGCCAGATTTTACATATTCTGCGGAATAGATTCCGGCTCTTCTACCAAATACCATAGTATCAAGAGTTGAATTTCCCATAAGTCTATTTTTGCCATGAACACCACCAGAGACTTCACCTGCGACGAATAAACCCTTTACATTTGTTTTTCCTTCTGGGTCTGTTTCTACGCCTCCATTTTGATAGTGAAGAGTTGGAAAGACAAGCACAGGGTCTTTGCACATATCTATATCATATCTATTGAACATTCTTTTCATTCCTGGAAAAGCTTTGTCTATATAGCCTTTGCCATTCTTTATTTCAATCATAGGAGTATCAAGCCACACACCTCTCAGTCCTGTTGGAGTTGTAATACCCTTATTCCTGACATAACATTCTCTTATTAAAGCAGATGCTTCAACATCTCTTGGTTCAAGGGGAAATACAAATGCTTCTCCATCTTTATTTACTGGTTGAGCTCCTGCGCTTCTAAGCTTTTCAGTAAGGAGGTAGCCTATTACCTGCACTGGATAAGCGGCACCTGTTGGATGATATTGGACTGTATCTGTATCTCTTAATTTTGCACCTGCACGATATGCAAGGACGATACCATCAGCAGTGGCACCATAGTGATTAGTAGTTGGAAATCCTCTTATATGCAGTCTTCCAAAACCACCTGTGGCAAGAATAGTAGCCTTAGATTCTACTATTTTATATTCTCCTGTTTCAAGATTATAGAGAACTGCACCAGTAACTCTATTATTACCATCGGTCAAGAGTTCAATTACAGGGAAGTGTTCGATGCAAGAGATTTCCTTATTTTTGAACTCATCTCTTATTACTCTAAATTCCTCAAGTCCTGTATAGTCTCTACAAGAATGCATTCTCCTCACTGAGGTGCCACCTCCCCATTTCTCAACGAAATCTCCATTTTCTTCTCTATCAATTATTACTCCTAACTCGCAAAGCCAGTGTATTATGAAGGGAGCATCAGTTACGAGGGCTCGAAGGACATCTGGCTTATTAGTGAAGTGCCCTCCTCCAATGGAATCCAAGAAATGCCTTTGCAAAGAGTCATTTGGTCGGTCTGCTGCTTGAGTTCCACCCTCTGCCATTATTGAATTACAATCACCGTGCCTTAATTTATTTACGAGAAGAATTTTATCTTTTCCGATTCCCTGTTTATTTGCCCAGATAGCTGCTGATGTTCCTGCAAGGCCACCCCCTATTATCAAAATATCTACACTATAATCGACACTTTTAATATCAATTTCTCCTTCCTCTATAAGAGGATAGGCTTCAAGTAAATCTGCTACCGGGTCAGGGGCAATATCACCCTTATTTTGCCCAATTGATATTTTCCTCTTGCCACCAGGGGCATAATCTGGATGAAGCTTAAGTACTTCTTCTTGTTCTTCTCTGGTCATAGATTTTGGAACATAGTCTTTCCTCTTATTTCTCGTCTTGTTAACTATGTCTATTGCTTTTCGCATATACTCAGGATAACCTTCAATATATTTTATCTCAGCCATCTATCCCTCCCAAAGAAATTAAAAAATCAAATTTCAAAAATCAAAATTACCTGCCTCGTCGGCAAGGCGGGCATATCAAAATGCAAAATTATAAACACGAATATCCATTCACTCCGTTAGATAGTAAACATCTAACGGGGCGGGTAAAACGAATTACACAAATTGTTTTAATTCGTGGCATTTGGTAAATTCGTACAATTCGTGTTTCCATTTTTAATTTTTGATTTGTCATTTTGATATTTTATTTTTGATATTTAATATCGTCAATCTGGTTCTCTTTTTCTTTCAGCATATAGTTTTTCAAGTTCTTTCCTGTTGAGGTGTATAATTTCATCCATCTCTTTATCAAACTTACCCTTTTTTATCTCTTTTAATCTTTTTTCAAGGTGTTCTGGTTCAGGATTATCATACCGTCCATACATCCTTCTCCCTAATTGAGCTATATGGTATTGCACAATCTCTGCAGGACACCTTATTGCACAAAGCCCGCATTGAATGCAATCAAATGAATCTTCAGTGATTCCCTCAAAATCACCCTTCAGTGCGGCTTGAACATAGTCCATTACCTCTAAGTCCTGTGGACATGCCTTTGTGCAGGTATTGCAACTTACACATCTTGCAAGCTCTGGATAATATTTGAAAAATACATTGATGTTATACTCCTCTTTACTAATATCATAAATAGCTTTCTCTGCAGGCGTAAATGGGATTTGAACAAGATACATCCCATCCTCAACTCTTGTTTGGCATGCCATACCAGTTTCAAGTTTATATTCCCCTTTCCTCCGGTAAACTGTAGAACAAGCTCCACAAAAGCCCTGTCTGCATCCGCAACCCCTTATAAATTTATATCCCGCATACTCCATCGCAGTTAATATTGTGAGGTCAGCCGGAACCCTATATCCTCTCCCCATTATGTAAATTGTTACCCAATTTTTAATGTCCTTTTCATCAACCCCTGTAGTAATTGACTTGCTTGCCTCGGCAATCCTATCCATAATATTCTTTCCTTCTTTCATAAAACCTCCTATAAAAGTTTTTTGTCTATTAGCAATGGTCTTGGGTTTATATAGTTTAAATCAAAACTACAATATTTTTCACCCAAACCAAAGGCAATTGCCATGAGTTGGGTGAAATAAAAAACAGGAATTTGTTTAAAATCCTGATGTTTTTCCTTGACCTCTTTTTGCCTGTTATCTAAATTAAAAGCGCATAGAGGACAACTTGTTGTTATTGCAAAAGCTCCCTCTCTTTGAGCATGTGTAAGAATATCATATGTTAGTTCGGAAACTACATATTTGTCTTGAACTGTCTGATAACTGCCACAGCATACCTTTTTATACGGATTGTCAATAACTTCTGCCCCTAAGGATTCAAGTAATTCTGCTTGAATTGTAGGGTCTTCTGGGTCGTCTATTCCTACCTCTTTTGGCCTTAAAAGCATGCATCCATAATAGGGAGCAATTTTTAGATTTTTGAGAGGTTTTTTTACTTTTTCTTTTACTTTCTCAAAACCAGTCTTCTTTAATAGCTCCAAAAAATGGATAACCTCTACATTTCCATTATAATCTTCTTCAAGATACATAAGGTCATTTATTTTCTTAAAGTCATCAGGATTTTCTTTTACACGAAGATTAGCTCTTTTTAATGTGTTATAGCACATAGAACATAAAGTAACTAATCTATGCTCATCTTTTACAATGCCATTTCCATTCATTTCCTGGACCCTGATTAGATTCCTTATCGGAGCAATATGATGAATTAAATCATCGCTCGTTAAAGAGAAAACAGTACCACAACAGTTCCATCTTGGAAGTTCAATTAATTCTATGTCCAGTATTTTGGCAGATTCTATGGCAGAAATCTCAAAATTCTTTGCGGATGTCTTAAGAGTACATCCAGGGTAATATGGTAGTTTAATCATATCAAAAATAAAAAAGCAAAAAGCAAAAATACAAAAAACAACTTTTTCTCTTTAATTTTTTATCTGTCATTTTGATATTTAATCCGCCTAAGGCGGATTGATATTTGATTTTTCTTCATTATCCTGTAAACTTCCGAAAACTACTTATTAAGGCAATCTGTGGTAACCTGTTAATCTCATTCTCAGGAATTTTCTTTATATCAATATGGTCTATTGCTTGCCTCAATTTTACCTGTCTCAATGCTTCTGCTACTTTTGATAAGTCCAAGCCACGCGGACATCTCACTGTGCAAGCAAAACAGGAAGCACAAAGCCACATAGCCTTAGAATCCATAACATCCATTTGTCCTAACTGAACTTTTCTCATCATCTGAGAAGGAGTTATGTCCATCTCAGAAATCATAGGGCAACTCCCAGAACAAACACCACACTGGTCACATAGAGTTACTGTCTCTCCGCTTAACTCGTTAATCTTGTCTAAAAACTTTACATTCTCAGAAGAGATTACAATCTTTTTAATCATTCCTAAATTCTTAAAACTTATATCTCAAAATTTCAACGCCTGTTCTATAAGCTAAGTAATTTGAAGTATCATCCAATCTAATGTGAATTTCAGGAAGCCCTAAATTAAATCCCTCATTATCAAAGTTAAATAAAGCTCCGTATCTATGCTCCCTTTTTGCAGTCAAGTTAAATAACGCTGTTGCTCCAATAGATTGACTGAGCACAAAGACACTGAATTTCAATCCGTCCGAACCTTTTTCCCCAATCATTGCTATACCAGCAGCTCCAAGAACAGTCCCTAAGGTGCTACCAAGTAATGATGACCAGAAAGACCCTGCAGAGTCTCCCAAGTTGCCTACTATGTAAACACCTGTTGCACTTCCTAAAATCGACCCGCCCAAGCCAATTACACCAGCTAATAAAAGAGCCATCACAGACTCTCCAATTAACTCTCCTATATTTTGTGGATCCTTTGAAGATAAGAATAAAAGGCCCACAACTCCTCCACATGCCAATCCCGTAATAGAACCTACAGTGCCAGCAGTTATTTCTCCTACTGTCTTTAGCATGCCCGGACCTCTGCTTTTCTCGGGGGGATTACTCTTCTGAACAGATTGGGCTATTAGAACATCAGATAATAAAAGTAAAGTCACACAAACAATGGCTAAAAACTTTCTTCTTATTACAACCTTCTTAATCATATTATTTCCCTCATTATTTCTTGTGCAATTCTTGGAATACTTGCCTCTACTTTTCCTGTGCATTTCTCATTAAAGGTAGTATTGTTCTCTACTTCTATAGCATAAATATCAATAATCTTTGGTATCTTATAGCCAACTTTTTTGCCAAGCTTGATAGCTGTCAAAAAATCAATACCATGAGAATTTGATAAGTGTGTAGAAGCAATCTCCTGGTTGCGACCACAGGATTTAGTAGGTATTTCTAATTTATAAACCTCACCCAGCTTGCCTTTTTCCGTTTTTATTGAGTCAATAATTACTAATCTATCATAGCCATCAATCTCATCCAGAATAGAAAGTCCACCAATACTTCCCTCCTTAAATTCAATCTCAGTATTCTGATTTCTGATTTCTGACTTCCCTGCCTTGCCGGCAGGCAGGTGATTTCTGATTTCTTGTACCACCCTTATCCCAATCCCATCATCCGAAAGAATAGGATTGCCCAGCCCAAATACTAATGTCCTCATCTTAGGCACTCCGCTATGGAGTGCAACAACGATGTTGTTGCATGCAAAATCACCGATTTTGCACTCCAAATCATCTTCTCAATGTTTTTATTACCTCACCGCTTGAATTGTGAATATTGACCTCAAGTGGCATTTGCCCGGGCAGAGAATGCGTAGCACAAGCAAGACAAGGGTCATAAGCCCTGAATGCCATTTCAACCATGTTAAGGAGACTATCGTCAACTTTGCCTCCCTTTATAAGTGATTTAGCCGCTTTCTCAATAGACATACACATTGGAGCAGCATTATTTTGAGTCGCAACAATTAGGTTTACATCTGTGATGATGCCTTTCTCATCAGTCTTATAATGGTGATAAAGTGTCCCCCGCGGTGCCTCAACTACTCCAATGCCTTCCGTAGGAATCTCAGTTGGTATGTTCCGGACATTTGGGTCAGTGAGTTCAGGGTCTTCTGCTAATTCAAGCATCCGCTCAGCTCCATAAAGCGTCTCAATAAGTCGCGCCCAATGAAATGCTAAAGTATTATGAACAGGCTTACCGCCTAACACATCATACATTTTTTCATATTCTTTTTGCGCTAATTTAGTAGTCATACCATCCGCTACATTTAATCTCGCAAGTGGTGCAACACGATAAATTCCACTGTCCTTACCATCTATAAATCCCTTCCAACCTATATTTTTAAGATAGGAAAATTTTACATAGGTCCAGGGCTCAACATGCTC
>JAGMCI010000012.1 GCA_023129325.1 Caldifarciminota bacterium
TAAGAAATATTTAATCCCCGAAACTTACTCAACCTCAATAGTAGGACCAAAAGTAGGTAAGAAAAATTTAGGAAAATAGAAATATAAACAAACTAGTGCAATGTCACTGAAGCATCTTTACAATTCAGACACCAGGGTAGATGAGAGCCTCTGCTCTCCTCCCGCACATAATTATGTGCGGGAGGCTTCAACCTACCCCAAAAACTCATCCTTCTCAAATAACCCTACATAATGCACCGAAGCCTTTTGCAAAGGTGAGCCGAAGTCTTCGGTTGATAAGCAACGACGAAATCGAAAACAGAACTGAATAGGCAACTGTGCCCCACATTATAAACGGATTTCTTATATCAAACGAAAAGTGATTGAGCGCCATCGTCAATCTATCAACCCAACTGCTGAACATAACTGGCTGCGGGTTGAAATACAATATAATCGCCACCACTACCCATGCTACCGCTCCAAAAGCAGCTGCCACTACTGGACGCCAGTTCAAGAAAGGCTGCGCATAAACTGCTTCCTGCTCTGGAATGAGTGATAATACACGCTCGACGATGCCTGCCGGTGCCTCAACTAAAGGCCTGTGCACCAGCATGGTCTCTATTTCTTGCTGTAGAACAAATTCTTGTTTGCAAGTTGAACATTTTGCCAAATGCTCCCTCAATAATTTTTCTTCATCATTGCTTAAGTCCTTTGAAAAATATCTGACAATCAATTTCCTGAATCCCCGGCACTCACTCATAATACCCCCAACTTTTTCATCTTTTCTCTTAAATCTTCCTTAGCTCTAAATAAGTAAGTTTTTACAGTCCCTATGGGAATACCCATTATCTCACTTATTTCATTATAGGAAATGTCCTCAAAATAATAAAAGTTTAACACCATGCGATACTTTTCCGGCATAGTATCTACTATTTTGTGTAAAACACCTTCCCGTTCTTTCTTTAAAACCATTGTATCAACGCCCATCTTTTTACTGGAAAGGTTATACATAGTATCAATCGGTTCATAAGATTCCAACGGGTCTCTCTTGGCCGCCCTGATGTAATCCAGGCAATGATTATACGTAATCCGATACATCCATGTCGAAAACTTGGAACGCTCATCAAAGTGCTGGATATTCTGATAAATCTTTAAGAATATGTCTGCTGTCAAATCATTGACTCTTTCCTTATTAAAGACCATCCGATTCACAATTGTATAAATCATATTCTTATACCCCTTGAAAAGCTCCTCAAATGCCCGTTTATCGCCATTTTTAAGCCTCGTAATAAAATCATGATTTTTTTTGCTCCACATAATACTATGACGAACAAATTGTCATTTTGTTTCAACTATAATAAATTTTTTCCGAAAAAGCAACTTTTTTTGAAACAAATAGGCAACTGTTTCGTCAAATTAGTGAAATGAAGAAAAAATTAACCAAAAAACAAAAAGGAGGGAGTCGTGATTAAGCTTGTTAAGGGACTTTTAATAGGAATAGGATTTACAGTGGTCTACCTATTTTGTATCACCTATACACTGTATCTCATCAGGTTTTAACTAAAGAAAGGAGGAAAGATGGAAGACATTTTGGCATTACTTATACCTATCTTGGCCGTTGGAATGAGTTTGCTCATACCCATACTAGTTATCTATTTTGAATTTCGGAAAAAGATGCTCAAAACCAAAGAAAGGATGCTGGCAATTGAGAAAGGTGTCCCATTACCGCCAGAACCACCAGAGCCTCCCAAGAAGCCAGTGACACCATTGGATACCTTACGCAAAGGCTTTGTCTGCCTCGGCATCGGGGTGGCACTGGTTATCTTTACACTGGTCGCGGATATTTCCAAATGGTTCATGGGCGGCGGATTGGCTTTGCTCTTTATCGGCACTGCTCTCGTTCTCTGGTACGGAGTCGCTACACGCAAAGAAAAACAGCAATCCTGAAGCATCAAACTTAGCTGCGGGGCGTCGACATGTAATTAAACATGTAAACGCCCCCATTTCTTTTTGGATTCTTCTTTTACTCTTTATACCCTTTAGTCTTTAATGTTTTAGAACTTTAAAGATTAGAAATGAAATTTGTTTGGCTCACAGTTTATAGTTTTACTTCTTCATCCATACCCTGCAGAACATTTGCAACCCGATCTCCATGGTTGGAGTGAAATAAAAACCATATCTACCTCAATCCTATAGGGGACTCGTCGGGAAACCTCGCCAAAATAACTTGACAAATGGAAAGAACTATGATAATAAAATACTCAGATATCTGAAATTCGGTAATAACAAACTGTATAAATATGGTAATGAATCCTAATATATTCAGGACTTATGATATTAGAGGGGTGGCAGATACTGACCTTAAAGATAAGGTTGTGTATAAACTTGGACAAGCTTACGGAACATATATAAGTGGGAAGTGGGAAGTGGGAAGTGGGAAGTGGGAAGTGGGAAGTGGGAAGTTAGAAATTGGGATTGGGCAAGATGTGAGGTTGTCTTCGCCAAGAATTGCTAAAGCATTAATTCAAGGAATAATTGATACGGGAGTTAATGTAGTTGATTTGGGAGTTATCCCAACTCCTGTGCTCTATTTCTCTATTTTTCATTATAATTACGATGGTGGAATAATGGTCACCGGTAGCCATAATCCTAAAGAATATAATGGATTTAAAGTTTTAAAAGGAAAAGAAACTATTTATGGTGAAGAAATACAGAAACTCAGAAAGCTAATTGAAACAGAAAATTTCATGCAAGGTAAAGGTAAATTAACAAAAAAAGAGCCAGTTGCAGATTACATAAATTTTGTTAAAGGAAAAATAAAAATCAATCCACCTCAGGCGGAAAAGAAACTTGTAATTGACCCTGGTAATGGGACTTGTGGTCCAATTGCAAGTCAAATTTTTAAAGACCTTGGTTGTGAAATAGAATGTATTCATTGTGAGCCAGATGGCAATTTTCCTGCTCATCTACCTGACCCTACTATTCCAGAATATACGCAGGATTTGATAAAAAGGGTGCGCAATACTAAAGCAGATTTTGGCATAGGCTACGATGGGGATGGGGATAGAATTGGAGTTATAGATGAACTTGGTAATATAATATGGGGTGACAAATTACTTGGTTTATTTGCAAAACCTGTTTTAAAAGAATATCCTGGAGCTCCTATAATATTTGAAGTGAAGTGTTCTGAAGGACTCATAGAATACATAAAATCTTTAGGAGGCAGACCACTGATGTGGAAAACTGGACATTCATTAATAAAGGCAAAAATGAAAGAAGAAAATTCCCCATTAGCTGGTGAGATGTCAGGACATATGTTCTTTGCTGACAACTATTATGGATACGATGATGCAATATTTGCTTCTCTAAGATTGCTTGAAATTTTAGCCTCAGAAAAAAGGACACTTTCAGAACTTATAAGTGAAATTCCAGCTTACTATTCAACTCCTGAAATTAGAATTGACTCTGAAGACGAACTCAAATTTGAGCTTGTAGATAAAATAAAGAATTACTTTAAATCTAAATATCCCGTAATAGACATAGATGGTGCAAGAATAAAATTCAAAGATGGCTGGGGACTTGTCAGGGCTTCAAATACACAGCCAATCCTTGTCTTAAGATTTGAAGCCAAAACTAAAAAAAGACTTGAAGAGATAAAAAAAGAAGTAACGGATAAACTATTAGGAACCATGGATAAACACCAATACTATAAATCCGAAATCCTAATTTCTAAATCCTAAACAATGCCTAAATTCTAATTCTTCAAATTTCAAACTTTTGAGAAATTGGAATTTAAGATTTATTTAGAATTTCGGATTTCGTGCTTAGGATTTCTCATATTTATCTGTGTTCGTCTGTGGTTTTATATAAAAGTGAATGAGTAAGTTAATCTGTGGCTTAATATTTTTACTTCTAATTTCTGGATGTGCAGAGCGAGTCACCTCAAGCGGAGATTTAAAAATGATTTGCAATCGTGATTATGCTAAAACTTTATATAAACTTTTAGGAAAAGCTAAACATACAGTGCATATTGCAATGTATAGTGTTAGTTGTAATCCAAAAGACTCTAAAAGTATGAAAACTTGCCTAAAGCTCTGCAATGAACTGACAAAAGCTAAAAAAAGAGGCATAGATTGTAAAATCATACTTGATGTTTCAGACTGGAATATCAAGAATACTAAAAAGAATATTGGTTTTGGAAGACTCCTAAGAAATGAGGGAATTGAAGTATATTATGACCCACCTGACATAACAACACATTCCAAACTCATTATTATTGACAGCACTTTTATCTTAATTGGCTCAACAAACTGGACTTATTGGGCATTTGAGAGAAATAATGAAGCTAATGTGCTTATAAATTCTTATGAATTAGGATGTGCATTTGAGACCTATTTTAGCTCTCTCCTATCCAAATCAAGCCCAAAATCCCCTTTTAAAGATTAATCCCGGAGAGTAAACCACGGATTAGACAGATTGGACGGATTTTATAAATATATACCATTCGTGTTCATTCGATTAATTCGTGTAAATTCGTGGTTTATTTTTCTTGACAATTATTTAGTTTATGCTATTATTTTACAAGGCGCCTGTAGCTCAATTGGATAGAGCAGCGGCCTCCGGAGCCGCGAGCGGGGGTTCGAATCCTCTCAGGCGCATTAGAAATGAAGAAAAGAAAAGCTCTTGGAAGAGGATTAGCGGCTCTTATCCCGGAAAGGGAAAATATTGTCGCCCTTAATGTAGCTGATATCTTACCTAATCCTTATGAAATAAGAAAAGACACGGGTAATATTTCTGAACTTATATCTTCAATTAAAGAAAAAGGAATAATTGAACCTATTGTAGTCCGTCATACTACTCAAGGATATGAACTTGTATGCGGTGGCAGAAGACTCGTGGCATGCAAGGAATTAGATATCAAAGAAATTCCCGTAGTAGTAAAAGATATAAACGACAGGGAGCTTTTTGAAATTTCTCTTGTTGAAAACCTGCAACGCAAGAATTTAAATCCAATAGAAGAAGCTGAAGCTTATGAAGTCTTGATAAATGAATTTGGGCTTTCTCACCAAGAAATTGCACATCAAGTTGGCAAAAATAGGACTACTATAACAAATACTTTAAGATTACTTAATCTGCCTCCTGAGGTCAAACTCTGGCTTAAGCAAGACAAGCTCACTGCCGGGCATGCCAGGGCATTGCTTCAGGTTAAATCAAAAGAAGCTATAATTAAGCTTGCTGAGCGGATTTTGAAACAGAAGATTTCTGTTAGAGTTGTTGAAAAGGCTGTTAAATCAAAAGCTCCTTTCTTGCTTAAGCTTGAGAAAGAACTATCAAGTCTTTTTAATACAAAAATTAGGATTATTAAAGGTAAAAAGAAGGGTAAAATAGAAATTGAATTTCACGGAGATGCCGATTTTTCAAGGATAATCAAGAAGCTGGGAATAACTCTTTAATTTCAAGCCACAGATTTCACAGATTAAGACTGTATTTTCATCTCACGAAACCACGAAAGCCCTGAAACACGAAAAAAGAATTACCTGCCTCGCCTTGCGAGTCAAGGCGGGGACGCAGATTGACACAGAAGCTTATCGGATAGCACGAATTCATAAATATTAACAGGGATTCTAATAGATTGAAAGAGATTCGTTCTGATTCACCAGGATTCTTCAAATCCAGTTTCTATTTTTATCTCTTAATTTCTCTTTAAATCCCTGTTGATTTTATTTAATCTGTGGTCTCTTAAAGAAATATATAAATTAAATCACTTTGTGTCCTCTGTGGTTTGCCGCATTAAATTAAAAATTAGTAGTCCGTCCCCAATTTTATTCGTTTAGCACAAAGAGTTTTATTTTGCCAGAGGGTGTTTTTTCTGATAGAGGCTTGCCAGATTTATCAAATCCTATAACTCCATAAGCTATAGGCAGGGTATCACCTGGAGCAATAAAGTAACCATAAGCCATAGCTCCCGGACCGCCATGCAGTCTACCATTCTTACTATCAGGAGATTGTTCTTTGGGTTCCTCTTTTGAGTCGTATTGGAATATTTGGATATTTCCTTTCTCAACTGGTTTGCCAGTATAGGGATTCAAAGGACAGGTAAGAAAAGTTTCAAAATCCTTTAACTCTACAGGAAATTTCCCTTCATTGTAAGCTGCATAATTCTCTATAGCTGCACGCAAGGTATACATATTTACCCTTGCCTGATAGCGTTTGCTTATACTTGCACTTTCTTTGTACTGCGGATAACCAAGGAGCCATATTAAGAGACAAATACTGACTCCAATTAAAATCTCAAGTAGTGGAAATTTTTTCATCTTCCCTCCTTTTTTGGAGTGCAAAAACCATGTTTTTGCATGCAACGACACAGTCGTTGCACTCCATAGCACGATTTAAAATCGTGCCTACATTTGCCGAGGGCGAGCCTCGGCGCTACATTTTCTCTAACAAACCCTAAAGGGTTCGGCTACACACTCAATTTAACTACTTCAATTTTTGCTTCTTTTAAAATATCTTTTGCCCATTTATCTGGATAGCCACCTTTATATACAATTTTTTTTATTCCTGCATTTATAAGCATCTTTGCACAAATAAAACAGGGGTGATTTGTAACATAAAGGGTTGCTCCTTCTATATTTATCCCAAGTTTAGCGGCTTGAACGATTACATTTTGTTCTGCATGCACAGCTCTTGAAAGTTCCTGTCTCTCACCAGGGGGTATTTTCAGTTTATCTCGTAGACAGCCACCAAGCTTATCACAATGAAGGAGTCCAGATGGCGGTCCATTATATCCTGTGGCTAATATTCTTTTATCCTTTACAGCAATTGCTCCAACTTGTCTCCTTAAACAAGTAGCCCTTGTGGCAACAAGTTCTGCTATCTTCATAAAATAATTATCCCATGAAGGTCTCATAGAAGTTTAAAATTATACATATAATGGAAAAGAGTCACAAAGCTCTTTGATTCCGTTTTTCACTTTTTCTAATACTTTTTCATCATCAGGATGCGTTATCACTTCGTCAATCAACTTGCAGATTTTTTTCATTTCAGGTTCTTTCATCCCTCGCGTAGTAACTGCTGGAGTTCCTATCCTTATTCCTGATGCAATAAAAGGCTTCTGTGGGTCATAAGGTATAGTATTACGGTTCACAGTTATACTAACCTTGCCAAGAGCTTCTTCTGCTTCCTTGCCAGTTATTTTTTTATTTCTCAGGTCAACAAGCAAAAGATGTGTATCCGTGCCTCCAGCTACAAGTCTATATCCATAGCGTTTCAATTCCATTTCAATTGTTTTTGCATTATTTAAAATCTGGCGTTGGTAAAGTTTGAATTCAGGGCTCAAGGCTTCTTTGAAGCAAACTGCTTTAGCCGCAATCGTGTGCATATGAGGACCGCCATGAATGCCAGGAAATACCATACGGTCTACCGATTTAGCCCATTTTTCTTTACACATAATTATAGCTGACCTTGGACCACGAAGGGTTTTATGAGTAGTAGTAGTAACTATATCTGCATAAGGAACAGGTGATGGATGTAAGCCAACAGCCACAAGACCGGCTATATGAGAAATATCTGCTATATGATAAGCATCAACTTCATCACAAATTTCCTTAAATTTATCAAAATGAAGTGTCCTTGGATAAGCGGAGGCACCAGAGACAATGATTTTAGGGTGTTCTTGTTTGGCAAGTTTTCTCAAAACTTCATAATCTATGACCTCAGTTTTAGAGTCAACTTGATAATGCACCGATTTAAACCATTTTGCCGAGAAGCTTATCCAATGCCCGTGTGATAAATGTCCGCCATGCGAGAGTTCAAGGCCCATTATAGTATCTCCAAACTCAGCAAGACTAAAATAAGCTGCCATATTTGCAGGAACACCTGAAAGTGGCTGGACATTTACATGTTCGCATCCAAAAAGCTTTTTGGCACGTTTCATAGCAAGTTCTTCCACTTTATCCATAAATTCACATCCACCATAATATCGTTTATGGGGATAACCTTCGGCATATTTATTTTGCATTACAGAACCCTGAGCTTCAAGGATAGCTTTGGAGGAAAAATTTTCTGAAGCTATGAGTTCTAAACTGTTCCTTTGCCTGAAAGTCTCACTTTCTATTGCCTTATATATTTCGGAGTCAATTTCTTTAAGTGCCATTTTTACCTCCTGCTTTATAGTATAATATCTGAAATTCAGTTTTTTGTCAACTAATTTTTCTTGACAAACTTGATTTTTGGAAGTAAATTGACTCCAAAGGGGGTGTTATGAGGATTATTAGAGCACCAAGAGGGGAAAAAATTACTTGTAAATCCTGGGCTACCGAAGCAGCTATGCGGATGCTTATGAATAATCTTGACCCTGATGTTGCTGAAATTCCTGACCAGCTTATAGTTTATGGTGGAACAGGAAAGGCAGCAAGAAATTGGGAATGCTTTGATAAAATTGTGGAGACTTTAAAAGAACTTGAAAATGACGAAACTTTACTTATTCAATCAGGTAAACCGGTTGGAGTTTTTAAGACTTTCTCTTATGCGCCAAGAGTATTAATTGCAAACTCTCTTCTCGTGCCTAAATGGGCGACCTGGGACTATTTTAGAAAACTTGAAGCTATGGGTCTTATTATGTATGGTCAAATGACAGCTGGCAGTTGGATATATATAGGAACACAGGGTATAATTCAAGGCACTTACGAAACATTAGCTGCTTGTGCAAAAAAACATTTTGGCGGCTCACTTAGAGGTAAATTTGTTCTAACTGCTGGTATGGGTGCAATGAGTGGTGCACAGCCACTTGCTGTTACTATGAATGAAGGAGTTATCCTTGATGTTGAGGTAGACCAAAAAAAGATTGAAAGAAGGGTTAAACAAGGATTTTGCAACCTTATGGTGAAGTCACTTGATGAGGCTTTAAAATTGGTTAATGAGGCAATTAAAAAGAAAACTGCCCTTTCTATTGGGCTTGTTGGAAATGCCTCAGAAACTCATCCAGAACTTGTGCGTCGAGGAATTATACCAGATGTCTTAACTGACCAAACAAGTGCTCACGATGAATTAAATGGTTATATCCCTGATGGTATGAGTCTTGAAGAGGCACTTGAATTAAGGAAAAAGAACCCGGAAGACTATATAAAGCATTCTTTTGAATCAATGGCACACCAAGTTGAAGCAATGCTTGAGATGCAGAGGCAAGGAGCAATTGCTTTTGATTATGGAAATAATATAAGGGGTCAAGCCCAAGAAGCAGGTGTAAAAGATGCATTTAAAATTCCGGGCTTTATACCAGAATATATTAGACCTTACCTTTGTGAAGGCAGAGGTCCATTTAGATGGGTTGCTTTATCCGGTGACCCAAAGGATATTTATATAACCGATAAGCTTGTTACTCGTTTATTCCCTGAAGACAAAATACTTAAACGCTGGATTAAACTTGCTCGTGAACAAGTTCCATTCCAGGGATTACCTGCAAGAGTATGTTGGCTTGGCTATGGACAGAGGGCTAAATTTGGGAAAGCAATAAATAAGTTAGTTAAAGAAGGCAAGATTTCCGCTCCTATAGTCATAGGCAGGGACCATCTTGATTCAGGGTCTGTGGCTTCGCCAAACCGTGAAACTGAAGGAATGCTTGATGGTTCAGATGCTATTGCAGATTGGCCCATATTAAATGGACTCTTAAATGCTGTCTCAGGTGCAACCTGGGTCTCAGTTCATCATGGAGGGGGAGTTGGGATTGGAAATTCAATTCATGCAGGACAAGTAATTGTAGCAGATGGCACTCCTGAGATGGAAGTAAGGCTTGACCGAGTATTAACAAATGACCCGGGAATAGGTGTAGCCCGTCATTCAGATGCAGGTTATAAGATTGCAATTAACACAGCAAAGAAAAAGGGCGTCAAAATCCCAATGTTAAGAAAAATATAACCACAGACCTGTCCCGACACGGAACGGGTCGGGAGAACACAGATTGTATAAATATATAACAGGGATTGAAAGAGAATTTAAGAGTTTTTTTCAAATCTCTGAAAAATAATCACCCCAAAATAATCCGTCAGCTGATGGATTAACCGCAGATAAACACAGATAAACGCAAATAATTATCAAGAGAAAAATGAAATCTCAGATTTGTGTAATAAAAGGAAAAAGGGGGAACAGGGAAAAATGGGAAGGAAAAAGGAAATACCTAAATTCCTAAACACCTAAATTTTTTAGGTATAATCTGCGGTTACGGTTTTTTTAATTTCATTACCGTTTCATTACTTTAGCGGTGAATTCGCCTTCGGCGACGAGGGTTTTGCCTACATAAGCACGGGCACTCATTACACACAAGCCTTCTCTATATTTCAATAATTTGAGTTCGCTCCTTAAAACATCACCTGGCAAAACGGGCTTCCTGAATCTTACTTTATCTATTCTTATGAAATAAACTACCTTATCAGCAGGGTCTTTAACTCTCTTTAATAGCAAGAAACCTCCAACCTGTGCCATTGCCTCAATAACTAATACTCCGGGCATAATGGGATGTCCTGGAAAATGCCCTTGAAAGAATGGTTCATTTATGGTAACACACTTTTCACCTATCATGAAGTCTTCTTCAAATTTAACTATCCTGTCAACAAGCAACATAGGATAGCGATGGGGTATTATTTCAAGGACTTTTTTTATATCAAATTGCATTTTAACCTCCTTTAATGCATCAGCAAGCTAATGCACTCCTAAGATTTTGCGAACAAATTCAACATTTAATGTATGGCCTGATTTTATGGCAAAGACCCATCCTTTAATTTTAGCACCAAGTAATGCAAGGTCGCCAATGAGATCAAGAATCTTATGTCTCACTGGCTCATCTGGAAATCTTAAAGGATTTATTGGTCCATTTTTAGTAATTACAATTGAATTTTCAAGGCTTCCACCACGGATAAGTCCTTTTGCTTTCAATCCGTCTACCCAATCTATAAAAGAATAAGTTCTGGCAGATGCAATTTCATTAAAATATACTTCAGGGGTTATAGTAAAACTCTTATATTGGGTATTAATACCAGGATGTGGATAATCTATAAGGAATGAGAGTTTAAATTCAGGATTTGGTATTGCAAAAATTGAAGCATTTTCTCTTGATAAAAAGATAGGCTCCTTTAGTTCAATCCACTTTTTAGCTAATTTTTGATATTCTATGCCTGTTTCTTTTATTAGTTCTGCAAATTTCAAACAGCTTCCATCAAGGGCGGGGATTTCATCGCCCTCAATCTCGCATATTGCGTTATCTACATTAAGTCCATAAAGAGCAGAGAGGAGATGCTCACAAGTTTTAATTTCAAGCTTTCCTGATTTTAATGTTACACCATGTTTAGTATCATTAACTTGAGATACAATTGCTGGTATTTTAACTCCAGATTGACAAAAAGTTATTCCGCTTCCTGAAGAGTCAGGTTTTACAGTAATTTTAGTTTTCTTTCCTGTATGGATTCCAATTCCTTCTATTGAAAAAGGTTTTTTTATCGTTGCTTGCATTTGCGTTCAAGCTTTCTAATTCTTTCCAATAAATCGGGCAGTTTTATTAATAAGCCATAAGCTTTTTTAGATTTTTCATGTATTCGAGCTGGGTAACCAGAAACAGTTGTATGAGGAGGTATATTACCCGACACTCCTGATTTTCCTGCTATAGTTACATTATTTCCTATTATTAAATGGTCGGAAATCCCAGCCATACCTCCAACAACTACATTTTTACCAAGCTTGCTGCTGCCTGCAATTCCAACTTGAGAAACGAGTATAGAATTTTCGCCAATAACAACATTATGTGCAATGTGAACTAAATTATCAATTTTTGTTCCTTTACCAACTATTGTGTTCCCAATAACTGCCCTATCTACTGTTGATAATGCACCTATTTCAACTTCGTCTCCTATAAATACACCTCCACGATGAGGAATCTTTTTATGCTTTCCTTTATCCTGAACATAAGCAAAACCATCACTTCCTATAACTGCTCCTGAATGAATTATAACTCTTTTGCCAATTGTAACTTTGTCCTCAATAGTAGCATTTGGATAAATTATAGTGCCTTGTCCAATTTTTACATTATTGCCAATATAAACCTTTGGAAAGATAGTAACACGGTCTTCAACAATAGAGTTATCATCTATATAAGTATAAGCTCCTATGCTTACTGATTTACCAATTTTTGTTTTAGGACTAATTTCAGATAACTCACTTATGCCCCTCTTGGGAAGCTTTTCAGGATAAAACTTTTGCAAAAGTTTAGCAATAGCAAGTTCGGGACTTTTAACTTCTATTGTGAAAATTCCCTTTGTAGGGGTGTATTGTCCCGCACATAATTTATGTGCGGGACCCCTACTGACAATCAAACAAGATGCATTTGTGCGATTAAGCCATTTACGGTATCTTGGATGTGAAAACCATGTTAGAGAGTGCTCTTTTGCCTCTTCAATTCTTGCAATTTCCTTAATCTCAAATTCTGGGTCACCGTTTAATTTTCCATTGATAAGTTTTGAAATCTCGGCTAACTTCATTGAGCTACCGGTAGGCAGACACATAGGTCTGCCCCTACAGAAACTTCCTACTTCTTATATGATTCTATTTCTGGAACTAATTTGAATACCATCTCTCCAATTAACCTTCCGAGGTCTTCTTGTTCACCTTTTGGTGTACTTCCTGTTTCTTGAGCTATTATACTAGAGGTATTAGCATCTACTATCTTACAAACAATATCAACTTTCTCTCCTATTCTTGTTACCTCACCAATTACTACAAACTCTGCTTTAGCTAATTCAGCCACACGGGATGCATCTTCTGGAGTAAATTCTGCCTCTGATTTACCTATATTTGCCGTTGTCAGGGCATCAGACATTTTATTTGTCTTAACTAACTCAAATTTATCTGTTTTAACAAAACCAGCTTTCAAAATTCCTGCAACCTGTCTACCGTCGTCAAAGTCTCTGGCATCAGGAGTAAGTTCCTTAAACCTGAAGACCCAGAAATAGATTTTTTCTTTCTTTTCTTCAGGTATAACAAACTCTTTATTCAATTCTTCAATCACTTGGTCAGTCAGCTCCAATCCCTCTTTAGCATAGACAATACCAGTATTAGCGACATCAAATATAACGGTGTATTTTTCTTCTTTTCCAATTTTTTGAATAATTGAATTTACTTTATCAATAAAAGGCTTCATAATCTCTTCATTTTGCTGTTGAGCTTCACCTTCAGGTCCCCATATTTTCTGAATATATTCTTCATACTTTATTTGTTTTTGCTGAATGTCTCTTTGTTTTTTTGCCCTGACATTCTCAGAGAGCATCAGACTTTGACTCTCAAATTCTTTAATAAGGTTCTCAATCTCTTGCTTTTTTGCAATAGCTTCTTGTTGCCATTTGTTCAATTTTTTCTGCACCTTTTCTGATAACTCAGTTTTACCCTTGTATTCATCAAAAATGCGCCTTGAATCAATGTACCCAACTCTTAACTCAGCAAAAAGAGTCATCGGTAAAAGCATTAAGCCTAATAAAATATACCTTTTCATCTTCCCCCCTTCCGCTGTTCTTTCCGCCTCAGGCGGATTTAGAACAGCGAGAACCCCGCACTTATGCATAAGTGCGGGACACTTGCCGAGGACAAGCCTCGGCGCTACTTTGCATTCTCTGCGGTTTATTCATGTTTTTTCATAGCCCTACCTAATGCCGGATAAATTATATTTCAATCATTTATTTCGTCAAGAAAATTGCAACCACAGAGAACACAGAGAAAAATAGCCACAGATTACACAGATTAGTCTTTTAGAATTAAAAAGACAGTGGTCTTTCGTGTTTTCTTTATTTCGCGTTTTCGTGATAGTCTTTTGGCGCATTTGTTTATAAGATTTCTTTTCCTTGAAGTGTTATACAAGTTCTGTAAATCCTTTCTTCGAGCAAGGGACTCCATCTTCTTCCAAATTCAAATGATAAATCAATTGATAAAAGTGATTTAAGTGGAATGCTTAACCCCAGAGAACCTATCATCTCCTTAATATCCCCATAATACCAATTGCCTTTATAAAACCCGCCTCGCAATATTACCGTAGGAAAAGTCCATTCACTCCCTAATGAAAATCTTGTCATCGGTTTAAATGGAGTTTTCCATCTCCAGTTTATAAGACCTATACCAAGATTAAGTTTTGGAATTGGTGTATACCAGATTGCTGCTTTAAACCTTGTTGGAAGGTCTGATTTGGAAGTTAAATTAGCACCAGAAAAATAAGCAGCACTTAAATTAAATTTATTAAACTTTCCCGATATATAAGCCATCCCGCCTCGTCCAGAAAAGTTTAGGTTTAATGTATCATAAGCATAAACGTCGTGTAGATTTATAAAGTCTGTTACCCATTCTTCCTGAGCTGACCCAAAGACCCAAAAGCCCCCCACTTCAAAAGTTATGTATTTATAATTCCCACTTCCCACTTCTCCACTTCTCCACTTCTTACCAATCCCTATTTTTGCCATGCTTGCACTTCCTTTTCCCTTAACTCTCCGCTGAACTGAGTCAAGAGCAGTCGCATCCCACTCCCATTGGCTCTCAATGTCAAAATTTAAATTTAATACCTCGTTTAATCCAATATCTATCCCTATTCCTTTAGGTAAGGGAATGATATATCTTATATATGGCAAGGTAAAGTCAAAATTTGTAGCCTTTCCATTCTCATCAATAATTTCACTTAAAAAAGAGCACTCAAAAGTCAGCTCTCTTGGGAGTTCAAATTTATATAATCCACCCATACCTCTACTCAAAGCCGTATAGGCTTCAACTGGCTCACCAAGCCCAATCCCAGAAAAAAGAGAATAAGCGTAAGAAGAAGTAGGAAGTAAGAAGTAAGAAGTAGGAAGTAAAAAAAGTATTATTCTTAACCTATTCATAATTAACGCTCTTCTGGTGGTAAAGTATAAATTATAGAAAGCTCGGCACTGTATGGTTTTAAGACGACACGAGATATTTTTTCTGTGCTACCCTTGAGCACAATCCACAACTTTTCACCACTCTCAAACCACTTTTGGACTATAGGTCTTATATCAATCTTAACTAAAGTATCTTCCTCGGTTATATCAGCCGAACAGGAAGTAGAGTTATAAGTTGAAGTAATCTCAATAGCCTGATTGTAAGAAGAATCTATGATTATAGGGATGGAAAGTATTGCACTATTTACAGTTGCTTCCTCGAGTGTTTGAGTTGCTGCCACTTCTTTGGTCGAATCGCTTTTTGGTAATGAATCTATTATTGCTGTAGCACTATCAAGAATGCTAGGGTATAGTGGATAAAAATATAGTGTGCATTGTGTAACATAAGCTCCTGTTTGAATCATAGTAAGAGAATCCGGGAGTGAGAAATAACTCGTATCAATATAAGCATCTTTTTCAGGAGTTATGATAATGGTATCTGTATCGCTTACTACTGAAAGCCAGGGTTCCCTTGTGGTCCAGCTTGCATAAAAACTAATCATCCCTTCTTCAGGCAAGAGTCCAATTGAGAATGAATCTGAAACTATGTCTGATATAAAAATAGAACAGGTGTCATTTTCGCCAATTGTTAGAGTATCAAATACTTCACTTGTGTCTGGGAAATTGCTCCAGTTAAGAGAATCTGTATCCCAGTGCTCAGTTACTTTACACACCCTTATCTTTCCTGAACCTTCTGCTCTTATAAGAAATAAAGAATCAGGGTGAAGACTTTCTGGCTTAAATTCCAAAAAAGCCATTGCTTTAAAGTTTCCTTCATCTCCAACATATAAATAAGAAGAATGAAATGTGGAGGTAAATTCTGAATAAGTAGAAAAAGTATTAACCTGCCCTGTTGCTTTTTTAATCTCTCCTTCTCTTGATTTTATAATCTCATATCCAATTGGTTGTTTTTTACCACACCCGGCAAGAAGTAACAAGTAGACAGTAGGCAGTAAGCAGTAGAGAAAAACTTTCATTTTACATTTTTCAATTTGCATTTTCATTAAAATGTTCTTCCCATTTGTAAATGAAACCCCCAGCTCTTTGGTTCTTTATCTATCCCGTAGCCAAAATCAAACCCCACAAGCCCCATCATTGGTATCTCTATCCTAACCCCCATGCCCACACTGCGTTTTAAATCTTGAAAGTTAGCTTCTTTAGCACATTCCCATGCATTGCCAGCATCAAAGAAAATGAGGGGATACATATTTTCTTCAAATGCCCATTTTAGTTCAACAGTAAATAAACTGGCAAATTTGCCCCCTATTATTTCACCCTCTTTTTTAGGACCTATAGACCAATCCGAATAGCCTCTTAAGCCCCATGACCCCATGCCGCCGAGAACAAATCTCTCATACAAAGGAACATCAACCCGGGCATCATATCCTTCTACAATTCCAAATTTCCCTCTTAAGCCAAGCACTGTCCTCCACAACACTTTATGATAAATAGAGGTCTCAAAAATCTCTTTATGATAATCTACGCTCCCACCTAAAATGCCACCCGAAAGCTCAAGTCTTATATCATTGCGAGTCCCAAGGGTCGGATTAAGAAAGTTATCCCTTGAATCCCGTATGAATTCAAATGTAGATACACTTCTAATTTGCTTGCCCAAACTCTCTTTTATGTAAGAACTTAAGTATGCTGTATCCTCAGATGTTACATGCACCCGCTCAAGTTTATATGACACATACCCCTTTGCAAAAGGGAGTCTTGGAATAGGTCTGCTAAGTTTTATACTACCTCCGGTGCGTTGAGTATCATACCAGTATCTTGATTCTGTGGTATTGAATAAATCTAATCCTACACCAAGAGGAGTATCAAATACCCACGGCTTATGATATCCAATTTGCAGAGTCTGGAGTTTCTCCCCCTTCTGAAAATTGATATACAAATGCTCGCCCCGCCCCCGAAAATTAGGAGTTGAATACATAACATTACCTACAAATCCATATTTTGGGTAAAAACTAGCTCCAAGAGAAGCTTGACCAGCTGGCTTTTCTTCTACTTTTAAAATCAAGTCAATGTCTCCTTGGTCATTGACTCGTCTTGTATCAAGTGTTATATTCTTAAAAAACCCTAAATTAAATACCTTACGCTGCGACCTTATCAATTCCTTCCGCGATAAAATATCGCCAGGAAAAATAGTAAGCTCACGCCGTATAACTTTATCGTGAGTCTTCGTATTGTCTTGAATAATAATCTTATGTATCCTTGCTGGATTACCCTCGCGAATCCTACAAGTAATATCAATGAGTGAGTCCCTTACCTCTTCCACTGGCTCCACACTCACATAGAGATAGCCTCTATCTCCATAAAGTTCATATATTCCCTGTAAAGATTTCATTAGCTTATCCTTTGAATAAGGCTCATAAGTTTTAAATTTTATTTCATCAATTAAATCAGCAATGCCAAGTACTTTATTCCCCTCAAAAGCTATCTCTCCAAATAAAAACTTTTTCCCTTCATCAATCTCAATATATATATTTAACCATTCCTTTCCACTTCCTACTTCATTATCAGAAACCACTCTCACATCCGCAATCTTACAACTCGGCCATCCACAGTCTTTATAAAATTCAATAATCCGTCCTGGGTCTTCCTCAAACTCTTCGCGGTTAAAGTTTCCTGAACGATACCAGCATTTCTCTTTATTCTTTAATTTGCCCTCGAGTTTCTTGTCCGTGAAAGCCCTATTGCCAAGAATTTCAATTTTCCGAATCTTTACTCGCCATCCTTCTGAAATTAGATATTTAATTTTAAGTTCGCCATTACTTTCTGAGATACTATCTTCTATCTTTACCAAGTAATGACCTTTTTCTTCATAAGCTTTCCTGATTTTTACTTCGCCATCAAAAATGGCTTTCCCCGAACCAATAGCCCCTTCTTTTAACCCGCATATTTCAAGTAGCTTTTTGTCTTTGAATTTCTTATTCCCCTCAAATTCAATTCTTGAAATAATGGGACATTCCTTAACTACTACTGTAATCCTTGCTCCACCCCCTTCTTTTTCACGATTAATCTTTACATCCTCAAATAAACCAAGACTATAAACTCGCTGTATCGCCAAAGTCACAGCATCTGGAGTTAGTTCATCCCCTATCTCTAAACCTGATGCGGCAATTATAAGCCCCGGGTCAACATTTTTCACTCCCTCGGCTTTAAGGTCAACAATTATCTCAGACCATAATAAAGTAGGAAGTAGCCAGTAGACAGTAAACAGTAGACATATTATTTTTTGAGTTCCTTTTAGTTTTACCATCTTTTCCCTTGCTACTAACTACTGACTACTAACTACTTTATTTCTAACTTTCCTTTTTGCTAATTTGTGCTCTTTAAGATTTCTCGAGAATATATGTTTGCCATTGCCTCTTGCTACAAAATAGTAATAATTTGTTTCTGCTGGCCATAATGCAGCTCTAATAGAACGAACCCCAGGTGAGCATATAGCACCCGGAGGAAGTCCCGGGTGTAAGTAAGTATTGTATGGAGAAGGAGTCCTGACATCCTTGTAAGTGAGACGCGACTTATGTTCCTGCAAAATGTATTGGACCGTAGCATCACACTGTAGAGCCCATTTATTCCTGAGTCTATTATGATAGACACTTGCTATAATTGGTTTTTCTGAATCACATACTGCCTCTTTCTCAATAATAGAAGCAAAAATTACTGCCTCTTCAAGAGTAAAACTTATTGAGTTTGCCTGAGCCTTGAGTTCTGGTGTAAAAACCTGGAAGAATCGGGCTACCATCTCGCAGATTACATCGCGGGATTTTGCTTTATGAGGGATAAAATAAGTCGCTGGAAAAAGAAATCCCTCAAGTGATTTAGCCTGAATATCAAAAGTCTTTATATAAGAAGTATCAAATGCAAGTTTAAGAAACTCTTCTTTATCCACTCCTCCTTTTTTCCAGAATAACCATGCAATCTCACCAAGAATAGCTCCTTCAGGAATTGTAACTTTAATCTCAGCAGTCTTGCCCTCAATAAGCATTCTCAAAACCTTTCTGATTGAAGAGGGAGTCTTAAACCGATAATATCCAGCTTTAATTTTACGGTCATTATTTGTTAATCTTGCCCAAATCTTAAATAAGAATGGATGCTTTATCACTCCCTGAGCATGAAGTTCGGTTGCCACTTGAGTTAAATTCCCACCAGATTCTATATTTATTCCGACTTCCACTCCATGGACTTCGGCGAGCGTTTCGGCTGACTCAACGGAAGCCTCAGTCGAGCCGTGAAGGCCGTGGTAAACCACATTTGCCAAGAGAATAAATAATAAAATCATTAGAAAGTATTATATTGCAGAGACTTCAGTTTGTCAAGAAATAAGTTTGCCACAAAGACACAAAGACACAAAGTTATACATTTTCTACGGGGCTTCAGCCCACGGTTTTGTCCCGATTTGTCGGGATTAAACCCTCATCCGCCTCAGGCGGAAAAGCTGGGTAGAATAATTTAAAATTCTGGTTTAGGTGTTTTTGAATCAAGGCGTTCAAATTTTCCAAACTCCTTTGCAGATTCTTGAGTAAGTGGACCATGGAGATTGCAAATTTCAGTAGGTTCAGTCCCTTTAATAAAGATTTCCTCTCGTGTATGTTTACAAAATGGGCTTGCGAGTTTTCCTGATTTTTCACATATTTTTCTATGCACGACTCCTGGTGGCACTTCAAATATCTCCACTGGTTGAGATTTTAAAGCTTGTTTCATAAAATCTGTCCATATTGGGAGGGCAAATTTTGCTCCTGTTGCATTTTTACCAATTCTTTTCATCTGGTCATATCCAACCCAAACTCCACAAACAAGGGAGGGAGTGAAACCAACGAACCAGGCATCAGCACAATTATTAGTTGTCCCTGTTTTTCCTGCAGCTGGGAGATTGAAGCCCAAGGAGCGTGCACTGATAGCTGTTCCTTCATCAAGAACACTTTGCATAAGACTTATTACTAAATAAGCAAGTTCTCGTGGTATAACTTGCTCTTTGAACTCAAAGTGTTCGTATAAAACTTCGTCATTCTCTTTGATTACTTTTTTTATCATAAACGGTGTTGTTCTGCTCCCTTCGGTTGCTAATGTAGCAAAAGCCGATACCATATCAAGGAGTGTTACTGAGTTAGCCCCGATAGCAAGCGATATTACAGGCTCAAGCTTTGAAGTTATACCCATTCTCTTAGCATATCCGAGTACTTTTTTTGGTCCAATTTTCATAATAAGTCTAACTGCAACAAGGTTTCTTGAAAGGGCTAATCCTTTACGCAAGGTAATAGGTCCAAGGAATTTTTGGTCATAGTTATGAGGGGAATAAATTGTATCTCCGGCCTCCACAACAATGGGAGCGTCAAGCATAATTGAAGCCGGTGTATAACCTGAGCCAAATGCAGCGAGCCAGGTAAATGGCTTGAAAGAAGAGCCGGGTTGACGTTTTGCCTGCAAAGCCCTATTAAACATACTTTCTCTAAAATCTCGTCCTCCAACGAGTGCAAGTATTTCTCCGGTTTTAGGGTCTAAAGAGAGAAGTGCGACTTGCAAAGGGGCAAGAGTATCTTTTCTGCCAGAGGCGGATGTGCCTCCGGCACAAATTTGATGGATTGTCTCGAGTTTATCAAGCATTTCATTAACTGATTTTTCGGCTATTTTTTGCAAATCAAGGTCTAAGGTAGTGTAAATGCTTGTACCACTTCTATAAAGTAAATCCGGTCCAAACTTAGCCATTGTCCAATTCTTTACCTCTTCTATAAAATATAATCCAAATCTCTCCCGCACCTGCTTTTCAATAATTCCGAGAGGAGCATTTTTCGCCCTTTCTGCCTCTTCATTTGATATCATTCTATCTTCTGCCATTAATGTGAGGACAAGCGACCTTCTTTCCAGTGCTTGTGTTGGATGAAGGAAAGGATTATACTTAGCTGGTGTTCTTGGGAGTCCTGCGAGCAAAGCACATTCTGGGAGTATAAGCTCTTGGACATTTTTCCCGAAGTAGCACTGTGATGCGGCTTCTACTCCATAAGCTCCATTTCCATAATAAATTTGATTAAGGTAGAGTTCTATAATCTCGGACTTTAGATAAGTTTGTTCAATTCGTATAGCAAGAAGGATTTCTTTAATTTTCCTAAATAAAGTTCTTTCTCTTGTAAGGAATAAGCTTCTTGCCAATTGTTGTGTTATTGTTGATGTTGCCTGTATAGCTTTTTGTCTTAGGACACTAAAAGTAATTGCCCTAATAATTCCTAATAAGTCAATTCCATGATGACGATAGAATTTCTTATCTTCAGTTGAAAGAGTGGCATCTATAAGGAGCTTTGGCATATTGCTGAGAAGCACAGGAATTCTTCTTTCTTGATAAAACTCATAGAGAAGCTTAAGATTCCTATCATAAACCTTTGTGATTTGAAAAGGAGTATATTTCTCAAGAGAAGATAAAGGAGGAAGTGTTTTATTGACTGTATGAACAAGTGATACTCCAAAACCAGTTAAAAACCCATAAATTCCAATGATTATAAATACGGTTTTTTTAATTGGTGTGGTCATCAGAAGTTTCTTGAGCCGATAAGTTTTTTAAGAGATTTGATTCCCTGCCGCTCACAGTAATTTTTAATTCCACTTAATATTTCTACTCCAGCATTGGGATTAACAAAATTAACTGTTCCAAGTTCTATCGCACTTGCACCTGTTACAATAAATTCTAAAGCATCTTGAGTTGTCATTATGCCACCTATTCCTATAATAGGTATTTTACAGACTTGACTCACCTTATATACATAATAAAGAGCAACTGGCTTTACACAAGGACCTGAAAGTCCACCTGTTATACTACCAAGTTCAGAGAGTTTTGTTTCAAGGTTAATTTTAAGTCCGTAAATTGTATTTATAAGTGAAATAGCATCTGCACCCTCATTTTCTGCAGCAAGAGCTAAAGATTGTATATTAGATACATTAGGAGAAAGTTTAATTATTATAGGTTTTGAAGTTGCCTTTCTCATTTTTGATGTTAACTCTTCTAAAACTTGAGGCTCTTTGCCAAACTCAATACTGCCTTTTTTGACATTTGGGCAGGATACATTTATCTCAAAACCACTAACAGGAGTATTTTCAAACCTTTTGATTACCTCTATATATTCATCTTGAGTTTTGCCAGCCACACTCACAATAACAGGGATATTAAGAGAGAGAAAACCAGGCAATTTTTCCTCAATAAATTTTTGGGCACCAGGATTTTCAATACCTATAGAATTAAGCATTCCAGTGGAAGTTTCAACTGTTCTTGGTAGAGGATTACCAATAGTTGACATAGGAGTAATAGATTTTGTAATTATAGCTCCTAATTTTTTAAGATTTGTAAATTCTTTTTGCTCCGGTCCCGAAGTTCCAGATGCAAGAATAACAGGATTCTTGAGTCTCAAATTACCAATTTTTATAGACAAATTAATCATTAAATTTCTATCTCATTTGCCCAGAATACAGGACCATCTTTACACACATACTTATATCCATTCTTTGAACTTACAGCACATCCAAGACAAACCCCAATCCCACAAGCCATATGTCCTTCCAAAGATAACTGGCAAGGTATTTTATGTTTAATCGCATAATCTCTCACAAATTTAAGCATTGGAAAAGGACCACAGGCAAAGATAACTGAGAAGTGAGAAGTAGGAAGTGAGAAGTGAGAAGTGAGAAGGTCAGTAACAAGTCCCTTTTTTCCAGAAGAACCATCTTCAGTGGCAATAAGTAACTTGCCTAATTTTGAAAATTCAGTCTTGCATAAAAGCTGTGATTTACTTTTTGCTCCTATAAGAATGGTCAAATTTTTCTCCTTTTCTTGAGTTGCCAAAAAGTAAAGAGGCGCTATGCCAATCCCTCCCGCTAACAAGGTAAGGTTTTTATAATTTTTAGTCTCAAATCCATTCCCAAGTGGTCCAATTACATCAAGTTCTTCCCCTTGCTTATAATGTGAGAGAATTTTTGTGCCTAATCCTACCACTTTATAAATAATTTTAAATTTATTCTTATCCACACCGTGGATACTGAAAGGCCTACGTAGCAAAGGCTCATAAGAATTTGTTACTCTTATACTAACAAATTGTCCCGGTTTTGCAGTTTTGGCAATGTGCTGGTCTTCAAGGGTTAACAAGAAAACGTCGTTCCCGTCCCGACTCCGTCCCGCTTCGCTTGTCGGAGCGGGGTGAAATCGGGGTTTAATCTCCTCATTCTTTATTACTTTCATTTTTTAATCTTAAAATAGCTTTTCCCGCTGACTCAGCATATTGGGTATCAGGAAAATCATTTACTACCTTTTCATAAGCCTCAAGAGCTTTAATTTCATCTTTTTTTTCATATTCCAAAATCCAGGCGATTGAGTAAGCAGATTTTGGAGCATATTCACTTTGAGGAAAATTCTGAATTACTATTTCATATTCCTTGAGTGCCTCATCAATTTTTTTAAATTCCAGAAAATAGAGTTCAGCAAGTAAGAATTGCGTCTTGGCAAGGGCCTCTACACGGGTTGTATCCTGAACTTTTTCTCTGTATGAGGTTAACTTCCCAATTCTTGAGGCTCTAAAAAGAGCATCCTGAGCAATTTCTGGTCCTTTTACTTTTTGATAATATTCTCTTGCTTTCTCAAGGTTTAATGAGTCCTCTTCATATATAACACCTAACTCATATAATGCAGTAGGAGAATTTTCAATAGCCTCTAAAGTTTCAATCGCTTTTTCAAACATACCTAATGTTCTATAACATAGTGCTATTTTTAGCTCCAGGTCTTCATTATTTTCAGCAATGCCACGAAGAGCAATAAATCCCTGAAGTGCTTCCTCGGGTTTGCCAAGAGAGAGAAGAGCATTCCCAATTGACATTGAGAGTTCAAAACTTGCCTGACGGCAGTCAGGTTTACCTGAAGTAGATTGAGTCTTGAATTTTAACGCCTCTTTATAATTTTCAAGAGCAAGGTCAAAAAACTTTAATGAGTCATAAGAAATGCCTATTATTGTAAATATTTCTCTTCTAAAGTTGGATTTCGGAAAATTGTCAAGGAAAACTTTGCCAAATTCTACCGTATTCTCATAATCTTTAGACAGAAAATACGAGCTTATTACCAATTTGGTTGCCTCTTCTTTATCCTCTTCAACTTCTTCAAGAATACATCTGGCTTCAGAGTAATCACCCTCTTTAATATAGGCTTTACCAAGCTCTAAACGACTTTTATCCGCCAATCTATGCTCTGGATAATAAGCCCTGAGTTCCTCAAATTTTCGGACCGCATGACCGTATTCACCCTTTTCTAAAAAACACTTGCCCATAAGAAATAAAGCATCCGGCACCCACTTACACTTTGGATGATATGTTATTAGCTTCTCACACCTTTGAATAGACTTATCAAGCTTCTCTTTATTAGGAGGAGTGTCTTGCATTGCATTTTTATAGTATCTCTTGGCATTGTAAAAGGTGTTATAATAAGCACATCCTGAAATAATAAATAAAAGAAATAAGGGCCATCTCTTCATTGCTTTTTGCCACAAAGTCACGAGGTTTCTTTTCTTTGTGTCTTAATGACTTCGTGGCTATCTTTTATTTAAATAAAAGCTGAGCTAACTTTAATTCTAACCTTTCGCGTCTGGCATCCAGGATAGCCTTAAATGAGGAATCAATTTCAATCTTGCCGTGATAAAGGATAAAACCACCCTTTACTGACACTCTTTTTTTAGAGAGTGAAAAATTAGTTTCTAATTCTCTATTTATTTTTTTTATAAATTCGGCATCTATTTTATCTTCTTCAACACCAATACTTACCTCGCCTTCCTTGAACCCAATGCGCCGAAGAAATAGCTTTATGAGTCCAAGATATTCACCCCGTCCCATCTCGGATGGGCGGGGTTCATCTCTCTTCCGATTGATAAGCTTCTGGAGAGATGCGGCAAAAATAGAGTCCATAATTTCACGCTTCGTGGATAGCAACTCATCCCTTATTTTTAATCTTGCCATACCAATTAAACGTCGCTTTTCGCTCTCCCTGGCCCTGTCTGCCTCTCTTTTTATCTCCGTATCTAACTTATTGAGTTCTCCTGTAGTTTGCTTTTTGATTTTTAAGACCTCTTGCTCGGCTTCTTTGATTATGCGAGTATACTCTTTTTGAGCATCGTCTAAAATCTTTTTTGATACCTTTTCCATAAAATGTCATGCTGAACCCTGAAAGTGTCATTCTGAACTTGGTTCAGAATCTCTTCAGGGCAGGCTTATTTCAGCATCTCTAATGCCTTTAGCCAACTTCAATTCCCAACATAATTATTAAAAATGATACCAGAAATCCAAGAACAGCATAAGTTTCAACCATCACCCCATATATAACCGGCTTCATTGATGCCTCAGGTTGTTTAGCTGCCATCTCCACCCCCGCTGCACATACTTTACCTTGCTGAATCCCTGAAGTTAATCCTACAATTGCCACTGGTAAAACAGCTAAAAGTATTTGTAACCCTTGAACAGCAGTTGGAAGATGTCTGGCACCACCTAATAAACCAAGTTTTAATATAATAAAAAGTGAAACAACAAAACCATAAAAACCTTGAGTACTTGGTAAAACTGCTAACAAAAATATCCTTCCAAATTTTTCCGGGTCCTCTGCCAATACACCTGCAGCACTCCTGCCTGTTATTCCTAATCCTATAGCTGAACCAGTGCCTGCCAGAAAACAAGCTACTGCTGCTCCAGCAATTGCATACATAAGTCCTATCCCCATATTAACCCCCTTTCTCTACTAATATATACTTTGCTTCTTTTCTGAAAGGTTTAAAAGCCTCTCCCCCACCATCAAAAAATTTGGTAAAAAACTCTGCATACTGAAGCCTTAAGGTATGAACATATGCTCCTAATACATTTATGGCAATTGAAAATAAATGCCCTCCAATAAATACAAGCGGTGCAAGTATAAACCCTATCCAAGGAAGCTTGGCTACCAATTGGACCAATATATTCACTGACATGGCGAGCCCTGATGTTACAAGACCAAGAGCCATAAGCCTGGAGTAAGAAATAATATCCGATACTGTGCCCATAAATCCTTGATATAAATTAAAACCCCCTTTAGCAAGCTTAAAAAATATGTTCCTTGATGGTCCTCCTGAGCCAAAAAGAACCAGCCCCGCCGAACCTCCAGCCGCAATAACACATATAACTCTATAACCTTGAAGCTGAGGTATAAGGAATGAAAACCCAAATATAAGAATTGCGAGCCAAAAAATATCCCATGCTAATTTTCCTGCCACACCTTCAAGTATTTTCCCTTGACGCACTAATTTCACAAAACCCAAAAAATAGCCAAAAGCTACTTGAATAAAGCCAAGTGCAAGAGCAAGGATGAAAAAGGTGAGCGGCTGTTTCATCGGGTCAAAAAGCATAAACCGATTTCTGAATCTCATAAACCCAGAAAGGCCAAACCTTTCCCCAAAATCTCCAAACCAACCACCAGTCATAGCTCCAACAAAGATAGTCGCTATGCCACCCGCGAAAAAGACCCACAATAACTTTCTATCACCTTTAACTTTACGCATAAGAAGTAAACAAATGCCAGCAAATAAAAGTCCATAAAAAGCATCTGTGAGACAAAGAGCAAAGAATATAACAAAAAAGGGAGCCAAGAAAGGCGAAGGGTCTAATTCTTTAGAATAAGGCGAGCCGTAAAGCTCAGTTATAGATTCAAAATTCTTTAATACTTTTTTATTACTTAATTCTACTGGAGGATTCTCGCCAGGTTCAGGACTAATTTTAGATAAACTTGCAGTTTTGAATTGATTGGTAAAGTCTTCTAATGCCTGATAATCTTTTGCTCTAATCCAACCCTCTATACAGATTGTTTTTGGAGTTAAAAGGACAAGGTTTTCTACCTTACTTTGAGTAAGGATATTAGTAAGGTGGTCGTAAAGAATAAGAAGTTTGTTTAACTCTTTACTCAATAATTTACTTTGCTGTTTAATACTTGTTCTCTCTACCTCTAAATTAGATAACTTCTTTTCTATTTGTAAGATACTATCTCGTGGCTTGTCTTTAAATCCCTCAAATCCCACTGCCTCAAAGCTAATTTCAGCAAGAACCTTCTTGCATATTTCCTCATCTTCTGGCAAATAAGAAACCAGAATCCAGGCTCTTCTCAACTCTTCATTCACAGTTTCAACATCCAAAGGGGCTTCCTTGACCTTCTTCATCCAATCCTTTGGTGGATTGTTTAAGACTCCGGCTACCAAAACAGCTACTTTTAATGAACCAAGCGTTTCTACTTCAACATCAAGTTTCTGCCAAGGGAGTAAGAATTCTTTTTGTGAGAAAAGCGCTCCGCACTCCCTGTCAATTTCAGTTACTCTCTTCTCAAGTTTTTCTGCTTGTCTGGCAATATCCAATGGTTCTTTAGAAGAAATAACTTCTTCATAAGTGGATTCACTAATTGAGAGCTTTTGAGGTAAAAAAGCATTTATAAACCCTTCTTGAGCTGTAAATCCTTTTAGATATTCTATTGCTCTTTCCAGTAAAAAAAGTTGGTCTTCAACTTCTTTATTCGTTATTTCCTCTTCTGCTAAAAACTCTGGATAGTCTTTTGAAAGCTTACTTTCCCTTATATTTTTGATATGAAGAATAGCCTTCTTTTGAAGTCTTTCTAATAGTTCCTCTTTTTCATCATTATGAACTGCAAGCATTACTTTTTGCATCCTTGATATACCCATCTTAGTTTATGCCTCAAGAGCCTGCGTTAGAATAAAGGCTATTGCTTTATCCCTTTTCTTTTGAGCGTGCTCTTTTATTAACTCATTTTTCTTGATAAAGTCTTTTTTTAGAACTTCTATTTCCTTATCAGTTTCCTCACGAGCATCTTCAATTGCTTTTTCTAAAAGTCGTTCGCGCTCACCCATAACTTTGTTTAGTTTAAGCTTTCGTTCTTCCATAGCCTTTTTGACAATATTAGCTTTTTCTACATTAGCTTTATTGACAAGTTCAGCTGCTTCCTTCTCAGCCTTCTTTATGTTCTTTATCAACTCAACGCCCATTTCCGCCATTATATCAAAATTAAATTAAAATGTCAAGTAAAATAGTATCTTAAGAAATCCTTGACTTTTTAGAAAAGCTTGATGTATAATGATTTTATGAATCGGATAATATTTTTGGATAGAGACGGAACTATAATTAAGGAAAAGGGCTATATCTCCAAGCCAGAGGATGTTGAATTATTGCCAAAAGCAATTTCAGGTATTAAATTGTTAAAAGCCAAGAAATTTAAACTCATTGTCCTTACAAATCAATCTGGGGTGGGCAGAGGATATTTTTCATTAAAGGACTTAAAAAGGGTTAATGAACGATTTTTTAAACTTCTTAAGCAAAAAGGAACAAGTGTAGATAAGCTCTATTTTTGCCCTCATAAACCTGAAAACAATTGTGGATGCAGGAAGCCAGAGACCGGTATGCTTGAGCAAGCAAGACTTGATTTTGATATAAATTTAGAAACTTCTTATATGATTGGCGATAAAATTGAAGACATAGGACTTGGCAAGAGAGCTAACTTAAAAACTATATTAGTCTTAACTGGCTATGGAAAAGGAACGAGGAAGGAGGTCACCCCTGATTTCGTAGCTAAAAACTTACTTGAAGCCGCAAAGTGGATATGTTTGAAAGTTTAACCCAAATAATGCGTAAATTTTTGAAACCGCAGATAAACGCTAATGAACACAGATAAAAATGAAAAATCCTAAGCACGAAACTCTAAATCCTAAACAATATTAAATACTCCAAATTCAAATGACCAAAACAAAAGATAAAAACAGTTATGTTTTGAATTTAGAGCTTTGAATTTAAAATTTGTTTAGAATTTAGAAATTAGGATTTCGGATTTATGGTATCTGTATCTATCCGCGTGCATCTGCGGTTAATGCGTTATTTGGGGTCAAGATGAAAAATGAAGACACAAAGCACTAAATTCACATTTTTAGCAGGGATTGCAATAGGGATTTATGCAATTGAGACCCTTATCCCTAAACCTTTTCCGTGGCTTAGATTAGGGTTATCAAATGCAGTTGTGCTTTGTGTTGTTGTAATTTTTGGGTTAAAGAAAGGACTTATTGTCTCTATATTAAGGACTACAGTTGGGTCTCTTATTACTGGCACTTTTTTGACTCCATTTTTCTTTTTTGGGCTTTCTGGAGGAATAGCAAGTACCTGTGTGATGTGGGTTTTTTATGCATTGGGCAAAAAGACATTTAGCCTTATCGGAATAAGTATAATGGGAGCTCTGGCACATAATGTAGTTCAACTTTATGTTGCTTATATAATGTATATCAAAAGACCAGAAGTATTTTATCTTTTACCTGTTTTCCTTTTACTAAGTGTAGTAATGGGAAGCATAACAGGTATTGGAGCTATATATTTAAAAAAGTTAATTGAACCATCTTTTAAACAAGCTTTTTCTTGACATTGATGTAGAATAGAGTATAATGAAATTATGGATATTAAAAAGTGGCATAAAGAAATTATGGTTGATAAAGTAATTGAGGCTTTAAATAAAAGGAATTATGATGCATTTTATGCCCCTACCAGAAAAGAAGGGCTTAAACTTGTTATGGGACTTATCCCTGAAAGCACTACAGTTGGACTTGGTGGTTCGATGACAGTTGCTGAACTTGGGATTTTAAAGGCGCTTGAAAATGGGAATTATGAACTTTATAATCAATATAATCCTAAAATTCCTCGTGGTGAAGCAATAGAGTTACGAAGAAAAAGTTTAACTGCCGAATATTTTGTAACAGGGACAAATGCATTAACCATTAATGGTGAGTTAATAAATCTTGATGGAGTTGGAAACAGGGTAGCTGGCATTACCTACGGACCAAAGAATGTAATAATTGTTGTTGGAATAAATAAAATTGTAAATTCAATTGAAGAAGGAATCAAACGGGTAAAGGACTATGCTGCTATCTTAAACTGCAAGCGTTTAAATCTTGATACACCTTGTGTCAAGACTGGCAAATGTACAGACTGTGATGTTCCTGACAGGATTTGCAATCATCTTCTCATAACTTATCGTCAACGAAATAAAGGAAGAGTAACTATTGTCATAATTGATGAAGAATTAGGATTTTAAAGCAAAAATGAAGGGAAACATAATGCGTAATAGTATCGTTTTACTCTTATTGACACCATTATTTATATCAGGCTGTAAAAGGCATGAGCAACCCACAAATGGTTCCACACCAAATAATTTTACTGGAAGTTGGATTGGTTTTTGGAAAAGCACAGGCACTATCATTATTCCTCCAGGAGAAGCTTGGACAGAGTTATATGGACAAGGAAAAGCAATTTCAGGAACACTAACTATTGCGTATAGTGGGTTTACTCCCCCACATTATGAAGTTAAGGAAGTTTCGGGGACATCAGAAAATGGAATAGATTTTGAGCTAACCTCTGTCTCTGGAAATGATACCATGTTCTTTGCAGGTTCTCTGGTAGGTGATACTGTTAAAGGAACTTCTCACTGCAGCGGACAAGAAAACATATATGAATACAGATTAAAAAAAGGCAAGAAAATGATTTGGGATGGCAAAGCTGAGGGAGAACTTGTCTATTCGCGTGCTTTGCTCCCTACGACTTCTGATACAACATATATAAACGATGGCTGGCTATACGCTGAGCTTATAGAAACAGAATGGGGAGATTCAGTTTTAATAGGCGGCAAAACTTCTTTTTGGTGTGAGATAGATACTTTTAGCCTTAATGAGCCAGCTGAAGGTAAAATTTCAGCTACAGATTCATCACTTTTTTACTTTAAAGGAGAGCTAAAAGATACATTGGGACATTCTGATTGGGTCCTTTTTTATTTTTCAGGATATTTAAACCCTTCTAATGATTCTGTCTCAGGTAAATGGTATACAGCAGAGGAGATTGGTCCCACTCCCCCGGAATGGTGGTTGAGAGGCAACGGCATTTGGAACGGAATAAGACGCCTCGCAGAATAATGCATTTGTAATGCAAGTCCGCCTTAGGCGGATTAAAATCCTCTCTACTAACAGGTTTAAACACCGGCAACAGCTTCAATTTCAATTAGCACATCTTTTGGGAGTCTAGAGACTTCAACTGTAGAGCGAGCTGGTGGATTTTCTTTAAAGTATTCACTATATACTTCGTTCATTAGCTGAAAATCAGACATATTTTTTAAATAAACAGTAATCTTTATAACATTATCAAGGCTTGTGTCTCCAGCTTCAAGAATAGCTTTTAAATTTTCAATAACCTGGCGTGTTTGCTCCCTTATGTTATTACCAACTATTTTACCAGTTTCCGGATTTATCGGTATCTGCCCGGAAGTGAAGATTAGGTGTGTTCCCGCAAGACTGAAAGGCATTAATGGTGACGCTCCTGGGTAAGCAGGTGCAACAGAAACAAACCTTCCTATTTTCACTCCCTGTGAATAAGGGCCTATTGCCTCTGGGGCCTTATCTGTTTTTATAATTTCTCTTTTCATAATTCTATATTATGCATTAAACCGCGGATAAACGCAGATTACACAAATGCAAAAATCAAAAAGCTTGATACTTTTCACTTCTTATTTCCAATGTCCAGGCACCCATTTCCAGCCTCTCGGGACTTTTTTCCAATGTCCTGGGACCCAAACATAATTATGCCTTGTATATTTCCAATGCCCAGATACCCACACTGCGTTTGAGTATGGGGCAGATGGCCTAACTTCTTCCTTGGGCGGTGGAGGTGGTGTCCTCACGACAATAGTCCTTGTAACACATCCAGTAAGAGCAAATAAAAATATACTTAAGGTAATCCATCTTGCTAATTTTACCATAAATCTTCCCTTTAAAGGTATTTTTTGAATTTTTTGTTTTGTGAGAGTTCGTGAACCAATTTTTTAATGTCTCTAACTTCCTTTTTATCACATACGAAAACAGCGTTTCCACTTTTCACTATAATTAGATTTGAAACCCCGAGAGTTGCAATAACTCCTTTGTCTCCAACGATAACACAGTTTCTTGTCGAAAGCCCTTTGTAGAGACCAATTTTTATATTTCCCTGTTTATCTAATTTATGAATTCTTTCAAGTGCTAACCAGGAGCCAATATCATCCCAGGCAAAGTCCGATTTCACCACAGCAACATTTGGAGCTTTTTCCATTATTCCATAATCAATTGAGATATTAGGAGCTTTTTTGTAAAGTTCAAGTAATGAAATTTTTTTAGCCTTAAAATCCAGAAGCGCCTTATAAAGTTCAGGCATATAAGACTTGAAAGCAGTTAATATTTCTTCTTGAGTCCAGACGAACATTCCTGAATTCCATAAGAATCTTTTTTCACGCACAAAGCGTTGAGCTTGTTTTTGGTTTGGCTTTTCTTTAAAACTTTTTACCTTGTATACATCTTTCTCAATTTTATCCCCCGCTTCTATATATCCATACCCAGTTTCTGCATATGCAGGGACAATACCAAATGTTGTAAGCCAACCTTGCTTAGCAATTTTAATTGCCTTTTGCAAGGTGTGTAAAAATTGAGAAGGCTCTCGTATGTAATGGTCTGCAGGAAGGACAACCATAACATCATCTTTGGATAGATTTATTGCAGCATATCCAATAGCACAAGCTGTATTCCTTCCAAATGGTTCTAAAAGAAGATTAACATTTGGAAAGAGCTTCTTTAAAGGAGACTTGAGTTCCTTGCCTGCTACTATGATAATTCGCTCTCTTAGTATGAATGAAGATATTCGGTCCACAGTCTCAACAATCATTGGTTTATCCGAGACAATTGGTAAGAGTTGTTTTGGCTTTCTTTTCCTGGATGCAGGCCAAAATCTCTCGCCACGCCCGCCAGCAATAATTATTCCGTAAATCATTTTATCCTTAAACTACCTAAATTCGTTAATCGTGTAATCGTTGTTCGTATAATCGTTCCGATTAACGATTTTCGTTTAACGAATAACGGTTTTGGACTTTTAGGCATTTTTCTTCTTTTACATTACTAATCTGCCTGAGGCAGAAATATGCTCCTATGTTTAAGCTTTGCCTGGAGATAACCCCACATAAATTTAATCTTAAGGAGAATAGGGATTTTATCTTCATCATAGTAAAGCTCAAGCCCACCTTCACTTCCAAAAGCCTTTGCCCCACAAAGGTCTGGAATTGCCAAAAGACAAGGTCTCCCGTCCACATTCTCCTCTTTCACCTGTACCTTAATTTCGTGATTTTGCTTATCTGCATGTAAAGGAACTTTGATGCTATCACCAGGCTTTAGTCGTTGCGTCCTGAGCCAATATAAAATACTTATTATATCTTTTGCCCCTTCTATAACAGGTATTGAATCTCCATCCTGCCCGCCTTGACTCGTGGGCGAGGCAGGCCCGCCTTGACTCGCAATAGGCGAGGCAGGATATTTAGCATAACCGTTTTCAATAATTATAAGTTGATATTCCTTGTAACTTCCTTCCTCAACATTCTTTTCAAATCTCACTGTGACAAAATTACTGTCTGTTAAAGATTCATACCAATCTTTAATCTTAAATATGCACGAAAAAAGACCTTTGGTCTCTTGTTCGCATCTTATATAATTTAATCCATTAACTAATTGGTTAAGTTCAAGTCTTATTTCGCCCATATTAAAAAAACCATACCTTACTGAGTACACAAGCTTCTCTTGACGGATGAAGCTTTGGCGACCAAGGGCAAGTCTTTTGTTTTTATCACCAACAGGAAGTTTTGTCCGCCAGTCCGCCTCAGGCGGAGAAGTGGTAAGCAGGGAAGTTAATATAAATATTGCTATAGACATTTTATTGATTATATATTAATTTTTTAATTATGCAAGCATTTTTTACAAGGAGCTATAAAAATATTGACAAATTTGAAATTTGAATTATAATAAAATAATGCCGTCTGGAGAACGCATACTTATAGTTAATGATGACCCAAGCATTGTAGAGACCATAAGTAGTGTCCTTAAAGGGGATGGGTTCACTGTTTCACAAGCATTTAGTGGTAAAGAGGGACTTGCAAAAGTATACCTTGAACCACCAGAATTAATTATCCTTGATGCTATGGTTCACCACGACCTTCACCACGGAGTGGTAAATGGAGGACAAATTGATGGTTACGAAGTATGCCGAAGATTAAAAAATGACCCAGTGCTCGGGTATATTCCTATTATATTACTTACTGCCCGCCTGTCTGCCGACCTGCCTGACGGCAAGGCAGGGTGGATAAAGGACAAAACCGCCGGAATGAAGGCTGGCGCTGATGATTATATGATAGAACCATTCGACCTTGAGGAACTTTTACTCAGAGTGAAGATGATTCTTTATCGTAGTTATTATGCATTAGATGCTAACCCCTTAACAAGACTGCCAGGTAATTATTCTATTGTTAGAAAAATGGAGAGATGCTTACGAGTTGGTGCTCTATTTGCAGTATGTTACATTGACTTAAATGGTTTTAAGCTTTACAACGATAAATATGGATTCTTAAAGGGAGACGAGTTGCTTAAAGTTACAGCAGATGTAATTATAGAGGCAACAAAGAAAAAGGGAAATCCAGGTGATTTCATTGGGCATATTGGAGGTGATGATTTTATTGTAATTACAACTCCAGAAAAAATTAATCCTGTCTGTGCTAATATAACAGAGAGATTTGATACTCTAATTCTTAATTTTTACTCTGAAAAAGAGCGTAAAGAGCGATGTTTTACATTTCAGGATAGATATGGCAACTTAAGAACAGCTCCTCTTCTAACAATCTCAATTGTTGCTGTCCATAACAAGGATAGGAAGCTCACACATATTGGACAGATAAATGCTATTGCCTCTGAACTGAAAGAATTAGTTAAGTCATTGCCAGGAAGTAATTATATCAAATCTACTACTAAAGGAAAGTCTATAACCAAACCCTTCAGGGTTCATAAAGTCCGTAGCCGAACCCCTGCCCGACAGATGGCAGGCGGGCTTCAGGGTTCGTTAAAGAAGGTTATCTACCTCAAGCAGATTAATACTCTTTTTCAGCCAATTCTTTATCTTCCACGATTTGAAATCTTTGGCTACGAAGCTCTTTCCCGAGGACCTGCAGGAACCTCACTTGAGTCACCAAGGACTCTTTTTGAACTCGCAAGAAAAGAAAATTTGCTTTTGGAATTAGAACATCTTTGTATAGAAAAGGCATTGCTTAAGTGGCATACAACTGAGAGACAAAATTTAGGAAGTGAGAAACTTTTTTTAAACATCAATCCAGAAACTATAGAGCCCCTTATATTGAAAGATAAGTCATTTATTTGTAGCCGAACCCTTCAGGGTTCGAATATTGTATTTGAAATTGCTGAAAGACATTTAAAAGGAATATCTAACTGGTTTCCTTATGTAGTAGAACAGCTTAAGAAACGAAGATTTAAGATTGCAATTGATAATGTAGGAAGCACTCAGATGGATAAGCGTTTAATTGCCAAGTTAATGCCAAATTTTGTCAAGCTGGATATTTCTTTAATAAAGAATATAGACAAAGACACCTCAAAGCATGATAAGTTTTTCACTTTATTAAAAATTTCCCAAAACCTTGGAACTAAGGTAATTGCTGAAGGTGTAGAAACAAAAGAAGAGCGTGTATTTTTATTAAAAGCTGGTGTTCACCTAATTCAAGGGCATCTATTAGCTTATCCGAGAGAATATTTTTTGACCTGACCTACCCGTCTTGACTCCCTGCCCGACGGACGGCAGGCGGGGGCGAGGCAGGTTCTGATTTTGACTGGGCCTCATATTTCTTCACTTGCTCTTCCAAGTATTCCATTCTGTGTTTTATGTCCTCTTTTTCTCCTTTTGTTGCCATCCATACAATCCGAAGAAGCATGGTAAATGATAAACCTATAAGAGCAATGTTACAAATAGCACCCCAATATAACCAGTATAAATTGGTGTAAACCTCAACTGGTGCTACCTTAGCCCAAAATATTATATCTTTAGTCAGTGAAGCAAACACTACTACAAGCATCCAAATACATAAACTAAACATCTTTCCTCCTGCTATTCCTGCCTTGCTCGCCTCGCTCTCGCTCCGCCCGCCTTGGCTCGGCGAGACAGGGCGAAGCGGGCCGGCAGACAGGCGTTGGCTGACGGAAACTAATCAACCCCAAGGCAGGTAATTGTTCTCCCAAGTTCCTTAACTCCTTTGAGCTCTGTAACTATTTGGTTAGTAAGGGACTCTAAGTCAGGGGCTTCCATAAATGCAATTATGTCATTGAGCCCGAGCACAGCATAAGCCAGTTTCACGCCCTTAACTTCACGAACTTTGTTCACGACATCTGTTGGAAAACCTGACTTTACTTTTATCAGAATAAAAGCACGTTCCATCTAACACCTCCTATTAAATTTACATCCCGATTTATCGGGATTAGTCCTCAACTACAACGCATGTGAGTGTTGTAGAAACATCCTTGACTCCTGTTATTTTGCTGAGCACGAACGCACCCAGACTTTTTAAGTCATCCGCCTCAACAAGTGCAATAATGTCATGAAGTCCAGTTATGAGACGAGCGCTCTTTACTCCCTCAATCTTCCTGATTTCCTTTACAACAGCTGTTGCGATACCAGACTTCAAATTAATTAAAATATAAGCCTCTAACATGTTACCTCCTTTTGATACTTATATACTTTCAAATATACTCTTAAAATAGATTTTGTCAAGGAAAAAAGTTGACAATTTGAATATTTGAAGTAAAATATAATAGATAATGAATGGCAAGATACCAAAAATTCTTCCTGTGCTGACATTAGAGGACCAGGTCATTTTTCCTTATATGGTTGCGGCACTTGTTGTAAAAGATACAAGGTCAATAAAATTAGTAGAAGAGACTTACTCGTCAGGTGAGGGAGGGAATAAGATGATTGGTACATTTGCTCTTAAATCTCCCCACTTAGATGAGCGTGATGAGCATAATTTTTACTGGGTTGGCACAGCATCGAAGGTATTACGGATGCTCAAATTTCCTGATGGAACTGTGAGAATAATTGTTCAAGGAGCAAGAAGGATAAGGATTAAGAAAATTATTGAGCGTGAACCATATATGAGGGCATTGATTGAGCCAATAAAAAAGATAAGGAAAAAAAAGAGTTTAGAACTTGAAGCCATAATGCGTCAGGTAAGCAGTACATTCCAGAAGATTGTCCAACTTGCTCCTTATTTACAGAAAGACCTTCAGGTGTATACGATGAATATCTCCTCTGGTTCAAGGTTAGCGGACCTTATCGGTTCCAATCTTAATCTAAATTTAAAAGAGAAGCAAGAACTTCTCGAGCTCTGTGACCCAAAAGAAAAATTAACTTATCTTATTCCTCTTTTATCTAAGGAGGAGAACATTCTTGAACTTAGTGAGAAGATAAGGACTGATGTCAAGACGGAGCTTGGCAAGACACAGCGTGAATATTTCTTGAGGGAGCAACTCAAGGCAATCAAGAAAGAGCTTGGTGAGAAAGATGAGCGGACGATGGAGATTAGTGAATTTAAGAAAAAGATAGAAGCTGGCAAATTGCCAAAAGAGGCAAAGGAAGTAGCATACAAAGAGATTGACAGGCTTGAGCATATTCCGCCAGCGGCGGCTGAATATACAGTTTGCAGGACCTATCTTGACTGGCTCACTTCTTTGCCGTGGGAAAAGGAAACGACAGATAATCTTGATATAATTAGGGCACAAAAAATATTGGATGAGGACCATTATGACCTTGAAGATGTGAAAGAGAGAATACTTGAATATCTGGCTGTCCGTAAATTAAAGCCTGATAGTAAGGGACCTATTCTGTGTTTTGTTGGACCTCCTGGGGTTGGCAAGACTTCTCTTGGTATGTCAATTGCACGGGCACTTGGAAGGAAGTTTGTCAGATTTTCACTTGGTGGTGTTCGAGACGAGGCTGAAATAAGGGGACATAGGAGGACTTATGTTGGTGCTTTGCCTGGCAGAATAATTCAAGGTATAAAGCGTGCTAATTCAAGAAATCCGGTTTTTATGTTAGATGAGATTGATAAAATAGGGATGGATTTCAGGGGCGACCCGGCAGCTGCTTTACTTGAGGCACTTGACCCTGAACAAAACAAATATTTTTCAGACCATTACTTAGATGTGGTGTTTGACCTTTCCAAAGTTATGTTTATAACTACAGCTAATGTAGTAGACCCAATTTTACCTGCTTTAAAGGACAGGATGGAGATAATTAATCTTCCTGGTTATATTCTTGAAGAAAAGTTAAAGATAGCCAAAAACTTTTTAATTCCAAGACAGATAAAAGAGAATGGTTTGACCTCTGAGCTTATCAGGTTCACGGATGGGGCTATTCGTGAGATTATTCAGGATTATACTCGTGAGGCTGGGGTAAGGAATGTTGAGCGTGAGATTGCTAATTGTGCCAGGAAGGTTGCAAAAAGAATAGCGAAGAAAAGAAGTAAGAAGTTAGAAGTTAGAAGTGGGAAGTGGGAAATAACGAGGAATAGTGTATCAGAATTTCTTGGACCTCCGAAGTTTTTTTCTGAAATAAGGGAGAAGGAAGGAGAAATCGGCGTAGCCACAGGTCTTGCTTACAGTCCTGATGGTGGAACGATTATATTTATTGAAGCAACAAAGATGAAGGGTAAGCATCAGCTTAATTTGACTGGGAAGTTAGGAGATATAATGAAAGAATCAGCTCAAGCTGGTCTTTCCTGGGTTCGTTCAAAGGCAAGAAACTTAGGAATCAAGGAAGATTTTTTTGAGCATTATGACATTCACATTCATGTTCCAGAGGGTGCTATTCCAAAAGATGGCCCTTCAGCAGGCATTGCCATAGTTACTGCTCTTGTCTCATTACTAAGGAACAAGAAAGTCAACGCAAGCATTGGTATGACAGGCGAGATTACATTGAGGGGCAAGATTTTACCTGTAGGAGGGATAAGGGAGAAAGTAATAGCGGCAAAGCGAGCAGGGATTCAGACTATAATTTTACCTGACAAGAATCGCAAGGACCTCATTAAAATACCTTTCTATGTGAAGCGAGGGCTTAAATTCAAATTTGTAAAAGAGGTTGAAGAGGCTATAAATTTAGCAATAGAAGAATAAAAAAGGTGAAATACCTGCCTGCCCCACTCCGACAAGCGAAGCGGGACAGAGACGGCGAGGCAGGCAAGGTGGCAGGTGAGATATGGAATGTTTTATGTGAAATGTTATATGTTAAACATTAAACAATCAACATTTAACAATTAGCAATTAACAATAGTATTTACAGGGGGTGTAATGAAATGTTCTAAGTGTGGAAAAAATTTGCCAGAGGATGTTAAATATTGTGTTTATTGTGGTAAAGCCATACTTATGGAATGTCCGGGATGTGGCAAAACTATTCTAACTGATAGTGAGGTTTGTAAATTTTGTCAGCTTAATCTTACAGATTATAAAAAGGTCATCCAGCTCTTAAAATCCGGCAAGGAACTTGAATCCGCCTCAGGCGGATTCAAATATGAGGAAGCGAGAAAGATTTATGAACGCGCTGCAAAATTAGGAGTAGCAAAAAATAAGGTATTTAAATTACTGAACGGAGCAACTCAAAAGCTCAGGATAATCAAAGCCAAGAAATTTGATGCAGAGAATTTTTTAAGAGTCCGAAAATTAGGCTTAGCAAAAGAGTCTTTTCTTGAAGTTCAAAAACTGCTTCCCAAGGATGAGGAGATTGCTTTGAAATTAGAACTTATTGAGTCCAGGATTAGAAGCAGGGCTATAAAAATAAGATGGGCAGTTATAATTATAATTCTTCTTGCAATAGGCGTGGGTTTTTATTCTTATACAAATAGTCTCACATATTTAGCAAAGAGGGGACTTAAATCTCTTTTAAGAAGTGAAGAAACTGACATAAGACATTCAGCTATTTTGGTATTAGGTGAACATGGTGAGCGAGCTGCCCGTCCATGGCTCGAAATGCTTGCAAATAGTGAGAATGAGCAAAAGAGAGTTTGTGCGCTCGTCAGTCTTTTAAACTTTGGCGAGACTGAAGCCTTACCTATTTTACTTGAAATAATGCGTAAAGGCAGTATTCAGGCAAGCATTGGAGCTGCGTGGGCTTTAGCGGCTACTATGGATAGAACAATTGCTCCAGAGCTTGGTGTTTACTTGAAAGGGAAGAACGATGCCCTTAAAATATCATCTGCGACTATATTACTAAATCTTGGCTATTCCTCGGGCATAGGGGTAATAGAAAAATCTTTAGAAAACAAAAAAACAGCAACACGATTTGAAGGATTATATGCTCTCTATTTACTTGGAAGCAAAGAAGCCCTTCAATTATTTATACCCCAAGAGTCCGACTTACTCAGAAATTTACTTGAAGACCCAAATGACGAGATTAGGCTCCTTTCTGCACTTCTATTAAATCAATTTGAACCTAACTTAGCTAAAGAAGACTCAGTTGCTATAGCACAGATATTATGGGGAGAATTTGCCAAGAGGGAGTATTCTGCAACGGAGATGGAAGAAATTTCTACCACACATCCATTTTATATTGCTAAAGAGATAATTAAAGACAAAGGTGATGAATCCATAATGGAATTCAGTCCTTCGGCAAGAGAAATAAGAAAAAGATGCATTGAGGATTTATCCAAAATTGAACTTGGAGACGAATCGGTCAGGAAAGAGCTTGAAAAATCATTAACTTCATCTGCCTCAGACGGAGATAAATATGAACGTCTTGAGGCAGCTTTGGTGTTATTCAAGTTTGACAAAAAAAGAGCTACCAGAGTTTTAAAAGAATTGATAAAGGATAAAGATGAACTCTTAAAATTAAACACTTGTAAATTAACCCTTATGCTTAAGCAAATACTTCAAATATGAATATGAAACAGGGTTTACTTAAACATCAACCGCACCTGCCCGACATCCTGCAGGCGGGGATGAACGCAGACACTAATTTAGACTACAGACTGAAGACTATAGACCAAAGACTGATAAAGAGAGGTCTTTTGTCTTTGGTCTTATGTCTCTATCCGTGGTTTTTAATGGCTCAAAACTTGCAAGTAAATCTATATTCAGGAAATTACAAGATTCAAGAACTGAAAGATAGTGAGCACCAGATACTTATGGAAAACCTGCCCGACGGTAAGGCGAGTGGGTTTGTGAACTCTTTAATTCCTGGCAAACCGATACTTCCAGCCAAAACATATATGATTGTTATACCACCAGGAGTAGAAATTCAAAGAGTAGATATTCAGGGCAGGAAGGTTGAGCTACCAGGGAAATATAATATTAAACTATCTCCACCTATTTTCCCAATAATAAGTGGTGATGCAATAGCAAGCTATTGCACTCCGGGAGTGCGTTATTTATATCCAAAAGAAGCAGGCAAATACATTGGAAGAGGTGGTTTAAGAAAATATGAGTTCATAAAAGTAGTTTTCTTTCCTTTTACCTATTGCCCCGAGACACGGAAATTATTTTATACCTCCACCATAACAGTATCTATAGATTATACTCCAGGAAGTGGAAAGTGGGAAGTGGGAAGCCTGCCTGCCCCGCTCCGACAAGCGAAGCGGGACGGAGACGGCAAGGCAGGTGGGAAGTGGGAGGATATTGCAAGGGATTTGCTTATAAATTATAATGAAGCTCAAAAATGGTATAAACCTTTTGTTGAAGCAGAGGCTTCAACCTACCCTAATTATGATTATGTAATTATTACCACTCCTTTTTGCACTACTGCTATTGACACTCTTATAAAATGGAAAAAAAGAATGGGTTATAAGACAAAAGTTGTTACCAAAGACTGGATAGATATCAGTTATCTTGGTAACGACATACAACAGAAAATAAGGAATTTTTTGCGAGATAAATATCTTGATTGGGGGATAGAATATGTGCTTATAGTTGGTGATACTATAATCCCAATGCGAACATGCGTAACATTTAATAATGCACACGGTCCAGGAGGCTGGCCGCCTGGATGGTATACTATACCGACAGACTTATACTATGCAGAACTTACTTATCCTGATAGCTTATCGTGGAATCTTGACGGAGATAATTATTATGGTGAGGTATGGGAATGGGCAGGGGATACAATCATTCCTGAGGGTGATGATGCTCCTGATTATGTCACAGATGTCAGACTTGGCAGGATTCCCTGGAGTGACCCGGCGAAAATCCGTCACATATGTGAAAAAATAGTTTCCTTTGAGCAAAATACAGACCCTTCTTATAAAAAAGCCTCACTCCTTGCTGGAGGTATGATATTTTACGAAAACGAGGATAATTACTATCATAAATATGATGGTGCAGATATTATGGAAGCATTGATAGACAGTGGTATTGTAGAGCCATCGCTTGCTGTTACTTTGTATGAGAAAGCAGGTCTTAGACCAAGTTTATACCCATGCACAGCTCCTATTACAATGGATAATATAATAAATTACTGGAATAATCGTGCCATCTTTTATGAATTTAACCATGGAGGAGTAGACAAATTTTTTAGTAGAATCTGGGCATCGGACGATGGCGACAGTATTCCAGAATCAAGTGAAATAACAAGAAACTATTTACTATACTCCAGCTCTGCGCCACAACTTGATGATACTCATCCAGCAGTTGGATTCTTGATGTCATGCGATTGCGGGAAACCTGAGGATGGTAATAACCTTGGAGCTGCACTTTTAGAGAATGGGAGTGTAAGCATAGGAGCAGCAACACGGGCAGCATGGACTTCTGGAGAGTGGATGGTATATTATTTTTTTAAAAACCTTTTAAGAGACACAAGCTTAACAGGTAGTAAAGTGGGAGATGCGTTTGATATGGCAAGAATTGAATATATGCAACTTAACCCCTGGTGGCTTAATACCTATACTATCAATCTTTATGGTGAACCATCATTGAACCATTTTGGTATTACACTGAAACCTAAACTTACAGTATTTCCTGATACACTCAATTTTGAAATCACTATGACAGAGAACAGGAAACAGAGAGCTGATTCAATATACTACCACTCAATCTACCAAGATTTAGATTGTTACTCCTACCAGTATGATAAAGCTAAAATTGCTACTCGTTTTACCCCTCTTCAAAATCCATGCTGGGTAACTGGGTGCGAAATATTTGTTATGCCAAAAGATACAATGCCATCGATTCCAGATACTGTCTTTTTGTATGGTGCGGATAATGATACTACGCCTGGAGAAATTCTCTCCACCAAAACATGGAGCGCCCCAATTTATGCTCCTGATTTCTGGACAATAACCGTTTCTTTTGATTCCTCTTCCCTGCCCGACGGACGGCAGGCGGGTATGATAAGAAGTGGCGATTTCTGGATTGGATACAACAGTATCACTGATGGGATTAATAATATCTGTGTATGCTCTGATATGACAATTGATAGTAGTGGACAAAATAGAAATAGGTATACCTTTGACGAGACCTGGGCTGGTATTGACTATGACTGGGGCATCACAGCATTTGTTGATTACAGAATACCTGAAGATACCGCCATATTGTGGATTAAAAATGATGGAAATGATATTTTAAATGTCTCAAGCATTAATCCCGCACCATATGGTGCGGGACAAGACTGGGTTGTATCTATAACACCAATTTCATTCCAAGTATCTAAAAAAGATTCTGAGGCAGTTACTGTAATTGTCAGTTCTAAAGGACTCGGCAAGGGTATCTATCATGACTCACTTAAGATTATCTCCAATGATTCTGATAAAAATCCATATTATGAGCCTGTAAAGTTTGTAATTACTGATAGTCAAATTACACCCCCGCAGGTGTCTCAATTGCTTGATTCAATAATCCCAAACCCTATTCAGCCTGGGAGCCAAATTATATATTGGCTTCCAAAATCAAGCTGGGTCACACTGAAAATCTATGACTCAATTGGCAGACTGGTGCGAGTTTTAATAGATGAGTATGAACAAGTCGGACGGCATACTATTTCGTGGGATATGAGAAATTCATACGGCACCCGGCTCCCAAGCGGCGTTTATTTTTATAAATTAAAAACACTTAATAAAAGCTTAACAAAAAAACTTATTTTAATTCGTTAGTTAACGAGCCCTTTGATGAAAAGAAACATAGAAAGACACGCCTGCCTGACGGCAAGGCAGGGATATAGGCACGGAAAGATACACCCGCCTGCCCGCTTCGCCTGCCTCGCCCACGAGTCAAGGCGGGCCAAAGCTTCAGCGAGGCGAGCCATCTGTCGGGTAGGGAAATTTAATTCCTATCTTATTTTCTGGTCCATACGGATATTGGGAGTAATATTTTTAATCTTTCCTATCCGGATTTATGGAAATGAAAAACCCGATACTTCTTTATGGCACAAGTACGAAATTTTACCTAAAAAGGGATTGTTCAAAATAAAGAGAGAGTATTCATTTCCACTTCACGATATTCTTGGCAAGGAAAAAATTTATGCCCGATGCATTGCAGCTGCACCAATAGGAGGATTAAGAGAAGAAATTCAAATTTCACTTGTGAAAATCCCTTTAAAGAAAAAGATTATCTTCCCTCTTGCTTTTGAAGAACTTCCTATTTCTGAATTGCAAAGAGAAAAGGAGCTTGAAATTTCAAAATCCGTAATTGAGGAGCAACAAGAACTCCCAAAACCAATAAAAATTGAAATTACACCGTTGGAAATAGAGAGACCTATAATTGCAGAAATCTCTCCACCAGCGAAAATAGAAACCAAGAAGATAAAAATAACTGCTATTAAAGCCCTTGGAGTAATCAAAGAAGAAAGCTCAATTCCCCTTTTGAGAGAAGCTTTAAAAGAAAAAGAATGGAGTATAAAGCGTGAGGCTGCCGGGGCTTTAGCAGAACTTGGCGATACGATAGGACTTTCTTTTCTCAGGACAGCTCTTGAAGAGAAAGAAACAGCCAAGAAACTTGAAATCATAAGTACTCTTGGAAGGATAGGAGATATTGCTTCAGTTCCGTTTTTAAGAAAATTGTTAGACCATAAGGAGTGGGCAGTAAGACGGGAAGCGGCTTTTGCCCTCTCGAAAATAGGAGACAAGACTGGTCTTTCATTCTTGCAAAGAGCAGTTGGTTCAGAAGACTCTAACAAAAAGATTGAGGCGGCGATGGCATTGGCAGAAATAGGAGATGACACTGGACTCCCGGAATTAATCTGTCAACTGACAGACAAGGATAGTCATACATCTGTGAGAATCGCGGCTCTTAAATCCATTGGAAAAGTAGGAAAAAAGAATATCATTCCTGTATTAAATGAGATAATGAAAAAAGACCCTGAACTCATAGTTAGAATTATAGCTTCAGAAAGTATATTAAAGATTAATAAAAGGAGGAAATAATGAAATGTCCTTATTGTAAACACGAGATAGCCAATGATTGGTTATATTGTGGCAATTGTGGCATAAATATTAAAAAAGAAAATCAAGCAAAAAAAATCATCCAGTCGGGACTTGAATTTGAACATCAATTTGAGTATACAAAAGCTTCAAACGAATACAAAAAAGCACTTGAACTCGGTGTCCCTGACAAAGAGATTCTTGAACTTCTTGAAAAAGTCACAAGGAAAGAACAAGCTATTATAAATTGGATGGAAAAAGGGAAGGAGTTCTTATCAAGTCGTGAATGGAAAGAAGCAATCCGAGCTTACGAAAATGTATTGAAACTAAAGCCCGTGGATGGTTATGTTAAAACAAATTTATTGCTTGCCAAAAGAAACCTTGCCCGTTCACATAAACGTATCGGGATACGGATAACAGTTATTGTGATAATTATAGGTATAGGAACCTTTGGCTGGTATAGTTATACGCAAACTCCAAAACAAGTTGCTCAAAAGACATTGAAGCAAGGAGTTTTATCTCAAGACCTTCTTGCCAAACAATACGCAATTGAAGCTCTGGGCGGACTCAAGGACAAAAGATTTTTCCCTCTTTTGAAAGATGCTTTAAAGGATAAAAATCCTGCCATAAGAACTACTACAGCTAAAGCTCTTGGAGAATTTGGTGATTCTGCAGCTATTCCATTTTTAAAGGAGAGTTTATTTGATAAAGAATGGCAGGTAAGATATGCGGCAGCTCAGTCTTTGGCATTAATGGGGGACACTTCTGGAATCCAACTTTTAAAACAGGCATTGAAAAGGTAATCCCTGCCCGACTGATGGCTCGCCTCGCTGAAGCTTTGGCGAAGCGGGCAGGCGGGCGTCAGCTCATAGAGTCTGTAACTGACGGATTAGATTTCTTCAAGTTCTCCTGGAGCACCAAAAAGAGATTCAATTTTTAAAGTGATAATCCTTCCCGTCCCCGTTTCTTCAAAGTTAATTCCAATCTCTTTCAAAAATTTCATTACCTCTTTGCCTGTATCCAGATTCTCGGTCACAGTCAGAACTGTCTTTGAATAGGCTCTTCCTTTTAAATCAAACCTTAAACCTGCAAATATTGGTACCTTATAAGCAAGTGCCTTCTCCATTGACTCAGAATCAATTGTAATTGCATCTTCTATCCCAAGTTCAACAAGACAGGAAAGGACATCATCCAAATATTCCTCCTTATGCAAGATTATAATAAGTAAATACATAAGTCCCCCTATACAATTGTAAAATGCAAAAATTCTAAACAAATATTAAATTCAAAATCCCAATGCTCCAAATAGGAGTAATAACAGTTTGAAATTTGGAGAATTGGGATTTGTTTAGTCCTGAATTTAATTCAGGATCGGATTTAGGAATTAGGATTTTAATTTTTAATTTGTCATTTTGCATTTTAATTTTTGAATTTTTATTTCTTGTATATCACTCTTCCTTCCTTAGTTTCTACCTCTATTTTTTCAGGGACCACACCGTCAAAATCCATAACAAGTCGCATCACATCTTCTGATGATTTAGCTTTAAGTAATGCCTCCTTTAATACCTTTGATTTTAAGAACCTTGCGACTTTTGCTACAGCTTGTAAATACTCTTTGCGTGCCTCAATTGGGGCAGCAATCATAAAAATTAAGTGAACTGACTTCTTATCAAGAGCCTTAAAATCAACACCTTCCTCTGACTTTCCGAAAGCTACTTTAAGCTCCTTTGCCGTATCAGACCTCCCGTGAGGAATGGCAATACCACTCCCAATAGCCGTTGACTCTATTTCTTCCCTTTTCTTAATGACCTGAAGGAATTTATCTTTATCAGTCACAATCCCCTTGTTCACAAATAATTCTACAAGCCCCTCAATAACTGCAAACTTATCTTTAGAGACAAGATTGCAATTTATGAGCTTCTCATCTATTAGTTCTTGTAATAACATAACCCCTCCTTTAGTTAATTAGTCCATATTTAGGTTCATTTAACTTTTATCTCTGCCTCTCCTGCATGCCGTATGGCAAAAACAGTAGCTAATGGTCCTATTATTTCATTTACCGCTATTGAAGCTAAAATAATATTTATCATCATATCACCATATACTTTAAAGCCTGGATTTTCATAAGCAATAAGAACAAGCCCAATAGCCACACCTGCCTGGGGTAAGAGAGTAAGCCCAAGATATTTTTTTACTGCCACAGGTGCACCTGAGACAACGCCTCCAATAGAAGCTCCAGCAATCTTACCTACAGCTCTGGCAACTATAAATACCAGCCCTAAAAGTCCGACCTTAATGAGTGTTCCTACTCTCAAATAAGTCCCTGAAAGAGCAAAAAAGGCAGCATAAAGTGGAGGCGTAAAATTATCTAAAACTGATATAAAACGCTGGTCTCTTTTTAAGCCATTTATAATTATAAAACCACTCACCATATTTGCAAGTAAGAGAGATAATTTTAAAAAAATAGCAATCCCACTTACAACACAAATTATTCCTAAACTCATTATCAAAAATCCTGCCGCTGAACGTATATATCCTGATATAAGTCTCAACAGAAAACCAAAAGCTATTCCTAAAGCTAATGAACCCACAATCTCAATAAAAGGAATACTGATTGCCTTTAAATGAGTTAAACTCCCTGAAGTAGATGAGAGAGCTGTGGCATTACATATTCCAAAGATAATAATAGCTAATGCATCATCAAGAGCCACTACTGCCAGAGCTGTGGTAGTCAAGGGTCCTTTTGCTTTTAATTCATTCATAACTGCAAGAGTCGCGGCTGGAGCAGTAGCAGTCCCTATTGCACCCATAACAAGAGCAAATGGAAGTATTGAGCCTTGAAAATTGACAATTTTTGATATATATGGAGAGAGTAAAAGGATACTGAAGGTAACAAAGACAAAGGCGCCAATCCCTTGAAGTAGAGTTATTAACAAAACATTTTTACCAAGTTTTCCAATCCTTTTTATGTCCAGGCTCCCTCCAATCGCAAAAGCAATAACTCCTAAAGCAATGTCCACAACCCAATTAAGTTCTTCTTCTAAAATTATCTTCGGAATAAGGTGAAAGCAGGATGGCCCAATTAAAATCCCAGCAATAATGTAGCCTGTGACTTCAGGAATCTTGACTTTTCTTGCTAATCTACCACCTAAATATCCAACTACAAGAAGTATGCCTATGGCGAAAACAATGCTCAACTCAGTCGTATCCTTTCCTTCTCAATTCTCTTTATTTCTTTAACTGGGATTTGGGTTGGATAATTACCCGTGAAACAGGCAGTGCAATAAGAATTTTTTGCACTTCTGACTTCTGTATCACCAACAGCCCTTAACATACCTTCAAGAGATTGATAAATGAGTTCATCAACCCCAATTTGTGCCTTTATTTCAGAAATGCTCTTTTCTCGGGCTATAAAGTCTTGCTTCGTTTGCATATCAATCCCATAGAAACAAGGATATTTAAGGGGTGGACAGGATGAAATAAAATATATCTTCTTGGCACCCGCCTTCCTCACTAAAGATGTGATGGCTTTGGATGTGGTGCCACGAACAATAGAATCGTCTACTAATAATACCTTCTTTCCCTGTATTTCTTGTTTTACAGGATTAAGTTTGTACCTTACATATTCTAATCTCCTTTCGTCCCTTGGCATTATAAAAGTCCTGGCTACATACCTATTTTTTATAAGGCCCTCCCTGTAAGGAACACCAAGAGTATTGGCTAAAGATAAAGCAGTTGCCCTGGCTGTATCTGGCACAGGAATTACAACATCCGGTTTAAGACCAGACTTTTTTATCTTCTTAGCAAGCTCTTCGCCAAGTCTTAATCTGGTCTCATATACAGATACATTGTCAAGAACAGAATCAGGCCTTGCAAAATAAATATATTCAAAAATGCAATGCCTTGGACTCGGTGGCTTAATAACTTTTGAAATGACTTTCCCTTTAAGGTCTATAAGTATTGCCTCACCTGGATTTACATCCCTGATTTCATCATAGCCAAGAGTGTCAAGAGCAACTGATTCAGATGCAAAACAAAAATTATTAAATTTGGACCCCTCAGCTGGGTAGGTTGAAAGGGACCCCCCAGTTGGGTAGGTTGAAGCCTCTGCTTCAACCTTGCATCCAAATTTTAAAGGCTTTATACCATGAGGGTCTCTAAAAGCAAGAAGTCCAATATTGGCAATGAAAGAGATGCAGGAATAACTTCCAGTTACTCTTTCCATCACTCTTTTAACAGCTTCAAAAACAGGTTTTTCCCCACCTATGGATGGAGCCCACATATTGGTCTCAAGTTCAGAAGCGAGAACATTTAAGATAATCTCAACATCACTTTTCGTATTTATGTGGCGATGTCGCTTATTCACAAGCCATTTCCTTAAACTCTCATAATTTATGACATTCCCATTATGAGCTATGGCTATGCCAAAAGGAGTATTTGTATAAAAAGGTTGCGCATCCTCAGGGTCCCCAGCTCCAATTGTCGGATACCGAACATGACCAATCCCGATTGAACCCTTAAGTCGAGTCAGGTCTTGCGGATTAAAAAGGCTCTGGACAGTCCCTTTGCCTTTTTTTAAATAAAATCTACCATCCTTATTCGCAGAATGCTGTGCATAAGTTATAATTCCAGCCGCATCCTGCCCCCTATGCTGTATAGCAATCAGCCCAAGCCAGAGCTTGGAAGCTACATCACGCTCGCCAAATATCCCAATAACACCACACATATCAATTAAAATTTTACACTTCTTTTACCTGTTGTCAAGTTTTTTAGTATTTAAAGTTCAAAAATATGGAAAGTAACGATTGTATCGTTGTTTGCTTCGTTTTTTACTCCAAAGATTGCAGACTTTAGGATAAGGCTTTAGCCTTGCTAATGGATTGCTCAGTTTTGCTAATTAACCAATTAACTAATTCACCAATCAACTATTTTAACCCTCTGTGCCCTCCCTCCCTGCCTGCCCCGCTCCGATAAGCGAAGCGGGACGGAGACGGCAAGGCAGGTGTGGTTGTTTTTCTTGACTTTTAGGAGTTGATGATGTAAATTACTAAAATAATGATACGCACTCATCGCACAGGAATAGTTAAGGGATTTTTGCTCTGCCTTTTATCTATTATAATAATTCTTGCTGCCCTTTCCTGCATTTACTTTTTCCATATCTATTCATTCCTCTCATATGAAAAGATATTTAAAACAGATACCGTCGTTGTTGAGGGCTGGATAAGTAATTCTGAGATGAGACAATCAGCAAATAATATACTCTCTAATAATGTGAAAAGAGTAATAGTGCCCGGTGATAAAGCTGAATTAGCCCTAATACATTATCCAGTAAATAATTATGCTGATATAGGACGTTTGCGTCTAATTGATTGTGGGGTAAATGAAGAAAAAATTATTACTTGCCCCTTTGAAACCAAACGGAATCGTACATTAAACGCTGCTGTATATGTGAAAAAAATAATTCAAAAAAAGGGTATAAAGTCATTTATTATTTTCACCGAGGATGTGCATGCCAGAAAAACTTATGTCTCATATAAAAAGGTATTTGGGAACAAATATAAAATTGGTGTTATGCCCATACCTAACGATGTATTTGATAATAAAAATTGGTATAAATCAAGTGAAGGGATGAAAACAGTAATTACTGAATCAATTGCATATATATATTTAGTTTGCTTCCAGAGATTTAAGCACTGGGAATGAAGAGACCGCACTCTTTTTAATTTAAAGTATCTCACACGAGTCCGTGACTTTAAGGCTTTGGAATGGAGTTAAGAAGGTTTTTAAATTTTTTTTAAAAATTGCGAAAAAAACTTGACATTAATAAAACTGATGATAAAGTAGTCTACAGGAAAGTATTCAAAAACAATGCCCTTAAAAACCCAAAAACTTGTACCCTCTAAAAAATTCCAGAGGGGATTTCAAATAGAAGCCATATATAATCTTGTAAAGCAGGACAAATATGATAGATATTCATACACTCAAAGACCTTCATATATGGATTCCAATCTTCCTTTGTTTGTGGCATCACCTGAAACTTCAGAGAAGGTATTTACATTTCTGGGTAAAACAGTAGGATTCCAATTTGGTGCTATTATTCTTAAGGAAGTCAGTGAGTATCTGACCAAGAAATATTCTCTTCCAGAAGTAAATCTTCTACGTATTAAAAAAGGAGAAATACAAAAATATAAAGATTTCCGTGGGCATTTAGAGAATTGCGACAAGAAAATGATTTCTTGGATAGTAAAATCTATCACCGAGGAGTTTGAAAGAACAACAAATAAGCTTTCTCTCCGTAAATTTGATGAATTCACACAATTTTGTAATATATGCAATGATTTTATTGAATGGTTTAAAGACATAAGAGCCCAAAGCTCCAAAGATGAAGTTCTTGCTGACACTTATTCCTTGTTACACAAGGTCACAAAACACTATAGCAGTAGACTTAATAAGAATAACCTAATACATTTTGGCTTTGCCGAGAAAGTTGATTTTGTTTTAGAGAGTTATGAAATTTCTGAAAGCTGGAGTCCTCAGAGAAAAGAAATAAAATTTACTTCTACTAAAATATCATTTCAAGGTATATAATAGGCAATGGCTAAAGTAAAGTCTACTATAGAACTCATCGAAAAGGAATCGCTTGATATAAAAGTTAAGAGAATAACTCTGGAGAAATTGAGTTTTGAGAAAAAGCATAGTTTTAATGATAGCACATCTACTAAATACCATTTGGAAATTGGTGGTACTGTTTTGAAAAAGTCTGACAAAAATATGACAGCATGTTTACACAAATTTGATGTGGAGTTTTTCGAGACCAAAAAGAAAAAGGCACCCTTTTCACTTTCTGTTGTGTTAAAAGTAATTTATGAGTACAAAGAAGTACTAACTGACAAGCAGATAAAAAACTTTCTTAGAAGTTATGCCATACCAATAATATGGCCCCATGCTCGTGAAATCATAAGTTCACTCACGATACGTGCAGGATTCCCACCTTTATTTCTCCCAATCCTTAAATTACCTGCAGAAATGACGATTACTAATTCAAAGTGAGTATTTCTTTTCAAAAAGCTCCTAATAACCACGATAGCTTGAAAAACCAGACTATTCATAACATATGTGATTTTATCATTGATAATCCAGATTATTTAGATGAACTTGATCAATTACTTTCCAAGAAAAACTTAGAAAAAATAGGTAAATATATAAATTACTTTAGACGAAGACAAAGGCAAATAACTTATAAGGCTGCTACCTACATTGATTTAATAGAGGAACTTTGTAATCTTAATAATAATATCATTATACACGTGGAAGCTGCGATCTTAGAACTTCTTCTTGAAAAGCTTATAAGACGACAATTGAAACCCCACAACCCACTTATTGAAACCGAATGTTTCGTCTTCTATAATGGCAACAAGATAGAAATTGGAGAAGCTGGTGAAGGAAACATTGATGTATGTGCATATTTAGCAAGTCATAATCGTGGTTTTTTCTATGAATGCAAAATAAATGTGATTAACTTCTTATTTCCACCTTACAGGTCTACTATGAGCAGGAAAGACAGAAAGTGGATGAATTCTTTCGATCATATACCCTCTGAAGTGGGAGATAACAAGATATTGTTGAGACTTGCAACTATGTACAAAAGAATTGGATGTGAAAATGCTGGAGTAGATACAAAATTAAAAGAGAGTTGGCTAAATGTAAAAGCTTTCTGTTATGAGGATATTGAATTTCTTCTCAGCAGCGAGGCCGAAATTGGAGATTTTAGCCCCCTCTGAACAAAAGTTATCCTGAAACATTTTAACTTTTCTTTATTCTCACACAATCCAAAATTCAGCAGTTTTTATTAAATGTTGAAAAAAAACTTGACAAATAAAAAATTTGTGTTAAAATTACAAAAGGAGGTAATATAAGAGTCTTTTAAGGTATGTGAGTTTATGGAGTGCATTACCTTGGTAATGCAACTAAATTGACTTATATGCCTTATAAAGACTCTATTTTTATATTATGATAGAAGGAGTAAAAATAAAAAAGTTGCGTGTAATTCCTGATGAAAGAGGAAGGTTAATGGAAATATTACGCTCTGATGATTCACTATTTTCCCGCTTTGGTCAGGTCTATATGACTACGGCATATCCTGGTGTAGTAAAAGGCTGGCACTATCATAAAAAACAATTTGACAATATGGCTTGTATAAAAGGAATGATGAAAATTGTGCTCTATGACTCCAGAAAGGATTCAAAAACTTACGAAGAGGTGAATGAGTTTTTTGCAGGTGAACATAATCCAGTTCTTGTTCATATTCCTCCTTATGTATATCATGGTTTTAAGTGCATATCTCAAGAAGAGGCAATTGCAATAAATATACCTACTGAAACTTACAATTATAATAATCCAGATGAATTCAGGGTTGACCCCTACGATAATGATATACCTTATGATTGGAAAAGAAAAGAAGGATAAGAAATCAATGCAAAGTTAGCAATTATCAATGAGTAAAAAGAAAATTTCTGGAAATGATTTGGCAGAGCGTTTACTTGACTTCGCAGTGAGAGTCATTAAACTTGTAAATACTTTGCCGAAGACAGCTGTGGGGAAACATGTTGGAGGACAGCTTATGCGTGCGGGAACATCTGCAGGCTCGAATTATGAAGAAGCATGTGGTGCTGAATCCAGGCCTGACTTCGTTCATAAATTAGGTATTGCACTAAAGGAACTCAAAGAATCTCGCTTTTGGCTACGGGTCATTCACCGGGTTGAACTTATTGCTCCTCAACGTGTTGAGTCACTGCTTCAGGAGTGTGAAGAATTATGTGCTATTATCGCAAAAAGCATCCTTACAGCAAAAAGGTGAACTAATCATTTTAAAATGCTAATTGCTAATTTTAAATTGAATCTTTAATATGAAACTTTTAGTAACCGGTGGCGCAGGTTTCATAGGGAGTAATTTCGTAAATTTGGTGCTCCGTGAGCATCCTAATGTGAACCTCACTGTGCTTGATGCTTTGACTTATTGTGGAAACTTAGATAATTTTTCGAAAGAAGTGTGGGAGAATAAAAAATTCTCTTTTTGCCACGGTAATATTCTGGACAAGGATTTAGTTTTTAAGCTAATGAAAAATCAGGATATAGTTGTTCATTTTGCTGCCTGGACTCATATAGACCGCTCAATTTCTCTCTCTGACCCTTTTATTGATACGGATTTCAAAGGGACACAAGTTTTACTTGAAGCAATAAGAAAAGAGCCTGTCAAGAGGTTTGTTCACATTTCTACATCTGAAGTTTATGGTTCAGCTCAATATGCACCAATGGATGAAAATCACCCAATAGCTCCTCAATCTCCATATGCAGCAGCAAAGGCAGGTGCTGACAGGCTTGTATATTCATATTGGATGACTTATAAACTACCTGTAGTAATTATAAGACCATTTAATAATTATGGACCAAATCAATATCCAGAAAAGCTAATCCCTTATTTCATCACTAATGCGATGAAAAATAAGTCTCTTCCTGTTTATGGAAATGGCAAGAATACCAGGGATTGGCTCTGGGTTGAAGATTGCGTGAAAGGTGTTTGGGCTACTGTTGAGAAAGAAGGAATTGAAGGAGAAATTATAAATTTAGGCTCAGGAAAAGATTATTCAATTCTTGATATAGCATACTCTATCTTAAATGAACTTAAAAAACCAGAATCTCTTATTGAATTTGTTGGTGATAGACCAGGTCATGTAAAAAAGCTTGTTACCTCTTGTGACAAAGCAAAAACTCTTTTAGATTGGTCTCCACAAGTTTCCTTTGAAAAGGGTATTAAGAGAACAATTGACTGGTATAAAAACAATCCAAAATGGTGGGAAAAAATTAAAAAGAAAAAAGAATTTAAAGACTTTGAGAAAGGGTGGTATAAAAAATTAAGGGGAAGTAAATGATACTATTGCTTTTGACATTCTTAACATTAAATAACTATGTGCTTCAACCAAATGATGTAGTTACTATAAGTATTTCAGGAGGAGTAAATTTTACTTATAATCAAACTATATCTCCTCAAGGAAGTATTTTGATTCAATGGATACCTCCTTCTTCAGTCAGCATGGCTTCTAAGAAAGAATCATACCAACCACTTGATAGAATTCAAGAATGGCAAGTTTTAAAAATTGTTCATATTGCAGGACTCTCTATAGAAGAGGCAAAATTATTGATTGAAGAGAACTTCAAAGAGTATTTTAAAAACATTAGTCTTTCACTGACCGTGGCAAGTTTTAGTGATTTAGTATATGTGACTGGGAGAGTGCATAGTTCTCGTGGCTATCCTTATTCTTCAGGTAAATCTGTAAGAGAATATATTGAAGTAGCAGGAGGTCCTCTAAAGTCAGCGGATTTTAAAAGAATAAGAATTGAAAGAAAAGGCGGGAATATTATAGAGGATTCTCTCGAGCTTATAGTAGAACCTGGTGACATCATTACTGTTCCTGAAGCTCTTGTTTATATAAGAGGAGAGGTGCGAGCACCACGAGCATTTTCGTATGACCCAGATTTAAAGGTAGAAGATTATATAGGTATGAGTGGAGGACCAACAGATAGGGCAAGTTTTGGAAAGAGTTATATCATTAAGAGAAATGGGGAGAAAGTATCTCTTAAGGATGCGACTATTGATAAAGGAGATACAATTGTAATAGGAAAAGTAACTTTCAAGTGGTGGCAAGACTATCTTACCGTTGCATCTACTATTACAAGTATTGTGATTGCCTGGTTAACAATACGTAATTAAGTTATTATGGAGCGAAGTATAAGCATAAGGGATTACATCAAAGTAATAGTAAAGTGGCGTAAACTTATTATCTTAAATGTTCTCATCATTACTTCTCTTGCTGTAATTATTTCACTTATCATTCCTAAAAAATATACATCTACCGCATCACTACTCCCGCCTCTGCCAGGCACAGAAGCTTTTGGAGTAACTGGGATAAGCGGAATGACAGGTGCTTTAAGGGGATTATCTGGATTAACGGGTATTCCAGGTATTTCAGGAGGCACCACATCTGACTTATTTGCCGCCATTCTTGAATCGCGTCCTGTAATGGATGGAGTTATTAAGGACTGCAATTTGAGAGATATATATAAAACAAAAACTATAAAAGCCACTTATGAAAAACTTAGTAAGCATACAGATATAAAAGTTCTTCCCGAAGAAATAGTGACCATCGCCACAATAGCACCATCTCCCAAGCTTGCCAAACATATGGTAGACTCATATATCAAAAATCTTGATGATTTAAATAAGAATCTTGTAATGAGCATAGGTAAGAAGAACCGAATTTTTCTTGAAGGAAGACTTAAGGAGGTCAAGAAAAATCTTGAGATAATTGAAGATTCTTTAAAAAGATTTCAAGAACTTCATAAAACTGTATCCATAGAAGATGAACTTGAGCCTGTGCTTGAAGCAGTAAGTGACATTAAGGCACAAATTATTGCAAAAGAAGTAATTCTTGGCATTCTTCAAAAGTATGCTACCGAAGAAAACCCTGAAGTAATTAAAGTAAAATCAGAATTAGATGAGCTTAATAAAAGATTACATAATATGGAATACAGTGGAGATAGTGAACATTTTGGGATTGGGTTTTCTGTTCCCTTTAAAAATGTCCCAAATGTTGGACTACAGCTTGCAAGACTTACAAGAGATGTGATGATTCAGGAAAAATTGTTTGCCTTCCTAACAGAACAATATGAACAAGCAAAGCTTCAAGAAGTAAAAGATACTCCCACAGTTAATATTCTTGAAAAACCCACTCTCCCAGAACGCAAGAGTCATCCAAAGCGAAGAACGATAGTCTTAATTGCTTTTGTATTTAGTCTATCAGTAGGTATTTTACTTGCTTTCTTCTTAAATTGGACTCAAAATCTTGAACCAGAAGAAAAAGAAAAGTGGAAAGAGATAAGAATGATGCTAAAAAGAAAGTAAAAAAGAGTCAAGGAGTCAAGGTATCAAGGAGTCAAAGAAACCTTGAAACCTCGAACCCTTTCCTTTGAATGCTTGAAGAAAAGATAAAGACAAAGCAAGCCAAAGTTTGCATAATTGGACTTGGTTATGTGGGGCTTCCACTGGCAATCCATTTTGCCAAAAATGGATTTAAAGTTTTGGGACTTGATATTAAAAAAGAACGAGTAAATCTTGTGAATCAGGGTAAAAGTTATATTGAAGATGCATCAGAATTAGAGCTCAAAAAACTTGTAACCTCAAAGAGACTGAGTGCTACCTGGGACTATGCTAAAATCCCTGAATACGATGTAATCCAGATATGCGTTCCAACACCTGTAGATATTAATAAAGAACCCAATATTTCTTATTTAGTTGCTACTGCTGATGAAATTCAAAAAAGACTTCGTAAAGAACAACTTATTATATTAAAAAGCACCAGTTTTCCAGAAACTACAGAAAATGTTCTCCTCCCAATACTTGAAAAATCAAGACTTTGTGCCAGAGGCACATCCCGATTTGCATCGGGAAAAGTTGGTAAAGACTTTTATCTTGCTTTTTCACCTGAGAGAATAGACCCCGGGAACAAAAGGTTTACTACAGAAAATACTCCAACAGTTGTGGGAGGCATAACTCCGAAATGCACTAAACTTGCTACTCTTCTTTACAAGAGTGTTATAGATAAAGTGATTTCCGTTTCTTCCGCACGGGTGGCTGAAATGACAAAACTTCTTGAAAATACTTTTAGAAATGTAAACATAGCACTTGTAAATGAATTAGCTCAGTTATGTGAACGTATGAATATAAATATTTGGGAAGTAATAGATGCGGCGAAAACAAAACCATTTGGATTTATGCCATTTTATCCAGGACCAGGAGTTGGAGGACATTGTATTCCTATAGACCCTTATTATCTCTCCTGGAAAGCGCGTGAATATGATTTCCATACTTCATTTATAGAGCTATCTGCAAAAGTAAACGAATCAATGCCTTACTATGTGGCAAATAAAGTAATTGAAGCATTAAGCACGCAAGGGGTATGTCCATCAGCAGGAAAGATACTTATTTTAGGTGTCACATTTAAGCCTGATGTCAGAGACATTCGGGATTCACCTATATTAAAACTAATAAAAATTCTTGAACCACGCGTAAAAGAAATAATATATAATGACCCTTATATAAAAGAAATAGAAGTCCCTACAGGGACTGTCCCTCTGACTTTAAAGGGACTGTCCCTATATAAGTCTAAGACATTAACTCAAAAACTATTAAAAAGCGTAGATTGCGTTATCATAGCCACCAACCACAAAGCCTATGATTATCCCTGGCTTGTCCAGAACGCAAGTCTTATAGTAGACACCCGTAATGGCACAAAAGGCATTCCTGCCCGACGCCTCACGGGCGGGAAAGGAGGTAATATAATAAGGCTTGGCTGTTAGTGGAAAACACCAGTAAAAAGTCCCATTTATTTTTTACTTCAAACAAGTATTTTAAAGATAGCTCTTTAACTTTTTTAACACAAATAGTTAACCTTCCTATTGGAATTATTACAGGTGTAATTATAGCACGGACATTTGGACCGCAGGGAAAAGGAGTAATTGACCTTGTGAAACTTTTTCCTTTTCTTTTAGCTCTATTTGGAAGTCTTGGTTTTGAACCAGGAAACGTGTATCTCTTAGGAAAACAAGCATATTCTTTCAAGAATGCAGAATCCAACTCTCTTGCCCTATCTGTGGGAATAGGGATTATTCTTATTTTTTGTGCTTTTATATCAAGAAAATGGCTTGTTACAAATGTATTAAAGGGTATCACCCCCCTCTACTTTTATCTGGCCATTATTTCTGTGCCTTTTTTACTTTTTATTCGCTACTCTATTGCTAACTTTCAGGGTATATCCGAATTCAAAAAATTGAATTTACTTAATTTCGCTAATTCTGTAAGCCGATTAATGTTTATCATCCTTTTTGTAGTAATTCTAAAATGGGGAGTATATGGAGGTGTTTTATCATTTACAATTTCAGCAATAGCCACATCTGCCTTCGCATCATTTATATTTTTAGAAATAAGGACTTCTAAGTTCTCACCTAATATTAGTTTGATGAAGGATTCATTTAATTATGGGATTAAAGCCCATATTGGAAACGTGTTTCAATTTTTTAACTACAGATTCGATATTTTCATTGTAAGTTATTTTCTTGGATTAAAGGAAGTAGGATTTTATGCATTGGCAGTGGTAATTGCTGAACTTCTATGGTATATTCCTATGGCTTTTTCCGTCACTCTTTTCCCAAAAATTGCTGGATTGGATGCAATAAAGGCTAACGAATTTACAGCTAAAGTCTGTCGTACCGTCCTTTTAATTACTATAGGGGGTGCATTTTTCTTGGCTGCAATTTCTAAACCCCTTGTTTTTATTCTGTATGGCAAAATTTTTTATCCCTCTTTGACTCCTTTACGAATTTTGCTCCCTGGTATAGTTACGTTAGGACTAACTAAACTCTTAACAAGCCATTTAGCAGGACGTGGAAAACCTTATTCTATTACATATCTGAGTGGTATTTCTCTTGTATTTACTGTATTTCTTGATTTCATCCTAATCCCGAAATGGGGTATAGCTGGAGCTGCATTTGCAACAACTGTATCATATACTATCTCAGGAGTATTAGCTGTTCTTTGGTTCACAAAAGATTCACAAAAGTCCTTGAGAGATACCCTTATTCCTCGAAAAAGTGACTTAAGAGAATACAAAAAGCATTTTCTCAACATTTTTAAAAAAACACGCCTATGAATGTAATATATATTACATTTGGAGAACTTATCTCTGGAGGAATATTGAGAACACAGGTTATAAGCTTACTTTATAAAATGGCTCAAAGAATGAAAAATAAAAGTAATTTGCTTTTGATTTCTTTTATACCATTGCGAAGTTTTATAACAGATAGAGTAGAAAATCTTAAAGTTAAGGAAAAATTTGGTTTACATAACTTTCATATATGGATTATGCCTATTCCATTATTCTGTAGATTTTTTTATATGCCAATCTGGTTATTACCTATTCTTTTTTGCTGGACTATTCCTTTTTTATTCTATATAAGCTTAAACTATAAAATAAACCTAATCCATGCACGTAGCTATCCTGCGGCTTTGTTTTCTTCTATACTCACGAAATTTGTTGGATGCAGTTTAATATTTGATCCTCGGGGGTTATATCCAGAAGAAAGCGTTCTTTATAGAAAGTCTTCGTATAACTCAATGAGCTATAAACTATGGAAGAAAATTGAGAAAAAATTATTGCAAGAAGCTCATCAAACTGTAGTTGTATCTCAGACTTTTGCTGAACATATTAAAAAAATTGAAGATAATGCAAATATATATGTCATTCCATGTTGTGTAAATACAGAGGTGTTCAAACAGGATAAAAGAATTCGTTACAAATATCGCAAAAAATACGGATTTAAAGAGAAATTTGTTCTCTTATATTCTGGAGGAACTGGAGGATGGTATGATTTGGGACCGATGGTAGATTATTTCCTTCATTTTAAAAAAATTGCACTAAATGCTCATTTACTGATTTTAACTCCAAAGGTTAGTATACAATTAGAGAAAATACTGAAAGAGAAAATACAAGATGACGAATATACTATTATAATCCCAAGATATAGAGAGATTCCTAACTTACTTTTGATGGGAGATGTGGGGTTGTTTTTTTTACCTTATTGTGATATGAGTCACACCCTTCTTTCTATAAAGGTTGGAGAATATTTAGCTTGCGGACTTCCTGCTATTGTGAGTTCAACAATAGGAGAAGCAAGCCGACTTATAAATAAGTACGATTGTGGTATTGCAGTAAATTTAAATAAAAGTAGAACGTCATTTGATAAAGAGCTTGTGTTACTAAAAAACTATAGAACAATGCAAAAAAATGGAATTTTGTTAGTCAATGATTATCTCTCTATAGAAAAGTGTGCAGAAAAATACTTAAATCTTTATAATAAATTAGCATAGGATGAATACTATCGCAAACATTGTGGTTTTTGATACACCCCTTCAGAGAAAAAGTTTCTTATTTTTGTTAGGGATTCAATTAGTGTTTGTATATCTGATTAGTATAGAATTGGATTTAGGGATAAAACTATTTTTAATCGTATTAGGAATATCTATGCTTTTTCTTATAATGGTAGTCCCGTTTTATGCACTGCCTTTATTATACTTTTCTGTCTTCATTGGCCCCCTTGTTGCTGTCAGAATAGCAGGTAGGGTTCCTCTATTGGACTGCATAGATATATTATTACCACTAGTCATTGGTATTTTACTTCTACGAAGGTTTCTGCAAGAAAAAGATTTCTTTCAGTTTCACATCTCACATATAGGTAGGGCTTTTATTCTTTTTTTACTTTGCATCCTTTTATCAAGCTTTGGGGCTATCAATCGTCTACGAGCATTAATGGATTGGAAGGGTTATTTATGGGGGTTTTTATTATATCTTTTAGGTTACACTCTCACAACAAATAAGAAGAAAAGTAAAAATTTTTTCTATTTCTTGGCATCTTGGGGAAGTATCCTTACATTATTGGTTATTCATTCTATATTACAAACAGAGAATCTTATGAGAGCAATAGTTACTAGGGCAGTCAATTTAAGTTGGGGACAAACAAATTACATAGCTGCTTTCTATGTAGTCTTAATCCCAATAGTAATTTCGCTCATTTTTAATGAAAAACTAATGTGGAGAAAATCACTGTTTTTACTCATTACATTGTTTTTATTCTCCGGATTAATTTTTACTAGTTCTCGAGGAGGAATGATTGCAACTATGGTGGCTATATTTATACTATTGGCTGGTTTGCTGCGGAGAAATTTATCTCTCCAACTTGTATCAGTGATTGGATTTATAATCTTGGTTGTATGGCTACATCCAGCATCAAAGTTTCTTATTTTAAGGTTTGTAGATTTTCAGACTAGCATTTCTGCTTTAACACGAATAGTAAGATGGGAAGAAACTTGGCATGTTTTTAAGAGTCATCCGATTTTTGGAGTCGGGCTTGAGAATTTATGTTATCATTTGCAACATTTCTCTTATTTGATATTAAGCGCTCATAATCTTATTTTAGAAGCCCTATCACAAACGGGAATTATTGGTCTCTTTGGTCTTATGTTTCTTTTCTTTAGCACATTCAAAATGTTGCTCAAGAATTATCGGATTACCAGAAATCCTTTAGCATGGGGTGTCTTCTCTGGAGCACTTGGAGCAGTGATACATTCAATGGTTGAACCAAATTTTGGAGGAACTCGATTTGCCATTTTCTTTTGGGGAATCATAGGAGTTACAGAAAAAATGCTTATGTACAGAAAAAAAGATATAAAATGACAGCGCTTTCTATTATTATTGTAAATTTCAATACAAAGGAAGCTTTAAGGCACTGCTTAGAATCTATCATTAAAAATACTAACAGGCTTAATTACGAAATTTTGGTGGTAGATAACCACTCGTCTGATAAGAGTATCAAGATGGTAAAAAGAAAATTTCCACAGGTTGGCTTAATTGAAAATAAGGAAAATATTGGGTTCTCACGAGCGAACAATCAAGCAATTTATAAAGCTAAAGGTAAATATATTTTATTTCTTAATCCTGATACTATTATAGTAGATAATGCTATAGGAAAAATGTTCATGGTTATTGAGTCGCATCCCAAAATAGGAATATTGGGATGTAAGATTTTAAACCCCGATGGCTCAACACAGTGGATTTCCTGCGGAAAATTTCTCACTCCTCTTACTCTCTTTCTTTGGCAAACACTTTTGGAAAAATTATTTAATAAGAGTAAATTGTTTGGAGGACGAGAGATGAGATATTGGATAAGGAATACAAATAGAGCAGTAGATTGGGTCTCGGCTGTGAGTATGATTGTGAGACGTAAAGTAATCCAAGATATAGGTATGTTTGATGAAAACTTTTTTTCTTATCTTGAGGACGCAGAATTTTGTTATCGCGCCAAGGAAAAGAAATGGAAAGTCTATTTTCTTGCAGATGCATCAATCATACACTTGCTTAGCCAAAGTTGGAATCTTTTTCCAAAAGAAGGGCTCATACAGACCCTGGAAAGTACATCTATATTCTTCACAAAACATTATGGGAAATTTAGCGATTTCTTTTGTAAATTACTTATTTTTTATGGTTCGTCTCTCAGACTTTCCATTTGGATAATTCATCTTTTGATTACAAAAAAGGCAAGTTACAGAAAGAAGGTTAAAATACATAAAGAGATTTTAAAATGGTGTCTAAAAAATATATTCCTGGCCAAAAAAGAGAAATGAAGGTGCTCATAATAGCAAGATATTTTTATCCTCCAAGAAGGGGTGCAGAAAGAGCATTAATGACTTTAGCAAAGGAATTAGCAAGAAATAATACTGTTTTTGCTCTATGCTACGGAAAAGGAGATATGTTCCTGTATAAAGAAATCTTGATACATCAAAAAGCTCTATTTATTGAGAGAAAAACTTCTTATCTGAAAAGTATTTTGAATATTAAGAAATGGGAGAAAGTAATAGATAAAGAAGTTAAAGAAATTAAACCCGATTTAATCTTAACTCAACTTGTACTTTCTACTTTAAGTATAAAAATAGCTCAAAAATACGCAATTTCTTCATTTGTGTTCCTTCATAGTTATGAACCATTTTGTTTCAACGCATTTGTGAATGGGACAGATTGTGACAAGAAATGTTTTAAATGTTTCAAAACTCCTAAAGAAAAAATAAAACATATATTCTACAAAGAAGAACTAAGGTGGTATAAATTTGTACTCAAGAAAGCTACTTTAGTAATATCAAATAGTAAATTTATGCGTGATTTGTGTAAAAGGTGGTATGGAATTGAATCTACAGTTATTTCCCCTTTTATTCAGTTAAAAGATTATCTTTGCAATAACAGTTCCTTGAGAGAAAAGGTAACTTTTATAATCCCGGAAGTAATTAAAGGAGCAAAGATTTTCTTAGAATTATCAAAAATTTTAAAAAGTAGAAAATTTTTAGTGATAGGTAAAGCAAAAGAAAACGATATTAAAAAAGAGTTAAAATCTATTCCTAATGTAGAATATATTGAAGAAATAGAAAATATGAAGAGAGTATATAGAAGAACAAAAATCTTAATTGCACCTTCAATTTGCCCAGAACCATTTAGTAGAGCCTGTGTAGAAGCTATGGCAAATGGAATCCCATGCATTGTAAGCAACAGAGGTGGATTGCCCGAAGTGGTTGGAAATGCAGGAATTATTATTGAGAACCCTTATGATATAGATAGTTGGATTAGAGCTATAAAGAGTCTTGAAAATGATAAATTATATCTTAAGCTTTCGTTACGTTCAAAAAGACAGGCAAAAAAATTTGCATTTGAGTTATCCTATAAAAAATTTATGAAATTAACTGAACACTATGCATCAAATGTTAGCTCCTAAGTTGCGAAGTAAACATTAATTATGCGAATAGGAATTGATGCAAGAGGTATATATAAAGAATTGGATGGAATAGGAAGGTTTGGGATAAACCTTTTAAGAGAACTTGCGCATCTGGACAGCTTTAATGAATACATCGTTTATAAAAACCCTGAAATGAATTCCTCGATTGTTAGTAAGCCTAATTTTACAGAAAGGATAATCAATATTCCGAGATTTACAATAAAAGAACAAGTTGTATTGCCTGAAATATTTAAAAAAGACAAGTTAGACATTTTTCATTGTTTACATAATGTTTTACCTGTCTTTTATTATGGGAAATCCATAGTTACTATCTATGATATTATGACAATTGCCTTCCCATGGTTCTATGAGGCATTCCCATTGATAAAGAGATATATAGGATTCTTTTACTTTAAATTGTCTGTGGGGTTAAGTGCAAAAAAAGCAAGTAAGGTGATAGTTACTTCAAAGTATACAAAAAAAGAAGTTATGCGATACCTGAATCTTGAGAGAGAAAAGGTTAAAATTTGCAGTGCAGCAGTGGATAAAGTATTTAAACCCATTAATGACAATAATCTGCTTAATAATGTTCTTGAAAAATACAAAATTAGTGAGTCGTTCATTTTATATACAGGTAATTTTAAACCTTATAAAAATTTAAAAAGGATTATTAAGGCATACGATTTGCTTTTGAAAAGAAGGAGACCATTGCCTAAATTAGTTATTGGTGGTTATGATAAAAAGTATGAAAAGCCAATTAAGGAGTTTGTTATGAAAAATGGACTTGAAGAAGAAATAGTTTTTACGGGATATATAGAGAGAAATGATTTACCATTATTAATGAATCAAGCTTTATTCTTTGTCTTTCCATCTATATATGAGGGATTTGGATTGCCACCATTAGAAGCTATGGCATGCGGAACTCCTGTTATTACATCAAATACTTCTTCGCTACCAGAGGTAGTTGGCGATGCGGCAGTTCTGGTTAACCCTTATAATATAAAAGAAATCGCAGATGCAATTGAAAATGTGCTTACAAATAAAAAACTTCGCGAGAAGTTGATTTCTAAGGGCCTTGAACGAGTTAAACTCTTCTCATGGGAGAAATGTGCAAAAGAGACATTAAAAGTGTACGAAGAAGTTTATAATGAAAAATGAATATCTTAATGCTTAATCCACCGTTTTCTGGGATGAAGGGAAGGTTTTCAAGGGAACAGAGAAGTCCGGCAATTACTAAGAGTGGAACTTTATATTATCCTATGTGGTTAGCTTACGCTACAGGAGTATTAGAAAAAGAAGGATTCTCTGTTAAACTTGTTGATGCTCCCGCAAATGGACTTGAAATAAATGATGTAATTGAAATTGTTAAAGATTTTAAACCCTCGCTTATTGTGATTGATACCTCAACTCCAAGTATATATAATGATATTAAAATAGCAGAAAAACTGAAAGATATTCAACTCACAACTCACAACTCACAACTCACAACTGTCCTTGTGGGTCCACATGTTTCTGCTACTGCCGATGAGACTTTAAAATTAAGTTCTCAAATTGATATTGTATGTAAAGGAGAATACGATTATACAATTAGAGAAATAGCAAGGAAAATTAAAAATCATCCCGCACTTATGCATAAGTGCGGGGTTGATAATATTAAAGGAATAAGCTGGCAAAAAGATGGTAAAATTATACATAACCCAGATAGGCCATTTATTGAGAACTTGGATGAAATACCATTTGTCTCCAAAGTATATAAAAAACATCTTGATTACACAAAATACTTTTATGCTCACTCCCAATATCCAATTGTAACAGTAGTTGGTGGGCGTGGCTGTCCACATAAATGTGTTTATTGTGTTTACCCTCAGACTTTTAGTGGTAGAAAATTGAGATACAGAAGTATTAAAAATGTAGTAGATGAAATGGAATATATTACTAAAGAATTTAAGGGAGTAAGAGAAATTATGTTTGAAGACGATACTTTGACTGTAAATCGTGCAAGGTGTAAAGAATTTTGCAAAGAACTCCTTTCAAAGAATCTAAAGATAAGATGGTCCTGTAATTCAAGAGCAGATGTAGATTTTGAAACCCTTAAACTGATGAACCTTGCTGGTTGCAGGTTATTTTGTGTTGGCTTTGAGTCAGGTAATCAGCAAATTCTTGATAATATGAAAAAGGGCATAAAACTTGAAACAATGAGACAATTTGTAAAAGACACAAAAAAAGTTGGAATACTTATTCATGGTTGTTTTTTAGTTGGAAATCCAGGTGAAACTAAAGAGACTATGGCACAAACTTTGAAATTTGCTAAAGAATTAAATCCTGATACTGCTCAATTTTTCCCTATAATGGTATACCCTGGAACAGAATTATATAAATGGACAAAGGAAAAAAACTATCTTGCAACTGAAGATTATTCTAAATGGCTTACCCCAGAGGGACTTCATAATTGTGTAGTTAATTTACCAAACTTAAGTAGTAAAGAAATGGTAGAATTTTGCGCCCGAGCAAGAAAAGAATTTTATATGAGACCCTCTTATATCACAAAAAAGCTATCTCAAGCTCTAAAAAATCCAATGGAGGGTAAGAGAATTTCCAAATCATTTATAGTATTTGCAAAACATCTCATTCAAGGAAGTAAAAAAAGGAAAACAAAAAGATGAAAAATAGCACACATCACTTCGTCGGAGCTTCAGCGAGGCGAAGATTTGCACAAATTGATAAGGATAAACACAGATTATTAAAAAATGGAAGGGAAATCTTTGAAAAACAATCAGAAGAATCTGCGTTAATCTGCGTCAAAAAAACCATATGAAGATACTCTTCTTTTTATCTCTTGGAATTTTGTTATATGTATATTTTGGTTATCCCTTACTTCTGCTTATTCTTTCTAAAATAAAGAAACCGCACAACCGCAGCACTGCACAACTGCAATCTTTCCCTTCAGTTTCCCTTATCATACCTGCTTACAACGAGGAAGAAATAATAGAGGAAAAAATTAAAAATAGTTTCTCACTTGACTACCCCGGAAAAGTTGAGATAATCCTTTCTTCTGATGGTTCAACAGACAAAACAGTAGAGATTACTTCAAAATTCAAGAAAGTAAAAATAAACGATTTTAAAGAAAGAAAAGGGAAAATGGCAACATTAAATAGGACGCTTCGTGGCAGCTATGAAGGAACGAAAGCACCAACAGGTGAAATTATTATTTTCACTGATGCAAATGCTATGTTTGAAAAAGATGCTTTAAAAAACCTCATCCGTAATTTTGCCGATAAAAGCATTGGCTGTGTGTGCGGGGCAAAACGAATAAAGAAAGAGAACCTCCCTGCCCGCCGCTCCGCTTTGGCAGGCGGGTGCTCTCATTTGGTAGGCGGGTGTGAAAAAACTTACTGGAAAATGGAGAACTTCTTAAAAGAAAAGGAAAGTGAAATTGGTTCCTGCATTGCAGATGGCTCAATATATGCTTTGAGGAAAGAACTTTACCCTTTTCCAAGAGAGGATAAAATTATTATGGATGATTTTGCTATCTCTCTGGGAATAATAAATAAAAATTACAGAGTTGTTTTTGAGCCTAAGGCAGTGGCATATGAGAGTGCATCTTTAAACACTTTTGCTGAATTTAAAAGAAAGGTGCGAATCCTGGAGGGAGCACTTGCGACAATACTTTCTTGTCCAATAAAGCGAGTTGGTTTCCAAATTGTATCCCACAAAATATTACGCTGGCTTGGAGGTATATTTATGATTACCCTGTTAATTTCAAACCTGTTTATTGCCTGCCCGACATCTGGTAGGCGGGAAAGTATCTCCTATCAAGTATTTTTGATGGTGCAAATGTGTTTTTATTTATTCGCATTAGTTGGTTTTGGAGCAACTGCTATAACTGTAGCCATCCCGATTTCATCGGGACGGAAACACAAAATATTCTCTCTGTTTTATTCGCCATTTTATTTTTGCTTGACAAATTTAGCTCAAGTGATAGGATTTCTTAAATATATAGTAGGAAGTAAACAACCATTTTGGGAAAGAGCAGAAAGAATCCGTTAGCTAACGGGATGAAGAGAAAAAGTGATATTATATTTTTTCTTGTGCCAATTGTTTTGGATGCGGCTCTCATTATGCTCGCTTTTAATCTTTCCTATTGGATAAGATTTTACTCAGGGCTGATACCAATAACTAAAGGAATACCCGTAATAAGACCTTACTTGTTGCTTTCAGGATTTGCCGCCATAGTGTGGATTATTGTTTTTTACATCTCAGGATTCTATGACATAAAAAAGACTCCAGCATTAGCAGATGAGATTTATCAAATTTTGAGAGGAATAGTTATAGGAATAGTAATTGTCCTTCTGCCTACTTTCTTTTATAGGGAGTTCACATTTTCACGAATTACTATCTTACTTGCTTATGTTTTAGGAGCAGGATTAACTGTACTGGGGAAAATGAGTATTAGAATGCTAAAAATTGCTTTATACCACAGGGGAATAGGAATCCATAATGCTTGTATAGTGGGCGGTGGCGAATCAGCAAAGGAAGTACTGAAAAAATTTAGTCAAAATCCGGTCGCTGGATATAAATTGGTCGGACAAATTATAGAAAAAGAAAGAAATACAGTAGTGCATTTATTGCCTGTGCTTGGTAAACTTTATCAATTACGAGAAATAATCAAACTACATAAAATAGATACTCTTATTTTAACATTTTCTTTATCTGAACACAAAAAAATAGCAAAAATACTCATTAAATGTAATGGTTTACCTGTGGATTTAAGATTTGTTCCTGACCCATATGAATTGCTTACATCAAGAATTGGATATTACGAACTCGATGGCTTTACACTCCTTGGCTTAAAAGAATTCCCTTTAACACATTGGAATGCTTTATTAAAAAGCATATTTGACATCGTAATAACAAGTATTTTGCTTATACTCTGCTTGCCAATTATTATAATCAGTTCAATATTTGTAAAGCTTTCCTCTAAGGGCCCTCTATTTTATCATCAGGAAAGAGTTGGAAGAGACGGAAATAAGTTTAATATAATTAAATTTAGAACTATGAAGGTTAATGCAGAAGCTTCAACAGGACCTATTTTTGCTACTGCTAATGACTCAAGAATTACAAGATTCGGGAGAAAGCTTCGTAGATGGAGCATTGATGAAATTCCACAGCTAATTAATGTCCTTAAAGGAAATATGAGTCTTGTTGGACCAAGACCAGAGCGTCCAGAGTTTGTAAAGAAATTCAGTAGTGAAATATCACGTTATCTGGAACGACATAGAGTAAAACCAGGCATTACAGGCTGGGCACAGGTGAATGGATTAAGAGGTGATACTTCAGTCAAAGAGAGAGTAAAGTATGACTTGTATTACATAGAAAATTGGTCGTTTGGCTTGGATATAAAAATTTTACTACGAACATTTATTGCCACATTAAAAGGAGAAAATGCGTATTAAAGTAATAATTTTAACTATTTTCCTTTCAACTTCACTTTGTTTTACACAAACACTTTATAATTTTGAAGATGAATTGGACCCGAGACGATTAAATTGGGTATATGTATCACTCGAAAGACTGAGTGTAAAATGTGGTATCCAGCTTCCGACAGCCTTCCCATATTCAAAAGATGAGATAATTACTATATTAAATAAACTTAAGCCACATCTTAAAGATGAGTATGATTTTACATTAATTAATGCTATTGAAAAAGAAATAAAAAAGGAGAGAAAAGGATTTTCTTTTGAGGGTCATGAAAAAAGCATTTTTATGGGCACAGATATTGGGAGCAGGAGTTGGTTAGACTCAAGAAAAAATTACGAGCTTTTATCATTAGTCACTTTTTGGCTTGCTCGTGATTTTGGAACCATGTCTTCAGGATATACTGATTTAACATTTTTTAACGAACAGAAAAATCTGAAAGACACTATTCCTTATTATGACCCAGTAATAGAACCCAACTTTATTTTGTATAATTGGGAAGGTGAAGATGCTCCAGTACTTGGAACAAAGAAATATTTTGAAGTAAAAGTTGATAAAGCTTATGGTATATTTAATTTATCTTGGGGCAGAATTGAGATAGGAAGAGATAAAGTTCGATGGGGACCAGGTTATAGAAGTGCATTGTTCTTATCAGGCTTTTCCCTTCCTTTTGATTACTTATACAATATAAAATCAAAAATAGGAAACATCAATCTTTATGTCTTTAATGCAAGTATTCAAGACCCCCTTGAATTAAAACGCATTGCGGCACAAAGGATAGAAATTTGTTTGGGTGAAAAATTAAGAATTGGATTTACAGAAGGTGTTTTACATACAAAAAATCAGTTACTAAAGTATTTCAATCCATTTAATGTTTACTTTACTATAGAGAGACATGGCATATCTCCCGGAAATGATAATTTAGTGCTCGATTTTGATTTCAGTATAGTCCCCTGTAAAGGTGTAAAGCTCTGGTTCGAATTTTTAGACGACGATTATCTCGTCTTTTCTAAATTAGCCCAACCAAATCAATATGGATTTCTTGCTGGTTTCCTTCTAACTTTTCCTCAAACAGATTTGAGAGCCGAAGCTGTATATGTAAATCCCTGGACTTATGCACATCGGTCAGATACCACTCATTTAACTTATAACGGTATTCCACTTGGTTTTTGGGGTGGCTCGGATGTTATTGATTTCTATCTGGAACTTATAAGGCATCTTTCTCCAAATCTTGAATTGCGTCTTAGCTATGAAAACTTTGTACACGGGGCATTGGGATTGGAAGACCGCTGGGTTGCAGCTGACACACTCAAATTCCCAAACCCAAGAAGTGTAGAAGCTCCTACTGGACGAGCAGATAGGAGAAATATATTTGGGATTGAAGTTTTGTGGCATACACAAAAATTCTCTTTGTCTGCAGGAGTGTGGGAAAGTATTATCAAAAATTATGGCAATTCAGACGAGTCATTTAACCGTCTAAGGGCAAAACTCTCATTAAATATCTTTATATGATGATGGTGATTCGTATAAATTCATGGTTTGATTTAACCACAGATGAACGCAGATAGACACAGATATTTTTGTTTTAATTCGTGGTTATAATTTTTGCATTTTAATATGTATTTTTAATTTTTGATATTTGATTTTTAATTTGATATGAAGTTCTTAGTTACCGGGGGGGCTGGATTTATTGGCTCTCATTTGGTAGATAGACTTATTAGAAATGGCAATCAAGTCTCAATAATTGATAACTTATCAACTGGAAAGGAAACAAATATAAATAAAAACGCTAAATTTTATAAATTAGGAATAGAAGAAACACAAGTTGAAGAAGTATTTAAAAAAGAAAACCCAGATTGCATTTTCCATCTCGCCGCTCAATCTCAAGTTAAAAAATCTATTGATGAACCAATTTTAGACGCCACAACTAATATACTTGGAACACTAAATTTACTTGCCCTCTCCTTAAAATATTCCGCCATAGGCGGAAAGATAAAAAAATTTGTCTTCGCATCCTCTGGAGGAGTGATGTACGGAAATACTCTTAAGCCAGCTGTTGAAGAAAAAACCCCAAATCCTATCTCCCCTTATGGAATATCAAAGCTCACAGGAGAACAATATATCAAATTTTATGGTACCCAATATGGACTATCTTACTCAATCCTGAGATACTCAAATGTCTATGGGCCACGCCAGGACCCATATGGAGAAGCTGGTGTGGTTTCCATATTCACCAATCATATGCTTAAAAATGAAGAGTGTATACTTTATGGATTTGGAGAGCCCATTAGAGATTATATAAATGTAGTTGATGTAGTGCAAGCAAATATCCTTGCTATCTCAAGCTCAAATAATCAGATTTTAAATATTGGAACAGGAATTCCAGCTTCTGTAAATCAGCTCTTTGAATTAATGAAAATAATTACTGGTTACTCACTTAAACCTATATATCAGCCACTAAGAAAAGGAGAACTAAATAAGAATTTCCTTAACTCAAATAAGGCTCAAAAATTGCTTGACTGGAAGCCCAAGGTAAGCTTAAAAGACGGAATTGAACAAACCATAAATTGGTTTAAAAAGAATATTGGTAGTGTAAAATAGAATATGAAAGAATATGAAAAAGGAGGGATGATGAAAAAAATAACTGTTATTGGTGCTGGATACTGGGGCCCAAATTTAATCAGGAATTTTTACGAACTCGGCTGTCTTAAAACAGTATGTGATAAAGATGAAAAAAAACTGAATAAAATAAAGAACAAATACCCAAATGTCAAATTTACTTCTAATGTAAATGAGGCAATCCGTCAGCCGACGGATGCAGTAGTCATAGCTACTGGAGGGGATACTCATTATGAACTTGTGAAAAAGGCATTACTCGCAAATAAGGATGTATTCGTTGAAAAGCCTCTCACCTTATTTGCTGAACAAGCTCGTGAGTTAGTTGCATTATCAAGAAAAAAAACTCGTATACTTATGATAGGGCATCTTTTGCTTTACCACCCGGCAGTTAAAAAACTAAAAGAGTATGTGAATGACGGAACTCTTGGGAAAATATATTATGTCTATTCCCAACGTGTAAACCTTGGAAAAATAAAAAAGGATGAAGACGCTTTATGGAGTTTTGGGCCACATGATATTTCTGTTATCTTGTATCTGGTCGACTTATTTCCTACTAAAGTTGTCGCTACAGGAGATTCATATTTGCAAACTAATATACCAGATGTCGTTTTCGTTACTCTTTATTTCCCCCAAAAAATACTTGCTCATATCCACCTTTCTTGGTTAGACCCACATAAAATAAGAAAAACTACAGTCGTGGGGTCTAAAAAGATGGCTGTATTTGACGATATGGAAGCAACAGAAAAAATACGAGTGTATGATAAGGGAGTAGATTATAAACCCTCTTTCAAACCTTATGGAGAAGCATTGACTCTTAGAGTTGGAGATATAGTTATTCCTAAACTTGATTCAAAAGAACCCCTGAAATCAGAATGTCAACACTTCCTGAAATGTATAACCGAAAGAACTAATCCTTTATCAGATGGAGAAAATGGACTCCAAGTCACTAAAATCCTTGAATCAGCCCAGCAATCACTAAGAAAAGGAGGTATGCCAGTTGAAATATAAGATGAACGAACAATGCAAAATCAGCAGTGAAAAGTTAGCAATTATCAATGAGTAAAAAGAAATTTCCCAGAGATGATAGTGTGATAAAAGGAAAAAGGGGAAACAGGACAAAAGGGGGAAAATTTAATATATTTTATTCCTTTCCCTTTTCCCAATTTTTCCACTCTGTGGTGAAGGTCGTGGTGAACCATTTTCCCTTATTTACACAAATCTGTGTCTAATGAAAAAAATTTTAGCCTTTATCAGCCTCTTAAGACCTTTAAATGGAATTATTGGAGCATCGTCTGTCTTTATTGGAGCTTGGCTAACTCATAAAAAGATTATCCCCATAGACCTTGCATTAGCTTGTATAGCTTGTTTCTTAATAATAGGGGCTGGTAATGCTATAAATGACTATGTAGATGCTGAAATAGATATGATAAATAAACCTAAAAGACCAATCCCATCTGGTAAGGTTACAAAACGACAGGCTCTTATTATATCTACTATACTCTTCATTCTCGCCTTGGAGATTAGTCTTAAAATATCAATTAATGTGTTCATTATTGCCCTCGTTAGTTCATTGCTTCTATTAGTTTATAATTTCAATTTAAAAAGAAAAGGAATTTCAGGTAACATTCTTGTGACTTGCCTTGGAGGAATGCCTTTTGTATACGGAGGGGTTGTTGTTAAATCATGGCTTCCCACACTTATTCCTTTCTCATTTGCCTTTTTATTACATCTTAGTAGAGAAATACTAAAGGATATTATTGATATTAAAGGGGACAAAGTTATAAAAAGCATATCTTTCCCAATTAAACACGGAATAAAAAAATCTATCAACTTAACAATTTTAGTTTTATCTGTCCTCATATTGCTTACACCAATGCCTTTTATCTTCCATTTATACGGAATGCCTTATCTCATTGCCGTCTTAATTTGTATAGACCTGACACTTGGTCTTATAATTTATAAACTATTACGCCCAGTGGCACTCCGTCAGCTGACGGAGTGGACAGGCGAGGATAAATCCTTTATTCCAAAAGCCTGTAACCTGCTCAAATTTAATATGGTTATCGGGCTTGGAGTTTTGGCATTAGGTTATTATTAGGAGGAAAAGATGAAAAACTATTTTGTTCATCCAACTGCTGTTGTTGAAAAAGGAGCTAAAATAGGTAAAGAAACAAAAATTTGGCACTTCTCACACATAATGAAAGGAGCAAAAATTGGTAAAAATTGTTTGCTTGGTCAAAATTGCTTCGTTGCTAAAGATGCAATTCTTGGAAATGGGGTAAAGCTTGAAAACAATGTCTCTGTCTATACATTTGTGACCCTCGAAGATGATGTATTTGTTGGACCTTCAGCTGTATTTACAAATGATTTAAACCCAAGAGCCCCTTATCCAAAAGGAGGAAAATGGATTGCTACTTATGTGCAAAAAGGAGTATCAATTGGAGCAAATGCGACCATTGTTTGTGGTATCAATATAGGTAAATGGGCTTTCATAGGTGCTGGAGCAGTCGTGACAAAAAATATTCCTGATTATGCTATAGTTGCTGGTGTTCCCGCAAGAGTCATAGGCTGGATGTGCGAATGTGGACAAAAACTTAAATTTAAGCCCTCCCGCCAGATGGCCCGCTTCGCCCTGTCTCGCCGAGCCAAGGCGGGCGGAGCTTCAGCAAAGCGAACAGGCGGGGAGGAAAAGGCAACTTGTCAAAAGTGCGGCAGAAAATACCATAAAGAAGGTCTTAAATGTAGTCTTATTTAAGCTATTTTTTATATATAGCTTTAATCATAGGGTAGGTTGAAACCTCTGCTTCAACTCTCATAATTTGTAATCTGTAATTCAGAATTTATAATTTTTAACTTCCTGCTTTCTACCTTCTGTGTTCTCCGCAAACTCTGCGGTTCAGGTCATCTTTGGAGTGCAAAAACGGTGCTCTTGTAAAAAGATTGTGGGCACGCCTGTCGTCAACAACGGGGATTTCAAATCGTGCAAATGTAACAATGCTACAACCACAGACCTTGCCTTGCTAAAAATCAATGTAGGGCAAACCTTTAGGTTTGCGGAATGCAGACTTTAGTCTGCCTTAGGAGAAATTTTATCTGAGAACTTTTGCTCTGCAATTAAGAATGCCTCTTTAACATTCTTCCAGCGAGCACAGTAAGGGGATGAACTATACTTTCCTTTGGAATTAATTAATGCGTGGGTGGGTTCCTTTCCATACTCGTTATAAAGACGAATTAAGTCTAATAATAATTCATCATCCTTTATCAATTCTTTCTCACGAATCATATCTGCAGGGTTGATAGGTATCAAACCAGCTTCTTTGACTGCATTATTCCATAAGCCAAAATGATACCTCGCTGTACCTAAAGAAATCTTTGAATGCTTATTAAAATCTTTACTCTTTAGTGATTTTACACCCAGAGCGGATGCAATTCTTCTGATTTCTTCAATTATTTGCTGTTTTGTAACTCCGTATATGCGAACTTGAGTTTGACTACGCATCCCTGTGTCTGAAAAAATTCCTATTATACTTCTTATTTTACCATATCCTTTACATTTGTCAAGTATTTTTAGTCTAATTTATTATACTAATATAAACCGCAGATACATCACAGAATATCAAAATGCAAAATAGTCGGATAGATTATTGGTTTAATCTAATAAACTAACAAACCAGCAAACTGAACATCTTTTTGCATTAGCATTCTGTGTATCTGTGTTCCCCGTTTGCCAAAGCCTTGTGCGGCGGGCAGGTCTGCGGTTCTTATTCGTGTAATTTGTGTAATTCGTGGTTGATTTTTCTTGACTTTCTCCCTTTATGGCTATAATGTAGACCTAATAATTGTTGCAATTAGAAATAAAATACAATAAAGTTAAAAATTAAACGTTTATAATTATAAAAACAATTTGTAAATTAACTCTTTAATTTCAAATATGCAATTTTTAGTGTATATGAAAACAGCACTGCTTGCCCTGAAAACACAGCGAATGAGAACTTTCTTGACTACATTGGGCATCATCATTGGAGTGATGACCGTAATTGCTATGATGTCTATTGTTCAGGGAATGAATAAATATGTCTACAAAATTCTTGGCACTATTGGCAGTAATGTTATCTATGTTCAAAAATATAAATGGCGCGTTGGGCCCGGAGGTAGGATGAGCAAAAAGGAATGGCGTAAAATTGCTAAAAGGAAGGACTTTACTAATGAGGATGTCAAAGCAATATCCAAACTCTCATCCATTGAGAGAGTGACGCTGGCACAATCAATCTGGGGTGGAGGGAAGAAAATGATGTATCGTGGCGAAGAGATTGAACTTAATGAAATTGAAGGTGCTACTCCAGAATATATAGTAATATCTAACTATGAAATTGATAGGGGCAGAACTTTTATAGAAACAGACCTGACATTTAGGAGACAGATTTGTATTGTTGGTATTTATATAACAGAGAATCTGTTCAAAAAAGGCGAAGACCCTCTGGGTAAAGATGTCTACATAGGTCCGAATAAGTTTACTATCGTTGGTATCCTGACAAAGAGAGGCACATTTATGGGCAATAATTTGGATAATACAATACTTGTTCCATTAACTACTTTAGGAAAATTCATCAAAATAAGATTTGGTTTTCGTTCCCTTTTTCAATCACCTTTCATAGTTGCGCAGGTTCATGAAGGCCACACCATTGAAGAAGCACAAGAACAAATAGAAAAATTATTAAGACAAAGGAGAGGCTGTAAGTTTAACGAAGAAAATAACTTTGCATTAAATACTCAACAAATGATTATTGATATTTATAAAAAGATAACCTCAGGCATTTATATAGCAATGATAGGCATTGCCTCACTTGCACTAATTGTTGGTGGGATTGGGATTATGAATATAATGCTTGTCTCGGTAGTTGAACGCACCAGAGAAATAGGTTTGCGTATGGCAATAGGAGCCAAGAGAAAGGATATACTCATCCAATTCCTTATTGAGGCAGTGGCATTAACAGGAGTGGGCGGAGTAGTGGGTGTTTTGTTTGGTTTTGGACTTGCTAAACTGATTTCTGTATTGACACCTTTACCAGCCAGCACTACGCTGTGGAGCGTAGTGCTTGGAATTGGCTTCTCTATGTTCGTGGGATTGTTTTTTGGCATCTACCCAGCATCCAAAGCCTCGAAACTTGACCCAATAGAAGCACTTAGATATGAATAAATTATGCAGAGATTAGTTCTGCAAAATAGAAAATAAAATTGACAGGGATTGAAAGAGTCCCGCATCCAGCACATAATTTATGTGCGGGATAAGAGATGAGAATAAAAAGCAATGACGGACAAGATTAACAGGATTAAAGAATATATGAAATTAAATAAAAATCCTGTAATCCGCCTGAGGCGGACTGTCAAATTAAATCACTGTTAATAATGAAGTTCTTTTCGACTTACAATAATTTTGAATTTTAATTTGTAATTTTGATTTTTGATTTTATAGAGAAAGGAGGTAATTTATGATAGGAATAATATTAGTATTTCTTGTCAGTGACACATTAAAAATAAACCTTGACCAAGCCAAGGAGATAGCACTTAAAGGTAACCCAACATATCAAGTGCAGACACTTTCTCATACATACAATAAATTAGGACTTTATGAGAACTTGGCTTCAGATATACTTAATCCAGCTGTCGGTATTACATACTCTGAAGCAACATTTGGTGATTACTCTTATCCTTCGTCACCTGTCTCGCCGAGCCAAGGCGGGAAGGGCTATAATTTTAGCTTCTCTTTAAACCAGCCGGTATTTGATTTTGGGAAAGCATCCTCAATACTACAAAGCAAATTTAGCACCAATGCCTCTTTAGCATCAAGCTGGGAAGCTGAAAACCTGCTATATTATCAAGTAGAAGGACAATATCTTACTGTCCTTAAAGTAGAAAAATTACTTGGAATGCGTAATAAGGCTATTGAACGAGCAGAAGAAAATATGAGATTCGTAACTAAAAGATTAGAATTGGGAAAGGCGTCAAGATTAGACTTTTTAAATGCAACAGTCTATCTTAATCGTGCTAAGCTTGATTTATCTGATACCCGTAAAAATTATACTATTGCTAAAAGATTATTATTAAATATACTTGGGCTTAGGCATCAATGTGAACTTTTGCTTGAACCAGTTGAGATTGAAGACGGAAAGTTTGAGTTACCAGAACTAAATATACTCATAACAACAAGCATTGAAAATAGACCAAAAATTAAAGCCGCTTATGAAGAAGTTAAAGAAGCACGACTTGGAGTTTGGAGCAGTTTCTTTTCATTTCTGCCCCAAATATCGTTCAAATGGTCCTGGAACTATAATACAGAGAATTTCCCAGACAAATTTTCAACAATAAGAAACGGGGCAACAAAGAACACAGGGTGGTATGCAACTGCGAATCTAAATTTATTTTCCTATCCATTTGAAGTTTGGAAGACAAAGACCATCCTTGACAAAACCAATTTGAATCTGTTAAATGAAAGACTGATTGTAGTTAAAGAAGTTGAAGAGGCAAGGCTTGATTGTCTTACTATGAACGAAAATCTAAAACTTGCCAAAAGTATGTTTGAAGCTGCCAGGGAGGGGAATGCACTCGCTAAAACACAGTACAAGCTCGGATTGATACCAATCCTTGACTTGTTTCAAATAGAAACAGACTTGTTGGACGCCGAGGCAACCTATATTTCTGCCCTGTATGATTATAAACTTGCAAGAACTAAACTCAAGTATGTAATTGGAGGTAAACTATAAGAGGATAAATGCCTAAAAGTCCAAAATGCCTAAAAAAGAATTTAGGAATTTAGGTGTTTAGGTATTTAGGTATTTGGAAGTAAAGGAGGGACTTATGCGTAAAAAGAAAAAGCTAATTATTATTGCTGGGACGATGGTGCTTATTCTTATCATTATCTTACTTAACTTGAGAAAAGGTAAGGGCAGTAATAAGGTAGACGCTCTTGTTGTTAAAAGGGATAATATAATCTCTAAAGTGAGAACTGAAGGCACACTCAAGGCTCTTAATCAGGTCCAAATTGGTAGTGATGTTATGGGCAGAATTATCAAACTAAAGGTGAAAGAGGGCGTTAGAGTTCGTAAGGGAGATGCCCTCTGCATTATAGACCAGAGCACCTATGTTGCCAGGCTCAAACGAGCAAAAGCTTCACTGAACTTTACACTTGCCAAACTTACTAAGGCAGAAGAAGACCTGAGACGCAATAAAGAACTCTTTGAAAACAAGCTTATCTCTAAAGAACAATATGAAGAAGCGAAACTGAATTATGAGATGATAAAGGCAGAGGCTGAATCGGCTCAAGAATCTTATAACGAGGCTAAAGAAAACTATAACAAGACAATCATAACCTCACCAGTGGATGGTGAAGTAGTGCAACTCAACAAAGAGGAAGGCGAGATGGCTATTATGGGAACTATCAATACACCAGGCTCTGTTATAATGACAATCGCAGAACGCTCAAAGATGTTTGTAAAGGCACTTATTGATGAGACAGAAGTAATAAAAATTGTCCCCAAACAACTAGTTACCATTACAATAGATGCATTACCAGATACTACTTTTAACGGCAAAGTAACCAGGATTGGGGGTATTCCAGAAAGCTATGGAACAGAGGAAGCCGTTAACTTTCCAATTGAAGTTGAAATCTTGGGAACCCATGAAAAACTATATCCCGGCATGTCAGCTACCTGTGAGATTACTGTTGGTGTTAAAGATTCAACTCTCGTTATCCCTTATTCGGCACTGGGAAGAAAAAAGATACAAGGGAAAGAACAAGATGTAGTTCTTTTATCAAAAGGCAAAAAGGTAAAACAAACCTTAGTAAAGTTAGGATTAACAGGTGAAAAAGGAGTTGAAATTATAGAAGGCGTAGCTATAAGTGATACAGTTCTGATAGGTCCCTACAAAATACTTAGAAAACTAAAAGATGGTGATAAAGTAGAAGTAAAAATCAAAGAGATATCAGAAGTTGAGAAAAAGAGGGGCAAAAGACGAGACAAAGTCAAAGTCAGAGTTACAATGTGATATGTTAATTAACACTAAGGGATTAACAAAAGTATATAAAATGGGCAATATTGAGGTTCATGCCTTAAGGGGCATAGACCTCCAAATAGAAGAAGGTGAATATATAGCCATAACTGGACCATCAGGTTCGGGAAAATCAACTCTGATGCATATTTTAGGCTGTCTTGATACTCCGAGTTCAGGAACTTATTTATTTCGGGACAGGGAGGTGCAAAATCTATCAGAAGATGAACTTGCAAACATCAGAAATCAAGAGGTTGGCTTCGTATTCCAAACTTTCAATTTACTTCCAAGATTAAAAGCATATGAGAATGTAGAGTTACCACTTATATATTCTAATACAAAAGCCTCTGTGAGTGAAGACAGGGCATTTAAAGTATTGGAAAAAGTAGGTCTTCAAGAACGTATAAATCACAGGCCCACGGAGCTTTCAGGTGGTGAATGTCAGCGCGTAGCTATTGCTCGTGCACTAATAACTAACCCCAAAGTAATTTTCGCTGACGAACCAACGGGTAACTTGGATACGAAGACAGGTAATGAAATAATGGAATTATTTAGCAGTCTACACAAAGAAGGCAGAACATTAATTGTTGTAACCCACGACCCTGAAGTCAGCAGCTATACTAATCGCATCATAAAAATAAGAGACGGAATCCTCACATAATAACTGAATATGGGAATATGCATATTTGTTTTATTCCTATTTTATAAAGAATCTCCTAATTTTACAGTCTTTTATCAGCCACAAGATGAAAAAGTAGCACGAGAGGTCATTAAATTTGCAGAACAGGAATTGCCTCAAATTGTAGAAGACATTGGCTTGAAAGAAAAGATAAAAATTGATATATACATTGCATTTTCAGAAACTGAGATTAAAAAAATTAGAAATTTCCCGGATTGGGGAATTGGATGTGCTTATCCATCTAAACGTACTATAATTCTTAAGTCGCCAAGAATTGTAAAATATCCATTGAATCTCAGGACCTTGGTAGCTCACGAAATAGCTCATGTAGTGTTAGGAAACTTATTAAAAAACATACCAATCCCTAAATGGTTTGATGAAGGAATGGCAATGTATGAATCACGCGAATGGAAAATTGGAGAAAGCATTGGGTTGTCATGGGCAAACTTTACAAACTCTCTCTTGCCACTTTCTGAGATTGAGCAAAATTTCCCTTATAACTCAAAAGAAGCAAAATTAGCTTATATTGAGAGCTTTTCAGCTATTGCTTTTATAATTAATGAATTTGGTAAAGAAAGTCTGCAAGAAATTATCAAAAATACTAAACAAACTAACTCTTTTAACCAAGCATTAACCATAGTTTTAGGATTAAATTATCAAGACTTTAAGAATGAATGGGAAAAATGGGTAAAAGAAAGATACACAGGCTTTAATGTTCTCTTTAAAACATTTTTTCCGTGGACACTAATTCTCATCATCTTCTTTATCGCTCTCTTTCTGAACATTAAGCGAAAGCAAAGATACAAAAAGAAAGCTTATTATGAACCTACAAACTATACAAAAGAGCCATAGTTAAACTATCCTTTAGCTTGACTTATTTCTTCTCCACTATAGATTTGTATTCCACACTCTTGTTTTACAATTACCTAAATTATTCTTGGAATTATCTTACAGGGAACCCTTTTTTTGTATTCTTTGTATTCTTCCCCATATTTCTTTAAAAGGTCTTTCTCTTCAAAATGTATAATTAGTAGATAAAGAAGAGTATAAGGGATAGAAAACAAAATAGCATATAATGATTTAAATAGAATAGCCATCCCTACAGCCAATAAGCCATTGCTCATATATAAGGGATGCCTGACAATTCCATAGATTCCTGTTGTGACCAATTTTGATTTTTTCTTTAAAGCTGGAATCGCGCCTATCTGTCTTTGGGCTAATATTTTAATGATAAAGTTTATTCCTAAAATTATTGTTCCCACAGTTAAGGCAACAGAGGTTGGAATTGCGAGCTTTGGTCCTTTAGTAAACGGCAAAACAACAGGTGGTGCCACAAAAGTCAGTAAAATGAAAATCCTGCTAATAAATTTAGGTATTCTTTTGTTCTCAACTTTAGTTGATACTCCTCGCAACTTAAGAACTACTATTGTTATTATATACCCTATCAGATAAATCCCTATCCAGAAAAACGGATTAACTAAAAATTTCATTTTATATCAAGCTCGTTAACACTATACATATTGCACCCATAATTATAGCAGTAATGCAGACCCGTAAATGTTTGCTTATCTCTGCTGCGGGTAGTAATTCCTCTACAGAGATATATACCATAAATCCCCCAGCAAGTGCTAACGAGGCGCCAAGTATCTCAGTGGACATTCCCCTTAATACAAAATAGCCTAAAATAAATCCTATTAATTCAAAAAGTATTGTGCCAGTTGTAATGATAAATGATTTTAGTTTTTGCTTGGTTACATTATAAAGAGGAATAATAGTCGCTATATTCTCCGGAATATCCTGTGCTGCAATAGCTATTGCAATCGTAATTCCTAATTTTGGCTCCAATGCAAATCCAATACCAATTGCCAGTCCCTCAGGAATATTATGCAAAGCCATCCCAATGACCAGCATAATAGTACTTCTCTTAACAGAGGATTTTTCTTTTTTACCTAATTCAGGATTAATATGTGGGACTAACTTATCTATGGGCCACATTATTCCAATTCCTGCAAAAAAGGATAGCATTATCAGATAATATGATGCATATTCTAATCCCTTTGGTATCAATTGAAAAAACGATATTAAAATCATCATAGAACCCGCAAATGCAAGAGAACCATGTAAAATTATCTTGCTAGGTGATTTTATAAGTCCAAGCAATGAGCCCAATATCTGGCCTGCAAAAATTAGAATTACTATTAAAAGTAATTTCTCCATATCCTTTTATCTTCAGCAAATCTTACATTTCCATTCATTTGAGCTATTCCTTCTCTCACTAATGCACCTCAAATGTCAATGTTGCTGTGCAATGAAGTTCGTTGCATTTATCCCTCATGTCCTCAGGAGCAGGTAATTTCATATCTGCCTTTATAAGCCAGGGTCCATAATGTAAAAGTCTTATCATTGCAATTCCTTCACCATCTGTAGAAGTAGCATAAGCAAAGTCCTCACGAGTTGAAAAACCACTGTATGTAGCATATACTTTGCAAAAACTCGCTGGTCTGCCATCAAATAATACTTGTATAGGTAAAAAATCACCTTCACTCAATTCAAGAGGATTTTTCAACGGTACTATTTCAATTTTATGCCCAATCGCTTTATCATAAGCGCTCGTGTCTTCAGTTCCCACATTTATTAACGCCTTAGTATACTGCTCATAATAAAGACTCAAAATAACTCCCTTCAATCCTGTCTTCGGTCCCATCTTGTGATGCATTTCACCTTTTTCAATATACATAGTATAAAATCCAGGTTTCAACACAGCAGTAACTATATATGCACCTGGCTCTTTAAAATTTACCTCGGTAGCTAAAAAGCCTCCTGGATTTGGGCTTAGCTTGTGATGTTTGCCACATCTGGGACAAATAAAATAAAAATCCTTCAATTGCTCTTGCCTCAAAAAATCATCCACTGGATAATGATGCCCCCAGCCAAAATAAACCTTTGTCCTTGCCCCATATTCTGGATAAAATTCAGGATGATAATCAGTCACATTCAACCACATAGTATGGCTATATGCGAGAGAAGTGAAACAAAGTCCCAAAATCCAACCCGCTAATTTTATACTCTTTTTCATTTTATACCTCCATTTCACCTGGGACCTTTCTCGCGAGAAGCGAAAGAAGAATGAGGAAGGTCCCAAGATTTTACAGTTGTTAAATCCTTATTTCTATCCCGCCATAGATGATGCGACCAGTATAAGGTGCATACATAAAGGCAGCATCATCAGGGTGTTTCTCATCTTGAACATAGTTAAACAGGTTCTTCGCACCCGCAAAGATAGTAATTCCCTGCTCAGCAAACTTTCTACCTATACGACCGTTCATCACCCAGAATGGGTCAGTATGCTTGATATAACTCTCAGGTTGTTCCACATCCTCATCCTTGCAATAATCAATATACATACTGCCAGTGTAGTCACCACTTAATGCCAGACTCCAGTTGCCAGGTGTATAACTAAGCCCAATGCCTCCAGTAATCTCAGGAACGCGAGAGATGTGTCTGCTATCCTCAGCATATTTATTCCCATGAACAGGATGGTCTATCCAGTCGTCTCGCTCCTTTTCATACTGAGCATCAGTATAAGTCAGATTAAGGTCAAGAGAAATGTCGCGCACAAGAATTGCTCGTAAACCAGCTTCTACTCCCTGGGTATATGCTTTGCCTATATTAGCCCATTCATAAGTATAACCTAATTTTGCAGATGCTTCGCTGGCGTCTGTAAAATCAATCTTATCCTTTAAATTAGTGCGGAAGATGCTAGCATTCACTGTGAACTTTTCTGCTGAATAATCTGCCCCAAAGTTAAAGCTCATAGATTTTTCCGGTTTCAAGCCTGCAGGCTTATTAACCCTCGGTGAACCACTGCAAAGATGTAAATCCTCGCTAAACCCATAAGGAACCCTAAACCCAGTTCCAACACTGGCTCGTAAGGCAAATTCAGGAGACATTCTATACATTAGTGCAAATCTGGGACTAAAGGCTTCTTCCTTGTAGGTGAGCGTGCACGGCTCTGCAGGAGCAACTTTTCCAGAGCCACGAAAATCGTCTTTACTGCGATGAATATCATACCTCACTCCTAATACCAACTCCAGAACTTCACTTATTATTGAAAATTCATCCTGAAGATAAACTCCGATATCATGAGCATACTTTTTGCTTTTGGCTGTGTAAGGGTCACCATAATTTGGGTCAGAAGTATCCACACTGACATACCTGCCCGATTCATTTAACTCATTGTAGGAATACTGAACCCCTGCTAACAAACGATGCATTCCTCCAATAGGCTGGGAATAGTTCCAATCCACTACATAAAGATTCTCATCAGCAAGATAGGGCTGCATTTCATCTACTGGAGGCACAGTATCACCATGGGTATCCATATAGTCGCCCAAAAAGCCATCATTGGTAGCATTGCGGTTGTGAGTGCAATAGTTAAGGTCAAGGGTAGTTTCATTGCCATACTGAAATTTCTTCTTGTATCCAATCCCTACCTCATAGCGAGTTGTCTTGATGTTTTCTGTAGATGCAGAAAAAGGGTTCTCCCATGTAGCTAGCTCACCTCCCTGTCTAAGTTCATTCAAGGTTCTGCCAGAAAAAGTAAGTTTGTCATTTCCTAATACATTATACACATTTAGCCTGGTTCCAAAAGCTAAATTGTCCGTCTTGACCCTGTCTGTACAACCATCCCCATCTTCATCAATTCCATCCCCTGTGTTTTTTTGGGCATCTACTACTATATCCATATTTCCGTATTTTCTGGAAGCAGATAGTGTATATTCATTAGTATTAGCTGTTCCAAAATTCACACTCGCATTCACCGATGGCTCTCTCCCTGGTTTTTTAGTGATAATATTAATCACTCCCCCAATAGCAGAACTGCCATAAAGAGCAGAACCAGAACCCTTGACAATCTCTATCCTGTCCATATTTCCAGATGGGACCTGTTGTGCCCCATATACACTTGCTAAACCAGAATAAATGGGCTGCCCATCAATTAATATCTGGGTATGCCCACTCCCAAGTCCCTGAACTCTCACCATAGAAAAATTGCAGTAAGAACATTGCTGTTCAATCCTTATCCCTGGAACTCCTTCCAGAGCCTCATAAAGATTGGGAACACCTCTTTCTTTGAACCTCCGTGAAGTAATAACCTCGGTACGCACAGGAGTGTTCTTTATATATCGTGGAGTCCGGGTGCCTGTAACTACTATGCCCCCCATCTCAATTACACTCTCTTGTAACTCAAAATTAAGAACCGAAATCTCACCAGCAGAAACACTTGCTTCTTTAGTAACTGGCTTATACCCCATCATTGTTGCCATAACCTTATACTTTCCAGTAGGGATATTGACCATAAAGTATCTCCCGTCCTCGCCAGTTGCCGCTCCAAGAGTAGTTCTCTTAACAATAATGTTTACCAATGGAAGCGTCTTGCCAGTCTCCTTATCTGTGACTCTCCCTTCAATTTTTCCAAAGCTTTCTGCCATAACAAATACTGGCAATAGGAACATTAAAACTCCCGTAAATGATACAATCCTTTTCATCTTAAATCCTCCTTTTCCGATGTTCTTTCCACCACAGGTGGAATTAGAACATCGAGAATCCCGCCTGCCCCGATTCAATCGGGGATTTATCGGGATGAAACTCCTTCTAAACCCACTCTCGCAAGGTCAAACTCTCAAAAGATTTCCTTCTTGCCTTGCCAGGGAAGAAAATCCGTAACTTGCGTTTTTTCTGCTTTATTCCATAAGTATCACCTCCTTTTATTGGTTATCCTATCTTTGATAGGTAAGCCTATCTTAAGAATAAAAAAATTTAACACTTTTTATTTTTCCTTATGTTCTGGGTGCTTGCCTGTTTTCACAAAGTAATGAAAGCGTGAAATCCAGGGAAAGTCTTCTTTGGGACAAGTTTCAATGAATTTTATGAGTTTTATGAGTTTATTCATTGTCTTTTTGCTAATATGATGTTCAATCTGGCAAGCATCTCTCACTGCTGTATCAGAGTCTACGCCGAGTATTTTATGAAAAAATTTGGAAAGCGCCTTATGTTTGTCATATATTTCTTTTGCTTTTTTGATACCTTCTTTTGTGAGTTCAATGTAGCCATATTTTTCATGCACAACTAAACCTTTATCTGAAAGAGTCTTTAATGCTTCTATCACTGATGGCGTTTTGACTTTTAAGAATTTCGCAATATCTTTTACCCTGGCTACTTTCTCAGTGAGACTTGTTACAAAAATTGCCTCTAAATAATCCTCAAGACTTGGTGTTAAAGTATTCATATCAAGATAAGATTTAATAATCCTCCAACTACAAGGGCTGATGCAATCATAATTAAAGCAGATTTTAACATATCTATAAATCCTAATTCCCTTGCCATCATAGTAAATGTAGCTACACAGGGAAAATACATTGCCAATACAACCGAAGCTATTATGAGTTGCTTTAAAGTTAATCCCAATGGAACCAGCATCCCAATTGCCACATCTTTACGCAAAAAGCCAACTATAAGTGCTCCTACAGCTGGTCTTGGCAAGCCAAGAACTCCTGTAATTACCGGAGCTGTAAATCTTCCAATAAAATCAATTATTCTTAAGGTATATAAAATATTTACAATAAAAACTCCTACAAGCACCCAGGGAACAGCTTCTTTAATGAACCATTTTACTCTCATCCAGACCTTTTTAAAAAGACCCTTAAAATAAGGAATCCTATAAGGTGGTATCTCAGTGAATATTTCTGGACTCTCTCCTCTGACAGTCTTATTGAGTATAAATCCTAATACTATCCATACTAAAAACAAAGTGCCAAAAATTGTCCCCAGTCCCTTTGCACCATATTTTCCAGCAAGTCCAACAATCATTGCAATTTGAGCCATACAGGGAACTGCAATTGCCATTAAAGTAGCCGCAATAAATCTTTCGCGCCTTGTTTCCATAATCCTTGTAGATAAAGCTCCTGGAACATTGCACCCAAGACCAAGCATCATTGGAACTATCGCTAATCCGTGTAAACCCAATTTGTGCATCAAAGCATCTACTAAGATAGCTAATCTTGGAAGATAACCTGAATCTTCTAAAAACGATAAAACTAAATAAAATGCAAATATATAAGGTAAAACCATAGCAAGTGGGACGAATAATCCAGTAGTCAGAAGTCCAAGAGATTCAACAAAATCTATTTCACCTCCTATTAGTTTGCCAATTAATATATTATGAATGAATCCTTGAGACCCCAGGAGCCCAGAAAGTTTAAGCATCAAAGGAGCCCACAATCTTTCAAAAATGGGTTCAAATAAATAACCTATGAGTCCTTCACCAATAAATCTTATAATCTTAAAAGTAGCAAAAAGTATAATGAGAGCTATTGGGATTCCAGTAAATGGTGTTACAGATGCATCCGCAAGCCTTTCTAAAAAAGTATGATGCCGATGAGTTATGAGTTGAACTTTCTCTGTAATCCTGCCAACATCATGCCATTGCTCACCAGGTTCAGATTTGTATGTCCCAGGCACGGCTTCAAGTAACTCATTTACAAGTTCCTTAATTCCTTCACCAGTAAGTGCAACTGTTGGAATGACTGGAACCTGCAGTAATTTTTTTAATTTTTTATAATCAATCTTTATGCCCTTATGATGCGCCTCATCCCATAGATTAAGGGCTACTATCATTGGTTTTTTAGTTCCAAGAAGCTGTAAAGTTAAGTATAAATTGCGTTCAAGATTGGTAGCATCCACTACATTAATAATGATGTCCCCCTCTTCAATCATTTCACAAGCTACCTCTTCTGCTTTATTTGTTGGCTTTAAGGTATAAGCACCGGGGACATCAATAACTTCTACGCTTTCACCTTTAAGTCTCATCTTCCCTTTTTTATACTCAACTGTTGTCCCGGGATAATTTGAAACAATCACAGCAACACCAGTAAGCCTTGAAAAGATAACTGACTTCCCAACATTCGGATTCCCCATCAATAAAATCTTCATTGCAAAATATAAAATTAGCAATGCAAAATTAACAATTCTTTGTTTAAGCCAACAAGTTTATACTTCATTTTGAATTGCTAATTGCTAATTTTTCAATTTTCATTTATTTTTACTATTATTCTTCGAGCCATGCCACGCCCAAGAGCTACTTGAGTTCTGCCGACCTGAATCACTACAGGGCCACCCATAAGCTGTGAACTCATCTTCTTTATAATCACGCCTTCCCTTACCCCAAGAGCCTCGAGTTTCCTCCTTAAACCAAACCCACCGCCAATTTCCACAACCCTGCCGCTCTCTCCAACCTTTAATTCCATTAAAGATAAATTCTTCATATAAGTTAGATTAACCTATTACTGTTAGGTATTCCTAACTTATACTATTTAATTTATAAATGTCAAGAAAAAACGCTTTTGGGTGCAAGATTTTGTTTATTTTAAGAAATGTTATATCCTATAAGTATAGATATATCAATATCTTGTATCTCAAAGGAGGGTATTATAAATTTTGTTTTATGTGCTATGAAAGTATAAACTCTCCAGACTTGACCCCATTCATGGAACCTGCTCTGGTTGATACTCTGTTGTTGTTTTTGTAGAAAACTTTTTAAAAAAACTTGACAAACTACTTTTTTTAAATTATATAAATACTGTAAATTTATATAATGTTTATCTTTTTATTTTAAAATGGAGGCGTTATGTCATACAAAGGTATTTTTGCCACATTATTTCTCTTTTTTAGCCTAACGACTCTTCTCCACGGGGATGAGGAAAAGATAGTCTTCGCGGTTAAGACTGACGAAGACAACTCTGTTATATATACTATTAACCCAAATGGAACTGGGTTGCAGGAACTATTTTCATGGACTGGTGAGTTGGTAGATAGTATGGGTAGGATACACGGCTTAAGGATTTCGCCTGGTGGTGAATACATTGCATTCGCATCCAACCACGATAGATGGTATTCTCCTTTCGAGTGGAATGTCTTCCATATTGCTTCAGATGGTAGTTGGTGGGATATGGATACTCCAGATGCGGCCGCTGGCTGGTATAATCCACCGGGAGGTAGAGGTATAGTGCACGGTTATATTACAGGTTTTGGGTCTCCTGGCACTCATGCCTGGGTGACTATTGAAGGTTATCCAAATCTCATTACGACTAATACCTCGGGTTACTACGAGGTATCCAATGTGCCTGAAGGGTCTCGTTTTATAACAGCATTCTCATTTGATTACGGTTGGTATGGATATACATCTGTCAATGTCATAGCAGATATGTCAGTTGAGGCGCCAACATTTGGGACCACTGAGGATAACTGGGCTCGGATAAGTGCGGATGCACCTGCATGGTCGTCAGATGCAAACTATATTTATTGGCAAGCACTTGACGAGTCAGTTCTGAAAACACCAAGAGGGGGAGATAGCTGGACAGAGATTTTTGAGGGTCCTCCAACTTATACTGACCGCTCTACTATTGACATTTCGCCTGTGAATGGGAAAATAGTTTATACCTGGAGCGTTTGGGACCCCCACTCTGGCGGAGTTTATACTGCCAATCCAGATGGTAGTGATACCACTAAAATTTTTGATGACGAGTGGGCTTATGCAAGTTCAGTATATTATCCACGCTGGTCACCAGATGGCGAGCGAATCGCTTATGTCAGCTTTCAAGACGACAACAACGCTGCTGTTGTTATTGATAAAAATGGTGCCTTTGAGACTTATTTTTATTATTCAGGTTATTATCTCCACATAGGAGGCTGGTCACCGAACAACAAATGGTTGGCAGTGGTAATTGAACCTATGGAGAGTAAAACTGACAGTGCATATATATGTCTTGTTAAGCCAGACTATTTAGACTCATCCGTATGCATTTTGGGATTAGAAAATATAGAAATCGGTATTGACTGGGGTATCCTGAATCCACCAGGTGTAGAAGAAGAGACAGACGACAGATATCAGATGTCAGATATCAGATTGCAGGTTTATCCCAATCCATTTATTAAGGAGACAATAATTCAATATACAATTTCAAATCAAAGTGAAGATGTTACACTCAAAATATTTGATGTTGCGGGCAGGATTGTTGAGAAGATAACTGTTGATGAACATACAGGAAATAGGACTTTATGCTGGAGACCTGATTTACCAACAGGCATCTATTTCATTCACCTGGTATGCAAAGAGATAAATAAAACATTAAAAGTGATTAAGTTGCAGTGATTTAAACAACTAAACTTAAGTGTAAAATACTTATTGCCAAGCACTGTGGAAATCCAGAGTTGACAGTGTTTGGGGATAAGAAAGGAGGTTGAGATGAGGAGGTTATTTTTGTTTATTGGAGTAGTTTCTTTTATAGGGAGTTCACTTTTATCGGCATTACCTATCGGTGTGATGGGCAAGCGCAATATGAAGACAGTAAAGAAGCTATCTATAGGGAAAGGTGGAATTATTGATTTAGAAGGTAAGGATATTATTTTAGGTCCAGAGAGTTTTGAGACTGCCGTGCCACCTACAGGATGGAGTCAGTTTTCATTTCCCTGGAACCGGTCATCTAACGAGTGGTTTAAAGTTGAAGACTCAGGCCATCAAGGCAGTTATGTTGCATGGATAGACTATGACGGAAGCTATGTTCAGGACCAACTGCTACAGACTCCGGCATTAAACTTCTCGAGTTATACCGGGTGCACACTTACATTCTATGCCTGGCAAGATAGCTGGTATGATGATTATCTCTGTATTGGTGTTGCAACTCAGGGTGGTGGAGCAGATGATCCAACTTGGACCGGTTTAGGATATCTTTATCAGAGTGGCTCCAACTGGGGTGGATGGTCGATAGACCTCTCTGTATATGATGGTCAGTCTAATGTAGTGATTGGGTTTGAGTATTACACTGACACACCAGACCAAAACAGCATAGGCATAGATTATGTAACTGTCACTGCGGCTGGTGGCGGTGGGCAGCCAAATCTCAAACCATACACACCCACTGGTTGGAGTGGTCCATTAGTTTGTTCTGTGAATAATGATACAATCTCTGAAGATACACTATATGCGGGTCAGGCTTATTATTTAAGTTTTGCAGTCAAGAATGATGGCGCGGCAGATATAACTGATACATTCGCTGTCTACATTACAAAAAATGATACTCCATATTTGGGTTGGAATATTCCGAGCTTGGTTCAAAATGGGGTGGTCAGGGGGATATGTATTCCCGATACTATATTTACTCCAGGAGAGTATAGTATGAAAGTCGTTGCCGATGCTCTTAATAATATAACTGAATCAGACGAGACTGATAATGTATGGGGCAAGATTTTTTACTGGAAGACCGGCGGAACCCCTGATATCGCAGTTACTCCTGAGTCCTTGTACTATTACTACGAAACTTCTGAAAAGGTCAAAAAAGTTAGTGGCTACTGGGATGCAAGTGAGGTGTGTGTTACTGTGGACATACCAAATTTTACAGCAGAAGAAGCAGAAGACGGAACTCAAAGGATTAATATCCCTGGATTTGGGCACCTAAGTAGAGGTGGTGTTCCATATTTACCAGCAAAAGTATTTACCCTCGCCATACCACCTGGTGCAGTTGTAACATCCGTTGATGTAAAAGGAGCAATGTCTCTCCTGCCTGGCACTTATAACATTATGTCTGCACCACCACTCCTTCCAATGAGCAACCGTTCTAAATTGACACACCAAATAATGGAACGATATGCAGAAACTAAAGAAAAAGTATATTCTGCTGATACGTTTTTCCCAGAAGTGCTTGGTAAATTTGACGGCACAGGTGGGCTACGGAAATACAACTTGGTGGATGTGAGTGTTTGCCCGTTTTCTTACAATCCGGTTGCAGGAGAATTACGCTTTACAAGTTCCATTACAATTGATGTTTACTACACTTTAGATGATGACAAATTACAAGAAGCAAAAAAACTTGAGAGCGATAATTTGTTTGAAGGCGAAGCAAGTGAAATTATCTATAATTACGAAATGGCAAAGGAATGGTATAGTAATAATAAGAGCACCAAATCCCTTTACGATTATGTGATAATAACTACCTCAGCTTGTAGTAGTGCTGTTTCCAGTTTGGTTGATTGGAAGACCTCGCTGGGCTACAATGTGAAGATTGTTACCAAGTCAGAGATAAATAGCGGCTCCGGGATTGATTTCCAGCAGAAACTCAGAAACTTTTTGCGAGATAAGTATCCTCAAGGTCAATGGGGGATAGAGTATGTGCTCATTGTGGGTGAAGACGCTGATATTCCAATGAGGAGATGTGTTCCCTGGAATGATGACCCAGATAGTCCCTGGAATGATACACTTTTATCTCCTGTCCCAACAGACCTATATTATGCCGAACTAACGGCTACTGATAATACTTCCTGGAACAAGGATGGAGATGATTATTATGGTGAAGCTGGCGATGGCTCTGGGGGGGCTGGTGATGACTCACCTGATTACCATGCAGATGTCCACCTTGGGAGAATTCCCTGGAGTGATAATTCAAAAATCTCACATATCTGCCAGAAAATAGTTGCTTTTGAACAGAATACTGATATTTCCTACAAGAAGGCATCCTTACTTGGTGGTGCTATGTCTAACTACTACAACGAGAATGGGCAAGGAGCAGACAGGACTGATGGAGCCGAATTAATGGAAGATTTGATGAATGATGGGATAATAGATAGCACAAAAGCAGTTACAGAATATGAGAAAGCCGGTGTAAACCCCTCTACTTATTCTTGTGATTATCCTATCACTCAAACCAATCTTATAAATCAATGGCAGAACAAAGGTATATTCAATGAATGGGCTCATGGTTGGCTGGATTCCTTTGCAAGAAAAGTATGGGTAGAGGATACGAATGAGGATAATATTCCTCAAGATAATGAGATGGCGTGGTATAATGGGCTTAAATCGACTGACGCCCCAAGTCTGGACGATAACTATCCTGCAATTGGCTTTCTGTGTTCTTGCCTTTGCAGTTATCCAGAATATACCAATAATCTGGGAGCCGCTCTTCTCTATCAAGGTTCTGCAGGTATTGTATCGTCCACCCGTGAAAGTCTTTATCGGCCTGGCTGGAGTTCAGCAGCTGACGGAGGCAATGCAAGTGTAGATTACTACTTTTTTAAGAAATTACTCTCAGATACCAACAGCACGCATGGAAGAGTTGGAGATGCTTTAGATGCAGCAAGAAATGAGTATGCAGGGCTTGATGTATGGGATTGGCCCTCTCGTTATGTAAATATATACGGCTTTATGCTCTATGGTGAGCCATCTCTGTGTCACTTCGGCCGCACTGGAGGAGCCTATCTGACAGAGAGTATGTGGGTATATAATCAGGGAGACGGGTTGCTGACTGTCTCTGGCATTACCAGTAAAGGAAAAAGCTGGATTATTGATATTAGTCCTTCATCGTTTAATGTTTCCCCTGGCGATTCTCAAAATGTTACAGTATCTGTTAATGCTAAGGGATTAGCAGAGGGCACATATAGAGATACACTGAAGATTGCTTCTAATGACCCTGATGAGTCTTTATACAATGAGCTTGTGGTTCTTAAGGTTGTTATAACAGGTATTGAGGAGCACGAAATTGTTCCTGATAATAAGCCGATTTACCTTGTTTCTCAGGGCTGGCCTAATCCTTTTAGTACATATACTAATATAAAGTTTGTAATCCCTATGCGAACTTGGACAACGCTTTCAATCTATGACATAAGTGGGAGATTGGTTAGAAAATTGATTGATAATAAATTAGATGCCAGAGACTGGACAGTAACTTGGGATGGCAGGAATAGCAAAGGAAGAAAGGTCTCTTCTGGTATTTATTTTGTCAAGCTTTCAACTGAAGATTATAAAGCAACAAGGAAACTAATTTTGTTGAAGTAGGGAAAAGGTTACGGTGACGATGCCCGTTTCGTCAATCGGCTTTTGGTGACCCTGTCTGGATAGGCAGGTGTGGATTTACTTTTTTCTTGACCACCGCACAAAAAACATTTGTGCGGGGTTAGAAATTCTAAGCATAAGCCCCGCGCATAAACAATTATGTACGGGGCATTAGCAAGATTTTTCTTGACAAACTTGGGATTCTGAATTATATAATAAATAGCATGAACTATAAGGAATTAATATCTGAAATAGAGAAGGGTAAAATTAATTCCTCTTACTTTTTGGTGGGTGAAAATACTTTCCTTAAAGAAGAAATAGTAAGTATAATAGAATCTAATCTCATTCATCCTAAATTTATTTCAACCGATAAACTCGTTATTTATGGTGAGGATTGTCAAAACCCTGTAAGCTGGCTCTTAACTCCTCCACTTGGTTCTGAAAAGAAGCTTCTTATCCTTAAACATACCGAACAGTTGCCTCCTGAGGAGAAAAAAAATATTCAAAAATGGCTTGACTCTCTGAGTAAAAATTCAACAGCAAGCGATTCAGTTCTCATCTTAATGGCAGGAGTTAAGGCAAGTAAGATGAGCTTTAATAATACGATAACTTGTAATTGTTATAAATTAAAAGGCCAAGCTATTGGTTGGCTTAAAACATTTACTAAAAAAAAGGGCTTTGATATAGAAATAGAAGCCGCTCAAATGCTACATCAACTATTTGGAGATGACCTCTATATCCTATCAACAGAAATTGAAAAACTAATGAATTTTATTGAGCCACGAACTCTCATAAAATTAGATGATGTCCAGCAAGTCGAGAGCTTAGAACTTGCAGGTTCCATCTTTGATTTAACTCATGCAATAGCTGAAAAGAAGCTAAAAACTGCAGAGAGGTTACTTCATTTGCTTTTCCAACTGGGTAAAAAACCACCCAGCACCCTATTGTGGAGTATTGGAGCACATTTTGATACCTTATTAAAATTAAAAGAAGGCAAAGAAGTAAAAGTGCATAAATTTTATTTATCCAGATATAAACAACAGGCTAAAGATTGGGAATATGAAGATTTGCTTAATGTATTTTCTCTCTTGTTTAAAACAGACCTCGCAATAAAAACATCTCAAGCAAAACCACAGTTTTTGCTTGAAGAACTTATTTACAAATTATGTTAATTTATTTAATCTTTTTGGCAGCAAGCCTGTCTCGCCTGTCGGCAGACAAGGCGGGTCACTTACAAACTTCGGACTACTGGGCTCAATCAATCTGGGATGGCGGTCCAGGACAACTTATGTGGGAAGATACAACACGGTATCTTAATACTCTTAATATAGATGGTAGAATATTCCCTGGTGAAATCAGACTCTTTGCACCATCAGGAAATTGGGAGTCATCAGTTGAACTTGATATTTGGAGAGTCAATACTATTATTGCAGATACAGGAGGTATAATATATGCTGGGTGTAGCTATGACAGTTCAATGGTGCTTAAATCACGACTGGTCAAACTTAAGGATTATGGAAATAGCTTTGTATGGGAAAAAACATTAGGAGGCTCGGATGTTTATTCACTTTTTTTACTTAAAAATGGCAATTTATTGGCAGGAGCTGGTACCTACCTTTATATATTCCCTGATGCGGAGCTTGAACCAGTTTATATAAAATCATTTAGTGGCAATATTTTAAGTCTTTATCAACCATGGGATTTTAATTATGTTTATCTTGGGACATCTGCTGGACAAATCTGGTATTCAAATAAAAATGGAGCGCAAGGGACCTGGGAAAAGTGTCCCGGTTTACCCTATCAAGCTGGAAGTATTAATCAAATTTTTGAATCTTCAAATAAAATATTTTATGCCTGCACTGGACCTGGTTATGGCGGAAAAGTATTCTGGTCAGTAGAAAAGGAGGGCATATATTGGGATTTATTGAAGTCATTTAGTGGAATTGATGCAATTTACTCTATCTGTGAAGACCCGAGCCATAATTTATATATAAGCGGTGTAAGCAATGATGGGAGTGGTAAGCTTTATACTTCCTCTGATTCAGGTAAATCATGGCAGACAATTAATTCACCCTGGGAAGAAGCTGATTTTTATCATATTCTTGCAGATTCAAATGGTAGCCTGTATGTGGGTGGTTGGTGTAGAGGAGCTAAAGCACCAAAAGGAATGATTTTCACATCAAAAGATAAAGGAGAGACCTGGGATACCCTGTATAAGCCTCAAGGAGTCTGCCCTTCTTATATTAAAGCCCTTTATCAGACAAGAGAGGGTATTTTACTTACAGGTGGTGATACTAATGTAGTTTTGAGGTCAGGCTATAGTACAACAGGCTGGCTTGAGTCCTCTGTTTACGATGTCTTTGAAAATGCATCCAGAGTTAATAGAAGCTTGCAATTTAAAAGACTACACTGGGATGGAAATCTAAATGGTGGCAATATAAAGATTAAAGAGAGGTCAGGACTTCTTGATTCAATCCCTGATTCTATGCTTGGCTGGGATAGATGCTATCCTGTACCACAAGATGGAAATCCAGTAGACTATAACGGTGCATTTGATGGTGATAGATATATCCAATATCGGGTAGAATTATCATCTTCATCTTCCATTAAGACGCCTGTGGTATCACTGATTTACACAAAATTTACATATGATACCACATGCCCTTACATTGTATCAGCAATAGCCAGCGATGGTGATAGTGCCTTGCCAGGAATAGATGATGATGACTATGTAGATATTAAGTTTAGCGAATCAATGAATGCATCTCGGATTGAAACTCGTAATATTGACAAGGCTTTAAAGCTAAGTCAAGGACATTCTTGGAGAAGTGATTCAGGACGCGGAGTTATTAAGAGAACTGGAGAATGGGTTACTCCTTCTATACTGAGAATTTATCTCTCTACCTTGAGAATAGGAGATGGAGCTGGTTATCCACCCACTATTGAGATTGGGGACACAATAACTCCTGATTCTACAATCATTCAAGATGTCTGGGATAACCCTTGTTTTTCTCCTTGCGTAATTACAGGTTCTTTTTCTAAGACAGGCACCGAAGAAAGTAGGAAGTGGGAAGTAGGAAGTGGGAAGTTAAAGATTTATCCTAATCCATTCAGCACAAAGACAGTCATTAGTTATTCGTCATTAGTCATTAGTGAGAAAAATCTTAATGACCAATTACCAATGACCAATAACCTGCAACACGTAGTGTTGCGTATTTATGACCTCTCTGGAAGACTAATAAAAACCTTGGTGAATGAAAACAAATCGCCAAGCACTTACAAGTTTAAACTTCACAAGGATAGCCTGAAATCGGGCATCTATTTCTTAAAACTTACAGTTGATAACAAAACTATTGACACTCAAAAACTAATTCTCCTCAAATAAATCTTTAACTTCTAATTTATTTTTCAACATTCAAGAGTGCAGACTTCAGTCTGCCATTTCCTTGAGAGATAATGTAGGGGCAGGGTTTATCCCTGCCCAATAAGATTTTGTAGCCGTTCCGATGTATTGGTTCATTTAATGAATATTCTGTGTCTTTCTGTGTCTATTTTTCTCTGTGCCCTTCTGTGGTTGACTTTTTTGCTTGACAAATTGAGAACCTATTGTAAAATGGCATTGTGCAAAGAGCGTTGACTAAAGTTATAAAAGTGGAAAAAACCGTGAACCAAAAAGAGAAAGATTCTCCCGCCTGTCCGTCTCCGTCCCACTTCGCTTGTCGGAGCGGGGCGGGCAGGGAAATAGTTAAACTTAGGTGCAGGGTGAGGATAAAAGAAGCTGGTGCCTCCGGCTTTAAATTGCCCAAACATATGAAGGGAAGAGTTTATCAAGTGACCAGAAAATGTGTCTACCCCTGGTTAATAGCTAAAGGAGATGATATTATTCTTAACCCAGAAGAAGTTAAGCGTCGGATTAAACCGAGTAAGTTTGATATAAATCGTGACGGCTATCCAGAGGAAATTCTTGAAAATGAATTCTTGAAAGTCACTATTCTCCCCCATTTTGGAGCCCGAATCTGGAGTTTGGTCTACAAAGCAAATGGCAAAGATAAATTTAAACCTACTCTTCAATATGGGAAAAATGAGTATGTTGAACTTGGTGGTGCTGATGACCATATAGAATTTGAGCCACCGGGCAAATTGTGGAATGCTGAATTTAAGACTAATAAAAAAGGATATTACAAATATGAGAAACATGGCTTGAAGATTGTGAAACACATCAAGCTCATCCCAGGGTTACCAATTTTACAAGAAATTATAACTATTAAAAGTAAAAAGAAGAATAAAATCTTTTTCTGGCACCGAATACCAATAAATGTTAGTCTAAAAGGTCACGAACCAGTTGTATTTATTCCAACACAAGAAAAATTAGCTCACCGAAGATACCATCCAGCTTTATCCCCCTGGCCACATCACTACAAATATTATGGAATTAAATTAGGAGCTTTCATAGTCCTGAATGAAAAGACTGATGAAAACTTGCTCTGGATAACCAAACCTAAATCATTGGATGTTTTAACAATATTAGCCAGACCACAACTCTTCATCATTGCTCCGTATTGGGTTCAAAAAGAATTAAAAAAAGGCAATCAAATAAAATATAGTTTCTTATACATTTTAGGAGAACAATGCTATTCAGGACCTGATACTTTGGCTATTAGTTCAAGAGCTAAAATTGGAGATAAAGTAATCTTTTCTCTAATTGCGAGAACAGAACGGCACATTAAGCTTGCTAAAATTTACTATTCTGATAAACCAGAAACAACTCACGAATTACCTTTGCCGCTCGTGGAACACAATTTTACTGGTATAGGTAAATTATTAGTTGGTAAAACTACTATTGATACAGAAGCTAAAATCAAGTTTAAACTTGAACTTAAATAATGTATTATCTATTATTTTGGATTGCCTTACTATTCAACAGCAACACAGCAGCACAGCAACACACTGTAAATAGAGTTATTTCTTTAGTTCCTGGGGTAACGGAAACAATTTATGCCCTGGGAGCCCAGGATAAGCTTGTAGGAGTTATTACCCCTTGTGACTATCCACCAGGCATTGAAAAGCCAATTGTAGGTAACTTTTCTTTCCCAAATTTAGAACGAATCATTTCCCTTTCACCTGACCTTGTATTTGTTGAAACCGGGGAACAGAAGTATTTATGGCCCAAATTTGAAGAATTAGGAATCAATTTTTTAGTCGTAGCACCTAAAAGTGTAACTGAAATATATAAGTCAATTCTTGATATAGGGAAGCTACTTGATAAATCAAAAGAAGCTGATTCTATTGTCCAGGAAATGCAAAATGAACTTAATGAACTTCAGAAGCTAATCCCTAAAAGACAACGCCGTGTTTTAATTGAAATTTCAGATAATCCACTTATAACTTGTGGTAAAGGGAGCTTTTTAGATACCTTGATAACTTTAGCTGGTGCTATCAATATAGCTCACAACATCAACAAGCCTTATCCCATTGTATCCTCAGAATTTGTCATTAAAGCTGACCCGGAAGTTATCATAATTACTCATCCCGGCAGTTCTCCATCTGAAAGGTTAGGCTGGGAGGGAATAACAGCTGTAAAAGAGGAGAGAATTTATTCAGATATTGACCCTAATATACTTTTAAGACCAGGACCACGAACAATCAAAGGTTTAAGGGCTTTAAGGGAAAGAATTTATCCAGAATTATTTATCCCAACACAGAACGCTACCCAAAAAATTAAAACTAATAATCTTCAAAGATGATTTTGTCCTTTATTTTAGCTATTAATATTATACTTATGCCTCCGTTTAGTAAAAGAACACAAAAACTGCCATTTAGAGCAAAGCATCCAGCAATTGATAGACCTGAGAGAATAAGAGCTCCTGTTCCTGATTCTCTGAAAGCTATCGTTTTACTTATAGACTTCCCCGACAAACCCCATACTCACAGCCAATCAGAATTCCAGTCATCACTTTTTGACCATATCTCTGGAACTATGTGGGACTATTATCAGAAAGTCTCATATTCCAAATTTTCTCTTGATGGAACAGTAGTCCTGTGGGTTCGTGCTCCAAATGAGTATTCTTATTATTGTAACACAGATGACTCAACTGGCACTGATGACGACCATGGATTTGACCTCGCCAACTTCCCACATAATGTTCTTGGATTAGTAAGAGATGCGGTTATAAAGTCTGACAGCCAATATAATATTGACTTTTCAGATTTTGATATGAATGGCGATTCTTATGTTGACGCCTTATTTGTGGTTCATTCAGGTCCGGGAGCTGAAGCTACTGGAAGTGCAGATGACATCTGGTCCCATAAATGTAGTTTCTCAGATGTAAATGAATATTATCAAAATACACCAGAATTTATAGATGTAGATGGTGTTAAAGTAGATGTTTACTCTATGGAACCCGAAGAATTTCCTGACCATACTTTAATTACTATAGGTGTATTTTGTCACGAGTTTGGGCATGTTCTTGGACTCCCTGACCTTTATGATATAGATTATTCAAGTTATGGAGTAGGTGATTTCTGCATAATGGCATCAGGTTCATGGCTTGGTGACCCACCAGCAAGTTCTCCAGCCCATTTTTGTGCCTGGTGTAAATATGCACTTGGATGGGTAGACCCAGTGGCTCTTGAGAAAGGAGGAATAAAAGAAATCAAGAACGCCCAAATTCAGGAAGTAGAAAATTCGCCCACCGTATATCGGTTATTAAAAAACCCAGATGGACCTGACGATTGGCTCCTGGGTTCTGGAACAGGCGAGTATTTTCTCATAGAAAATCGTCAGTGCGTGGGGTATGATAGCTACCTGTCTGGGAGTGGCCTCCTGATTTTGCATGTAGATGAGTCAAAGCAAACTAACGAGGATGATGACCATCCACTTGTCGGAGTCATGCAAGCAGATGGTGACATAAGTCCAAGCTTAGGAAATAGAGGTGAGGCAGGAGATTTGTGGAAGGATAATACGGTTGGGTTCTCAAATCAGAGTGTTCCTGCTTCGTATTTTTATGATGGGAGACCATCCGGGGCATCGGTGACTAATATATCGTTAAGTAGTGCAACTATGACAGCAGACCTTAAATTATTTCCTGTATTTTTGGATGTAGTCTATAGCTGTCCAAACCCATTTGTTAAAAGGTTCAGTCAAGACTATGCAACTTTTAAATATATTCCAAGTTTTATAGAAGGAACTCAAAACTTATTTCCAGATTTTGAGGTCAGAATCTTTAATCTCAGAGGAAAATTAATAAAGTCTCTCAGCACAAGTTGTAATGATGGAAATGTTTACAGAAGAGAAATTTACTGGGATGGCAAAAATGATAAAGGAGATGAAATCGCTTCAGGACTTTATTACTATCTAATTGAAATACCCGAGAGAGGTGAAAAGAATAAAGGAAAGCTAACTTTTATTCACTAATGATTATATTTTTTATAATTCAAGCTTTTTTCTCTCCTGGCATAACTTCTCATCAATTTCTTGAATTAGGGTTTGGAGCAAGAGCGATTGCTATGGGAGGAGCTTATACAGCGGTATCCGATGATGCATATGCTATATTCTGGAATCCAGCAGGAAGTAGAGTGAACAAAAAATTTGAGTCAATATTTTCATTTTTAACTCTTTTTAAAGAAGCATACATTGCTTCAGGAGCAGCAAAGTGTGGCATTAGAGGTAGGGGAGTTTTTTCGGGTGGATTTGCTTTCTTTTCTACCAAAGAAATAAGTTAAGAAAAATCTTGCTAATGCGTTGAGCGTCCCGATTATATTAGGAATGCTTAGATTTTCTGACCCTGAGCTTGCCCGCTTCGCCAAAGCTTCAGCGAGGCGAGCCGAAGGGTCAAACTAATGAAACTCATGCCGACGACAGGAAAAGAGATGCCAGTAACGGAGGTGTTCGGAGTAAAACTCCCATTTTTAGTGTCAATGTTCGGTCACTCCGGTAAAGTTCCAGTCTTTAATTTTTAATCCAGGAACCCTTAAGCCATATAAAAATGGCATTCCGTAGTGCTGACCTGAGGCAATAAGGGTGGGTTTTGAAAGTTCTTTTACTTTTGACAGGGCATCTAAAATACTTTGAGTGAACCTGAGATTCTTTAAAGACTTGGTAATCTTGCCATCCTCAACAAGATAAGTCCCATCCCTTGTCATGCCTGTGATAGTCAGAGTCATAGGGTCTACAATATTTGTATAATGGAGTCTTGTAATGAAAATTCCCTTTTTTGTGGAACTAATCATATCCTCAACAGTAGAATTGCCTCCTTCCATAAATAAATTAAGTGGCATAGCACCTGCCATAGGACTTCCAACTGAATGCCCTGTGGATTCTTTACCTTCCTTTTTAGCAGTTAGCATATCATAAACAAGTCCTTTTAATACTCCCCTTTCAATAAGCTCTACTCTCTTCTTTGAAACTCCCTCAAAATCAAATGGAAAAGAAAAACCACTTGGGTCAAGTCCATCATCCCAGATTGTTATATTATCACCAACTATCTTTTTGCCAATTTTACCACATAGCGGACTTCTACCTTCCTGATGTCTAAGGGCATTAAAGCCCAACCAGCTGAGAAAAAGTAAAATATCTGGCACAGCTGTTTCTTCAAAAATAACTTCATATTTCCCGGGCTCAATCTTTACTGGATTTTGAGACAATCTTGCTTTCTCTACAGCCCGAGTCTCTACACTCTCATAATCTATTTCGTTTACATCTCTTGAACCCGCCTGTGCAAAGCCAGAACCAGATTTGCCCATAATTATAGTGCTTAAAAATGCCGAAGTCCCTAAATTATAAACGCTAAGCCCCTGTGAATTTGCAATGCAAATTTCAAGAACATCAGTTGAGAAACTTCCATAAGCTTGAAATCCAGAAGCTTTACGAATAAGTGAATTACATACCTTTGCCCTTTGAAGAGGAGTAAATTCCTGAGTCGCAGGAAAGAAACTCTTTACTTCTTTAATTGGTTTTGGTTCAGGAAGACCGGGAAAATCTGGATAAGGTGGACAGATTTTAGAAATAGCTTCGGCTTTCTCAACAGCTTCCTTTACTCCGTCTGGACGATTAGTCCCAGCTTCTCCAATGCGCTTATTATTTATACATTTTACTCCCATAAATATGTTTTCTTCTCTCACATTTTGATGTATGTATGAAGTTGCAAACCTTGTAAGTCCTGAATCCCAGGTAAATATTGAGACCTGAGTGCTTTCAGAGTTTGAATAACTTAAAGTTTTATTAGCTAATTCCTTTAATGCTTTTTCTCCCCACATATCTTCCTCCTTCCGTTGTTCTTTCCCCAATTTATTGGGGATTCAGAACAACGAGAATCCCGATTTATCGGGATACTACTTTTCTCCTTATTCAATACTGTATGCCCTGTTTTAAAGATTGTCAAGAAAAAAGTTGACAAATCTACTTTCTTTAGGTAAAATAAATAAAATGAAATTCATTAAAAAGCTTGAAAAAATAACTGCTAAAAACAATTCCCTTTTGTGTGTAGGGTTAGATACTGATATAAATTTAATTCCGAAATTCTTGCTTAAAGAAGCCAATCCAATGTTTGCCTTTAACCGTGAGCTCATTGATGCTACAAAGTCTCTTGTTTGTGCTTACAAACTTAATTCTGCGTTTTACGAAGCTCAAGGCAAATCAGGTTTTGAAACTTTAAAACAAACGAAAGATTATATACCATCTGATATTCCTGTAATTATTGACGCCAAACGAGGTGATATAGGCAATAGTAGTAAAATGTATGCCCGTACCTTTTTTGAGAACTTTGGATTTGATGGGACAACAGTTAATCCATATATGGGCTTTGACAGTGTAGAGCCCTTTTTAAAATACGAAGACAAATGCACTTTTATTCTTTGCTTAACTTCTAATCCTGGGTCATCTGATTTCCAAACTATAAAACTCTGCCGACCTTTTCGTAACCAGCGTTTATATGAAGAAGTGGTGAGAAAAGTTTTGGTGTGGAATAAAAAAGGCAATTGTGGTCTTGTAGTGGGAGCTACTAAACCAGAGGAATTAAAAAAGATAAGAAAAATTGCACAGGATCTACCTATATTAATTCCAGGAATAGGTGCTCAAGGTGGTAAAATAGAGTCAGTAGTTAAATACGGTGGCAATAATATAATCATTAACTCCTCAAGGTCAATAATTTATGCCTCTTCTGACCAAGATTTTACTAAAAAGGCAGAAGAAACAGCAACCAAATTAAGAGATGAAATCAACCGATATAGAAAAAATATTTAAAGAAATAGGACTGCTAAAAAAGGGGCATTTTGAGCTTGCTTCTGGACTCCATTCACATACATATTTTGAAAAATTTAGATTGCTTGAGCATCCAGAGCTAACTACTCTTTTTTGCAAACAAATCGCTCAAGCCTTTAAGGACCAGGAGTTTACAACTGTAGCTGGTCCCACAACTGGTGGTATAATTATTGCTCATGAAGTGGCAAAGCAACTTAAAAAAAGATGTATCTTTGCAGAACGCTCTGGGGAAGGAAGGGACTTTTTGAGAGGATTTCAGATTACACCAGGTGAACGAATATTGGTGGTTGATGATGTTCTAACAACTGGTGGCTCAATTATAAAGACGGTTTCTGCCATTAAACGAAGAGCTGGAATTGTTATAGGAGTGGGAGTAATTATAAATCGCAGTGAAAAAGAACCTCAATTTGAAGTCCCGCTTTTCTCAGTTTACAAAACCTCGGTAAAAAACTTCTTACCCACTCAATGCCCACTCTGCAAAAAGGGAATAAAACTAACTAAACCAGGAGGAAAATAATTTTTGATATTTGATTTTTGATATTTGATTTTAAGAAGGGGGGTATTATGTCAGGACATTCAAAGTGGTCGCAAATAAAGCGCAAAAAAGGCAAAGAAGACGCAAAACGAGGAAATCTTTTCACTAAACTTATAAGAGAAATTGCAGTTATTGCTAAAGATGGTGGTGGAGACCCAGATACGAATCCAAGACTCAGGACCGCCATAGAATCCGCTAAATCTGCCTCAATGCCAAAAGAAAATATTGAACGCGCCATAAAGCGAGGAACAGGAGAGTTGCCGGGTGTCTCTTACGAGCCAGTTTCTTATGAAGGTTACGGTCCAGGTGGTGTAGCTTTATTTATTGAAGCATTGACAGATAATAAAAACCGAACTACATCAGCAATGAGACATATATTTTCACAATGTGGTGGAAATTTGGGCTCTTCTGGATGCGTGGCTTGGATGTTTGTTGAAAAAGGCACTATTTATGTGGCTAAAAATGAAACTACCGAAGAAACCTTGCTTGAAGTTTGTATAGAAGAAGGAGGCGAAGATGTAGTCCTTGAAGGCGATTCCTTTAGAATTACTACTTCACCAGATAAGTTTGAAAATGTTAAAAAGGCACTTGAAGAAAGAAAAATAAAATACAGAGATGCTGAGTTTACAAAAATTCCTAAATCAACTGTAAAATTAGAAGGCAAAAATGCTGTCCAGACACTGAAACTTATGGATTCAATTGAAGAACAAGAGGATGTTCAAAAAGTGTATGCTAATTTTGATATTCCAGACGAAATCTTTGAAAAATTAGAAGCATGAACTAAGATTTTTGAAACCGCAGACCCGCCTGTCAAAGCAAAGCGGCGGGCAAGTAAACACTGATGCACGCAGATAATGTTTATCTTTAAATAATCTGCGTCCATCTGCGGTTAATGCATTATCTCGGATGAAAATAATTGGAATAGATGCTGGACTCAGGCATACTGGGTATGCTATTATGGAAGATACCCCGCACATAAATTATGTGCGGGGTGGCACTCTTGACACCACTGATAAGATTCCACTGCCCAAAAGACTTAAAAAATTATATCAAGGTATGAAAGAAATAATGCAAAAAGAATCTCCTGATGTAGCTATTTACGAATCTGTTTTTTATAAACAAAATCTTAAAATTTTCAGTCATTTGGCACAGGCAAGGGGAGTGCTTTTACTTGCCGCAGAGGAGCTTGGCATAAAAATAAAAGAATACACCCCTGCTGAAATAAAGCAAGCAATCACTGGTAATGGCAGGGCATCAAAACATCAAGTGCATGGAATGGTAGAACGACTTTTGAAAACAAAAATTCCTTCCTCCTCGGATATTGGAGATGCTATTGCTTGTGCACTATGTTATTTTTTCAAGAGGCATAAATCAAATAACGAATATAACCGCAGATGAACGCAAATAGACACAGATTAAATGAAATATCGGAAAAAATTATTGGATGTGCTTTCCATGTTCATAATAATTTAGGATGCGGATTCTTAGAAAAGGTGTATGAAAATGCCCTGGTTATGGAACTCAGAGAGGCTGGGCTTAAAATTATTCAACAAACACCTATTAAGGTTTATTATAAAAGGGAAACTGTAGGAGACTATATAGCAGATATTTTAATAGAAGATGAAATAATTATAGAGATAAAGGCAGTAAGGTATATAGATGAAATTCACGAAGCACAGCTCCTAAATTATTTGAAAGCTACTGGATTAAAATTGGGACTGATATTAAACTTTGCACGTCCTAAATTAGAAATAAAGAGATTAGTCAATGAGTTTTGATTATCTGCGCTTATCTGCGTGTATCTGCAGTTGCTTGTGCAAACATAATGATTGATTGGATTGAAGGCAAAGTTTGTTCAAAAGAACCAACAAAACTCATTCTTGAAAAAGGAGGAATTGCTTTTACTATAAGTATTCCCCTTTCTACCTACGGAGTATTAAATGATATTGGGGAAAAAGTTAAAATATTCATTTATCTATCACTTAAAAATGAAGAACTAAAACTCTTTGGATTTAAAACCCAGAAAGAACGCAATTTCTTTCAAGATTTGTTATTGGTCCCAGGAATTGGAACTGGAAGCGCCTTAAGAATGCTTTCAAGCATAAGTTTTCAAGAATTTAAGTCAATGGTAATTAAAGGAGACACCGAATCCATTGTTTCAATTAAAGGTATAGGTGAAAAAAGAGCAAATCAACTCCTCTTCACATTAAAAGAGAAATACAAAAAAGAAGAAATACCAGATTCCTTTGAAAGCAATGCCATCCGCGCACTCATATCTTTAGGAATCAATGCAAAAAAGGCAAGACAACTCATAAGCAAAATCAAAGCACCCACACTTGAAGAACTAATAAAACAAGCATTAAAGAAATTATAAGCCAGAGGCTCATCAGCCTCAAGCTGATAAGCCACACCTGCCCCGCACATAAGTTATGTGCGGGGGATTTCACTAACTTTCTCCCCGTAACTAATTTTTTATTGACTTTTTAAAAGAACGATGTAAAATAAATCAAGGCTGAAAGTATGAAAACTATTCACAAAATAATAATTGGCGATTCAA
>JAGMCI010000013.1 GCA_023129325.1 Caldifarciminota bacterium
TTAATAATTCCAAGTTCTGGTGGCAGAACCAGGAATTATACAATTTCATATTTTGGTGTTAGGGTATTACTTTTTATATTTATTTGTATAATTATAGGCACTCTCTGGCTCATTTTTGAATATGGAGATATATGTAAAAGGAATTTGGAATTAAGAATTCTTAAGAAAAAGAATCAAGAGCTTGAAGAAAAGTGTCAAAAGCTCCTTGTATTTGAGAAAGAATTTAATGAATTCAAACAGCAAACTTTTAAAATAGCAAATATGCTTGGAGTTGAACTTACTCCTGTGGATTCTGCCTCTAAGCCAGCGACTCATTTTACTTTAACTGATTCTCCCTTTAAACCAAAAGTTGGTGTTGAACTTGGATCTAAAGAGGAGATTGAAGCCCTTCTTGAGGAAGAAGCTTCCGAGCAAAGACTAATTCCCTCAATTTATCCTGTAAATGGGTGGGTAACGCGTGGGTTTTCATCAGAGCATCCGGGGATTGATTTTGCGGCTTCTGAAGGGATTCCTGTATTTAGTAGTATGGATGGGGTTGTAGAATTTGTTGGCTGGGATGAAGCATTGGGTAATTTAATTGAGATTACAAATATTAAAGGATTTAAGACAGTTTATGGACATCTTGCAAGAAGCACTGTAGAAAAAGAAAATCAAGTTAGACAGGGAGATTTAATAGGTTTTGTAGGGTCGACCGGTGAAAGTTCTTCACCACATCTTCATTACGAAGTATGGTTGAATGGGACACCTTACAATCCGGAAAACTATTTAATCAAATAGGAGGTTATGATGAGAGAACCGAGGGGAGGAATTACAAATATTATAGGGAAGGGGACTTACATTACTGGCAAAATTAAAGTTGAAGGTAGTATTCGCATAGATGGTGTGATAAAAGGAAATGCAGAAATTACAGATTCAATTATCATTGGTAAATCCGGGACAGTTCATGGCGATATACATACAAAGGATGCTTTAATAGGTGGCAAAATAGAGGGTAATATTTTTGCAACTGGCAAGCTTGAGTTCCAATCTGGCTCAAAACTTAAGGGAGATATGAAGTGTAAACAGCTTACAATAGAAGAAGGAGTGATATTTGATGGAAGTTGCGAGATGAGCGAGAAAGCGAGTCTTCAAAAAGAGTTTGTAGCTGAATCTTTGATAAAACCACTCCATGGTGCTCGTTCCGATTCGTCAGAGCGAAAAGGTCGTGGCGAACCATCAGAAAAGGATTCCAAAGTTACAAAATAGTAAGAATACTGGATATGCGATATTGCTTAAGTATTGTAAGGAGTTATGTTATTGGGTCAATTCCAGGTGCAGTGATTAGTAGAATTAAACTATTTAGAGGCAAAAAAAGCGTTGAAGAAGGTATAGTATTTTTTAATGATAATTTAACTGTCCCTGCCATTAGTGCAATTTTAATGTAAATTATCTTATGAGACCCAAATTTTATATAAATGGGATTTTACTAATTATAGCTACTTCTTCTTTTGCTGAAATACATTTTAATTTTAATCCTGCATATATACCGACAAAAGGGTTTACTGGAGGGTATGTTAGTTTTTGGTCCACTGGTGGGGCAACTGGAGCCAGCATTCTCAGCCAGAGGAGATTTAGGATTAGTGATAGAAAGGATTGGGGAGTAAAGGGAACTATTTCAGCTTATGAGAGAGGAGATTTAAGTTTTTTATTTGGAGCAAGTTATAAATATCAAATTTTACCTCCCCGCTTCGCCAGAGCGAAAGCGAGGCGAGCAACTCAAGGCGTTAGTGCTTCAGTAATAGGAGATGTTAACTTTGTGGCTTTTAACCCAGGGGGAGTGGAAATAGGAGGTGGTTTAATTATGGATAAAAATTTTGGACTCTTTATTCCCTATTGGGGAGCATCTACATCTCTATTTTTAGGAATTGAGAATTGGGATTATAATATTTTTATGAATGTAGGTAGTATTTATCGTATTAGTCAAACTGTTAATTTTATTACAGAACTTCAAATTGGCAATGGACTTGGAATGGGATTAGGATTTTATTATTTAAAGTAATTTGGTATTGCTTCTGCTAACGCCCCTTCATGCATCTATACTATGATGCAACAGTTTTATCAAAAGTCAATTTAATTTTTAAACCACGGATTACACGAATTAAGCCACAGAAAAACACAGAAACAACAGAAAATAACAGGGATTGAAAGAGAATATAAGAGATAAAAATAAAAAGCAATGACGGACAAGATTAACAGGATTAAAAGACAGAGTGTAGGGTATAGGGTGTAAATAAGGAAAAATGGAAAAGTGGGAAAAAGGGAAAGGAAAATGAGTATATCAGAAAATCAGCCCTGAATCAAGTTCAGGGTCAGCAGGAAGAATACCAGAAGATTAGAATATCAGATTAGGGAAATGTTTTGCCTGATGCTCTCTTCACCTGATATTCTACCCACTGATTTGCTGATACTCTAATATACTTTGTAATTATCTGCGTTTATTCCGTTTCCGTTGGCTAACGGATAACGGATTTATCTGCGGTTTCATAAAGCTTAGTAGCTTTGTAATAATTTTAGGATAAGAATCTAAATATTATAAATGCACTTGCAATAATAATGAGGACAGGGGGGGTGGTTATTTTTAGAAAGTCTTTTATTTTAATATGGAAATATTCGCAAGATACAGACACACAGGGATGTACTGGTGAGAGGACATATCCAAAAAAGATACTGATATATGTAATTGAAAATGTAAAGAGTGATATTGAACCATAAGTTACTAAATAAATTGGGAGGACTATTGAAGCTGGTAATTGGACTCTTCCGGTAGCTAACCCAAGAATAAATCCTACAATAATACAAAGAACAAATTCCGGCAAATATAAAGAAGCTATTAACTCGGCGGCATTTGAGGCTTCAAAGATATTAAGAAAGACAAACATTCCTATTATAATTAATACAAAATTCCAGGGTTTCATTTTTACGATAATCTTTTTCATATTTAATTTAACATTACTTAATTTCCAGGACAAGAAAAGGCTTGATGATACCGCAATCATAGTTGCAATTTCTTTTATTGGGAATTTAAACATTTTTTGAAGTGTGAAATCAAGGAATGGTGCAAGTAAAATTATACATAAAGGGAGAAGTAATTTTTTAATTGCAAACTTATCCGGATAATCAATTTTTCCTTTTATACCTCTCAAGAAAAAGATATATCCTAAAATTGATGCAAAAACAAAACCAGGCAAAACATAAAGAATAACTGTATAAACCTCTAATCCTGCAATTTTAGCTGATGCTATCAATGCCGGACTTAGCGGATATATTAATACAAATAAATGTCTAAACCACACATTGATAGCAGTTTTCATATTTCCTTTTACACCTGTTCCACCTTTTTCAACGATTGGAGCTGAGAGGAGGGCTCCACCTGGTATAGGCAACATTCCCATCAGTGCTGGAGATAAGGCGAGAAGAGCTTTTTTCCCTATTCTGAGATTATTTACCAAGTGGTCTATTTGACCACTTTCTTCCATAGTTCCTCCGATTAAAGGAATCACTCCCATCGCAACAGATAATAAAATAATGGATGGGTCAGTTAAAGTGAACAATATATTGAGACATATTTCGCGGAGCGGAAGAGTAAACAATCCCAGAATAATTCCACCACTAAATAGTGCCAAGGGGAGACTTTTTCTTGAGATTAACAAAAGTGATATAATTGAGGCAAAAAAGCCGAACCAGGTTAAGATTTCCATAGTAATTGAGTAATTAAGTTATTAAGTTATTAAGTTATTAAGTAATTTGGTAATTAGGTCATTAAGTAACTGGGTCATTAAGGTGGAGATTAGATATATTCAATTGTACTTGGTGGTTTAGGAGTTATATCAAAGAGAACTTTAGTTATTGAAGGGATTTCGATTGTAATCCTATTTTGAATTTTTTCTAATATATTCCAAGGAATTTTTGTAACATCTGCAGTTATTGCATCTTTGGATTCAACAGCTCTCACTACTATTATATTCCCAAGAACTCTTTTTTGGCGAAGGCTAAAGCCTTCGGCTACATTGCGGGGCGTAAAGCCCCGCGCTACATTTACTATTCCTGTAGCTTTATCTTTTAAGAGAACTGCAAATACTTGAAAAGGGTTTAAGTCTTTTGCCTCTTCCTCAACAATACTTGTTGCTTTTCTCACAATTTCAACTCTTTCAGGCGTTACTTCTCCGATTACCCGAGTTGCAAGTCCGGGACCTGGGAATGGCATTCTCTCATACATTTTTTCAGGTAATCCTAATGTTTTTCCAACCAATCTTACTTCAGGTTTATACAGTTCTCTCAGTGGTTCTAATATTTTAAGTCCGAAGGTTACAGGATTTATTCCAATTTGTTCTAAAACATTATGTTGTGTTTTAATACCTTTTTTAGTTTCTACAATATCTGCCTTTATTGTTCCCTGAATAAGCCAGTTAGCTTTATCTTCTTTAATTACTTTTCCAAGAGTTTTATAAAAAGTATCTCTAAATGCTTTTCTTTTGATTTCAGGGTCTTCCATCCCTCTGAGTGCTTCAAAGAACTTTTTCTCAGCATTTATTAATTGAGTTTTTATACCTAATTTTTTAAACTCGTTAATTACTTTTTGGGGCTCATTTTTTCTCATTAATCCATCGTCTATAAAAACAACAGTTGTTTTATCGCCAATTGCCTTGTGAGTCAGGACAGCACATACACTACTATCAACGCCTCCAGAAGTAGCAACTATAGCTGAGCCATTTCCTATTTTACTTTTAATTTCTTTTAATTTCTCTTCAATAAATTCATTCACATTAAATTCCATAGGTTTACCTCCGCGTGGTTCTTGATGGAGATATTTTTTCCCACTCAACCACAAGGGCGGCTACGATAAAGATTGAGGAATAAGTTCCAACAACCACACCAATAAGCATAGCGAGGGCGAAATCGTGGATTACTCTTCCACCAAATAAGAAGATTGCAAGCAAGACAAAGATAGTTGTAAGTGAGGTAATGATAGTTCTTGACAATGTTTGATTTATAGAAGTATTGATAATTTCAGAGAAAGGGCTTTTTCTCAAAATCTTTAAATTTTCTCTAACTCTATCAGAAAGGACAATAGAGTCATTTATAGAGTAACCTATAATTGTGAGAAGAGCGGCTATTATAGCAGTATTAAATTCTTTATCAAGTAATGAAAAGATACCTATAGTGATGAGGACATCATGAATCAGTGCTATAACTGCAGTTACACCAAATCTAAAAGTAAATCTAATACTTACATAAATAAGTATAACGAGCATTCCAAGCAAAACAACGAGAAAAGCTTTTTGTCTGAATCCCTCTGAAATTGAAGGTCCAACAAGCTCCTCTCTTTCTACTATTGGTGTTGGGGAGAAAAGTTTTGCAATTTCATCACCTACACCTTCCTTTGGGATTGTTCTTATTAAGTAATTGTGATTAATTCCTTTTTCGGCTTGAATAATTGCATCTTGAAGTCCAATTTCAGAAAGTTTTTCCCTTATATCACTTACTTTAACTTCCTGGTCAAAATGCAATTCTACGATTGAGCCACCAGTAAAATCAATACCATATTTTGGTCCATGGTGAAGGACAAGGGATACTATCCCGGCGATAATTAAGGCTCCGGATAGTGCAAATGTATACCTTTGTATTCCGATAAAATTAAATTTTGGATTTTTAAATATTGCAATCATATTGATATCTTTTTTATTCCTTTTGAAGCAATAAAATCAAGGACAAGTTTTGTCATTACCATAGCAGTAAAAATATTCACTGTAATTCCAATGGCGAGTGTTATGCCGAATCCTTTAATAGGACCTCTTCCGAAATAATATAGTATTATTGCGATTAAGAATGTAGTAACATTGGCATCAATAATTGTTCTAAATGCCCTTCTAAATCCAGCATCAATTGCTGCTCTTGTTGTTTTACCAGCTGCAAGCTCTTCTCTTATGCGTTCAAATATTAAAACATTTGCATCAACTCCGGCGCCTATCACTAATACGATTCCAGCAATTCCCGGGAGAGTGAGTGTAGCGCTGAAGCCTGATAAAATAGCAAGTAAGAATAAGATGTTAAAGAAAAGGATAAAATCAGCTAATGCACCGCAAGCTGCGTAATATATAATCATAAAGAGGAGAACTGCAATACCTCCAATATACATAGACCTTACACCACTTTTAATTGAATCTATTCCTAATGATGGGCCTACTGAGCGTTCTTCCACAATCTTAACAGGAGCTGGCAAGGCACCTGACCTTATAATGAGTGCCAAATCCTGTGCTTCTTTAAAAGGGGAAGCACCCATTTCAATCATTGATTTTCCTCCTGCGATACGCTCTATTACTACTGGTGCCGATTGAACGATACCATCCAGGACTATGGCGATTCGGCGTCCAACATTGGCACCTGTTATGCGAGCCCATTTTCTCCTGGCCTGCGTGGTCATAGTAAGGTCTACCCTTGAGCCAACTGGATTTTTCGGAGTTCCAATTGCAGCCCGAGCGTCAACAATTGCATCTCCTTTTAGACAAACTTTCTTTTTTACGAGCAAGGGTTCCAAATATCGCTCACCTTCAATTTCAGCAGGTTTACTCCATAGAAGCTCGTCATCTGTGGGAATAATTTGAGAAACTCCATCAATATTAAGATATTCATTAAATAAAGTAATATCACGCTCTGCTATTCTTCGTCTATAGAAAAGGGAAAGAAGAGGATTTTCAAAAACTTCTAAGGTATCTTCAGCTTCCCCAAGCTGTTTTTTGTATACAAGTTCGTCTATTTTTTTCAATATTTCATCTGTGGTTTCGCCTTTTTCTATCAATCTAAACTCAAGTTGTGCTGTTCTGCCAATAAGTTCCTTTGCCCGAACACGGTCTACAACACCAGGGAGCTGGATAACGATGCGATTAGCACTTTGTTTTGCTATGCTTGGTTCTGAGACGCCAAATTGGTCAATTCTGTTTCTTAATATCTCAAGTGCTCTGTCTCTGGCACCCTTACGTTCATCTTCTGTGAGTTTTGAGACATCAACTTCTAATACAATGTGCATCCCTCCTTGCAAGTCAAGCCCGAGGCGAATAGCTTTATCCCTGAGTTTTTTAAGTGCGGATTTTGGAATCAACTCCTTTTTTTCAGGTGACATTTTTACATATCGCCAAGTATAAGAAAGTTGCCAGGCAGCGAGAATTAGAGTCACAAGAATTATTATAGCGCTGACTCTTATCTTTGGTCTCATAGTTCGGGATTATATACTACTTTTTCTAATTGTCAAGAAAAAAAACCTTGCAAAAAAAGAAAATTATTATATAATTTGAATGCAATAGGTAAGTATTTTTAAAAAATAGCACACAGATTCACACAGATTATCAGCCAGAGGCTGATCAGCCTTCGGATGAGAAAGATAAACACAGACAAAGATGAGAAATCTTAAATTCGAAATTCTAAACAAATCCGAATATTTCAAATCTTAAAGTTTAAACAAAACTGTTTGGAAAATTGTGATTTAGAATTTAGATATTGTTTAGGATTTCGTGCTT
>JAGMCI010000014.1 GCA_023129325.1 Caldifarciminota bacterium
TTCGTGCTTCGGATTTAGGATTTATTTAAGATTCTGTGGCGATTATAATTTCATAATGGATTTACTTCAACAAATAAAATCTGACAAAGAATCCGGGGCGAGTGAGCTTAAAAAATTTGCCAAAAGAGCTATTCTTGAATTTATTTCAAGACCTTATTTAAAAGAAGAGTTATTCAATTTTTTAAATCAACTCTTTTCTATTAGACCTTCTATGGCGCCAATTAAAGTAATGGTTGATTTAATAATTAGTGAAATTAAAGACTTGCAAGAGCCGAAACTTATTAATGAAAAGATAAAAGAAATACTGAGTACTGAGATAAATTTTAAAACTTTAATTAAGAATGTAACAAGAGTGTTAAAAGATAAAAAGATTATTCTTACCTATAGTTATAGTAGCACTGTATTTGAGGTTTTATGCAAATTTTCCGTGCTTTCAGTTTTTGTTCCAGAATCACGCCCTAACTTTGAAGGTAGAAAATTAGCTTTGAAATTACAATCCGCCTCAGGCGAAGAAGGTTTAAAAGTTATTTTTATCACAGATGCCGAGGTATCCAAATTTATAAAGGATGTTGATATTGTTTTACTTGGTGCAGACAGAGTTACTGAAGATTCAGTAATAAATAAAGTAGGCACTTTTGGGATAGCACTTTTAGCAAGAGAATTTGAAATTCCATGCTATGTAATTTGTGGAATGGATAAATTCTTGTCAAATAAAGACACGCCTTTTAAAGAAGCTTCCAAAGAGCCAAATGAAATTTGGGATAAAGAAGGTATCCAAATTTTAAACTTTTATTTTGAAGCAATTCCTTTAGAATATTTTACTGGCATAATTACTGACAAAAAAATATTTTTACCTCAGGATGTCTTGAGTTATTTTTAAAATGGAAGATTTGTCAATTTTAAATGCAAGTGAACTTATTACTTTAAATCCAATTGAAGGACTTGGCATTCTCAAGAATGCAAGTATATCAATAAAAGGTGGTAAAATCTCAAATATTGGGCTCCCAAAGCTAGCCAAAAAGGAAATTGATGCTAAGGGAAAAGTAGTTATGCCTGGATTTATAGACCCTCACACTCATCTTATTTTTGGTGGCTCACGGGCTAATGAGTTTGAACTTAGAATAAAAGGCAAAACCTATGAGGAAATAGCAAATTGTGGAGGTGGAATAATAAACACAGTCAATGCCACAAGAGAAGCCAGTGAAAAAGAGCTTTTTGAGAGTGCGATGGGAAGGTTAAATTATGCCCTTTGTTGGGGAACTACAACAATGGAAGTAAAGTCAGGCTATGGGCTTTCTTTAAGAGACGAACTTAAAATCCTTAAAGTAATAAAAAAACTAAATGATGCACAACCAATAACCCTCATTCCAACATTTCTTGGAGCTCATGAGATACCGCCCGAGAAAAAAAAGGGAGAGTATATACAGGAATTAATAAATGAAATGATTCCAAAGGCAAGCAAATTTGCCAAATTTTGTGATGTCTTTTGCGAGAAAGGAGTTTTTACAAAAGAAGAAGCAAAAAAAATTCTTCAGTGCGGACTTAAATTTGGACTTAAGCCAAAGATTCATGCAGATGAACTCAGTAGCTCTGGAGGTAGTGAACTTGCTGGTGAAATAGGTGCAATATCTGCAGACCATGTTGTTTATCCAAGTTTTCAAGGAATTAAGTTAATGAAGAAAGCAGAGACTATTGCAGTCCTTCTTCCAGGGACCTGTCTATTTTTAGGTCATAAGCCATCTGTGAAAAAGCTCATTGATGCCGGGATACCAATTGCTATTGGGAGTGACTTTAATCCTGGAAGTTCTCCAATACTGTCTATGCCAATAATCATTGGACTTGCCTGTATTTTATTGAAACTTACTCCAGCTCAGGCAATAATCGCATCTACTATAAATTCTGCTTATGCACTTGGACTTGGTAATCGGATTGGAAGTCTTGAGCTCGGCAAAGATGCTGATATAATTATTTTAAATGTAAGCTCTTATAAAGAAATCCCTTATTGGTTTGGTTTTAACCCAGTCCAAACAGTCATATGTAGGGGCGAACCTGCGTGTTTGCCCTAATAGATTTAGTTTTCCTAAAAACATCGGCACACAAATTTCCACAGATAAAATAGATTCACACAGAAACTTTTTAATTTTTGCATTTTGATTTTTAATTTTTAAAAGGGTTAATGCATTAGAATTAGTTTCCTTGTCTCTACATAGTCTCCAGCTGAAAATTTTACAAAGTAGATACCTCCTAGGTAGTCTCCAGCATCCCATTTGGCTGAATAGTAGCCTGGTTCTTTGTTACAATTAACAAGGATATTAATTAAGCTACCCGTAACATAAAAAATCAAATTTGTCAAGTTTTTTTTATTTTCTTTGTTATCGCAAAGCTAAAATGTCTCCTCTTTTCATGTCATTACAAATAGATTTTTTGCTTTAGGGCATTAATATGGCAAGACTTAACTGTAGAAAGGCCCGAAAACTATAAATGGAGTAGCTATCGATATTATTGTTTCGAACCATTTCAATATTAAATTGGGATAAATTATTCGGCTGTATCTAAAGCAACAAAGCGGTTAGAGAAGGACAAAACAGCTGAAAGCAAGATTGAGAAAATAGAAAGAAAGATTATTAATGTCTAATGTCAAGACGCGACCCTATGGATCTTTACTATTTGAACTCTACCACAGTTTTTAACATTTGTCAAGAAAAATCTTAAATTTTAAGATGCGACCCTTTATAGACTTGTCTTCTAACCACCTATTTGCTACTTAATGTAATACCCTGAAACCCTCCATTTACCATCTTTATCTTTCATAGGACTGACGGTCTCAATAGCACTTTTCTTTTTTTCAAAAGAAGTCTCATATTCCATGACAACATATTCTCCATCTGGAGCACCAGGCAATGACTTGCAATATTTTTTTGACTTAACAATCCTGCTAATTAATTTTCCGAGAGGTTTCCTAACTCCACTTAAAGAACTCTGAAATTCCTCCTTTGTTACTGCACTCTTCAAATATCCTGCTGCTTTATCCCATGCTTCACCATAATTTTCCGAATCCACCAATTCAAGCCAATGACTAGCAATTTCTTGCGCTATCCTTTCCTCCTCTGTATGTCCTTTCGAGATTTCTTTTTCTTTCTTACCACAAGAAATAAGACTTGTACATAACATCAAAACAATAATAACCGATAGCATTGGTGATATTTTTCTCATTCAAAACCCCCTTTCTCTATATTTTTGGTTATATCAGATATCTTGTGTAAAATTCAAGATACCTTCATAAACCCATTTCAAATATATCCTGGCTTTAAGATATGGTTACAAATTGACATACCAGAACCTCTTCTCTTTCACTTCCTCTCCTGGTAAAATTATCCCCTAAAATTGTTTTTTCTATCATCTCCCCTTTGCTTCTCATCTTATCTGCTCCTATTTTTATTTTATTACTTCTCACCTCTTTTGTCAAATCTTTTTTTGAGCTTTTTGATAAATGTTATTCTCTTTATTTACAGCTTCCATAATTTTGCCTTTGCTCTTTTATCCAAATATTGTAACCATCACTTAAAGATACTACACATCATAATAGCCTGCACCAAAAGAGTATGTTTCCCCAGCAACCTTAAACCCGCCACCAGCACACTCCTGCACTGAAAAGCCAAAGGCCCAATCACTTCCGCCATAAGTTTTAGTCCACAGCGTATCAGGTGCCTGTGCATAAAGTGCGGATCTAACCAAGCAGTAGCAAGCTACTGCACTCCAATTGAAGCCTCGCACTACAAATTTTATATTATGCATACCCATCCCCTAACAAAAATACTCCAGCCCGCCTTTAGCGAAACAGGTCTCTCCAACCGGGGTATGTAATGAAATAACTCACTTTTCTCCTTTAATTTGATAATATATTAGGTTTTATCAAGTTTTTAAAAAACAGGTGCTATCTATAACGCATAGACCGGCACTTTTATAACCTCTATTGGTTTTGCCTTCCTTATTTTTTCCTCCATCGCTTTCTCACTTTCTGCAGGTATATAAATTTCGCCGCACTTTTTGCAAACTTTTGCCTTTACTTTCCTGAATACATAAAGCTTTTCATCACGCCAGCGCTCAATTTGTGTTACCATCTCTTCTTTCTCTCCACCACATAAAGCACATAAATCTTTACGCATTATCTCCTCCTTCTCACGGTGTAACCCATTCTTTTGGGGTAAGCCAATGAGTTGTTACAATATAAAGCATCTCTTCACCAAGAGCACATAGAATATAGAGAGACTCTCCTCTGGTATAACCTTGAATTAGATGAGAAGGATATGGTCGGTCATTAGGATACGACTTAATAATCTTACCTTCCATTATTGCAGATGAGATTTCATCCAACCAGATTCCTCTCTCATCCATTCTCTTTATAGCATGAAGTGTTAATTCATATTTACCCTCACTAAACAATTCTCTTATTTTCTGAAGTATATTATTCATTATCTAAAAGTTTCTCCTTTGATTTGTTAATGTTAATATAATCAAATTTTGTGGCATTGTCAAGCTTTCAATTTCGGGGATAATTTTTCTATCATATCTTTTGTCATTTTGGGGAGGTCGTATTCTGGCTTCCAGCCCCATTCCTCTCGTGCTGCTGAATCATCTAAAGATTTGGGCCAGGAATCAGCAATAGCTTGCCTAAAGTCAGGCTTATATTCACAGGTGAATTCAGGTATTATCTCTTTAATTGAATCAGCCAATTCTCCAGCAGAGAAACTCATTGCAGTGACATTAAAATCAGTGTGATGTTTTAATTTAGATAATGGTACATCAGCCAAATCTATAATTGCCTTCACACAGTCAGGCATATACATCATAGGGAGAACCGTATTTTCACGCACAAAACAAGTATATTTTTTATGTTTTATTGCCTCATAATATATCTCAACAGCGTAATCTGTGGTTCCACCACCAGGTAATGTCTTATAACTAATAATTCCAGGAAGTCTCAAGCCTCTCACATCTAACCCAAAGCGGCGGAAATAATAATTGCCTAAAAGTTCACCAGTCACTTTGGTAATACCATACATAGTTGTGGGAAGTAAAATTGTTTCATTAGGAGTATTGTCTCTCGGGGTTTCTGGTCCGAAAACAGCAATTGAACTTGGAATAATAATCTTTTCAAGTTTATATTTAAGTCCTATCTCTAATACATTGTAAAGTCCTAATATATTTACCTGAAATGCAAGTTGCGGCTTTTGCTCACCCACAGCTGAAAGGATAGAAGACATATGATAAAAAGTGCCTATATTATATTTCACAATAAATTTTTCAAGAGCCTCTTTATCAAGAATATTAACAAACTCAAAGGGACCTGCTTTACGCATCCCTTCTGTTGGTTGTGTCTTATGGCCAGCTGCTATAACAGAATTATTACCATACTTTTCTCTAAGTTTCTCTACTAATTCTGACCCTATCTGCCCAACAGCACCAGTTACTAAAATATTTTTCATATTACCCCCCATTTTTTTGAATGTTATGTAAAATATCTAACCACAGAGTTCACAGAGTCAAAGAAATTCAAATATTTGAATTTTGATATTTAATATTATTCTGTGTCCTCTGTGGTTCATTTTTTAAGATGTTTTAGCAAATTCACAGACGATTTTTGATACCTCTTTACCGATTCTTGACTGGGCTTCTTTAGTTGCGGCTCCGATGTGTGGAGTAAAAGTAACATTAGGAAGCTCCATAAGTTCAGTTTTAGGTGGTGGTTCAGTCTTAAAGACATCAAGCCCAGCTCCTCCCACTTTTCCACTTTTAAGAGCTTCAAGCAATGCTTGTTCGTCAACTACTCCACCCCGGGCACAGTTTATAATAATTACTCCATCTTTCATTTTTTCAAATTCATTCTTTCCAATGAGATGCTTGGTTTCAGGAGTAAAAGGTATATGAAGAGATATATAATCTGATGTATTAAGTAAAGTATCGAAATCTACCGATTCTACCCCCTCCACATTTTTAACATAGGGGTCATAACCAACAACATTCATTCCAAGAGCAGTTGCCTTTTTAGCAAGCTTTTTCCCAATCCTTCCAATACCTATGATTCCAAGTGTCTTGCCAGATAATTCAATTCCTTTCAATATCTTTTTCTCCCATTTGCCCTCTTTTATGGATTGTGTGCCTCTTGCAATATGTCTTGAAAGTGCAAACATATGAGCAAGCGTGATTTCAGCTACAGACGATGATGATGCAAGAGGAGTATTGGTAACTTTTATTCCTTTAGTAGTTGCATAATCTACATCTATATTGTCAAGTCCTACACCGCCTCTTACAATAAGTTTCATTTGCTCCATCTTGTCAATCATTTCTTTCCTAACTTTAGTAGCGCTTCTTACAACCATAACATCAAAGTCTTTGACTTTCTCTGGCAGTTCCTCTTTTGGGACGCCAGATAAATCCTGCACATCCACTCCTGCTGATTTCATTTCCTCAATTGCTTGAGGTGAAGTTGGGTCTGCTATAAGAACTTTCATTTTGCCTCCTATTTATCCTCTTAGAATTTCTTCTGCTGATTTCACACCTTTTCCAATCTCAACTGGATGTCCCATATCTTTTAAAGTCATTTCAACAGCAGATATGGCAGTAATGATATCAAATGTTCCCATATATCCTAAATGAGCAATTCTGAATATCTTACCTTTAAGGTGAGCCTGTCCACCAGCGACTTTAACACCATACTTATTATCAAGTATCTTTTTAAGTTCCAATCCATCAATTCCATCTGGTACCTTAACTGCAGTGACTGCGTTGGCAGGGTATTTTGAAAGGAGTTCGAGTCCAAGTGCCTTAATTCCAGCTCTTGTGGCATCTGCAAGTCTGTTATGTCGTTTTAAGACATTATCAATTCCTTCTTCTTTCAACATCTTAAGCGACTGGTCCAGAGCAATAACCAATGAAATTGCGGGCGTATAAGGCGTTTGCCCTTTTGTTTCAAGAGACTTTTTTGCCTTTTTCCAATCAAAATAATACTTAGGAAGATTTGAGGTTTCAGCAAATTTCCACGTTTTTTCATTAACTGATGCAAATGCAAGTCCTGGTGGCAACATAAGTCCTTTCTGGGAGCCTGAAACACAAATATCAACATTCCAATTATCAACCTCTATATCACAAGCCCCAAGTCCAGAGATAGCATCAACCACAAGTAAGGTATTATCTCTTTTTTTTATAATCTCACCATACTCCTTTATTGGAGACAGAGTGCCAGTTGATGTTTCACAAAGAGTAGTGAATACTGCTTTAATATCTGGTTCCTTATTAAGACAGTCTTCAATCACCTGTGGTTTTGCTGTATCGCCCCATTCTACATCTACAGGAATTACCCGAACTCCATAAACTTCACATATTTCAGCCCATCGCTCGCCAAATTTACCACCTCTTATAACTAATGCTTTATCACCCTGAGATAAAGTATTAATTATTGCCCCTTCCATAGCTCCTGTTCCAGATGAAGCAAAAGTAAGAACAACATTCTTTGTTTTGAAAATAAGCTTTAAATTTTCTGATACTCTTCTAAAGATTTCCGCATGTTCAGCTGTCCTGTGATGTATAATTGGCTGTGCTTCAGCCAATCTAACTGCATCAGGAACTGGAGTGGGACCCGGGGTTAAAAGATATTCTTTTTTCATAATCCCTCCTTTTATCTCAAATATATAAACTATTTGTTCCTTTGTCAAGTCTTTTTAAAAAAATCTTGACAATTTTTAAAAGTCTAATATAATTGCTACAGAGTAAGTATGGCTCAAGGATAGAGTTTTTGATGGGCCGGCATAGCTCAGTGGTAGAGCAGCTGTTTTGTAAACAGCAGGTCATTGGTTCGAATCCGATTGCCGGCTACTTTTGTCTATCAAGAGGAATTGATTTCCTCTGTTGGCTTTTACCAAGATAATCACTAGAGCAAAGTAAAATCTATCTACCAGCTTGAAATTGATAAACGGTAATTGGCTATCAGCAAATAGGCACAGATTATTATGAAATGGTTATGTATTGAGCTAATAACCAATTACCAGTTTTTTGGGCAGGTACCCAAGTGGACAACGGGGGCAGACTGTAAATCTGTTGGCGTATGCCTTCGAAGGTTCGAATCCTTCCCTGCCCAAATTTTATGCGGAGGTAACTCAATTGGTAGAGTATTCCGATTACAAGTGCGGGAGTAGCTCAGTTGGTAGAGCATTGGCCTTCCAAGCCGAGTGTCGCGGGTTCGAGCCCCGTCTCCCGCTGTTTTGCTTTCCAATCGGAATGGTTGCGGGTTCGAGTCCCGTCCTCCGCTTTAAAATTAATCCCCAATAGTATATCTTGATTGAAAATTATTAACAAAATTCAAATTGTTTCACCTGCTTAAAAATTAAAACTTCAATAAGCTATTGTTTTCCTTTATGTCAAACAAAAATCTTGACAACCATTAGCATTTAAGATAGTATAAAAACTAACTTTAAACCTTTGTGAGTTATCAATATTTATTCAACAATGAGTTCATTACTTACTCCCTATCTTCGTGAAAGACGAATCAATGTTATAAAGCCGTATCTAAAATTTAATATTTTAGACCTTGGATGTGGTTCGGCGTTGTTATCTACTTATTTAAATAAAAATTATTCCTATACGGGTATTGAGTTAAATCGCGAATATGTTAAATGGCTCGAGAAAAAATATCCAATATATAAATTTTATCAATGTAATATTGAAGTTGATAAATTACCCAATTTTGGCAAAAAATTTGATACAATAACAATGATTGCTGTAATAGAACATTTAAAAAATCCAAGAAATATTTTTAAACAATGCCATCATTTACTTAATGAAGAAGGAAATTTAATTATCACTACTCTCCTACCCATTGGTAATCAAATTCATAGAATAGGGGTTAACCTTGGACTGACAAGTAAAGATGCGGCAGAGAGACACTATTGCCTATATTCCTATCAAAAAATGAAAGAATTACTTCAGGAGGTAAAATTTAAAATAGTTGTATATGAAAAATTTGAATTTAACTTGAATCAACTATTTATATGCAAAATACAATGAAAATTTGGGTCTTAGGACCAACTTATCCATTTAGAGGTGGTATAGCTCATTATACAACCTTGCTTGTGAAAAGTTTAAGAGAAAAATATCAAGTTAAATTCATCTCTTTTAAACATCAATATCCTTCATTTTTATTCCCTGGTAAAAATCAACTTGACATAAGTAAAATACCCCTTAAAATAAAAAATGAACCAATTTTTAACCCATATAACCCAATGACTTGGTTTTACATAGTTACAAGAGCTAAAAAAAGTATACCCGATATGTTCATTTTTAATTGGATTACTCCATTTTTTGCATTACAATTTTTAATTATTATATATCTATTAAAACAGTTCACAAAAATTAAGATTTTAATGATATGCCATAATGTAAAAACTCATGAAAGAATGTTAGGAGAAAATATCCTTACGAAACTGACCTTTGGCAAGGTGGATTATTTCATTGTTCATTCGAAAAAGGGTTTAAAAGCTCTAAAGGAAATAAAGCCAAATGCATATATAAAAAAACATCCGCTTCCAATTTATGACTTTTTTAAATATAAAAATATTTCAAAAGATGAAGCTCAAAAGAAAATAAATGTTTCTGGAAAAGTTATTCTTTATTTTGGTTTTGTGCGAAAATATAAGGGATTAATATATCTTATTCAAGCTATGCCATTAGTGTTAAAAGAATATGATGTAAATCTTTTAATTGTAGGTGAATTTTGGGAAAATAAAGAAAACTATCTTAAAGAAATTAAAAAACTTAATATTATAAAAAAAGTGCAAATAATTGATAAATATATTCCAAATGAAGATGTTAATTTATACTTCTCATCAGCAGATGTTGTAGTTTTACCCTATATTTCTGCTACCCAAAGTGCTATAATTCAAATTGCTTATGGCTTTGATAAACCTGTAATAAGCACTAAAGTAGGAGGAATTCCGGAAGTTGTAAAAAATGGAATAGCTGGGTTTGTCGTTCCACCCGAAAACCCAAAAGCTTTAGCTCGTGCTATTATATCATTTTATAAAGATAACAAAGGGAAAGAATTTATAAAAAATATAAAAAAAGAAAAAAAGAAGTTTGAATGGAATAAGTTAGTAAACGCCATAGAAGAATTGGTAAAATGAATATTTTAATAATAACACCTAAATTTCCTTATCCTTTAGATGATGGACACAAAATAAGATTATTTAATCTTATAAAACATACTTCTAAAAATCACCGTATTTCACTTATTTCACTTTGCGATTCTCCTGTAGGGGCGATTCATGAATCGCCCCTACAAAAATACTGTGAAGTCATTGAACTTGTTAAAGTAAACAAATATAGTATGAAAAGATTTGTAAAACTTGCCCCGGCTTTATTCTCTAATACTCCAATTTCAGCAAAATTCCTTTTCTTTCCCAAAATGGCAGAAAAAATTAAAAACTTGCTTCAAGTAAGGGCGAGGTCACCTCGCTCCTACTCTCTTGTTCAAATTGAGCATTCATATATGGGGCTTTATCTTGATGTCATTAAAGAGTTTAATGTTCGTAAAATACTTACTGTCCATAATCTTGAATTTTTAAGATTTCCAAGAATGTTTAAAGCATCAAGACCTGGTGGACGAAAACTTGCCTTTTTCATTGATTCAACAAGAATGTGTTACTGGGAACCAGAATTAGCCAAGAAATTTGACCACATAATTACGGTATCCGAGAGAGATAAAGAAACATTATCTGCCATAGAACCAGAATTAAATATATCAGTAATTCCAAATGGCGTATCTCTTGAATATTTTTCTCCTTCAGTAATTCCGCCGGAACCTAATTCACTACTCTGGGTTGGTTCTTTACTTTATGAAGCAAATAAAGATGCAGTAATTTACTTTATAAATTCAATTTTACCATTAATAAACAAAGAAATACCAGATGTAAAATTACACATAGTTGGAAAAATTACTCCTAAATTTGAAAATAAACTAAAGAAATACAAAAATGTAATAGTAGAAGGTTATGTATCTGATGTAAGACCTTATATTGAGCGATGTGAAGTTTTTATAGTTCCATTAAGAGCAGGTGGTGGCACAAGACTTAAAATCCTTGAAGCAATGGCTATGGAAAAACCTGTAGTTTCAACCTCTATTGGCTGTGAAGGCATAGATGTCGTCCATGGCAAAAACATTCTTATTGCAGATACTACAAAAGATTTTGTCAAAGAGACTGTGCAACTTTTGCAAAACAAAGAAGTAAATGAAAAAATTAAAAAAAGTGCCCGAAAATCTGTTGAACAGAAATATAATTGGAAAAAAATAGCCAAGCAATTAGGAACAATTTATTCATAAGTAATAAATTTTGTCTTTTATATCACCCATTTAATGAGAACTTCACGCAAGTGGTGGTTGATAAGCATAATAGCTCTTGTCGTAATCTCTTTTATCCTATATGTTGCTACATTAACTCCTTTAATGGGGTTTAGTGGTGACGATGCTTTGTATGCTACACTTGGAAAATCAATAGCTACCGGTAATGGATATAGACCAATCAATCTTCCCCATAATCCAATTAAAATTAACATACCACCATTTTATCCATTAGTTCTTTCCGGAGTATGGAAGGTATTCCCCATTTTTCCACAGAATGTACTTGCTATGAAATTTATATCTATAATTTTTTCTCTTATTTTTACAATATTAGCTATTAAGTTCATATCAAATCACACTATACAATGGATAGCCTTAAGTGCAGGATTATTAGCTGCAATTACTCCTTTAAGAGTGAGTATTTCAACACAAATTATGACTGAGATGCTTTACTCAGTCCTCAGTGTAAGTGTCCTTCTTTTTGCAAGCAAGATAAACAGCAAAACAAGTCCTGTTTACTTGATTTTGTTGAGCTTAGGGATTATTATTACTTTTTGTACAAGAGCAGTTGGAAGTATATTAATTTTTGCAACAGGCTATTTTCTGGCACATAGACGATACTGGAAAAAATTTGCCTTATTTACCACTGTTTCTCTGGTATTAAGCTTTATTTGCATATTTTATATCTTTAAAGGGAAAGCTCCTGTCACTGGATTTCTTCGTAAGAGTTTTGAAATTTCCATTCCAGGTCCTCTCACTGTAATAGATTTTGGAAAACGAATATTTGAGAATAGTTGGACACTTATATCCTATGGTATACTTGGGCTCTTTTGTCCAATAAATAAGATTATGCTCTTTTTCACAAAGTTTACAGGTCTATCTAATCCTGTTATACCACGAATAATTGGTTTGATACTTAATGGCTTGGCTATTTATGGTTTTATATCTTCTATTAAAAAGTCTATTGGTGTACTTGAAATATATGTTATTGTATATATATTGGGACTCTGTTTTTATCCCTGGCCATCTGATAGGTTTCTTATTCCACTTGGCCCGTTTTTATTTTATTACTTCTTGAAAGGCATAAGCTTACTTTGCAATAAATTACATTTAAAAAAGAGCGTTGTGTTGAGTGTTCTTGTGGTATTTATAACTATTGGCGCCTTAAAATTAGATTTATATCTTGCAGGAAGGAAAGAAAGATATAAAATCCGAGATTCAGAATTTATACATGCTTGGAATTGGATAAAATCTAATACTCCAAGAAATGCAATTTTGGGATGTATAAATCCCAATCAGTTCTATCTCTATACAGACCGCCATACAATTGCTTGGCTTAAAACCTTGAACTTAGACAAAAAGATAAATTGGGTAAACGAGAATAAAATTGACTATGTAATAAAAGCACCTTTTGCAGGGACAACAATTAACGAGGACTTGAGTAATTTATTCATACAACCTGTTTTAGACTCATTTCCCAATTTCTTTATGAAAGTATATAAGTCATCCCTTGGTTATATCTATATTTATAAGGTAAAAAGTAGCGAATTAAAATGAAAGTAGCAATTTATTCACCAGTTTATCCACCTTCTAAGGGAGGATTAGAATATGTAAGTTCTTCAATGGCAGAGTCTCTTACAAAATTATGTGATGTGTCTGTATTTACTACTAATGTAGAATTAGGGACAGGCAAAAAAATTTGTAATGATTTCAAAGGAATAAAAGATGGAGTAGTTGTAAAAAGATATACTCCAAAAATATTCTCTCTTTGCAAATTAATTCATCCTCAACTGTATTCATGGGACTTAGTAAAAGACCTTTGTGAGCATAAAGTAGATGTCATTCATCTTTATGGTTTTTTTCAATTTCCAATGCTTCTTTCAATATTAAAATATGTAAAATGCCCTACAATTTTATCACCAGTAGCTATATTTGAGAATTCAGAGACATTTATGCATTCGCTGCTAAGGAGATTTTTACTTAGAAGCATCTGCAAATATATTTCAAGAAAAGTAGTTAAAGTTATAGCTTCCACATCCCAATATAGAGAGTTGCTTATATCTCTGGGATTTGATAGAAAAAAAATAGTAAATTCTCTAATCCATGGAATTAATTATAATAAGTTTTCTCACATAGTAAGGAAAGAAGAAGACTTAATATTATGTATAGGAAGATATGCCTGGAATAAGGGCTTCCATATATTGATAGAATCTGCTAAATCTATATTAAAACTTAATCCTAATCTTAAATTCATTATAGCAGGTAAAGTATTTGATAAAAAATATTATGCCAAACTGAACAAAATGATAGTGGGTGAAGAAAGGATAGAATTAAAAACCAATATTACTGAAGAAGAAATTTTAAACCTTTACTCAAGAGCAAAAATATTTATCTTCCCCTCAATAGCAGACAGTTTTGGGATTGTTAATTTAGAAGCGATGGCATCAGGAATTCCTGTTATAGCAACAAAAGTAGGAGCAGCTCCTTCATTCTTAAAAAACAATATAGATGGAATATCGATAAAACCTAATAATAAAGAAGCCCTAACGAATGCAATCATTGAATTATTAAAAAATGAAAGAAAAAGAGAGTTCTTTAGCCTCAAAGGGGAAGAGACAGTCAAGAAATATGGATGGGACAAAATAGCACGAGAGACATTAAAAGTCTACGCGGAAGTAAAGAGATGAGCAATATAAATCTATTGACAATATATAAAAGTGGGCTTATATTAAAGAGATAATATGGACAACTTTCTTGAACCCAGAGGGAGTCTTACCCAGCGTGCTATCCGCAGTGGAGCTTGGGTGTTTGCACTACAAATTACTAATCGCTTATTTATGTTTGTCCGTACAATTATTCTGGCACGACTTCTGGCACCAAACGACTTTGGACTATTTGGAATTACCCTATTGGTGATAGCCGCATTAGAGGTTTTCTCTCAGACAGGGTTTAAGAGTGCTTTGATTCAAAAAAAGGAAAACACCAACGAGTACCTGGATACTGCTTGGACTGTTTCAGCTCTTAGAGGCATTATTTTATTTGCCATATTGTTTTTCACAGCACCACTCGTCGCACTCTTTTTTAAGGTTCCGGAAGCAAAACTCATTGTCAGGATAGTTGGAGTTTTACTCTTGTTAGATGGCTTTGCAAATATCGGCATAGTTTACTTCAAAAAAGAATTGGAGTTTAATAAACAATTTATTTATCAATTAAGTGGAATCCTGGCAGATGTGGGAGTGGCTATCACTCTGGCTTTTATCTTAAGAAGCGTCTGGGCATTGGTTTGGGGATTGCTTGCTGGTGGAGTTGTGAGATGTATTGTTTCATATTTTATTCACCCATATAGACCTCATATCAAACTTGAAATGGGCAAAGCTAAAGAATTGTTTACTTTCGGCAAATGGCTTTTGGGTGGCAGCATAGTGACTTTTTTAGCTACTCAGGGAGATGATGGTTTTCTTGGCAAAGTCCTGGGGGTAACGGCACTTGGTTTTTACCAGTTAGCTTTTCGTTTTGCATCTCTTCCGGGCTCAGAAATTGGTGTAATATCAAGAGTGGCATTTCCAACTTACTCAAAGCTACAGGACGATATTCCTAAACTGAGAAACACTTATTTAAAAGTATTAAAATTTGTTACTTTCTTTGCCATACCTCTTGCAGGTGGAATATTCATACTTGGTCCAGAATTTACCAGAATCTTCTTGGGAGAAAAGTGGTTGCCTATGGTTCCAGCATTAAAGATACTGGCTATTACAATGATGATTAAAACTACCGTTGATACCAGTGGTGCTTTGTTTAACGGCATAGGAAGACCAGATATAACATTTAAAATGGTTCTTGTTAGAGTGATAATTCTTGCTGCTATCATATATCCATTAACTATATTATATGGAATTGCAGGCACCGCCCTATCTGTCCTTTTAGGTATTTGTCTCAGCATCCCCGTGTGGCTTTTAGGAACTTTCAAAGAAATCAAGGTTAAAATAAATGACTATCTCTCAATACTCTGGCCCCCTTTGGTGGGCACGGTTATAATGTCTGCCATTATATCTGCTCTCAAATTATTACTTGGGCCATTCCAATTAATTGCATTTCTTATCTCTACATTTGCTGGTATCGTAACTTACTTTGGCTTTATTTTCCTGGCTCAAAGGTTTTCAAGATATGCTATATTTAAAGACTTAAGATTTATCCTTGCTTCATTAGGGATAGAAAACAGAATAAAAACATGAAAGAGGCAATTAACTTCCCAATACATATATTACCAATAAGAAAGCGAATTTTGAGAAAATGTTTTCTAACAACGATTTTTCCTTTAATCCACCCGAAGAAAATGAAAAGGTTAAAAAGGTCATTGCTGAATTGTAGAATAGCCATAAAAGCCACGTCTGACTTTGAGCGAAATTTATATACTCGCCTACAATATGGTGATTACTGGGTTAAGTATGAACTAATTAAAGTATTTGGAGAAATGGGATGTATTGTTACAGACGAATATCCGAATATTGTTATCCATTTGTTTGGCAGGCAAACCAAATTACCTAAAACTACTTATAACCTCATCTGGATATACAGTCATCCAGATGAGGTTACTCCAAAGTTATTAAGACAATATGATAAGATATTTTGTTTATCATCTTCATTTATCAACAAAATCAATCAGATGGGTTTTGAAGCAAAATTGATGCTTGGAGCAACAGTCAAGAAACCTATCGTAAGTGATATAAAGTATGATATTGTATTTGTAGGTAATGCCCGTCCAGAATTACCTTACGGACGAAAAATTATTCAAGATGTTGGAGAAACTGCTTATAATTTTAAGGTATGGGGATATGGATGGAAGAACATATTGCCCAAAAAATATTACGGAGGAGCATATTTTGATAATCAGAGGCTTAATGAACTATACGCTTCCTCTTTGATTACACTAAACGACCATTTTGAAGACATGGCAAATGAGGGATTTGTAGCAGTGAGAATTTTTGACATCTTAGCCAGTGGTGGGTTTTGTATTTCGGATAAAAATTCTGGAATTAAAGAAATCTTTGGAGACACTGTTCCACAGTATAAGTCTGCAGAGCATTTGAGAAAACTCATTGATTTTTATATTAACAATCCCGACGAACGGTTAGAACTGATGAAAAAGGGCCAAAAAATAGCTCTATCTCATCCCTGGCAAGAAAGGGCAAAGCAGTTCTTGGGGGACTTAATAAATACTAAAAATGAATGAAATTGCAAGAAACTCTATAAAGCCATGGATAGACAATCCCCAGTTTAATGGATTGGATGTATGTTGTGGCAAAGACAAGGTGCTTCCAACTGCTATTGGTGTAGATATTGCTCGAGGAAAAAATGTAAATCCTGAACTTGTTGGGGATGCTGTAGATTTGCCATTTAAACCGAACACAATGGATTATGTCGTATGTAATCATGGACTGGAACATCTTGAGGACTCAGTAAAGGCACTAACAGAGTGGAAGAGAATTTTGAAGCCAAATGGTTTATTAATTGTTTTGGTCCCGGATGCAAGATACCACAATGTTTTAAAAAGCGACCCTACACACATTCATGCATTTATTCCTGAGAGCTTAAAGGCTATCTTCTTAAGTATTGGGGGGCTTGAAATTTTACAAATGGATACCATTGACCCTCAAGGCATATACATATCACCGGGAGGCGGAGGAACATTGGGATTTGAAATTATAGCAAAAAAAACAAAAAAACCTGTCGCAGGAGCCACAAAAACCAATCAAATTCGGAGAACACTAAAAAAGGCAGTTTTGCTTCATAAACTTAGACAGCTACGAAGGCTTATCAGAGACATCATTAAACATACACTTGCATTAAACAAGTATAAATATTTTCAAGTGAAAAACACTAAAAATGGAGTAAAGATATTTTACATTGATGATTTTGCTCCCGAACATTCTAACTTTTACTGGTTAAAAAACTTCCAAAAATTTGGTGAAGTAAAAATATTTGATATCAGACAACAAAACCAAGAGCTAATTGCCAAAAAAGTAATGAGTTTTGAGCCAGAACACATCCATTTAGGTGGAAGTGTAAAAAACAATATGGTCTCTTCTCAACTTCTGTATAAGTTTAAGCAGAAATTAAATTGCACTATATCTGCATTTTATGGAGATGCATCATATTCAGTGTATCATTCTAGGTTGGCAGAAGTTGTAGACTATATATATGTATCAAATAAGACTCATATTAAACTGAATAAGAAAAAGGGACATAGTAATTTTGAGTATATGCCTTGTCCCACCGACCCAGATATTTTTAATCACCAAAAGTGTAAAAAGGCTTATGATATAGTCTTCATCGGGAATAATAACCAAGCTTCCCGCTTGCCATTATTAGAAAAATTAGCAAATAATTTCAATCTCAAGGTTTTTGGCAATGGTTGGGAGGGAACTGGATTGAACTATGGAAGACCTGTTTACGGTAGAACATTTAGTAAAGTTTGTAATAAGGCAAAAATATGCCTTGGAATTTTAGACAATAAATGGGTAAAGTTAGAAGCATATTTTTCCAATCGTTTGGCTAACACTTTGGCCGCAAGGTCTTTCTACCTTCAGCGTTATACTCACGGGATAGAGAAGGTTTTTGCTAACCAAAAGCATTTACTCTGGTATAAAAGTGAGAAGGAGTTAATTGAACTTATTAAATATTATTTGGTTCACGAAACTGAGAGAGAAAAAATTGCTTTAGAGGGTCAGCAGGAAGTTTATAAGAAATATACTTATGAAAAAAGCGTTCAAAGAATCCTTAATGATGTGAAAAAGATAAAGTTGAAAACATTGGCAGGAATATATGCGAAAAAGAAGGGAGATGCAGTTATTTAAACCTAATATATCTGAAGCGGCTATTGAGGCAACTGCTAAAGTCTTAAGGTCGGGCTGGATTGGTCTGGGCCCAAAAGTAGCAGAATTTGAAGAGAAGTTCGCCAAGTATGTTGGAGCTAAATATGCTGTAGCCACTAATTCCTGTACCTCAGCATTGCACCTTGCTTTAATAGTGAGTGATACCAAAGATGGTGATGAGGTAATTACTACTCCTCTTACTTTTGTTTCCACAAACCATGTTATCCTATATCAAAGAGCAATACCTGTCTTTGCAGATATTGACCCAAGAACATATTGTATAAGTCCAGAGTCTATTAAGAAAATGATTACAAATAAAACAAAGGCAATTATTTGTATGCATCACGGAGGACATCCTTGCAATTTAGATAGAATCTACGCGATAGCAAAGAAACATAATCTAAGAGTAATTGAAGATGCTGCCCACGCCTGTGGCTCAGTATGTAAAGGTAAAAAAATAGGTTCGCTTGGTTTAACTTGTTTCAGCTTTCACGCTGTTAAAAATCTACCTGTTGGAGATGGGGGAATGGTAACTACAAATGATGGAAAACAATATGAAAGATTGAAAAAGTTACGCTGGCTTGGAATAAATAAGGATACATATAGTAGAACCAAAGAAGACAAAGGAAAGGCAAGTTCCTATGCTTGGAAATACGATGTGCCGGAATTAGGATATAAATATCATATGAACGATATCACTGCTGCAATTGGTATAGAACAATTAAAGTTAGTAGAGGAACAGAATGCTTATCGCCGAAAATTAGCTGGGATTTATAATCAGGAATTACACAATTCAGATATTATATCTTTACCTTATGTCTCTCCCGATGTAATAACTTCACAACACTTATATGTGATTCAAATAAAAAGACGGGACGACCTTATAGCTAAACTTAAAGAGAACGAGATTGCTCCAGGAGTCCACTATATTCCCAACAATACTTTCCCTATGTATAGAAATTGTAAAGCTGATGTAAAAAACGCTATAAAAACAGCAAAAAATATTATTTCTCTTCCTATGCACACATTATTAACGAAGAAAGATGTTTATAAAGTAATCAGAATAATTAACGAAGGCTGGTAAAATGCACTTCACTTTATTGCTCTTAAAGAAAAAACACCTTGAGTTCTTGAGAAAAGCACGAAACTCCCCTCAAATAAATAGATATTTATTCACAGATGTCCATATTTCAAAAAGAGACCAGGAGAAATGGTATCAAAAATACTTAAAGAATAAAAAATACCTCATATTTGTTGTTCAGGCTGATTGTCTTATCGGATATACTCAAATAACCCACATAGATAATGCTAACCGCTCTTGCGAGGTGGGCTTTTGTATTGCTCCCGGATATCAAGGTGAGGGTTATGGAAAAGAACTGGTGAGAAAAATAGTAGATTATGCGTTTAAGAAATTAAATATGCATCGAGTCTATTTGGAACTCTTTGCTGATAATGAGAGGGCAATAAACTTATATAAAAAATGTGGATTCAAGAAAGAAGGACTCTTACGAGACAAGATACTCAAAAGAGGAAAATTTCGGGATGTAGTAATTATGAGTATTATAAAAGTTAATGCCTAAAAATCATCTCAAAGTTTATCTCATTCACGATACCCGGAAAGGAACCTCTCCCCATTTACATAATCTTCGCCGAGGGCTCTCCCATGCCGGTGTAAAAACAATAATCAGTCTTCCTTTCGCCTTGAGAAGAGATTTTCCTAAATTTTTAACACTTCGTAATCTTGGGAGACCCGAAGTAAAAGTGCTTCATTATATTTGGGGAGATATTCATCCCTTTTCTTATGTCATTACTAAACTCTTTACGCATAAAAAAATCATAGTTCATTGGATGGGGAGTGATGTGCTTCAAATTCTCTCTTCCCCTTGGAAGAGAATTCTCTGGAGAATGATAAAGAAAGTAATCAATGTCCATTGCACAGATTTTTATGCTACCGCATTGGAACTTCGGACTATAGGAATAAAAGCAAAAGTAATTCCACTGATACCTGACTTATCCTTTAGTCCTATGAAAACTATCTGGCCTCCTGGAAAAGTAGTGTTTACCTATATACCGGAGTCAAGGGAAACATTTTATGGGAGTAAGATTATCTTTGCTTTAGCCAAGAGATTAAAAGATGTGGAATTCCTAATAGTAGGTACCACTGGTAAGAATTGTCCCCAATTACCCAATGTTAAATATTTAGGATTTATTGAAGATATGGAACAAAAGATATGGAATAAAGTAAAAGGATATATTAGAATTACTAAACACGATGGCTTATCTCATTTAGTAATTGAAGCTTTGGCACGAGGGAAATATGTCATTCGTTCTTATAAATTTCCTTACTGTTTTTATGCCCGTACTCTTGGGGATACTGAACAGGCACTTCGACAAATCCTGCAAAAAAAGGAACCCAATTTTGCTGGAATGAATTATGTAAATACCAGATTTCATCCCTTAATACTCGCGCGTAACCTAAAAAAACTATACATGGAAATTTAAGGATAACTTTATGAAGATTGCTTATTTTTCATTTGATGTGCATATTCCGGCTAAACATGCTGGATTCGTGCATATAAGCGAACTCATAAATGCCTTAAGAAAAAGAGGATATGAAGTAATTCTTTATTCATTGCCAAGAATTCCTGAACTTCTAAATCCTTTTAGATGGAATAGTTCTTATAACAATTTACCAATTAAATATGTAAGATTTACACTTTCATTTAAACCTTATACTTTCCTTTTGTGGTGGTTAAATATGATAAGTTATATAAAGACATTAAATTCACTTAGAAAAGAAAAACCTGATTTAATTTATGAGCGATTTCGCGCTCCCAATCCATTTAGTAGAATTTTAGCCAAGAGTTTAAAAATCCCACGAATAGTTGAGGTAAACACTTTGTTTATTGAGGAAAAGAAGTGTAGCAAAACTTATAGAAAACTACTTGAACTTGACCGTATCAATCAGTTTAAATCTGCAAGTGCAATAATTACACCTACCCTTACATTAAAGGAAGCACTTAAAAAAGTTACCCGCACTCATACACCAATATATGTAGTCCCAAATGGAGTAAATACAAAAAAGTTTAAACCCGGTATTAACACTTATGGACTAAGAACAAAACTTGGTATTAGTCCTCAAGATATAGTGGTGGTATATACTGGCTCTTTTAAAAGGTGGTATGGTGTTCACCAAATATTAGAGTTTGCTAAAGCACTAAAGGGAGTAAAATTTTTACTTGTAGGTAAAGGCAAATTATTTAACAAAATCAATAAATTAAAGTCAGACAACATAATTTTAACCGGGGCAAAAGAGCCTGACAAACTTCCAAAATATCTTGAGATTTCAGATATAGCAATAGCACCGTATGACATAACAGGTTATGAATGTATCACAAAATTTGGTTTTAGAGGAGGGCTTAAAGTTTATGAATATATGAGTGCTGGAAGACCCATTGTGGCTTATGGATATGAGGAGATAAGAAAAGTTGTAAGGGATGCAGGATTATTAGCACCTCCTAATAATTTACACCAGTTTATAGAAAACATAAGAACATTAGTTAATAATAAAGATTTAAGAGAAAAATTAGGCGAAAAGGGAAGAAAAATAGCCGAACAAGAATATAGCTGGGACACGAGAGCCCAAGAAACCGTTAAAATCTTCCAAACTTGTTTTAAACCCAAATAATGTTTAAAGAAAGTAAGATTTTTTAGTCAGACAAAAAAGAGATATTGTAATAACCATATAATTGAAGGCAACTTTTCATAAATCTACCATAAAAAAGTATAAACCACAGAGAGCACAGGAATAACAAAGAGAACACAGAGTAATTCAAATTCTTATATTAACAGGGATTTTAAGAGATTCATTTTTTATCTTTGTTTTCTTACCCAGCACATAATTTATGTGCTGGGTGGCTATTTTTCTCTGTGTCCTCCGTAGCTAATTATTTCTTGACAAATCTTATAAATATGCTATTATTAAATAAATGATTGCCATATTTAAAGAAATTTATAAATACAGAGAATTGCTTTTAACCCTTGCTTTAAGAGATGTAAAATCAAGATATAAACAGTCGGTACTTGGTATAACTTGGGCTTTATTTGTGCCTCTTATAGCTATGCTGGTGTTTACATTTGTTTTCTCAAAATTCGTTAAAGTTGATACCGGTGGAATACCTTATCCTATTTTTGCTTATTGTGGTATCCTCCCGTGGACATTCTTTGCGGCTTCACTTAATACTTCAATAAATTCACTTGTTGCAAATGGTGGACTTGTAACTAAAATTTACTTTCCAAGAGAAGTATTTCCACTTGCTTCTATTGCTGCAAGTTTTGTTGATTTCTGTATTGCAACTCTTGTATTATTAGGATTAATGCTCTTTTATCATATTCATTTCCATCTGACAATTCTTTTGGTAATACCTATATTATTGCTTCAAATTATGCTAACAGCTGGTTTAGGTTTTATATTTTCAATGGCAAACTTATTCTTTAGAGATATTAGATATTTATTTCAGGTAATTATTCCTTTATGGATGTTTGCTACTCCAGTAGTATATCCAATACCAGAAAAATTTAGATGGCTTTATATCATAAATCCAATGGCACCTATTATTTCATCTTACAGGTCTTTAATTATTGAGGGAAGTTTACCTGATATGACTACATTTAGCATATCTATTTTAATTTCTTTAACAATATTTATTATAGGAGCATTATGGTTTCATCGCGCTGAATATCTATTTGCAGAAAATATATAAAAGATAGGGTACAGGGGGTAGCGTATAGGGTGTAGAGAATGATGTGGAGGAACGATGAAAAGTTATAAAGAATTGATAGCATATCAAAAAGGGTATCAATTGTGTCTGAAAGTTTATAAGACAACAACAAATTACCCAAAGCAAGAGATTTATGGATTGGTATCGCAGATGCGAAGAGCGGCGGTATCCATACCCTCAAATATAGCTGAGGGATATAGGAGAAAAACACGAAAAGCATATACCCAATTTCTTAGAATTGCTTTGGGTTCATGTAGCGAATTAGAAACTCAGATTTCATTATCTAAGGATTTGGGATTTATAGGGGCTAAGGATTACAGGGTACTATATGAGTTACAAGTTGAAGTTACCAAGTTATTAATTAAATTAATAGCTTCTTTAGAAAAATGACCCTACACCCGGAATTTATCCCGCACCAAGCGGAACCCTACACCCTGCACCCTTTACCCTATACCCTGATGTATTATGGCAGTAATTGAATTTAATCACATCTGGAAGAAATTCAAGAAAGGCGGAGGGGGTGCATCGCTCAGAGACCTCATAAGTAATATGATTTCCCGCCTACACCCGGAATTTATCCCGCATCAAGCGGGACCCTACACCCTACACCCTGATTCTATCTTCTGGGCATTAAAGGATGTATCATTTGAAGTAAATGAAGGCGAGGCGCTTGGTATAATAGGACCAAATGGAGCTGGGAAGACAACAATCTTAAAACTTTTATCAGGCATAATGAGACCAACTAAAGGGAATATAAATATAAAAGGCAAATTATCAAGCTTAATTGAGTTAGGAGCTGGCTTTCATCCGGAGCTAACTGGAAGAGAAAACATATACTTAAATGGCCAAATTTTAGGGATGCACAGAGATGAAATAAAACGCAAATTTGATTCAATAGTAGATTTTTCAGGCATAGAAGAATTCCTTGATATGCCAGTAAAGAGGTATTCCTCGGGAATGTATGTCCGTCTCGGCTTTGCCATAGCAATTCATGTAGATTTTGATGTCCTATTAGTAGACGAAGTCTTAGCCGTAGGCGACATCAATTTTCAAAAGAAATGCTTTACTAAAATGGGGGAATTTCGGGAAAAAGGAATGACAATTGTACTAATCTCCCATTCTATGTCAAATATTTCAAGAACATGTAACCGAGCTATATTTTTAGACCGTGGAAAAGCTGAATTTAAAGGCGTTTCCGACAAAGCAATAGAGGCTTATTATAATAGTATAGATAAAAAGGCACAAGATATTATATCTACAAAGATATATAAAGTGGGAACTGGAGAAGTTTCTATAAGTAATGTGAAAGTATTTCAAGAAAATAATAATATAAAAAGTAATGAAATTGAGTTTGGAAAAAATATTGTTATAGAAGCAAATTATAAAATAAATAGTGAAAATATTCCTGACGATATTGAATTTAGGGTAGGAATATTAACTCTTGAAGGTTATGACTTTATGAAGTTAATTCATAGAGAATATAAACCCTCTCGAAATGGTCAGGTACAATTTATAATAAAATCTCCAAAATTATTTCCACGAACTTACAAAATAAATATAGCAGCCTGTCCTTTAGATATGGATTATCATATGGGAGGCATTGGTAATGCAGCTACATTCACTATAAAAAAACCTGATAATAAAAAAATTAGTAAATTTGAATATGGGAATACATATTTAGTTTACTTTGACTATGAAAGTAAAGCTTTATGAACAAAATTAAAAGTTTTATTTTTAACATTATAATAAAAACATTAGGCAGAAAATACTATATCGTGCCAAAAGCTATAACAATAATTGCTGATAAAAGAGCTCAATTAATTATAGATAAGAATAAATACATCTTACGATTACGGAGGGATAAGACTTTTATACAGAAACCGAGAGATGCTTTTAGTAAATCTGATTGGGATAATTTTTGGCAAAATAAATCAAATATAAATCAATATTTAGAAGTAAATAGAATAGACTTTTATAAAGAAGTTATTGATAAAATTCAACCTTATCTAAAAGGCAAGATAATTGATGTTGGATGTGGGACAGGCGATTTTCTAAGATTGCTTAAGAATAAGTATCCCTCATGCTTGGAAATATTTGGTTCAGACATCTCAGATGCCTCTATTGAGAGATGTAAAAATATTATACCTGATGGAAAATTTATACAGTCGGATATATTTCATTTGAATTTTAAAGATAAATATTTTGATGTTGTAATATGTATGGAGCTTCTTGAACATATTGAATTTCCACACGACGCCCTTAAAGAACTCACTCGCATATGTAAAACAAATGGTTATGCAATCCTCACAGTTCCGAATGGGGAAATCGATACTTTTGAAGGGCATTTAAATTTTTGGAATTTAGAGAGTTTCAAAGTTTTTTTAAGTAGTTACAAGATAGTTGAAATAAATTATATAGATAATAAAAATGTAATTATAGCAATCGTGAAAAATATATGAGGTTCTTGATTGTAAACACAGATTATTCTGTTTTTATTGAAGATATGTATCGCAACGATCCAGGGTTAAAAAATGAAAGCTTTGATACCCAGTATAAAGCACGAATGGATAGTCTTTTTGGGACGGCAAACTTTTATTCAATGAATTTAAAGAAATTGGGGTATAAAGCCATTGATATTATTTTTAATCATGAATATTTACAGAAAAGATGGGTTTTGGAAAATGGCTTTTATAAAACACCAAAAGCTATCTTGAATAGAATTCCTTGGAGTAGAGCTCCAATTCTTCGTAGATATTTTTCCACTCCTGACATAATGTCAGAAATTTTTAAAGCTCAAGTTAGATATTATCAACCTGATATAATTTACAATATGGCAATGGAAAGCGTAACTTCTCCTCTTTTAAATAAAATCAGAAGGGAAGTGGGAAGTATTAAATTAGTGATTGGCCAGAGTGCATCTCAAATTAGCGATAGAATGAAAGACTTGTCAGGGTATGATTTAATACTTTCTTCTTTACCAAATCAAGTTGAATACTTCAAAGAAAATGGTAAGCCAAGCGAATACTTTAAACTTGGGTTTGAATCTCAGGTTCTAAATAAACTATCAGAAAGAGAAAAAGCATATGATTTGTCTTTTGTAGGTAGTTTTTCTTGGAACCATTTAGAAGGTATGAAGACTATGAACGATGTATTTGCTAACTTTAAAAATGCAGTAATATTTGGATGTTATGACAATAGTATAGACAGATTTCCTTTACTTAAAAAAAGAATTACAGGACACGCCTGGGGACTTGATATGTATAATATTTATTATAATTCTAAAATTACTTTTAACAGACATGGTACTATTGATGGGAATTATGCAAGTAGTATGAGACTATTTGAAGCTACAGGCGTGGGAGCATTGTTATTAACCGACTATAAAGATAACTTAAAAGATTTATTCGAGATAGGAAAAGAAGTGGTAACTTACAAAAATGCTAAAGAGGCAGTTAAAAAAATTAAATACTATTTAGAGCACGAAGATGAACGAGAAAAGATAGCAAAAGCAGGACAGAAAAGGACACTAAAAGACCATACTTATTACAATAGAATGCAAGAGTTAGTGGATATAGTAAAAAAATACATAGAATATATAAGATGAAGCACCTATTTTCAGCTTTTAGCAAAAGCAATATTGAGAAATTAAAAAGAATGCCCAAGAGAAAATCTGGAGTTATTCAGATTAATGCCTTTTCTGTTAAATATATTAACCCACTTTCCATTTATTATGAGTATAAGGATATATTTAAAAATAGGATTTATCATTTCAACACTAAAAAACATCATCCTTTTATAATTGACGCTGGAGGATACATAGGGATGTCTGCCCTATATTTTAAAAGTATATATCCTAATTCAAAAATAATAGTTTTTGAACCTGACCCTAAAATATATAAAGTTCTCTTAAGAAATATTAAACAGAATAAACTTACAGGTATTAACGCCATAAATGCAGGTCTTGGGAGTGAAAATAAAGAAGTTGATTTTTATCCAGATGGTGCAGATGGGGGTTCTCTCTATTTATTAGGGAAAACCCAGAAAATTAAGGTCAAAATAGTCCAGTTAAGTAATTATATTACAGAGAGAGTAGATTTTTTAAAAATGAACATTGAAGGTGCTGAATATGAGGTTTTTAAAGAAATAGAGAAAAAATTGCCTTTAATTGAACAACTTGTATTTGAATATCATGGTTTCTATAATTTAAAACAAAATCTTCATAACATATTATCAATTCTTGATAAGAATTCTCTCAAGTATGTAGTAACAGATGCCTGTAATGCAAAAATAAAGGTTCCTTTTGATTTACCTGATAATTATAGATATTTTAACATTGTCTATGCGAGACAAGGGTAACTCATGAGATTTTTCTTGAGAAGAAGACTAAAACCCTACAGTGTTTTTGCGCTTGATAGAGGAAAACCTATAGATAGATATTATATTGAGAATTTTCTTAACAAAAACAAATCACATATCAAAGGGCATGTTCTTGAAGTTGCAGAAAATACATACACACTAAAGTTTGGTGATTCTGAAGTAGAGAAATCTGATATTCTTCATCTCACACAAGATAATCCCAATGCAACAATCGTAGGAGATATTACGAAAAAAAATATCTTACCTGAAAATACATTTGACTGCTTTATAATGACACAAACTTTACTTGTTGTTTATGACATAAAATCAGCTATAAAAAATTCTATAAAAGCATTGAAGACGGGCGGTGTCCTGTTGGTCACAGTCCCAGGGATAAGTCAAATTTCAAGATATGATATGGATAGATGGGGTGATTACTGGCGGTTTACAGATTTATCTCTTCGTAGACTTTTTGAAGAAGTAGTTCCACCCGAGAACATTGAAATAGAAGTTTATGGTAATGTTCTTTCTGCTGTTGCGTTCCTTTATGGTCTTGCACAACATGAACTAACTAAAAAAGAATTAGATTATGAAGATAAAGATTATCAAGTAATAATTGCTGCCGTGATTAGAAAGCCGAAAAGTTAAAATGTTAGATTATAGATTTCTATTTCGTAAGATTAGAAAAATTGTTATACCCAAATCAATTATTTTACTTTATCACCGTGTTGCTAATATTGAAAGCGACCCTCAGTTATTAGCAGTATCTAAAACCAATTTTGAAGTTCAGATGCAATACTTGAAACAAAACTATAAAATTTTGAGTCTTTCCGAACTCGTAAATTTCCTTAGAAACAATAGAGTTCCAAGACATAGAGTTGTTATTACATTTGATGATGGTTATGCAGATAACCTTTACAATGCAAAACCAATACTTGAAAAGTTTGAAATACCTGCTGATGTCTTCATTGTTGCAGGGATGATTGATAAGAATAGAGAATACTGGTGGGATGACTTAGAAAGGATATTTTTGTTAGGAAAAAAACTTCCAGAAACTCTTGAACTTGAAATAAATAAAAAAAATTATTTATGGAACTCACGCAATTCTGGTGAATACAAAAAAGTGTATCAAGAACTTCAATATCTCTTACGCTTTTTGTCAGCGAATGATTTAGAAGAAAAGATTAAAGAGATTTTAAAATGGGCAAATTTACCTCTTGAAGGTCGTGAAACATATAGATGCCTGACATCTGAAGAAATTAGGAAACTAGTAAGAAGCAATCTGATAGACATAGGCGCACATAGTATGGGTCATCTTGTTCTATCTTCACAATCACTTGAACAGCAGAAATGGGAGATAGAAAATAGCAAACAGATATTGGAGAATATTCTGGGGCGCAAGATATTTTCTTTTTCTTATCCATTTGGAACATCAACTGATTTTACATCAGAAACAGAAAACTTAGTTCAAGAAGCGGGCTTTAAGAGTGGAGTTGCTGATATACAGACAAATGTGAGGTCTCCTTTTAATTTATATGCTTTACCGAGGAGAATAATAAGAAACTGGAACTTATCTAAATTTAAGGAAAATATAGAGAAATATTTCAATGGAAAATCTGTAAATATTATCTCGTAAAAATGGCCTATGAGAATTTTAGTTATCTCTAATTTTTATCCTCCTCATCATTTTGGAGGGTATGAACTACGGTGTAAAGACATCGTTAGCAATTTGCAGAAAAAAGGTCATAAGACTGTCATTCTTACCAGCATTTATAGAGTTCATAAGACTCAAGTAAAAAATAATATCTATAGAGCGCTTTCTTATCAGCTTAAATATTTTAATAAAACATCCCTCAAGAATACCATTATTAAAGAATTAAGGGACATCCACACTTTAAAGAGTCTGATTAACTGGTGGAGACCTGATTTAATTTATATTTTTAATATGGGATGTTTAAGTAAATCATTATTAAGAACCATATCTTCGTGTAAATTACCCGTTGTTTATGACATTTCTGATTCCTGGCTTATCAAGAACTGGATTTGTGATAATTGGTTAATTTACTGGCAGTCCTCTTCTGATTTAGCGTTTATTCGGTTTCTCAAATTGAAATTTTTGGGATTAATTACAAAAAAATATATTAAGAAATATTCTAAATATATACTCCCAATAGATTCCCTTACTTTAAATTTGAAATATGTCTATTTTACTAGCAATTTTCTCAAGACTGTATATTTTAGAGGTGGTTTTCATGTAGGAAAAGCACCCATAATCCCTTGTGGTATCCCAATGAGTTTAATAGCCCTGAGAGGAGAGAAAAGAAGTCCGCTAAAATTACTGTATGTGGGAAACATACAAAGAGATAAAGGTATTCATACTGCAATTGAAGCAATCTCAATATTGACGAAGAAAACTCCTATTCATAGCTTGAGCATCATTGGTGGTATTGTAGATATAGAATATACAGAAGAGTTAAAAGTTAAGAGAGAAGTAGAAAATTTACCAGTAATGTTTATTGGTCAATTCCCACGTGATAAAGTATTGGGTATTTATAAAAAACATGACATTTTGATATTTCCTTCTATTTGTGAAGAGTCGTTTTCTCTTGTCATTCTTGAAGCAATGGCAAGTGGATTAGCTGTTATATCCACTGCTACAGGAGGTAATAAGGAGTTTTTAAAAGATGGTAAAAATTGCCTCATATTCCGTCCCGGTGATGCTAATGACCTTGCCTCAAAAATAGAAATCCTTATCAAAAATCCTGACTTACGGAAGAGACTCGGAAACAATGCATCTAAATTTGTAAGAAAAAACTTTGATATTGAAAAAATAGTGGATAAAATAGAGGAATATCTGAAATGGGTGGTGGAAGATTTTAAAAATGCCTAAATACCTAAATGCCTAAAAGAAAGAATATTTGCTGAAAGACCAAAGACATAAGACTAAAGACTCAAGACTAAAGGAGATAAACCTGAAATTCTGTGGCTTGAATTTAAATTCTTGACTCTTTAAACCGCAGACTTGTCCCGATACGGAACGGGTCGGGAGGACATAGAGATAAAATCAATAATATTAACCGCAAATGGACGCAGATAGCCACAGATTAAACAAAGAAAAACTTTATCACTGAAATACGGAATGACTGGAACACGGAGAATTCTTTAATTCACAAAAAGATTGTAACTCAAGGCTTTAGCCTTGATATCAACCCTAAAGAGTTAAGTTACAAATCTACCTGTCAGCAGACAGTTTTCTGTGTTCCCTTCTTTTTCCCGTGCTTTCGCGATAAAAAAATCTTTTGACTTGACAAAATACTTTTTAATGATTATATTATAAAAAAGAAACTTTTTAGCTACAAAGGACACGGATGACAAAAAAATCTCAAAATTCAAATCGCAAATTTCAAACAAGCATCAATGTTCAAAATTCTAATGCCTAAAACTGTTTTGATTTTGGGATTTTGGATTTGTTTGGGATTTGGTACTTTGGATTTGGGATTTCCCTGTATCTGTGTCTAAAAAAGGGGGGATTATGTATAAATTATTTTTTATGTTATGTTTCTTGCTTCCCATTTCTCACTTTTCACTTCTCACTTCTTCTTTCGCCGCCACCTGGGAAAAGACTTTTGGAGGGACAGGTCAGGATGAGGGATGGTCTGTTGAGCAAACCACAGATGGTGGATTTATTATAGCTGGAATGACATCCTCATTTGGAGCAGGTGAAAGCGATGTATATTTGATAAAATTAGACAGTCTTGGTAATGAGGTATGGATGAAGACTTTTGGTGGAGACAGTGCAGATGAGGGACGATGTGTTAAACAAACTCAAGATAGCGGATTTATCATAACCGGATATACAAAATCATACGGAGCAGGTGATAAGGATATATGGCTTATAAAAACAAAGAGTTCTGGTGATACCAGTTGGACAAAAACTTTTGGAAGTAATAAACCAGATGAGGGATGGTCTGTTGAGCAAACGACAGATGGTGGATTTATTGTAGCTGGAGCAACGCATTCATGGGGAGCAAAAGAGAGTGATGTGGTTCTGATAAAAACAAATAGTCTCGGTAACGATGTTTGGGGGGAAATTTTTGGGGGAGCCGATGATGATGAAGGACGCTGCGTTAGGCAAACGGCAGATAGTGGATTTATTGTAGTTGGGTATACAAAATCTTATGGGAGTGGGGATAAAAATGTATGGCTCATAAAAACAAAGAGTTCTGGCGATACCAGTTGGACAAGAATTTTTGGAGGAGGAAACCCGGATGAAGGAATGTCTGTTGAGCAAACGACAGACGGTGGATTTATTGTAGCTGGATATACAGAGTCGTATGGAGCAAGTGACAGGAATATATGGCTTATAAAAACAGATAATTCTGGCAATCCTGATTGGGATGAAACCCTTGGAGGAGAAGCCCCGGATGAAGGAATGTCTGTTGAGCAAATCGCAGATGGTGGATTTATTGTAGCTGGAGCAACGCATTCATGGGGAGCAAAAGAGAGTGATGTGGTTCTGATAAAAACAAATAGTCTCGGTAACGATGTTTGGGGGGAAATTTTTGGGGGAGTTGATGATGATGAAGGACGCTGCGTTAGGCAAACGGCAGACGGTGGATTTATTATAGTTGGGTATACAAAATCCTGTGGAGCAGGTTCCTCTGGTGTATATGTTATAAAAACAGATTCCCTTGGCAATGTTGGGGTTGAAGAAGCAATTTCTCAGTTACCAACTTATTATAGTTTATCCCAGAACTCACCAAATCCATTTAACAAAACTACAGTGATAAGCTTTCAGTGCCCAGTGACCAGTGGAAAAGAAAGAACCACCTTGAAGATTTATAACTTGAGTGGAAGACTGATTAAGACCTTATTCGATAAGACACTAACCACTAACCACTTGCCACTGACTACTACTGTCTCCTGGGATGGCAGAAATGAATCTGGCAAATTAGTAGCTAATGGAGTTTATTTTTATAAGCTAAATAGCACAAATTTCGCATCCACGAGAAAACTCATCGTCTTAAAATAGCTCAACAGTTATTAACCATTGATTATTATTTGGGTAATTCGTGGTTAAGTAAAAAAACGTTTTAACCACAGACTTATAAATATAAAAACATGAATCACTCTATGTTCCTTTTGTCACCTCTGTGCTCTCTGTGGTTTACGCTTTTATCCGTCTAATCTGTGCAATCCGTGGTTGCAGATTTTTCTTGACTTTTTGATAATTTTATATTATATAAAATAAAGATGCTATGAGAAAATCATTTTTTATCTTCCTTTTCACTGCTTACTGCTTACTACTTACTACTTACTCTTCTTTCGCCGATACCTGGACCCAAACTGACTGGAGTGGAGAAAGTGGACAATTATTCTATGAAGATACAACAAAGTATTGGCAAGGAAGCGGAATCGACGGAATAGTAGATAGAGGGGTTTTGACTCTATATAAAGAAGGTATTTGGGATACAATATTTACAGTTCCAAATCAGACAAAGGTATATACTATTATTAATGGTCCCGACAGTATTCTTTTTTTGGGTTCGGGAGACAACACCTTAAAGAGCATCTACAGGTCTATAGACAATGGGAAAACATGGGCTCCTTTTATCTCTAATATGCTAAATATTGTGCCTACTCTTTTGATTGCTTTCTCTAATCTGTATATAGGAGGACGTTATTCAACAAATACTATTGCTCAGATTATCCGATTTCCTGATTTATCAAGCAGTTACGACTACTACCTTACAGTTCACGATATGTATACTTTCTATTCATTATGTAAATCATCCTCATATCTATTTGGAGCAGGTGGAGCACCAGAGGGAAGAATATATCGTTCAACAGATGAAGGAGTATCTTGGAATTGGTGTTTTACTTGCTTAGATGATAAAATATTTTCTTTACTTGCAACTAATGATGGCACTGTATATGCAGGTACAGGAGATACCTATGGAAGAATATATAAATCTATAAATTATGGTAGTAATTGGACTGAAACAGGTGAGTTGCCAGGTGCAAAGTCTGTCTATAGTCTTACCCAAGGAGCTGATAGTGCAATATATGCTGGAACTGATACTGCTGGGATAGTGTATAAAACTACGGGTGAAGGAAACACCTGGATTTCTACTGGAAAACTTCAAGGAGCTACAAAAGTTTATTCTCTAATATGCGGGCCCAACGGTTATCTCTATGCAGGATGCAAATGTGAAGATGATAGTGCGCGTATATTTGCTTCTATTGATAATGGTGATAATTGGACAAATATAGGAATACTCCCTGGGGCTACTTCTGTTACCTGTCTTTTATTTACAAATAATAGCTCTTTACTTGCCGGAACAGATTATAATGGCGTCATATTTAAAGCTCCAAAATTTGATACATCTGGATATCTTGTATCTTCTATTTATAATATAGGAACAGCTAATGGAAGTGTTGAATATGGGACTATATTATGGGATGCAACTGCTGATACACAAGATATTATTGTTAAAGTGAGAACATTTCAGGATACTGTGAGCTGGAGCGATACCACTGCCTGGGATAGCGATAGCTGTGTTCCAGTCGCAAATGGACAAGATATATCTGAAATACCTTCTGTAGATGATGGTGACCAATTTGTTCAGTATAGAGTTGAGCTTTCAACTCAAAGTCCGTTTGTAACTCCAATATTTGATGAAATATCAATAAATTATTCTTTAGATACTATTGCACCTGTGATTGTCACGGCTGTCGCTTATGGTAACGAGGAATTAATTCCACCAGATTCAATAATCTCTCAAGACAGAGTAATAATTTCGTTTAGTGAGCAGGTAGATACAAGTCATGCACATATTAATGTATCCAATATTGACTCTATCTTGAGGTTAAGTAATAATCATTCCTGGCTTGATAATTCTGGAACTTTTCAATCTATTGTATGGGAAGACTCAACTACTTTAAAAATTACTCTTGGTGAAGATATATGGTCTGGTATGGTTGCTTCAGGAGATACTATAACTCCTTTGCCTGATAGTATTAAAGATAAATGGGGAAATCCAGCTACATCTTATTGTGTTATTACTGGTTCTTTTGCTCCAAATATTGATTCTATAATTGTTTCTGATGGCTCTGATTCAATTGAATATATTGATAACGATGATTATGTTAGTTTTTATTTTTCAAAGCGCACAAATAAACCAAAAATTGATAAAAATAATATAAATTCCGTTCTTCAAATCCCTGAACATACCTGGCTTGATGGATTGGCTGAACTTAGAGGAGATTCCGCTATTTGGGATACATTTGGATTTACACTTACTTGTTCTTTAAAAATAGATAGTTTAAGACCTACAATTCAGATTGGTGACACGGTATTTCCTGATGGAATTACAATATGGGATAAATTTTTGAGAGACTCGGTTGCAAATCCAGCTATAATTGGAGGTACTTTTGGAGATTATGGACCTGTTCCGGAATCTGCCATCGCTTATGAATTTGGTCCCCCTGAATCAGGAATTGGAGATGGTGATATAGTATGGATTTTCTTTAATGAACTTATAGATACTAATATAAATTGGGATTCTGTAGACCTTGATACTATATTAACCCCACAAAAAAATGGTATCCAGCACACCTGGCATCCTGATAGTTTATCATATGATGTTCAGCCCATAGATATGCAAGACCCACAAGGAATACCATATACTGTGCTTTATATATCTTTTTTCTATCCAGGAGTAGAAGAGTTTTTTCCCTCAATTACTTCTTATAAACTATTTCAAAACTTTCCAAACCCATTTTCTAAAGGCACACTTATTAAATATCAAATATCAGATATCAGATATCAGATATCAGAGGTCAGAGGTCCCGATATGAAATCGGGATCCTCATTTTTGTATTCAAATCAAAGACTTGAACAAAAATGGGATAAGAAGACAGAAGTAAGACCTAAATACCAATTACCAATTACCAATTACCAGATTCTCCCCATTGCTATTGGAGATACGCTTTATCCGGATTCAAGCACAATTCAGGATTTTAAGGGACATAAATGTATAAAGCCAGTTGTTCTTCAGGGCGCATTCAAAAAACAGGGTAAAGGGCAAAGGGTGAAGGGTAAAGTCAAAACTCTTAACCCCGTCTGCCAAAGCGAAGCGGCGGGCAGGTCACAACCCACAGCTACTCCGGTTTCCTTAAGAATTTATGACATTGCAGGGCGCTTGGTTCGAACACTAATAAATGAGTCTAAAGTAGCTGGCAGTTACGAAATTTACTGGGACGGAAAAGATTCAGAAGGCAGAAAAGTAAAGAGTGGTATTTACTTTTATAAACTAACTGTAGGAGAACATACTTTCATAAGAAAAGCAATTTGTATAAGATAATTCTAAAACCACAGAGAACACAGATTTGAATAAGATAAATAATCCCGCACTTATGTGTAAGTGCGGGACTGTGTAAATCTATTTTATCTGTGAGAATCTGCGTGCTAATGTTTTTGAATTTTGAAAATGGAATTTGTTTGGGATTTGGTCCGTCAGCTAACGGATTGATATTTAACTTTTGATTTTGCTAAATGTGGGTTAATATTCGTGATTCAAGGATTGTTAAGAAGATAGAAGATGGATTCAAGAAAAGGAAGGAACTGTATAAAAAACTAAAAGTAAAAGCTCTGGATATAAAATACTCTACAACTCCTATTAAAAACAAAAAATTACTTTATAACTTATATCTTCTTAAAAAAAGACTATATCAGATAGATATGGTTTTCCCCTTTACCCTGCGCCCGGAATTTATCCCGCACCAGGCGGGACCCTGCACCTTTTTTTTAAACAAGCTTTGTAGAAAAATTGGAAAATTCTTATTAAAAGATTACATTGACAAACAAAAGAATTTTAACGAAGCAGTAATTGAGGCAATTGAAGAATTGACAAGAGAAATAAATGAGGGTTGACCAATTTATTCCTGGATTGTATCCTGGCAACTCTATGGCAGAAGATGCTATAGAAATTAAAAAGAGCTTAAAAAATTTAGGCTATGCTTCTGAGATTTTCTCTCTTGAAATTGCTTCAGAAGTTGGTAGTGAAGGTTGCTTTGTAAAGTCATATATTCCGTTTAAAAATAGTATCATTATCTACCATCTTGGCGAGGGGTCGCCTCTTATTGATTTTTTCCTAGAACTTCCTGAAAGAAAAATTCTTCTCTACCACAACATAACTCCACCTGAATTTTTTAAAGATATACATAAACAAATTACTACCACAGGTGGAATAGAAGATATTAAACTTTTTAAAGATAAAATAGTTCTTGCCCTTGCAGACTCAGAATATTCAAGGCAAGAGCTTAAATCTCTTGGTTTTAGAAAAACAGGAACTTTACCTATAATTCTCAATTCTGATAAATATAAAACTTTAAAGAATAATGACTCTCTCATCAAAAAGTTCAAGGATGATTGGGAAAATATACTATTTACAGGAAGACTTGTTCCGAACAAAAAAGTGGAGGATGTGATAAAGGTATTCTATTATTATAAGAAAGGAATAAATGAGAATACAAGACTCTTTCTTGTTGGGACATACACAAATTCTCCGACTTATATAGCTTTCTTAAAATCACTTATCTCAAACCTTAAACTCACTGATGTATATATACCAGGCTATGTTGATTTTACAGATTTTGTCGCCTATTATAGAATATCAGATATATTTATATCTATGAGCGAACATGAAGGATTTGGAATTCCCTTTCTTGAGTCTATGTATTTTAATATCCCAATAATTGCCTATAATTCAACAGCAATTCCTTATACCATTGGCGATGCCGGAATTATTGTGAATGAGAAAAATTACCCTAAAATTGCTGAACTTATAAATGTTATACTTACTGATAAAGATTGGAGAAAAGAAATTATAAAAAAGCAAAGAGAGCGGCTTAAAGAATTTTCAAGAGAAAAGATAGAGAAGAAATTGAAACAGTATATTGAAATGGTTAGAAAAGAGGAACTACAGATTGACACAAGATTTTCGCAAGGTAAAAAATAATTCTCAAAGAATTTGTGTAAGAATAGGAAAAATGGAAAAAGTGGGGAAAAGGGAAAGAAAGATATAAAGATATAAAGAGATAATTGTATAATCTTTATATTTTCAAAGAAGTTAAAAGGCATTTCCCATTTTCCCATCCGCCTGAGGCGGATTCCCCTTTTCCCTTATTTACACCATAAATCTGGTGCAAATCTTGTAGTTTAAATTGGCATATCTTTACACATAATTTACTAATGAAAATATTCAAGGAAAAAAAAGAACTCAGAGATACAATTATTCAAAAAACTACAATTCCATCAGCAAAATTTCTTGATGGCTATGTCCCTTTTGGTCCTGGCACTATTTGTCTTGAGCCTACAAATAGATGTAATTTGAAATGTAAAATATGTGCACGTAGTTACTGGAATTCAAAAATACAGCTTGGAGATATGCCTATGAAAACCTTTAAAAAGATTATCCCTTATTTTTCAAAAAGAGTTAGTGTAAGCTTACAGATGTTTGGTGAACCATTTATGGCACCAAATTTCTTTGAAATGTTGCATATTAGCAAAAAAAAAGCCCTTGAGATTGTTATCAATACAAATGGGACACTATTTACACCAGAAGTTTCTGCTCGTATAGTTAAAGAGGGAATTGATTTACTTGCTATATCAATAGATGGAATTAAAACTTTAAAATCTATTAGAGGTATAGATATTAACCTAATAATAAAGAACATTAAAAATCTCAATAAGGCAAAAGAGAAAACAAAGAGTCAAAAGCCAAAACTTACTATTGCTTTTGTATCAATGAAAGAAAATATTGAGGAACTTCCAGATATGATTGATTTTGCTAAAAATTATGGATTTTCTGGAATCCATGGCGTACATCTAAATATACACTCAAAAACTTTACTAAACGAAACTTTGTTCAAGCATAAAAAGTTAGCTACTCATTACTTTAATCTTGCCAGGAAAAAAGCTAAAGAATTAGGGGTCGGCATTTCGCTACCTTCTATTAGTGAAGAAACCCATTTTTGCAGACAGCCATTTGAATCATTATGGATATCATGGAATGGTGATGTCCGTCCTTGCTGTGCCTCAAATGTTCATGAAAAGGGGTCCATTGTTTTAGGAAATATTAATGAATCTTCACTTGACAAAATATGGAATAATGAACGAATGCGGAGGTTAAGAAAAGAACTTCTTGGATTCTTTCCGCTAAACGAATATTGCAAAGGATGTCCTTTATACAGCACAAAACCAGAAAATTTCATAAGGTTGCTTGATGAAAATAGCAGTAATTCATAATCTTCCATCTGGAGGAGCGAAAGTAGTCTTATATTGGTTTGTGAAAATACTTAAAAACAATCATTTGATTGATGAATACTGTCTTTCAACTTCAGAAAGAAAGTTTTATAATCTAAGTGAAATGGTTAATAAAACATATATTTTCTCATATACTCAAACAAAAAAGTTTAAGACTATTCTCTGGCGTTTTAACTTTGTCCTTAACTTCCTCGACCTTTTTCGCTTGAATCGTATATACAAAGAGATTGCTAAAAAAGTAGATGTTGAGGGATATGATGTTGTTTTGATGACGCATGATAGATTTATACAAACTCCTTCTTGCTTACGATATTTAAAGACTCCCACCCTTTATTATTGCCATGAACCATTTTCAAAGTTCTACAGGAAGCATAAAAAAGAATCAATTCGTAAATTAACTCTTCCATCATTTTCTCAACTATATGATAAGACTCTTAAATGGATAGATAAATCTAACATAAAATTTGCTCAAAAGATATTAGTAAATTCCAAGAATACAAAAGAAAATTGTAAAAAAGCTTATGGAATAGAAAGTAAAGTGTGTTATCAGGGTGTAAACACAGACATATTCCGTCCACTCAACAATGTAGGCACGAATTCAATTCGTGCAATTGAGGAGGAAAATTTTGTCCTCTCGGTGGGTGCTTTAGACCCAGTCAAGGGACACGATTTCATAATAAGAGCACTTGGCAAAATAGATAAAGAGATAAGACCCTCACTTAAAATTGTATACGAGAGAACCACTGAAGGATATAAAGAACATCTTTCAAAATTTGCAAAAAAACAAGATGTAAGGGTTCATTTTTTATGTCGCATTTCATCAGGAGAACTTATAAATCTCTATAATAAAGCAAAATTTCTTATCTGTGCTCAATATAATGAACCCTTTGGACGCACCCCATTAGAAGCAATGGCCTGTGAGATACCGGTAATTGCTGTAAATGAGGGAGGATTTAAAGAAACCATTTTACATAAAAAGACAGGCCTCTTGGTTAAAAGAGATATTAATGAACTTTGTAATGCAATAAATATGTTACTCTGTAGTCCCAAAAAAAGAAAAGAATATGGAAAAAACGGACGCAAGTATATTTTAGACAATTGGACCTGGGAATCTGCAGCAAAAAAGTTAGAAACATATCTATACCAGGTTTCTGAAGGAGGTAAAGGTGTTTAAGGGAAAAAACTTACAAATTTTAATTTTGCTTTTAATAGTGGTTATAAGTCAATGGATTATTATTACAAAATTTCTACCCAAAAATGTTTTCTTTATGGGTGATACAGGAGTAAAATTTATACAAACGGAAAATATAAAGAATAATAACTTTAAAAACTTTTATATAAAATATCCTGGAGAAAATATAGACCCTGAACATAAATTTACTCCTTTTTTATATCCTTTTTATTCAGAGAGAGGAGGAAAATTTTATTCTTTTTATGCACCTGCTTTTACCTTTCTTTCTGCGATTCCTTATAAGTTATTTGGATATTACGGATTATACATAATTCCCTCTTTATCTTTTCTGTTAATAATTATTCTTGTCTTTAATATTGGAAAGATGATAGGTAAAAAAATAGGTTTAGGAGCTGCTATTGTTACTGCATTCGCCTCCCCACTGTATTTTTATGGTATCACATTCTGGGGGCATACTTTAAGTATTTTTTTAGGATTATTATCTTTATTTTTATTTTTAAAGGGCTCTCTCAAAAAAAGAATTTATCTTTTCTTTTGGGCAGGTTTCATAGCAATAGCTGGAATAATGACAAGAGAAGAAATTTATGCAATAATACTTGCCTTTCCAATTGCTTATCTTTTATCAGGTAAGATTTCTAAATATAATTTAAAAGAAATTTTAATATTTTTATCAACAGCTATCTTTGCTGTTATTATTTACCTTATAATTACTTCTATAGTTACAGGAGTGATAGGAGGTTATCATCTTAATTTTTACCTATCTTTTACAGAAAAGACAATAGGAACTTTTCTTAAAAAGAAAATTGATTTAATAAATAATATGTTAATCCCTTTATGGAATAGAAAAGTAATACTTGGTCTTTTAATGCCTTTTATAATATTTATTGGATGTAAGGTCTTTAAAACAAAGGGAAATGTTGCTAAAGGAGTTTTTGCTTCTTCTGTAATCTTGGCAATAATTTACGGAACTGCTTTTACCTTTCATAGAAGATTCTGGTGGAGCACAGACTTGCTTATAGGATTCCCATTAGTGCTATTTACATACTTTGGACTTTGGGTCTCTTTAAAAAGAGAAAAAAAGAAATTAGCTAATACTACTGAGAACTTTATAATGAAATTTACTATGTGGAGTAGTATATTCTTTGTAATTTTTGTGATGATTGCGGTCCACTCCTGGGGAGGTTCACAATGGGGTCCCAGATATATTCTTTTTATATGTCCCTTGCTCGCAATTCTAATAATGGGAATTTTTAAAAAAGCTATTTTAAAAGGAACATTCCTTGGGAAAGGAGTTATATCTTTACTATTTATATATCTCATTATATTCAGTATTATAATGCAAGGATATTCTTTATATTACATATACTCATTTAAAAAAATGGATAAAAAAATAAATGATATAACCTTAAACACAACTCCTGAAGTAATTTTAACTGACCGATGGTGGTTTCATCAAGTATGCGCACCAATATTTTATGAAAAGAAAATCTTCTTCCTTGAAGATATGTCAAACTTCTGGGAATTTGTGGAGGCATTACGGAAACATAATGTAGATAAATTTTCACTTGTAACATCTCGCAAAGCTTCTCTTTTATCTATAAAAGTTCCCGAAAGATATGGACTAAAAATTATAGAAAAGAAAAGCATAAAAGAGAGAGAGCTGGATTATATCACCTATACATTAGAATAAGCGTTTTGTTAAGCAATGTGAAATAATCTTTTGCGATAGAAACAAAAATTAATGAAACAGAAATTGCCAAAAGTTTCTATAATAATTCTTGATTGGAATGGTGGGAAAGATATAATAGAGTGTTTAAAATCAATTAAAGGGATAAATTACACCAATTATGAATTAATCGTTGTTGATAATGCTTCTTTTGATAACTCTGTTAATCTCATAAGGGAGAAATTTCCAAATATAAGAATAATTCAAAACAAAGAGAATCTTGGTTTTGCAGGAGGAATGAATACAGGAATAGTGCAAAGTGTAAAGTGCAAAGTGCAAAGTGATTATGTGTTACTGCTTAACCAAGATACAATAGTAGGGAAGAATTTTTTAAAGGAGCTTGTAAAAGTAGCTGAATCAGACCCAAAAATTGGGATTGTTGGTCCAAAAATATATTACTGGAAGGAGTCAAGGAGTCAAGGGGTCAAGCTATCGAGCTATCGGGCTATCAGTAACCAATTACCAATTACCAATTACCAATTACCAAATATTATTTGGTCTTGCGGAACAAAATTTGCAACTGGAAGTATATTTAAAATGGAAGTTCCTTACATAGCACCTGTCCCTATTGGATGTGGCAAGAAAGATAGAAGTGAGAAGCAAGAAGCAAGAGGTGAGAAAAGGGAACTCCCCAATTCTCAATCCTCAATCCTCAATTCTGATAAGGAAGTAGACGCGATTACTGGCTGTTGTATGCTTATAAAATTTGAAGTAATTGATAAAATTGGACTCTTGGATGAGAGATTTTTTATAATTCACGAAGATGATGATTATTGTGTAAGGGCAAGAAAGGCAGGATATAAAGTATGCGTGGCACCTAAATCAATAATCTGGCATAAAGTATCAACCAGTCTACTTCCCACTTCCTACTTCCCACTTCCCACTTCCAAATCATATGAGGCAAATCCTATGACAATTTATTACGGATACAGAAATTGGTTAATAGTGTTAAGAAAACATTTTGGGAGCTTTTTTATTAGAGTCTTTTTTACCTATATAGTTAAAGTTTTTCCGCTATCCTTTATAAATCTGATCAGGGAGCGTAAACTATCCTTGAGAATTACCCTCTCATATTTATACATTATTCTTGATACCTTTCTGTGGAGAATGCCAAAAAGGTTCTTAAAACTTGACAAATCATAAAATTTCTGATAATCTAATATTCAGATAACCTGATAATATCTATTTATGTATTACGAATCTGTATTTCGGGGATTAAATGAACAAGGGGTAAAATACCTCGTAATCGGTGGTATAGCAGTTAATCTTTACGGTATCATGCGTGCTACAGCAGACCTTGATATTATGGTAGATTTATCACAAGAAAATGTTGAAAAGTTAGTGATTGCTTTGGAAAACTTAGGCTATAAGCCAAAAGTTCCAGTAAAGGCTATAGAATTTGCTGACCCAGAAAAGCGAAAGATGTGGCAGGAGAAGAAACATATGCATGTCTTTTTATTCTTTCATCCAGAGAAACTATTTGAAGAAGTTGATGTTTTTGTTGAGAACCTAATTGATTTTGAGACTGTTGGTAAAGATAAAAAAATTGTTAGAGCAGAGAACATAGAGATTCCCATTATTTCCATTAAACACTTGATTGATTTAAAAAAGAAAGCTGGGAGGAAACAAGATATATCTGACATAGAGGCGTTAGAGCAAGTAAGGAGAATTAATGAAATCTAAAACCAAAAAAGGAGGATATTCTCATTATCATTCTGATGAAGAAATCAGGAAATATATGGACTGGCCTGCAAAAACAAAGCTTGATTGGCTTGAAGAGATAAACGAGTTTTTATACAAGGCAATGCCTCCTGAAAATAGAAAGATAATGGAAAAGTTCAGGAAGGGAGAGATATAAGGAATTTTGAAATTTAGGAATGCTCTTTACACGAGAGTTAATTTCGGAGCGGCAACCCCGATTTTATCGGGGTTGCCGCAATGCAAAACCACCGATAGTAAGGCTGGAAGCCTCACCTGTTATGGTTTAGGATTTTGTATTTAGGATTTGTTTGAGATTTATGATTTGAAATATAATATGCGTGTTGGGATAGATGCAAGAGTTCTCCAAACAGGACTCAGGAATAAAGGAATTGGAACATATACATATAATCTAATAAAAAAGTTGATTGAACTAAACACAAAGCATGAATTTATATTTTATGTTTTCAAAAATGAACCTATTCCTGAGATGTTGAGAGAGTTTGAGTTAATTAAAGTAAATAGATATAAAAGATTAAATTTCATCTGGCAGCAATTTACAGAATCCAAAGGAGATATAGATATTTTTCACACTCTTGTTTGTCTGGGGCCCACAAGAGAGATAATCTTGCCATATTTCCAACGGATACCCACAATTGCAACTATTTACGACCTTAATTTGATGCACCTTAATGATGAATGGCCAAGATATTTCTCAAGAACACGGGATTACAGAATTCAATTGCGTTCCATCAAAAAGGTAAGTAAGATAATAACTATTTCTAATTATGTAAAGAAGGATATTATTAATACTTTATATATTGATAAAGACAAGATTGAGATAATCTATCCGGGTATTTCAACAAATGTTTTTAAGCAACTTGAAGATACGGATTTATTGGAGCACGTGAAGCAGAAATATAACATCAGCTCGCGCTTCCTCTTTGCTGTTGGGGAACAGCCTAACAAGAATATAGGAGTTATATTTAGAGTTTTAAGAGAACTTAGAGATGATATACAACTTGTTGTAGTAGGCAAGAAAGAAAACTGTAAAGAGATTTATTTCCTGAAAGATTTGAGATTGGAAAATAGAGTTATATTTACAAACGAGATTCCAGAGAAAGAATTGGTAATTTTTTATAATCTTGCAGCTCTTCTTATTTTTCCTTCCTTGGCAGAGGGTTTTGGGTTGCCAGTTTTAGAAGCTATGGCATGTGGATGCCCTGTAGTAGCATCAAATGCTTGGTCACTTCCTGAGGTTGTTGGGACGGGTGGTTTAATGTTTTCTCCATATGACATAAAAGGAATGGCAAATGCAATAATACAAATTTTAACAGATAAAAAATTTAAGAAAGAACTTATTATGAGAGGATTTGAACAAGCAAAAAAATTCTCTTGGCAAAAATGTGCTAAAGAGACATTAGAGCTATATGAAGAGGTAATAAATAGCTAAAATCTATAAGATGAAGAAAGTACTTGTTACAGGGGGAGCTGGTTTTATTGGTAGTTGGCTTGCAGAAGCCCTTGTTAAAAAAGGTTATAGGGTAAAAATAGTAGATAATTTATCTAATGGTAGTGTTAATAATTTAGATAGGGTTAAAAACTCTATAGAATTTTACAAAATAGATGCCAGAGAACAAAATTTTTTAAATCTTATTCTCAAGGAGAATTTTGAAATAATATTTCATCTGGCAGGAATTTCTTATGTCCCACCTTCAATTAAGAATCCCTGGTCTGATTTCCAAAATACGCTCCTCCCAACTTTTAAGATTTTAGATTGCATTAGAAAAAATGCTTTAAAATCTAAATTAATTATAGCTTCAAGCGCTGCTGTTTACGGCAATCTTTCTAAAACACCTATAAAAGAACAAGATACTTTAAATCCAATATCTCCTTATGGTGTTACACGATTAGCAATAGAAAAATATGCTTCAGTATTTAGTAACTTATACCAAATAAATGTATTATCCCTGCGTTTTTTTTCTACTTATGGACCGAGACAAAAAAAACAAGTAGTGTATGACTTTATAAAGAAATTAAGTCGAAATCCAAAAGAACTTGTGATACTGGGAAATGGTAAACAGGTTAGAGACCTTGTATATGTAAAAGATGTTGTAGATGCAATAATTAAAACAGCTATTAATGGGCAGTTTAATGGAGAAGCATACAATGTTGCGACTGGCGTTGGGATAACAATAGTTGAGCTTGCAAAGTTGATTGAGAAAATAATGGGTGTTAATCCGAAATACAAATTTACTGGCTCTATCCGTCTGGGCGACCCAGAAAAATGGATAGCAGACATTAGCAAAATAAGGAAACTCGGATATAAACCCCATTATTCTTTAAAGGAAGGTCTCGATGAGACAATTAATTGGTATTTTAAAAACTTCAAGACTTGACTTATAAGGAATGAAAATAGTTTTTGTCATCCCAAGGTATCCGCCTGCAATAGGAGGACTTGAGCTTTTAACACAAAGTATTGCACAATTCTTAGTAAAAAGGCATAAAGTGAGAGTCCTTACCCACACTAATAAACAATTACCCTTAGAGCCAGCTACAATGAGCACTTTTGCTCCAAAAATGAAGAATTATGTAGACAAGGGAGTGGAAATAATCAGTCTTACTCCTTCTTTTATTGAAAGGATAGGTCTCATTCCTGTATTGATTTATTACATTCCAAAATTAAGAAGGTGGTTCTTTGAAGCTATATTCAAATTAAGCATTTACTTTTATGACTTGATTATGGCTCAAAAAATTGGTAAATTGTCAAAAGAATTTGATATTATATGTTCTATCCTTGGATGTCACCTTGGGTCAGCGGCGCAAAGAGCATCAGATAAATTAGACATCCCATTTACTATTCTTCCTTCTGCTCATCCTGAACAATACGGAGATGATAAATTGAATATAGAATTGTATAAAAAAGCCGCAATAGTTTTTACTCTCTTAAAAAAAGAAAAGGACTTTTATATAAAAAGGGGAGTTTTAAAAGAAAAGATTTTTACCATAGGAGCATTTCCTAATATCCGGGTGGATGAGAGCCTCTGCTCTCATTTTAGAAAAAGGTATAACATCAAACAAGAAATGATACTATTTATTGGACGGCAAAGTGAATATAAAGGAGTTACTTGCCTATTAGAAGCAACTAAAATTGTTTGGGAAGAATTTCCAGATACAAAATTTGTGTTTATAGGACCTAAAGAGGGTAAAAACTTAATAAAGATAAAAGATGAGAGAATTATTGATATGGGAAAAGTTGATGAAATTACCAAATCCTCTGCGATTGCCAATTGTGACATATTTTGTTTGCCATCAAAATATGAAGTATTACCAATTTCTATACTTGATGCCTGGTATTTTAAGAAAGCAGTAATTGCGGGAAACACAGAGTACCTCCGCGAATTAATAAACGATGGAGTAAATGGGATTTTGACAAATCAAAATCCTGAGGATATTGCCAATGCTATATTAAAATTACTTAAAGATAATAATTTAAGGAAACGGTTGGGAGAAAATGGATATAAAAAACTGATGAAAAATTATAATAAAGAGTTGGTAATTGGAAAGATAGAGAAAGAATTTCAAAGTCTTTTAGATTAGAAATGAGTAAGCCAATTATTAGCATCGTAATACCGACCTATAACAGGAGAAAATATCTTAACAGCATTCTCAATTCTTTAAACGAAATGGAATTTAAAAAAGAAGATTATGAGATTATTGTGGTAGATGATGGTTCTACTGATGGAACAGAACAGATAATTGTAAATTGTAATCCGCCTGAGGCGGAGCAAATTGCAAATTTAAGGTATTTTAGGCAAGAGCATAAAGGGGCATCTGCTGCCAGGAACTTGGGAATAAAAAGTGCAAAAGGAGAAATAATTGCATTTACAGATTCTGATTGTATAGCAGATAAAAATTGGTTAAAAGAAATAGTAAAATCGTTATGTTCAGGGATTAAGGAGTCTCAGCTAGAGGCTGATGAGTCTCAGGCTCAAAGGAGTCAAGGAATCCAAGGTTCTTTCAATAATAAAGAGGCAATAGCAGTTGGGGGGAGAACGACAAGTATTTCAGAAAAAATTACTCCTTTTACCCATCAGGTAATAACAGATGGAAAAACTTTCACGAGTTGCAATATGGCAGTGAGAAAGGAAATTTTATTAAAGATGGGTGGATTTGATGAAGATTTTATTTATGGGCACGAGGATACAGACATTTATTTCAGGCTACAAAAATTGGGTAAAATTATCTATAATCCAAGTGCTATTGTTTGCCATCCACCAATACCACTAAGTTTTTTGCAATTTATAAGAAGAATAGAAATAAGTTACAGGAATGAAAAACTGCTTTATAAAAAATATCCTGAACTATATGAAAGGAGAAGCTTTATTTCTGCAATCATCCGAGTTATTGGGATAAGGGCTTTCATTTTACAATTAAATGAGTGGAGTGGATATTTTTTAAAGAATCCATTTAAATATCTCTTATTCTTGCTTGGACTTTTACTGCAGAGAGTCTATCTTAGCAAATTAATTATAAACAATAAAGAATCGAAAGGATGTTAAGAAATATTGAATTTATCTGTCCAAACTGTCATAGTCATTTGCATAGAGTTAAAGCACATTTTGTTTGCGACAAATGTTTTACTAAGTGGCCAATAAATGAAGATATTCCCAATTTTTGTACTCATTATAAAGAAAGTAAAAGTTTATATTTGATGGATAAAGAGAACCAGAACGAATTACTTAATATTGCAAAAAAAGAAGGCTGGCAATCAGCCTTAAAAAAAATATATGCTTCATCATGTGATTTTCTTTATGATTACGCATATGGGGAAGGGAGATTAGACTGGCATTATCTTTTACCCATATCAACTGATACAAAAGTATTAGACATTGGTTGTGGTTGGGGTTCAATTTCCCTATCACTTTCTAATCTTTGTAAATTCGTGGTTTCTGCTGATGTCGTGGATGTGACTTTAAAATTTTTAAACATAAGAAAAGAACAAGAAAGAATTACTAATGTGCAACCAGTAAAAATAGACCCGTTAGATTATGGTAAATTGCCATTTCCAGACTCATATTTTGACTTATCCATCCTCATAGGTGTATTAGAATGGGTTGGAACTCAAAAAATGAATAAATCCCCCAGAGAGCTGCAAAAGTCAGCACTGAAAGAGATAAGAAGAGTATTAAAACCCGATGGTGTTCTTTACATTGGTATAGAAAATAGATATGCAATTTCCTATTTTTTTGGGAATCCTGACCACAGTGGATTACCATTTGCATCAGTATTGCCAAAAAGGTTAGCAAACTTTTATAGCAGGATTGTCAAAAAAGAACCATATAGAACTTATATATATTCCTATAAGGGATACAAACAATTGCTTAGTGAGGCTGGCTATTCTGATGTAGAAATTTATTTATTGGCGCCATCTTATCAGTTTCCTTTATATATAGTTCCATTAAATAAAAGACCGTTTTATTATTATACAAATTACATACAACATCAAACCAATTTATTCAAACTGCTCGTTAAGAAGGCTTTCTTCGCATTAGGAGCCGAGAATGCTTTTTGTCATGATTTTGGCATAATAGCAAAGGTTACAAAATGATTCTACAGTTAAAAGATTTTTTATTATCCAATTGGGATAACCTTCACATCCCACACGAAAAGCCAGATGATTTAGTATTTATCAAATTTCCATCAAGACAACAAGTTAAAGGGGCATTAACATCTTTCCTAATATTTAGCTCCTGTTCACGAGGACCGCTTCTTTATGCTAAAATAGCAATTACTACTCCTACTATAACAAGTCTGAATAATGAATATTATAACTTAGTTGCTATACTTAAGAAGGTTAAAAGTATTTCTTTAAAAAAGACATTCCCAAAGCCACTATTTTTGGGTAAAATAAATAATAAAGAATATGTTTTGTTAGAAACTGCTTCTGTTGGTAGAGATATGATTGACGATATATGCGTTAAAGGAATATTTAGAGAGAGAACAATAAGCCAATATTTTCATACAGCTTTAAGCTGGCTTATCCAATTTCAAAAGGAGACAGAAGCGGCGAGGGTAAGAGTAGTTGATAAATTTAAAGATTTTATACAAGAACCAATAGTTCAATTTAAACATACTTTTCCTCGTGAAGGAAAAGAATTTTCATCCTTTTTTATGAGACTAAAAAGCCATTTCAAAAAATTTAAAAACGAATCCTTTCCCATAGTAAGTATTCATGGAGACTTTAACTTTTACAATATTTTTGTAAAAAATGACACTCTCTCAGTAATAGATTGGGAAGATAGCATAGTTGAGTTCCTTCCATTTATAGATGCTTTTCATTTCCCCACCGTAAGTGCTATTCAGTTAAGTAATACAGGAGACCTTAAAAAGGGGCTTACACACAGCCATATAGGAACAAACTGGCTTCATCCAATAATAACAGGTTATTATAATCGTTATTGCACAGAGATTGGAATTAATCCTGCCCTTCTTTCTTTATTTTTCCCAATTTATTTAATCATTATGGCAAATAAAGCTATGGCTCCTTACAGGAACCATCCAGAGTTAGCTCAAGTGAGGCTCAATTTACTTCGTTCTGCTATAGGTGGATAGTAAAAACCAGTGGATGGGTATGGTAAAATGGTGAGTAGTAAGCAACAGACTCCTAATTACAATATTCCTCCTTGTATTCACTCCTTAATTTCTATTCATTAATAAATTCTTTATCTGTTACTCAAAGGTTAAAATGGCTTGACAAATCTGTAAAAACAAAGTATATTATAAAAGAATAAATGACTACATTAAAAGAAGTTGATGAATATTATGCAAAAGAATCTAAAAAAAGGATACATCACATAAATCCTGATTTGCTAACAACTAAGGATTTAAAAAATTATTATGAACAAACCTATCCCACAACTGGGCTGTATGACAAGAGTAATCATAGTTTCTACTTTGACATCAAAAGGAAGAATATAATTAAAAATTACATATGCAATTTAAAAAAGGAGAAGCGGAAAGATTTTTTAGATTTAGGGTGTGGTGATGGAACTTTTCTTTTTGATTTACAAAACTTCTGTAATAAATTAATTGGCATAGATATTGCATATTCTAAATTAAGCGCAACAAAAAAGAAAAAAGCAATAAAGAATTACCAATTTATAGTAGCTTCAGCAGAAAATTTGCCCATCAAGTCTAATGTTTTCTCCATTGTACTATGCAGCGAAGTCATTGAGCATCTTAAAAAGCCAGAGTCATGCATTTCTGAGCTCTACAGAGTAACAAAAATAGGCGGAAAGGCTATAATAACCACCCAACCAGCTTATTATCCTCATCGCATATTTACAGACATTTTGGGAATAAGAGTCAAGAAAACTTATAAACATAAATTGAATGCAGATGGACATATTTGGGAATTCAATCCTAAAGACCTTGTGGGCAAGATTAGAAAAATAGGGTTCAGACCCATCAAAATACAAGCTACTCCAAATCTTGTGTTTCATGGTATTACTTATTTATTATTTAATAACTTTCTTTTCCAGTTCCTATCATTTATAGACCGATTGATGTCAACTTTCCCTCCAATCAACAGATATTATGGCGAACACTTAATAATAATTGCAGAAAAATTAAAATAATATTTGCAATATGGCTTTAGATTTAACTATATCAATTGTTCATCACAAGAATAGAAAATTCCTTGAACAATGCTTAGATTCTATATTCAAAGAAACGAAAGATATAGACTTTGAGATTTTTGTTGTAAATAATTGCTTAAACAATGGAATCCTTGAGTTAATTAGAGAGAAGTATCCGATAATTAAACTAATTCAGAATGAGAAACCAGAGGGGTTTGCTAAAAATCATAATAAAGTCTTGCGTCAAGCAAATGGAAAATATGCGCTTGTTTTAAATGATGATACTGTTATTTTAGATAATGCATTTGATAAATTAGTTAAGTTTATGGAAAATAATTCTAAAGTAGGGGCAGTTGGGTGCAAAATGTATTCCACTGACGAGTTAACTCCTCCTCAAGTTGGTTGTTACAGGAAATTTCCTACACCATTTCGCCTTTTTTGTCATACTTTTATGGGTGTTGCAGGTCTTAGAAGGATTTTCCCAAGTTCTCATTTTCTCAGAGAAATAGGATTAGGTGAATCAGAGCCCAATAAAGAGTGTGACGCTGCTGAAGTGTCCGGATGTTGTATGATGGTAAGAAAAGAAGTAATCAAGGATATTGGATATTTAGATGAATCATTTTATATGTATCTTGAAGACACTGATTGGTATTACAGAATGAACAAAGCTGACTGGCGAATACATTATTATCCTAAAGCATCTATAATTCATTATGGAAGTGGCTCACTTGGATTTCATAGTATGAAAAGGGAACAACTGTATCAACAAAGCATCAATCATTTTTTTATGAAACATTATGGGAAAAAAAGCGTATTCTTATATTTATGCTTCTCGGCTTTGTTGTTTCCTATTTCAGGTATTCATAAACTGTATTTAAAATGGAAGAAATAGATTTATCAATTTGTATCACATCATATAATGCAAGGGGTTTCCTTAAAAATTGCCTAACTTCTATTTATGAAAATCCACCATCCTGTAAATTTGAAGTAATAGTTACCGATGGAAATTCAAAAGATGGAACTTATGAAATGGTTAGCAGCGATTTTAAAAAAGTTATATTAAAGAAGTTAAAAGAAAATCCTGGCTTTGCAGCATCTATAAATGAAGCAATTAAAATGGCAAAAGGGAAATATATTATGTCACTGAACGCTGATACAATAATTGAACCCGATGCATTGGATAATATGATTAATTTCTTATCTCATAATCCTCAAGCTGGAATGGTAAGTGCTAAAATACTGAATTTAGATGGAAGTTTACAGCCCACAGGGAGAAAGTTTCCAACTCCTATCTCTATTTATATAGATAAATTCAGGCAGAAATTCCAATTAGGTAATATATTTTATAAAAGTTATAGGAATTATAATAAAGTAGAGGAAGTTGATGAGGTTGGTATAATGGGAGTAATGTTGCCAAGAAATGTTATTGAAAAAGTAGGATTAATAGACGAAAAGCTTAAATTTATGTATACTGATATAGATTGGTGCTTTAGAATAAAAAAAGAAGGGTTTAAAGTATATTACTTACCAGATACGCTAATTAAACATTATTATGGAGGTCATACCTATAAAGTACCTCTATTAAAACCTGCCATAAATGGATATAATAGTCAATTATATTTTTTTAAGAAACATTACTCATTTTATAAAATCTTACTCTTGAAGTTTATTATGTGGATAGAATTAAGTTTTCATCTGTTACAAATTTTATTCTTTTGGATATTTAATGTAAAAAGCAAGAAAGAATTACAAGAAAAATATGAACTGCGAAAATTTATTTTAAATTTATTACTTAAGAAATGAATAAACAAATTCAGGATGAAGAAAACGAATTCAGTTTTGAAGCTTTGCTTAAAGCGACTTTAAGCAACTTTGAAGTAAGAAAACAAGGAAATATTCCTCTCCTCAAGTTAATTGAGAAAGAAATACAATGTAAAACTTGGCCGTTAAAGATATTAGAAGCGGGATGTGGCAGTGGGGTTGACTCTTACTTGCTTAAACAATGGAACCCAAATAAGTTAGAGGTTTTCGCTCTTGATATTGACCTAAATTCTATAAAGACTGTTCAGTGGTGGAGGAAGTATTTTCAGTATCCCATTAAACTTATCCAGACCAACCTTTACTCTATGCCTTTTCTTAATGAGGCCTTTGACTTAATCTTTAGCCAAGGAGTACTTGAGCATTTTAAGAATCCTAACCCTTTGATGCAAGAACAAATTAGGATATTAAAATCAGATGGTACTTTAATAATTGATGTGCCACAAAAATATAGTCCTTATACTATTGGTAAATATTTGGATAAGAAAAGAGGAAAATGGAAAATAGGCTATGAAACTCAATATTCTTATCATGAACTCGTGAAATTAGGAATGGCTCACGGACTCAAAGCGGTTCACTCCTTGGGTTACGGGCATAACAGGTTATTTCGTTTTCTCAGGAATCCTTATCGTATTTTGCAAAAATACCGCATTATTCCTCACGGATTATTTCCCTCTTTTCGTTATGTGGATCGTGTCTTGGAACGATTCTGGGAACGATTAGATTGGACTTTGGGGCGTTATTTTGCTACTTCAGTAGTTGTAAGCTTTAAACGAGTATGAAGATTTGTATAGTATCACATAATTTTCCTCCTACTATATGTGGGGTAGGAGATTACAGTTATTGGCTTGCGAATGAACTTGAGAATTTGGGTAATAATGTGAGTGTAATTACATCTAAAATTGGGTCATCGGGTTATCGGGTCATTGAGTCATCGAATCAGGTAAAGATATTTCCTATAATTGAAAAATGGGATGTATTTCATATCTTTAAAATAATCGGCATTTTGAAATGCATAAAGCCCAATATTATAATAATCCAATATGTATCTCAATTATATGGAAGGGCAGGTATTGCACCAGGAATTATATTTTTTCTAACGCTTATAAAATTGTTCAATGTTTCACACATTCAAATAATCACCACTTTACACGAACTTTATCTCCCCTGGGGCTCAAAGGATTTTATATTAGGAGCAATTCAAAGGCTTCAAGCTTTTATCCTTGTTTTAATCTCAGATGCAGCCATTGTTACCACTAAGTCAAGAAAGAAAATACTTAATTCCCTCTTCCCTTGGAAAAGAGTATATAAAATCTCTGTAGGGTCTAATATACCAATGGGAAGTAGGAAGCGGGAAGTGAGAAGTAGGAATCACAAAGATGATAGGCTAATTTTGGGTACTTTTGGAACTCTTCATCCGGAAAGGGACTTATTAACAGTTCTTAAATCTCTCTCTATGATTCAAGTAGGGGCGTATTGCTATACGCCCCTACTTCAAATTATAGGGGAAATAGATAAAGACTCAGAAAATTACCGCATTTTAAGAATTACAGCGAAAAAACTTGGAATAGAAGAAAGGATACGCTGGATGTCAAACATTTCTAATCAAGAAATAGCTAATTGTTTGGCGAATTCTGATATTTATTTATCACCAGAACTTGATGGTGCTTCAGGAAGGAGGACAACTTTAATGGCTGCCCTTTCACTTGGGCTCCCAATAATTGCTTATAATGGAAGGGAAACGGAGTCTGTATTTAAGAATTATGAAAACATAATCCTTATTCCTCCTCATAATTCTAAAATACTGACTGAAAAGATAATGGAACTTATCAAGAATAAAAAGCTTCGGGATTCTTTGGGTAAAAAAGCAAAGGAAACTTTTAATACTTATTTTAGCTGGGATATTATAGGTAAAGAATATGAAAAGATTTTCAAAACTATCTATCATACAACGAATTAATATTCTGGGGAAAGTACCTGAAAATACCTTGCAAGGTATAGGATTTTTCCTTATACTTATAGCAACTTCTTTCTTTTTTGCACAAGGAATCATAAATAACAATATAAGGATTATAATTTGTGCATTTCTTGCCTTGGTTCTTGGAGTTTTTTGTCTCAAAATAGAAACAGGTGCAATTGCTATCCTTATATATCTTCCATTTATGGCACTTATAAGGAGATGGATATATTTATTTAATCCTTATGTTAAATTTGACCCAATACTTATACTTTCATCAGCACTTACTGTTTTTATGTTCGGTTATATATTCATATTTTACGGAGATAAAATCTTAAAACAAACAAAAAACAATAAACTACTAAGATATATGACATACTTACTTATTTTATTTATATTAGAAGTTTTTAACCCATTTCAGGGAGGGTTAGCAGTTGGATTTTCTGGGATTATGTATTATATTATACCACTTTTATGGTTTTATTTTGGATTCTTCGTCCCCCAAAAAAGAATACCTGCAATCTTTTACATAATTGTTATAATTGGAATTATAACTGCATTTTATGGATTGCATCAGTTATACCATGGATTTCTTCCATTTGAAAAATACTGGATTAAATATGGCGGTCCTTCAAGTTTATTAGTTAAAGGATTTATAAAACCATTCTCAACATTTACTAATCCCCAAGAATATGCTGGATATGTCCTACTTGCTGGAGCAATTGTCTTTATGTATTTATTTAAGAAACCACTTTTATATCCCTTATGGATAGGCAGTTTTCTTGTTTTGATGTATGGGATGTTTATGACCTCTTCAAGAATGGAAATCTTCTTTTTCTTTATCTTGGTGAGTATATTTTTAGCATTACGGCTTGGAAATTGGAAAAAAGCCCTCTTAGCAAACATAATATTTCTCAGTATAATATTTTTTGGAATCTCTAAAATAAATCCACCATCAAGTATGATAGCTGCTGGTTCTGCAAAAGAAGCACATCTTGAACATTTAATTACAGGAGTGAAGCATCCCACAGCCAAAGGGTCTACATTTTGGGTTAGAGTTGACATGACTAAGTGGGTTTTTAATGATTTAAAATATTATTGGTTTGGGAGAGGGCTCGGAGCCACAACTCGCGGAACTGCTAAATTTGGAGGCAAGAGTGCTGCTGGAGCAGAAATATTCCAATATGCTATATCTGGCTCTTGTGGTTTTCCAGGAATTATTCTTTATTTCTTAATTATGTATTGGGTCATTAAGAGTTCTATTTTTCTTGTGAAAAAGGATTTAAATATTTATTGGATTCCAGCAACACTTGCCATTTGGCTTACTTTCGCACTTGACCCCAGACTTTATTCAATTGGCCCGTTTGTTTATCTTTTATGGGGTTGGATTGCAAAGGAATATTCAAGATATGAGAAAGAAAATTAAAGAGGCACAAAGACTCCAAAAGCTTGCATATTCTAAAGATAGGTTTAACCGAGCTTATCCTAAAAAGGCTTTAGCAATAGAAAAACTTCTTATAGAAAGAGCATTTTCTCTTGCCTTAGAGTATATCCCTCCGGGAGCTCATGTCCTTGATATTGGATGCGATGATGGAACTATTGCGAGAATGGCAATTAAAAGGGCATCTATAGTTATCGGAATTGATATAAGTGAAGCAAATATCAGAAGAGCCAAACAAGTTACTCAGAATCCATCTATCCAATTTTATTACTCTCCAATAGAAAATTATAAAACAAATTTAACATTTGATGTTATACTGATGTTTGAATTGATTGAGCATCTTGGAGACCCTATAATGGTATTGAAAAAAGTGAACAATTTTCTTAAGGAGAATGGCACACTAATATTATCCACTCCAAATTTTAGGTCTTTAACCAGAGAATTAAAACGGTGCCTTAACCGAATCCCTATTGTAAGAGAAATCTGTAGTAAAATTTCTCTCAAACCTCCTGATGAGATATATAAGTTACATATAAAAGAATATGACCTCTCTGAGATAAGAAAAATGTTAAATTGTTCTGGTTTTACAATAAAAAGCAAGAATGGATTAATTCTATTTCCATTATTGTTCAAAATTTTTAAATGGAATACATGGTTGACAAAGATTGTAATCTCATCAGGTTCTCTGTTTCCGAGTCTGGCTGGACACATACTTTTAGCAGCTAAGAAATATGAAAAAACTTAAACTATTAATCATTCAGGGATATGGGACTCAAGAAGGGGGTAACATCACCTTCATACGCCACTTGGTAAATTATATTGACAAAACAAAGTTTGAAACAACGTTGTTATTCTTATCACCTGGCAAACTTGTAAACGAATTTCATAATAAAAGATTTAATGTAGCGGTCATAAAATCTGGAAAAGTTAGAAATATTTCACTTGGAGTAATAACTATTCTTAGAATTGTCTTTTTTATACATAAACACAAATTCAATGTTGTCTTCAGTAATGATTGCCGTGAACATATATACGGCGGCACCGCCGCCTGGCTTGCAGGTGTCCCATCAACTTTTTTCTGGCATGGTTTCTTTGCGCCTTTACCTTTACTTAAACTTGCACTTCTTGTTCCGACAAGTGCTATATTTACGAATAGTAAAGAAATCAAGCAAGCAATTGATAATTACTTAAATTATAAAAAGAAAACACGGTTTATAACACTTGGAGTAGAATTACCAAATTTACCATCTAAAAACGAACTTCGTGCCAAATTGGGTTTTGACTCCTGTATTCCAATAATTACACAAGTTTCCGTATTTCTGCCTTTTAAAGGACACAGGTATTTAATTGAAGCATCTTTAAAAATAATAAAAATCTTTCCTGAAACGAAATTTTTCATTGTAGGAAATGCTCCTTTTCCCGAGTTTAAATCATACAAAACCAAAATGGAAAACATAGTAAAGAACTTGGGATTGGAGAAAAACATTATGTTTTTGGGACACAGAGAAGATGTTTTAGAAATTATGTCTGCTTCTGATATAATAGTTCATCCAATTGTAGCTCCTGAGCCATTTGGATTTATAATTCCAGAATCTTGGTCTTGTGCAAGACCTATAATTGCATCAAATATAGGTGGACCAAAAGAAATTATAGAAGACGGAGTAGATGGAATTTTAATTCCCCCAAAAGACTCCAATACGTTAGCAAAAGTAACTTTACGACTTCTTAAAAATAAAAAACTTTGTAAAGAAATGGGCAAAAATGGAAGAAAAAAAGTGGAAAAATATTTTCGGGCAAACAAGATGGTAAAAGAAATAGAGGAAATATGGCTCAATTTAATACACTCATAAATAAAGTAATAACTTCAGAAAGATGGTTTCCGGAAACTTTTAAAAAAGATATAGACTTTAGATATCTTCTTACAAAACATTATTGCAAAGACAAAGTCGTCTTAGATGCCGGATGTGGAGTTGGATATGGAGCTACTATATTAGCTGCCACTGCAAGAAAGGTTTTCGCTGTGGATTATTCGAAAGAGACCATAAATTATGCAAAAACTAATTATAAAGCATCGGAACTTTCATACCTTGTCATGAATGTAAAAGAACTTGGTTTTAAACCTCATAGCTTCGATAGAGTAGTAACCATTGAAGTTTTTGAGCATTTCCGTGAATATAATACTTTCCTTTTTGAAGTTAAAAGAGTATTAAAAACAAATGGCACTTTTATTATGAGTACTCCAAACAAAGTTTTCCATACCATTGACCAAAAGGGCTTAAAATATTATGAACCTTACCATGTAAACTTAGTTAACTTCAAGACTTTAAAAAAAATCTTAAATAACTATTTTTCATCTGTGAAAATATGGGGAATAGGAAAACATAAAAATCATTTTTATAAATTATTGCAACTGCTTGACTTTTTAAATTTCCGACTTTTTTTAAAAGAGAAACAGCGAAAAATAATTAAAAAAAATCCTGTATTTATAAATAATAGTGATTTAAAATATAAGGAAGAAATTGAATTAAAATCTGTAAATCATTGGAATGCTCATACATTTCAAGGATTCTTTGCTGTATGTGAAATATGAAAATTAAAATATGCATAACAGTAGATATGGAACAAGATATCCCTCCAATTATGCAAACATATAAAGGAATAGAAATTGGTATTCCCTATCTTTTAAATATCTTCAAGACTTATAAAGTAAAAGCAACATTCTTTGCAACAGGTAATATCGCAGATAAATATCCAAAAATAATTTCTGAAATAATAAATAGAGGTCACGAGATTGGCTGTCATGGAATGTGGCATGAAGATTTAAGCGCATCGAATTACCAAGATAAGTCAAACAGAATTAGTGAAGCGACTCGGATAATAGAAGATATTGTGGGAGAAAAAATTGTGAGCTTCAGAGCTCCTTATCATTTGATAAATGCTGAATTGCTTTCTGTTTTGGAGTCACACGGTTATCTTATAGAAGCATCTAAATTTCAGAAGTCAGAAGTCAGAAGTCAGAAGTCAGATATGCCTTACTATCCAAATAATATGAAGATATTGAGAGTGCCATTATCTCTTCCTCCCGCTTCTTACTTCCCGCTTCTTACTTCCCGCTTCTTACTTTCTTTATACAATATGTCCTGGATTCTTGGATATAAATATGCAGTTTTCAAACAAAGAAGAGAAAAAATAAAAGTTATAATTCTTGGCTCTCATTCATGGGAATTCGTGGACATTCCTGAATCTCCTGAGAATTATAGGAAAATATATGGTAAACACTCACGGGATAAATTAAATGAATTATTTAAATATTTGAATCCGTCAGCTGACGGAAAGAATGTAGAATTTATAACTATAAAAGAACTGCTTAAATATGATTTCTAAAATACCAGTTGCCGAACCAGTAATAGGTGAAAAAGAGTTTAAATATGTAAATGATGCTTTAAAATCCTGCTGGGTATCCTATGGTAAATATATTGATGAGTTTGAAGCAAAATTCGCTTCATATTGCGGAGCAAAGCATGGAATTGCTGTAACTAATGGCACAGTAGCTTTACACCTCGCATTGGTAAGTCTTAATATAGGGGAGAAAGATGAAGTTATACTTCCCACTCTTACATTTGCCTCTACTTGTGAAGCTGTTCTATATACACATGCAAAACCTGTATTTTGCGACTCAGAAAAGGATACCTGGTGTATTGACCCCACTAAAATTGAGAAAAAAATTAATCCAAATACAAAAGTTATAATTCCTGTGCATCTTTATGGTCATCCAGCTAATATGAAACCGATACTTGAAATTGCAAAAAAATATAATTTGTATGTAATTGAAGATGCCTGTGAAGCTCATGGGGCAGAAATACAGATGTCAGAAGTTAGAAGTCAGAAGCAAGGGAATAAAAAGTCTTGGAAGAAAGTAGGAAGTTTTGGAGACATAGGAGTCTTTAGTTTTTATGGGAACAAAATCATCACTACAGGTCAAGGCGGAATGCTCATAACTGATAACAAAAAAATAGCTGATAGAGCAAGACTTTTGTATCAACATGCAATGGACCCACAGAAAAGATATTGGCATCTTGAACTTGGATACAATTATCAATTTACAAATCTTCAAGCCGCATTAGGAGTTGCACAGCTTGAGCAAATAGACTATTTTATAAAAAGAAAAAGGGAAATTGCAGAACTTTATACTTCACTTTTTAAAGATATCCCAGGTATAACAACTCCAAAAGAAAAACACTGGGCAAAATCTGTTTTCTGGATTTATTCAATACTCATAGAACCAGAATTTGGAATCACAAGAGACAAATTGGCAATTAAATTAAAGGAACATGGAATAGAAACCAGACCAGTATTTTATCCATTACATCAAATGCCCCCTTACCTGCCTCGCCGTCTCCGTCCCGCTTCGCTTGTCGGAGCGGGGCAGGCAGGCAAGACTGGTGAACATTTTCCAGTGGCTGAAGAAATATCAAAAAAGGGATTAAGTTTGCCATCAAGTGTAAAGTTAAAAAAGAGTGATATTAAAAAAGTAGTAAATGCAATTATAACAAGGGTTCAAGGAATCAAGAAGTCAAGCTAATAAACTATAGTAAAAAGATGAATATTTTAATAGCTGGTAATGCTGACCTACCTCCCCCTTATGGAGGAATGGCAAGAAGAATTTCAAATAATGTTCGTGAATGGGAAAAATCTCATTTTGTTTCTATATTAACTTTTGGCAGAAAACCAAATCCCGGCTTAAAACATACAAAATTTTATAGTCTATATCCTGTAATTCACGAGTCTTTAAGAAAAATAGATTTCCTTAAAGGATTTATTATTGCAAGTCAGAAAAGTGTAATACTTCTATTTTATTACTCATCGCTCTATAAGATAATAAAAAGGACTTTTGAATTGGTGCCGAGGGATTATAAATACGAGTTACTTCATTATCTTGGCTATGCTTGCAAATTATTGAAAATCATCAACAAGGACAAAATAGATATTATAGAGGCACAATGTGCATTTAAATATAGTCTTATAGCTGAATTAGTAGGGGAATTTTCAGGTATCCCTGTCGTTATTTCTTCTTATGCTGAAGCAATATATTGGGAAGACAGAAAGGGTAAAGATTTAAGCAAACGATACGATACGCTTTATAAATTGGTATATAATAAGGCCAAGAAAGTAATTTCTGCAAGTAAACATTGTGCTAAAGGACCTTTAAAATATATTTCTAAGAATAAGGTGGAAGTGGTTTACTCAAGCATTGACACACATCAATTTGATTCTTATTTTGATAAAGAGAAAGAAATCAAAAAAGAACTTGGTTATATTGATAATAAAATTGTTTTATTTGTTGGACAGCTTTACTTAAGAAAAGGGCCTCAATACCTTGCAAAAGCATCAAGTGATATCATATCTCAATTTCCCAAGGTTAAAATTATATTTGTTGGCGAAGACTTTGGTGCAAAGAAAACAATTGTAGGAGCAATCCGTCGGCTGACGGATGAATTGCCCCTACATTCAAATAATATAATTTTCACAGGAAGGATAGATGATGAATATTTAAGGAAACTGTATGTTATTTCAGATGTTTTTGTCTTTCCAAGCATAACTGAAAATGAGTGCATGGGTATGTCAGCAAAAGAAGCGCTATCGGCAGGTGTCTCCGTAGTGGCATTTAAGATTGGCGGAATACCTGAAGCTGTGATAAATGGAAAAACAGGTTATCTTGTACCACCAAGAGATGAGAAAAAGTTAGCTCAAAGTATTGTAAATTGCTTAATGCAAAATACAAAAGCAAAAATGAGAAATGAATGTCGTAAAAGAGCAAAAGAATTATTTGATATAAAGGTCTCTGCTCAAAAGGAACTTCAAATATTAAAAAAGGTGAGAGGATTGTGAAAGGTGAAATGTTAAATGTGAAAGGCGAAAACATAAAACATTTAACAATTTTAATATTTTACTAATATGCGTATAGCCATAGTAGCTCATAATATTGTTAAGGAGGGAGACGGACAAGGAAAAGCAAATTATAAACTTGCTCAATGGTTAATAGAACAAGGGCATAAAGTTTACTTATACGTCAATAAGGTAGAACCAAGTTTGAAAGGTACCGCAATTATCCATAGGATAAGAGTCCCTAAAAGACCTTTGATTTTGAAGATTCCTCTATTTTTAATTTTTGCAACTTTAAAGCTTCTTTACAAGAAATACAACATAATTCATATAAATAGTGGCACTTATTTTGGACATTACAATTTTTTGACTTGTCACTTTTGTCATACAGCATTTTTGAGTTATGAAACTGGTATTTACCATAAAGTTTACACATTATTCAATTCATGGATTGAGAGATTGATTTTCAAGAGAAGCGGTAAGATAATAACAGTATCATATCGTTTAAAAAAAGAACTAATAAATCTCTTAGGTGTTTTACCTGAGAGAATTTTGGTCATGCCAAATGGAGTAGATACGAATAAGTTTAAACCACTCCGTGGTAAAAGTCGTGGTGAACCGCAGGTTAGAAAATTTAAAGATAGATGCCAGTCGCGTTTTAAGGCAACTGAGGAGTCGCCGAAGGTAACCAAGGGCGAGCTTATCTTGCCAACTATAAAACTTCTTTTTATAGGTGAAAATTCAATAAGGAAAGGATTGGATTTTTTAATTAAAGCAATGCAAGGAATAGATAAAGACATAACACTCCTAATAGCAGGTAGAAAAAAACATAAATATGAAAAGTTAGCAAAAGGACTGCAAGTAAAATTCTTAGACTTTTGTAAAAATAATGCTGAGTTGTACCATAATGCAGACATTTTTATACTTCCTTCTCTCTATGACCCATTTGGAATTGTAGTATTAGAGGCAATGGCATCAGGTATTCCTGTGCTTGTATCTGAGTTAGCTGGAGTAAGTGAATTAATTCAAGACGGGGAAAATGGTATACTAATAAATAATCCGAGAAACATAGATGAATTAAGAAGTAAAATACTCCTTCTCGCAAAAGATGAAGAGCTACGGAGTAGACTCAGCATTAAAGGAATAAAAACAGCAAACAGATATACCTGGTCTAAAATATTGGACCAGAAAGGAAACTTGTATTATGAAAGTCTTAATAGTAAGTCATTCGTGCATTATTGATGTAAATCAAAAGTATTTAATTGAATTAGCTAAATATCCGAAACTTAAAATTGGATTAATTGTCCCAAGTATTTTCCGTGATGACACTTTAAGAGTTATAAGATTCAAGAAACATCCTAAACTTTGTATAAAGACATATGCTTTACCCCCTTTATTAAGTAACATACCAAATTTGAACATAAATCTTCACTTTTATCCAGTTTATAGAGAAGTTATAAAGAACTTTAAGCCAGACATTATTCACATAGAGGAAGAGCCCTACAGTTTATCTGCCTTTCAATTCACCTTAGCAAGAGGGGCATCCAAGAGTTTATTTTTTACAGAACAAAACATTTATAAAAAATATCCATTTCCTTTCAACAAATTTGAAAACTATGTCTATCATCAATCCTGTTGTGCCACAGCAGTGAGTGAAAATGCAAAGGATGTATTATTAAGAAAAGAGTACAGTAAAAAGATATTTTTAACCCCTCATGGAGTAGATTTAAAAATATTTCATAAAAGAGCTGTAAATTCTCTAAAAGCAGATTTACATCTAAAAGGCTTTATAATAGGCTACATAGGGAGATTAACTCCAGAGAAAGGAGTGGAGATACTAATAAAAGCAGCAAGCAAGTTAAGAAATATTTCAAAGACAGCTTTTTCTCTGCTCATTATTGGGAGTGGTATCCAGAAACACAGGATTCGTAATTTAGTAAACAACTCAGGGCTAAAAGAAAGGACGCGTATTATTATAGGAGGTATTCCGCATAGTCTCGTCCCAGAATATTTAAATTGTATGGATGTTCTTGTTCTCCCATCATTGACAATGAAAAATTGGAAGGAACAATTTGGTAGAGTTTTAATAGAAGCTTTAGCATGTGAAGTTCCAATAATAGGCTCTGACTCCGGCGAGATACCCCATATTATTAAGAAAACAGAAGGTGGGCTCATTTTTTCTGAGGATAATGCAGAGTCTTTATCACATGCAATTATGACTCTAATAAAATCTCCCAAGCAAGGAAAGGAACTTGCAAGAAAAGGTGAGAAAATAGTTACTGAGTATTATTCCTTTAAAGCCGTTGCTGAAAGATTTTATAAAATATATGAGTATGTATCAAATTCAACAAAAACTTTTTAAAACTTTTTTTGCTCATCCTGACAATATAAGATTGTTTTCTCAAGCTCCTATTGTTAGAAAATACATTAATTCAGTGGGACAGACATCTTGTCTGTCATCAATTGCAATAGATATTGGTTGTGGTACTGGACGGTATACAAAATTTTTAACTCAAGTTTCTAATTTTGTAGTTGCAATTGACCCAAATTTTGAAGCATTAAAAAGAGTTCGTGCCAAACATATACCTGCGAAACTTATTCAAGGAGAAGTAGAAAAGCTCCCTTTTAAATCAAAATCTTTTTCGCTTGCTCTTTTATTAGAAGTTATAGAACACATATACAATGATAAATCTGGATTAAAAGAAATCAACAGAATTTTAAAACTTGACAAAAACCTTATATTAAGTACTCCTTATCCACCCCCAGTTTACCCTGATAAGCTTCACAAAAGGGTTGGATACACCAAAAATCAAATATTTAACTTACTTAAAAGTTCGGGTTTTAAACCAATAAGTTATAATCTTTGTATGTTCTGGTGGTCAAGAATCCTCTTAAAATTTGCAGTTAACTTTATGTCAATATTTAAATTTCCTCCTCCAATACTTCCTTTGCTTAAAATTGAGAAAGTACTTAAAAGAAAAAACCCGTTTGATATTATCGTAAAAGCGAAAACTTATTTATCAATAGGAAAAAATGAAAAGAGTTATAGTTTGTAAAATTATATTTCTAATTTCATTGTTATTGGAAGTTTTTACTATAATCAATGTAGAAAAAGATAATAGATTATTTGATACCATTGTGAGAGAAACAACTCTTAATAAAAAAGAAAAAGAGAAAATATTAGCCCTTTTCAACTGGACTCATATAAATGTAAAAATCAGAAATGGCTTACCACCTTTTGATTGGTTTATAACACCAAGAAGTGTATTGACTCATGGTTCAAATTGTGGCGGTTTCTCAAAGGTTTTTGCTGTTCTTTTAAGAAGAGACGGCTTCCCTGCAAGATTACTTTTCCTTTACCAGAATAAAATTCCAGTCCATGTGGTCACTGAAGTATATCATAAAAAGAGATGGGTTGTGTTTGACCCTTTCTATGGATATTATTATCCAATGAACGATACACTTCTTGCTACTGCAGAAGATTTAAAAAGAAACCCAAATTTACTTCAAAAGTTTGTAAATAGAACTAAATACCCTATAAATTTTTATACCTATCAAGATGTAAGAAGAACAAACTGGACAAAAATTCCTATTATTTCGTCTAAAGTATATAAATTAATTAGAATAATCATAGGAGAAAAAGTAGATAAGATTGCTTTAAATGTGATTACCTTAAGAATAAAAATTCTTCTTACATATTGTCTCTTAATTCCAATAGTTATTTGTGGTTTCTTTATTGTTAAGTCAAACTTAAGAAAATCCAAATAATGATTAATCACATTTTCAAGGAAAACGGTCTTATTGCCAAAAAGATGCCTGATTATGAGGAAAGGCAAGAGCAAATACTTATGGCTCAAGCTATAGATAACATTATAAAGCAGAAAAAGCCTGTCTGCCGACAAGTCAGGCACCTTATTTGTGAAGCCGGAACTGGGGTAGGCAAATCGCTTGCTTATCTTGTTCCTTTTATACTCTGGGCTAAAAATAACAAAAAGAAAATAATAGTTTCCACTTACACAAAAACACTCCAACATCAGCTATTGACAAAAGATATCCCCCTTCTTCAATCCGCTTTAAACACATTACCTTTAAAATTTACTGCTTTAGCGGCTTTTGGGTCTAAAAATTATTTGTGTCTCAGAAGATGGCATAAACTTGCAGATAAAGGATTATTTCTCACTCCGGAGGATAAAGAAATTGAAAAGTTAACTGAATGGGAGGCATCCACAGAGACAGGGTTGAGGTCAGAACTTGAAAAAAATGGGAAAGTTAAAATATTTAGTGAAGTAGCAAGGGACCCTGACCTGTGTTTGGGCAAAAAGTGTAAGTTTAGAGAAATTTGTTACTACGAGCGGGCAAGAAGAAAACTTTTTAAAACAGACCTTATTATTACAAATCATTGGCTCTTTTTTGCAAACTTAGCAGCCCACAAGAAAGTCTTGCCAGCTTATCACGGTATAATATTTGATGAGGCTCAAAATCTTGAAGCTGTAGCTACAGAGTATTTTGGAATTCATCTTTCAAATTACAAATTTGATTTCTTCTTTAACTCTCTTAAAAAAGAAATAGTTAATCATTCTTTAAATCAAATAATAAACGAAGCTCAATTGGCAAAGGAAGATTTTTTCAGAGAAATTTTCAATTTCATAGACAATAATAATGTTACCCGAATAACTGCTAAATCTATAGTTCCCAATTTAATTTCACCTTTCTTAAATGACATCTCTCTTTTACTCAAGAAGTTAAGGAAGAACGCCAAAGATGAGGAAGAATCAGAGGAAATTGGGAGATGGGATTCAAAATGCAAAGCACTTGATACAGAACTTGCCTTATTTTTAAACCAACTTGACCCTGCATCTATTTACTGGTTAGAAACTGTAAAACATCATAAAACTTCTCTGATATCTCTAAATACAGCCCCAATAATTATTGCACCTTATATGAAGAAGTATGTTTTTGACCCAGAAATACCGATAGTTCTCACCTCAGCAACTTTGACTGTGGATAAAAGTTTTGATTTCATCTCTAAAAGATTGGGACTTAAAAATAAAGAGGAAGTATATCTATTTTCTTCTTTTGATTATAAAAAGAATGTAATACTTTATATCCCTGAAGACGGACCAGACCCAAGAGCTCGGCAATATTATGAATTTGTTGCTCAAGAGATAAAAAAACTCATTAAAATAACCAACGGAAGAGCACTTGTTCTATTCACAAGTTTTGAATTAATGAATAAGGTATACGGGCAAATAAAAGCAAGCTCAGCACAAATTGAGTTTCTAAAACAAGGGGATGCCTCAAGGGACGAATTACTAAAGAGATTTAACAATCCCGCACTTGTACGCCCGCCTGCCGTCCGTCGGGCAGGTAAGTGCGGGACCATTTTATTTGGTGTTGCAAGTTTTTGGCAAGGAATAGACATTCCTGGAGATGCTCTTCTTCAGGTCATTATAACAAGACTTCCATTTGATGTTCCTGATTCTCCAATCATTCAAGCACGAATGGAATGGATAAAACAACAAGGTGATAACCCATTTTGGGAATATCAACTCCCACAAGCAGTAATGATTTTAAAACAAGGTTTTGGAAGACTGATAAGAAAATGCACAGATTATGGTCTTGTTGCCATACTTGACACAAGAATAAGGAAAAGATGGTATGGGAAAAAATTTCTCAACTCTTTGCCTGACTGTAAGCTAACCTCAAACTTAGCGGAGGTTAAAAGTTTCTTCTCTACTCATACTTCATTAGTTTAATTTAATGTTTTTAACCTATAAGGATATTCTGATTGCAATTTTTTCTCTCCGCAGGGAGGATTTATTTTATCAGGGCAAGAACTTAAACAATCAGCACAGCAATTGATTGGGTAGAATTTCCCATTAACCTTTTTAATGTGAACAAAATTTCTATAGATTCCTTCACAGGATAAAAGTCCTTTTGAATCATATTCTCTGGAAAGTTCAAGACATACGCTATAAGTCAATTTATACTTTTCAGCTTCTTTTCTCAGAATTGAATGAAATTTAATCCGTCGGCTGACGGAAGCTATAAATCTTTTTCTCTTAGGATGATTGTCTATTGAATCAAGATGGTATCCATAAATCTTTTCTACATCAGGTATGCATTCTTTCCATTTTGAGAGTTCAATTTTTTTAAGTAGTCTTCCCATAGATAGTGGATTATAATAGCCAAGAGAGCCAATTATATGCTGGACTCCTGCATCAGCCAATCTTTTAATAAGATAACATACCTCGGGAATTTCAACAAAACCAAGAATTGTTGGGTCTGTGCGTCCCACAAGCGGTATTCCATAACTATTCAGTTTTTTAAGTGCCCTAAACCGAGCCTCAATTTCAGATGCATAAGGAGAAGTAATTGCTTGTTTCTCAGGTGGTGACTCCACAGTCATGCCCAGATACCAATAAGGATATTTTATAAGTTCTGGAATGGTTTCAATAAGGTTTATCGCTCCTTCTGCCGATTTAGTTAAAATGTGAAAGCTCAACTTATATTTAATAAGTATTCTAACCACTTTAAATGTAATTTCTCTTACCTCACTCACTGGTTGAAGGGCATCGCTCACTTGAGAAAGGTAAAATGGGGGAAGTATTTTTGTCTTTTTTATTTCCGTTTCTAATTTTTCGGGCACATTTTTATAAATTACAATTCTATCTTCAATTGACCAAGGATAAGCTCTTGCATAACACATAGGACATTTATGAATACAGCATCCTGAATGAGTAATAGATATGAGGACAGTATGAGGGCATTTTCTCTTTTCTTTAGGATAAGGAAAATCGTGAATAACATTCCCCTTAAGTTCTTTAAACTCAACTTTCATTTAGCTGTAATCTGATGAATAGTAAAGCCTCCATGCTTAAAACTAAAATATACAATGATTTCGGAAAAATAGCAATTTTTTTCTTGACAAAACATAAAAATGTGGTAAATTTTTAAAAATAAAAACTGGATGAGATATTTTATTTTTTCTCTCTTTATTTTCCTTTTTGTAAATTTAAAGGTTTACATTGCAGAGGCAAAGAATGAGACTTATCCCACAAGAGTGGGAGTGCTCCCTCCTAAAGAGAAGAAGCTTCTTAAGAACAAAAGGATACTTTTTGTAATTGCACATAAGAATTTTAGAGATGAAGAATATAAAATTCCAAAAGACATTTTTGAGAGATTGGGTGCCCAAATAATTGTTGCTTCATCGGATACTACTTTTGCAAAAGGGATGCTCGGATTTAAAGCAAAACCTGACACTCTTTTAAAGTTAGTTAATGCAGAAGACTTTAATGCCATACTTTTTATTGGAGGTTCTGGGTCTGTAGAGTATTGGGATAGCAAAGTAGCACATAATCTTGTAGATAGGGCATTTGCAAACAACAAGGTTATTGGAGCTATATGTATAGCACCTGTTATCCTTGCAAATGCAGGGATATTAAAAGGAAAAAGAGCTACTGTTTGGGAGGATTCAGATACAACAAAGCTTATTTTTAAAAATAAAGGTATTAAATATACTGGATTACCTGTAGTGACTGCCGGTAAAATTGTGACTGCCAATGGGACTGAAGCTGCAAAGTCATTTGCAGAAGAAATTGTAAGGCTTTTATTAAAAGAAAATGAAAATAATAGTTCAGAGAGTAAAGGAGGCGAGTTGCGAGATTAATGGAAAAATTATCTCAAAAATTGGAAAAGGACTTCTACTATTTATAGGTATTGAAAAAGGAGATAAGCTTAAGGACACAAATTATTTGGCCCGTAAATGTGTAAATTTACGGATTTTCGAAAATATGGAGAAAAAAATGAATCTTTCCGTAAAAGATGTGAGTGGAGAAATCTTAGTTATTTCCCAATTTACTTTGTGTTCTGATTGTAAAAAGGGATTAAGACCAAGTTTTGATAATGCTGCACCTCCTGAAGAGGCTTTTATTCTTTACAAAAAGTTTATCTCATCTCTCTATTCCATTGGTGCCAAGGTAAAGGAAGGAATGTTTAGAAAAAAGATGTTAATCTCTCTTGTAAATGATGGTCCCGTGACTTTCATTTTATCGTCTTGATAATAAGGTAAATTATCCGTTAGCTAACGGATTAAATTTTTGATGCTTCAATCTATGACAGGGTATGGAGAAGCGAATAATGGGTCGCTTCATTGTGAGATTAAAACTTTAAATCATAGATTTTTAAATATTAATTTTAATATTCCTTCAAGTCTTTCTCGCTATGAATATGATATAAGGAAAGTTTTAGGTTCGCAAATTAAGAGAGGAGCAGTTTCTTTAAAAATCTCTATAGAAGACTCAAAAATTAAGTTAGATATTGAAAAAGCAAAGATTTATTACAATTTTATTAAGAACTTAAAACAGAAACTTAATATTAAAAGCCCTATACCAATTGACCCTTTTCTTAACTTTAAGAAGGACGAAATTCCTTCCTGGAGAGTTCTCAAATCGGTTATTGCTACTGCTTTGAACCACTTAATTGAAACAAGAATAGAAGAGGGTAGCAAATTACAAGCAGATATTGAGTTACGTTTAAAAAAAATAGATAAGTTAATTAAACTTATTAAACAAAAAACTCCTAAACAGACAGAACTGATAGAACGCTTTAAGGAAAAGCTTTCTCCTTTTATAAAAGAGGGAATTGATGAGAGAAGACTTGAAGAAGAGCTTGCTTTTTCCATTATAAAGGAAGATATTAATGAAGAATGTGTAAGACTTGCAACACACATAGAAAAATTCAAAGAGACTATTAACATTGAAGAGCCTTTGGGTAAGTATTTTATATTTCTTATACAAGAGATGCAAAGAGAAGCAAACACCATTTCTTCTAAAGCAAGAGATATAAGAATTTCCCAGTGTGTAATAGAACTTAAAAAGGAATTAGAAAATTTAAGAGAGCAAGTTGAGAATATTAGATAAATTTGCCCATTTCCCAATAGTTCTTGTTGGCCCTTCGGGCACAGGGAAAACAACAATATACAAATTACTACTAAACAAAAATACTATGATTAAATACTCTGTCTCTGCTACTACCCGTGAACCAAGAAATGGAGAAATTGATAAAAAGGATTACTATTTTCTTTCCAAAACTACATTTCAAGATTGGATAAAGGCAGGAAAATTTTGCGAGTGGGCAAAAGTCTATAAAGATTTTTACGGCACTCCAAAAGAGCCGGTAACTCAATATTTAAATGAGGGTTATCATGTTCTTCTTGATTTAGACTCACGGGGAGCAAAAAGTATAAAAAAAATTTATTCGCAAGCAGTTTGTATATTTATTCTACCACCTTCTATCTCTGAACTTAAGGATAGATTATTAAAACGAGGTCAGGATTCAGCCAAAGTAATTGAGCATAGATTAAAAGATGTTGATAAAGAGTTAAAAAAGATAAAAGAATTTGATTATATTGTTGTAAACAAAAGCGTTGAAGCTGTGGTTGACAAAATTCAGGCAATAATAACAGCTGAGAAGTGCAAAACAAAAAGATTATGAAAAAGAAAGAGAAAAAGGAGTATCTTCCAATTGAAGATATTTGGAAGAGATATGATAACAGGTATAAAGGAGTGTTAAAAGTAGCCGAGGAGGCAAGGCGTCTATTCGAAATAACTCAAGAGAGAGATAGTGAATTTATTAGTAAAGCTATCCAAAAATTAATGAATGGGAAATTAAAAAAATGAAAAAAATAGTCATCGGAGTAACAGGTAGTATAGCAGCGTATAAGGTATTAGAGGTCATACGGGAGTTTAAAAAAAGAGGCGAAGAAGTATTATGTGTTTTAACCTCAGAAGCAACAAAATTTGTCTCGCCTCTCTCTTTCTCTATTCTCTCTGGCAACGAAGTTATAGTTGACTTTTTTAAACCGAGAGAAACCCCAATTCATATTAATCTTGCCAATTCAGCTCTTATACTTGTTGCTCCTTCTACTTATAACTTTATAGGAAAAGTAGCATCAGGTATAGCTGACGACCCTTTATCTTGTATAATTGCCGCTACTTCTACCCCTGTAGTTTTTGCTCCCTGCATGGATACTGGTATGTGGGAAAACCCTGTGCTTCAAGAGAACATAAAGAAATTAAAGAAATTCGGATATTATTTCATAGAACCAGAAATTGGAGAACTTGCAAGTTTAAAAATTGGAAAAGGTAGATTTCCAGAACCTAAGTTTATTGTTGAAGAAGTTTATCGTATTCTTAATTCAAACAAGAGACTTAAAGACAAGAAAATTCTTGTAACAGCTGGCAGAACAGAGGAAGATATTGACCCTATAAGGTGTATAACAAATAAATCGTCAGGTAAAATGGGATATGCTCTGGCATTTGAAGCACGGTTACAAGGTGGAGATGTGACACTCATTTCAGGGCCATCGAGTGTTTTTCCTCCATCTGGAATAAAATTCGTAGAAATAAGAACTACAAAAGAACTTAAGAAAGAAATTTTGTCACGAGTATCTGACTTTGATATACTTATAATGACAGCAGCTGTGGCAGATTATACTCCTATGCAATATTCTCAAGAAAAGATAAAAGAGAAACAATTAACTATATCATTTGAGAAGACACAAGACATTCTCAAACTTGCCAAAAAGAAGAATAAAAAATTGTTTACAGTCGGGTTTTCCTTAGAACTGGAAGAGCATATAAAACGAGCAAAAGAAAAGCTCAAAAATAAATGCCTCGATGTAATCGTTTCTAATGATGTATCTTCCCTTAGTTCTCCTCAAGCCCAAGTTACTTTGATTGACAAGAATTTAAAAACAAAAACCCTTTCCCTGCTTTCAAAACTTGAAGTAGCAAAGAAAATAATTGCTTTAATAATAGCTCGAATTTAAGAGCCATAAACAGGACAAATTACAAGTTTTATATAAAAATGAGTAAGTTCAATTTAAGGTTTGTTTCCTGTATTGGACGTTTCCTCACTATCGCACTTGGTAAAAGCATTAGAATAAGAAATGTAGGTGATATCCCGCATCAGAGAGTAATTTATGCTCTTTGGCATGATTCTTTTTTCCCTCTAATTTATGCTTACAGGTTTCATAATATTGCCGTTTTAATAAGCTCACATAGAGATGGAGAATATTTAACAAGAATCATAAAACCTTTTGGATATAAAGTGATAAGAGGTTCAAGTGCAGACAAGGGAGCAAGAGGATTTCTCGAGCTTCTAAAATTAAATAAGTCCGCCTCAGGCGGATCATTTGCTATTGCGCCGGATGGTCCTATAGGTCCAAGACATAGAATAAAAGAAGGAGTTTTAAAGCTTGCTGAAATCACAAAATTACCCATTATACCTGTGGGAGTTAGTATTTCAAAGAAAATACAATTTAATAGTTGGGATAGATTTAATCTACCTCTTCCTTTTTCAAAATGTATAATTTGTTGGGGCTCCCCCTTTTTAGTTAGAGAACCAACCGAGCATTTGAGGAAAAAGCTTGAATCCGTACTCATTGAAATTAACGCATACGCAAAACTATGTTTGTAGATGTTGCTTTAGCTTCAGGAACTTTTGTGTACGAAGTGCCAACCCGTCAGCTAACAGGTGAACAGAAAATAGCCCCTGGTTTACTTGTGAATGTTCCTCTTAAAACAAGGAAACTTGAAGGCTGGATAGTAGGAGTGAAAAAAACTTCAAGTTTAAAAAATATTAAACAAATATTAAGTATCCCTTATCCTGAGCCACTTATTACTCCACAACTTTTAGAGCTTAGTAACTTAATGGCAGGTTACTATCAATCATCTCTTGGTTCCGTGCTTAATGCTATGGTCCCCCCACGGGGTACAATTGGAAGTAAAAAGTGGGAGGTGAAAAATGAAAAGTGGGGAGAGAGAAACAAATCGGTTTTTACACTTCCATCTATAATTAGCAAGTCTTTAAGAAAAAATAAGTTTGAAAGTGTCTTGCTTTATGGTTCTCAAAGGAACGCTATTTATTTAAAGGCAATAAAAGAAGCATTGAGCTATGGACGAGGAGTTATATTTCTTGTGCCTGAAATTCTTTTAACATCCTCTATGTTTGCTCTTATCCAAAAAGAATTTGGAAATTTAACTGCTCTTCTTCATTCAAAATTAAGAAAGGAAGATAGATGGATAGAATGGTTGAGAATTAAACAAGGAATAGCAAAAATTGTTGTTGGAACAAAAAGTGCTATTTTTGCTCCTGTCTACAATCTTGGACTTATAATTATTGATAATGAGCAAGACACGAGTTATAAAAGTTTGGAAACACCTAAATATTCTGCACGAACTGTAGCGTTGATGAGAGCAAAGTTAGAATCTTCCTTATGTATTCTTGGAACTTCTATCCCAAGCATAGAGACACTCTATAACGCTGAAATTAAAGAGATTTCACTCCTTCGTTTGACGCATGCTAAAAAATTACCCAAAATCTGGCTTGTTGATATGCGTAGAGAAACAGACCCAATTTTTTCCGAACTCTTAAAGAGAAAATTGACCGAACATTTAAAACTCGGGGAAAAGATAATTCTTTTTTTAAATCGCAGAGGTTTTTGTTCATTTATTCTTTGCGAAGATTGTGGCTATATACCAAGATGCCCAAATTGTGGTATTTCTTTAACTTATTATAAAGAGACATTTATCCTAAAATGTCATTATTGTGGATATACTGAAAAAGCACCCGGGTATTGCGAGCAATGCAAAGGAACTAATTTATTAAGGCGGGGAATTGGAATATCGAGAGTGGAAAAAGCATTCAAAGCTCTTTTCCCAAATGTCAATATCCTAAGATTAGACCTTGACAGTGTTTCAAAAAGATATGTTATTCATGCATTTGAATCTTTTAAAAAAGGAACCACACAAGTTCTTTTAGGCACTCAACTTGTGGCTAAACATATTAGCTTTCCTGAAGTTGGATTAGTTGGAATAATATCTGCAGATACTGGTTTAAATCGACCAGATTTTAGAACATCAGAATATACTTTTGCTTTACTAACACAGTTAATAGAAAAAGGAGAAGAAGTAGTCTTGCAAACTTATAATCCAAAACACTCTGTTTTAACACACATCATAAACCATAATTACTCTGACTTTTGTGAATCAGAAAAATTGATAAGAAAAGAACTTAATTATCCTCCTTATTCTCATCTTATAAGAATATTAGTGGAAGGTTTTAAAAAAGAGAAAGTAAAAAAGGAGGCTATGAAAATAGCAGATAAATTAAGAGAACAAAATATTAACTTCCTTGGACCCGTTTCTTGTCTGCTTGAGAAAAAGAAAGGGAAATCCAGGATGCATTTGCTATTAAAAGTTAAAAATCCCCTATGTCTTAAAAGGATAAATATTATTTTCAAAAATGCTATAGTTGATGTAGATACAATAGACCTTTTGTAATTCTCTGGGAGTATATTGCTTTCACAATGCTTTTAGTCGATGAACAAAGTTTGTTAGCTGATTGATTAGTCTTTATAAGTTTTTACCTTGAGGTCACATTAAGCAACTACTATACAAGTGACGGTGGAACTCACGCCATCTACTTCATGAATTTTCTCTGCAACTATTTCTCCTAATTCTTTAAGGTCTTTAGCTCGTATAGTTACTATTATATCATAAATTCCAGTAACCATATAAGCTTGCTTTACAGCAGGAAGTAGTTTAGCAGTTTTCAATACTTCTTCAGCTCTTCCAGCCTTCAGTTTTATAAGAACAAAAGCCAATATCCCCATCTTTCCTCCTTGTTGAAAATATACTCTACATTTAAAATTTGTCAAGTTTTTTGTTGACAAATTTTGTAAAAAAGATAAAATTTAGTTAATAGATAGCAAATGACAAAAGTATATGTAACACGAGTGTTACCAGGGTATAGTTTAAAAAGACTTAAAGACGAGTGTAAAGAGCTTGTTGTAAATCAAGCTAAAAGAAGTCCGACTGCAACTGAGCTTTTAAATGGAATAAAAGGGAAAGATGGGATAATTAGTTTACTTACTGATTCTATCACAAAAGAAGTAATTGATGCTTCTCCTCAATTAAGGATAATTGCGAACTGTGCTACTGGATATGATAATATAGACATAAAGTATGCTACTTATAAAGGAATTATGATAACAAATACACCTGATGTCCTTACATGTTCCACGGCAGAACTCACATGGGCTATCATCTTAGCTGTGGCAAGAAGAATACCAGAAGCCGATAGATACACAAGAGCAGGAAAATTTAAAGGCTGGGCACCTGATTTGCTTTTAGGTACCGAACTTTATAATAAGACGTTAGGAATTATAGGAGCAGGCAAAATTGGCACTGAGGTTGGACTTAAATCAAAAGGATTTGGGATGAAAATTGTGTATACAGATATTAAGAAAAATCAAATACTTGAACAAACTTTAAATGCAAAGAAACTATCTCTCACAAAGTTAGTTAAAATATCTGATTTTATTACTATTCATCTTCCATTAAATTCAAAAACTTATCATTTACTAAGCTGTAAAGAATTTAACCTTACGAAGCCAAGTGCTTTTTTAATAAATACTTCAAGAGGCAAAGTAATTGATGAATCTGCTCTTGTGGAGGCTTTACGCTTAGGTAAAATAAAAGGAGCAGGGCTTGATGTGTATGAAAATGAACCAAAAATTTCTGATGTTTTGAAGAAACTTGATAATGTGGTTCTTTTACCGCATATTGGAAGCGCCACTCAATCTGCAAGAATTAAGATGGCAGATTTAGCAGTAGAGAATTTATTAGCTGGTTTAAAAGGCAAAATTCCACCAAATTTAGTAAATAAAGAAGTATTAAAAAATAAAACACCTGTAGCCGAAGGTTTTAGCCTTCGTAAAAAAAGATGCAATTCATAAAAGCTCATTGTGGTGGAAATGATTTTATAATATTAGATTCAAGAGTAGAAAAACTTCCTAAGGATTTAAATTCACTTACTCAGCATCTAACAGAAAGGCATACTGGCATAGGAGCAGATGGAGTTATAGTTATTGCCGCCAGTGGTGAGCCTCGTCTTCGACAGGAATCTGTAAAAGGGGCAAGAATGAGACTTAGATATTTTAACCCTGACGGCTCTGAATACGGAATATGTGGAAATGGAAGTTTATGTGTATTGATTTATGAAAAAAAGTCTAAAGTGGTCTTTGAAACAAAATCTGGTCTTATTAATGGATGCATCGTAAACAATAAACCACGAATTAAGGTCCCATCACCCAAAAATATAAAGCTCTCTTTGCTATTGGTGGTGAAGAAACGAAAATACGATGTCAGTTTTGTAGACCTTGGAGTTCCTCATACTATTCTTTCTGTCCCTGATATTAACTCAGTTAATATAATCAAGTTTGGACAAGCTATAAGGTTTCATCCATATTTTAGAAAATCTGGAACAAATGTAAATTTTACCCAAATTATAAATAAAAATAAAATGTTCGTGAGAACTTACGAACGGGGAATAGAAGGAGAGACTCTTTCCTGTGGAAGTGGAATTTTGTCTGCCTCAATAGCTGGATGGTTAAAAGGGGATTTACTTTCACCAATAGAAATTACCACAGGGGGAGGAAAATATCGTGTTTATATTGGAAGTTTAGAGAAAATTTGGTTAGAAGGAAGCCCGAAAATCATACACAAAGGGGAGTATTATATTAAGTGAAAAGTAAAAAGCAATGGTAAAGTTGGGTCCTCTATTACAAATCTGTAGCTCAATTGTTTACATTCTATTAATTTATCAGAATGGTTATAAAGAGATATGGGATGAAAATAGTAGTCCGTCTTCAATTAATCTTTGATTAGAGGGAAAATTAGCATCGAGGACAACCAAGAAAAGCAGTAATGTGAGGTTATGAAATATAAGAACTCATAAAGAGTTGATACTAACTGTTGAATATAGCATTCTTGAGGGGGCAATTACGGTTAATTCCTATAAATCTTTGTCCTGATTTCGTCGGGAGGATTTATATTCTCTGAATACCGGCAACTTTATCGCCCTTTCTTAAATTCACGAGTTTAACTCCACGAGCAGTTCTGCCCATTTTTCGCACAGATTGAGCTTTAGTTCGTAGGGTTTGTCCATTTTGAGTGATAATAATAATCTCTGATTCATCATCAACTATTTCACAATCTGCTATTTCCTTTTTGCTGCCAATTATACCAACCCCTCCTCTATTAGTTATTCTAAAACTTGATAATGGAACTCTCTTACCATATCCCGCGAGTGTTATTAAGAACAGACTTAAAGTTTTGTCAGAAAAAGATTTTGAGTATATTACCCTATCTCCACTTCTAAGAGTAATTCCTTTTACACCTTGAGAAGTTCGGTGTGTGGGACGGACACGACTAAATAAAAATCTAATGACCTTACCGAACCTGGTAATTAATAAAACATAATCTTTTGAATAAGATAGAGTTGCCGAGACTATAGAATCGTTGGGTTTTAAAGAAATAGCAATAATTCCTGTTTTTCTAATATTTTTAAGTTCGGAAAGGTCTAATTTTTTTATTAAACCCTTCTTTGTAGCAAGGAAAACAAACCCTTTGAGCTCTTTGACGGGAAGACAAACTTCCACTTTTTCATTTTCTTTTAATGGTAAAAGATTAGCCAAAACTTTGCCACGAGAACTTCTATCAGTTTCTGGAATTTCATAAGCCTTGAGTTTATAGCATCTACCTTTATTAGTAAAAAAGAAAATATTTTCATGAGTTTCAGCCTTAAATATTCTTGATACTATATCCTCTGGGGTAAGTGCAATACCCGAGACGCCCACTCCTCCACGGAGTTGTCTGTGGTAGAAATCGGGATGTGAGCGTTTTATATAACTTTTCTCCGAAAAAGTAATTAAAGTGGGTTCATTGGGAATTAAATCTTCTATTTTCAGGTCTCTTTCCTCCTGTTCAACAATTTTAGTTCTTCTCAGATCATTAAACTTTTCTTTAAGTTCAAGAAGTTCATTTTGTAGTACTTCCATTATACTTTCTCTTGTGGCCAAAATTGCTTTTAACTTTTCTATGAGTTTAATTGTATCTAAATAATCTTGGTCAAGTTTTTCTCTCTCAAGGCCAACAAGCCTTGAAAGTTTCATATCTAGAATTGCTTGAGCTTGAACAACAGTAAATTTAAAAGTATTGACTAAATTTTCTTTAGCTTCTTTCTCAGTCTTTGCGGTTCTGATAATTTTAATAACTTCGTCAATATGTGAGAGCGCAAGTTTTAACCCTTCAAGAATATGTGCATGTTTTTCTGCTTGTTTTAACTCGTATTCAGTTCGTTTTTTTGCTACAAGGTATCTATGATTAAGAAATGATTCAAGAAACTCTTTGAGAGTTAAACATTTAGGTATTCCATCTTTAAGGGCAAGAAGGTTTATTCCATAAGTTGTTCGCAATTGTGTATATTTAAAAAGTTTATTTAAAATAATTGGTACTTGGGCCTCTCGCTTAAGCTCCAAAACAATTCTAATACCTTTTTTATCAGACTCATCTCTTATATCTGATATATCGTCTATTTTTTTTGTCTTCACAAGGTCAGCAATTTGTTCTATTAATAATGACTTATTCACTTGGTAGGGAATCTCTGTGATATAGATAACTTTCCGATTCCCTTTGAGCTTTTCTGTATGAACTTTAGCCTTTAAAATGATTTTTCCTCTTCCAGTGCGATAAGCTTCTTCAAACCCTTTCTTACCTACTATTAGTCCACCTGTTGGAAAATCAGGTCCCTTTATATACTCTGAAAAATCATCTAAGTCAGGATTCTTTATTAAAGCACATAGTGCATCTACCACTTCTCCTAAATTGTGAGGTGGTATGTTGGTGGCCATCCCTACTGCAATTCCTGATGCCCCGTTTACAAGTAAGTTAGGAAATTCTGAAGGCAAAACTGTTGGTTCTTTTAATCTGCCGTCAAAATTTGGCATCCAAGTGACAGTTTCCTTTTCAATATCCTTAAGCATAAGTTCTGCAATCTTAACCAGTCTTGCCTCTGTATATCTATAAGCTGCAGCTGCATCTCCATCTATGGAACCAAAATTTCCCTGTCCCTCAATAAGAGGATACCTCAATGAAAATGGTTGAACCATTCGCACAAGAGTATCGTAAACAGCCATATCTCCATGAGGATGATATTTGCCAAGTACCTCTCCGACAACAGTGGCTGATTTTTTAAACGGTTTACTATGAGTAAGACCACGCTCCCACATCGCATACAAAATTCGACGGTGAACTGGCTTTAAGCCATCTCTCACATCCGGAAGGGCGCGACTCACAATTACACTCATTGCATAATCAAGGTAAGAGCAGCGCATTTCATCTTCAATATATACAGGTATTACTTCTTTCATAATCACTCCTTTCCACCTATTGACGAAGTAGGTAATCCCTTGAGCCCTTTTTTAGCTTCTTTCAATAAGATTGGACTTGGGAATAATTCAATTATAGATTCATAAAGTTTAATTGCTTCTTCTTCTTCTCCCAGATTAACTGCACATTGAGCTGCAAAAAGGAGAGCTCTTGACTTACAATCCTTGTCATCATACTGTATTGCTGATTTAAGATAAAATTCTTTCGCAATTTTATAATCTTCTTTATCAAAATATAAAGAACCAAGTTCCATTATGGCTTCTCCTTTCACTTTTCCTTGTGCTGATTTATCAATATAAAGAAGTATATCAACTGCTTCTTCCATTGACCCTTCCTCACGGTACATCCTTGCCAATTCAAGTTTGGCATCCCAGTATCTTATGTCTTCTGGATACTTTTCTATAAACTCTTGAAAAGCAATCCTTGATTCTGTTGACTTTTTAAGTCTTTCATAAGCCACGCCAATCTGATATTGTCCATCACTTGCAAAGTCAGAGTTTGAGAATTCGTTAATTAAAATTTCGTACTCATGGATTGCTGATTTGTAATCACCCATCAAAAAATATGTGTTTGCAAGATTGAATTGAGCCTTTGCCCCAATCTCCGAATGAAGTAACTCCTGATAAATGGATATTGACGCCTTATATTTCCCAAGTTTGAAATAACACTCTGCAAGTTTAAGTTTTGCTTCATTTATTCCAGTCCACCAGCTAAAATCTTGGATTATTGTATTGTAAGTTTCACTCGCACGTTTAAAATTGTTTTGTCTAAACCAATACTGAGCAAGTTCAATTGCAAGTTTCGGTGCTCTCAGAGAATTTGGATATTTGTGTATAAAGTTTCGCAATATATCTAATCTTGAGATATACTTTCCAAGTTTAAAGTAGCATTCTTCACACTTGAATCTTGAGTCATCTAAAAGACTAAGTGGTCCCTCTATTTTCTTATACCATTTTACTGATGATTTGTAGTCACTTTGTTCATAATATGAATCACCAATCACCATATATGCATAAGAACAAAATTTACTCTTTGGATAATGAGTTAGAAGTCGTTTGAGTTCTTTAATGCTCTCGGTATAATTAGTTTGAATAAAATATGTCTTTCCTATCCAATATTGGGCATCATCAACAAATTGGGACTCTGGATATTCCTGGATGACATCTTTAAACAGCTGAATTGATTTCTTTAAATTTCCAATTTTTAAGTTTGCTCTTCCAGCACGGTACAAAGCCACAGACTTTAAATTATCACTCTCCTGCTTGTCTGTTTGATGATAAAATTTTTCAAATTCCCTGCCAGCACTATCAAATTTCCCTGACCTATAACTCGCCCATGCTAAACCCCATAATGCATCTCTTGGCTGTATCCCCTTTCGGACTGCCTTTTGATAATATTTTCTTGCTTCTTTAAATTTCCTTAACTTATAAAGACATTCGGCAGTAAAAAAATCATCATTTGCTTCCTTAAAGTAATCCAAAGCTTTTTTATAATTTTTTAGTCTGTAAAAAGACGCTCCAACCCCATTTGCCTCCCCAGCAGATTTAAAATGCTCAATTGCAGGTTTAAATTCTTTTTCCTTGTAATTTATTACCCCTAATGCATAAAAGTCTTTAATAGATTGAAAAATTTCTACTGCAGTTTTTGTATTGCTCAACTTATAGTTTGCGAATCCAAGACTATATTTATCCCCGCTTAACTTAAATTGAACTTTGGCTTCTTCATATTCTCCTTTCTCTAATGCAATAAGTCCCAGCCAATAACGTTCGGTAGCACAGGCATCTTGCCTGTGTAAAGCTTGACTGAAATGTTCTCTTGCGAGTTCCAATTTGCCTTCTTTAAAGTATATTTTACCTAATACAGTGGCACTCCGATTTTCGTCGGAGTGGACCCCTTTAAGCCATCTCTTTGAATTATCCCAATCTCCCATAGCATATAATGCCATACCAATCTTCGACTTAAGAGTGAAAGAAGGTTCCTCGTAGTAAACTCTTTCATATATTCGTAAAGCTCTTTTATAAATGCCTTGATTAAAAAAATAATCACCTACAGTCTCAGGGGAAAGTAATAGAATAGAAAAACAAATGCTAATCCACATCTTTCTCCCATACAAGAATTCTACCACATTGTTCACAAGTCAAAATACGGTCACCTTTCCTTATCTCAGCTACAAATTGAGGAGGTAGAATAGCATTGCATCCTTTGCAGACTGACCCCGACACTCCAACAATGCCGATACCATTTCTGCTTTTTTGTATCTGTTTATACTTTGAAAGAATAACTGGATTAACCTTCTTTGCTAAGTTAACTTGTTCATTTTTCTTTATGGTCAAAGTATTAGTTACTTCAGAAAGTTCTGCTTGTAATGCTTTATTATGTTTTAAAGATTCTTCCTTTGTTTTTTCAAAGTCTTTTTTTAATTTCCCTAACTTCTCTGATAGTTCGTCACTTTGCCCAAGAATATCTATAATCTCCTCTTCATAGGCTGAAATTTTAGTCTCTTCTGTGTTTATCTCATGTAAAAGGGCTTGATACTCCTTGTTTGTTTTCACTTGAATGAGCTGTGATTTATACCGTCTTGCTTTGTCTCTCAATTCTTCTATCTCTATTTCTAATTGTCTTCTCCTTTCAGTGAATTCTTGAAAAGCCTTGTGTTTCTCCTGAAGCTCTTGCTCTTTGATTTGGAGGTTCTTGTTAAACTGTTGAATCTTAAATGGAATGCTCTCTTTCCTTGACTCTAATTGAGAAATCTTTATATCAAGTTTCTGAAGTCTCCAGAGAGTTTTTGCCTCTTCTTGCACTTATAAATGGGCAGAAAGGGACTTGAACCCCTGACCTCCGGTATGTGAAACCGACGCTCTAACCAACTGAGCTATCCGCCCTTTCTTTATTATATTATAAATTAACTTAATGTCAAGGAAAAATTTGTTGGTTTATTATTAAAAAAATCAGTCTCCTTTTTGACATGCAAGTATTACAACATCTAAACCTTTCCGATTAATTGATGAATCAAGATATAGTTTCAATTTTAATGAAATAATGGCTCGCCGTAAGATGTCCGATTGCCAATTAGAACATAGAATAGATAATCGCCCCCCTTCTTTTAGAACTCTATACATCTCATAAATTGCATCGACAATCGTGCTTTCCGTCCCTTTATGATAAGGAGGTTCAGTTGCTATGGCATCAAATTTTCCTTTAATAAATGGTAAATGACGAGCATCTGCAACAGAATGAAGTGCCCCAAAGTGTGAAAGTCCATACCGAAGGATAGGGTCACTATCTGAACTAAAAACTAAGTAACCGCTTGTTATTGCTTCTAAAATAATTCCACCTACCCCTGCAAATGGGTCAAGAAATAAAAGTTTTTCATTTGTTCTGCCAGAAACAAGATTAACTAATAAACGAGCATCACAAACAGGTAATCCCCGACGACTTAAGTTCTTGCTATCACCACGGTAGCCCCGAATCGGCAGAATCTTGCCTTTGTAATTTTCTAACATAAATGTTCGGCGGTCTGGCGCTCTTTTCTGCATAACTTGTTCGTCTTCCTTATAAACGCATACTAAACGATAAGTTTTTTTATGCCACCGGACCATTCTGTCCCGGGAACTCTGTAGTATGTTTCGTTGACCTCTCGCTACGGGTCTTAAAATATCAACCGTATATGTATAACCAAGTCTTGGTAAAAGATTAATAGCTAATCCAAGCTTTTCAGAAGGTATAGCTATCCAGAATACTCCTCTTTTTTCTGATAGAGGGCCACCTCTTAAAGCAGATGCATCTAAATTTCTAAGTAAACATAAAGCTTCAACTATAGATGATTCTACAGCTTTTTGGCGAGCCTTCCGTGTATAAAATACAAATATAGACCAGTTTTTGGGAATATCACAAATCCAGTCAATATAGGAACTTTGCCAATAATGACCAGCCTTGTTATCCATAGTTAAATTTTCAGAACCTGTCACTCCATTAAGTGTAGTTAGTAACTCTTTTTATATGTATTATAGCTACTAAAAGAGATTATTTCAAGAAAAAAATAAGAACCATAAAAGCACCTATAGACAGAAATAGTGCAAATGGAAATTTCTTATGTTTTAAAATAAGTCCAAAAATTAAACCTATAATTGAACCAAGAAAAAGTGTCCATAAAACAGCAACCCAACCTATAAAACTGCCAATCATGGCAAGAAATTTTATGTCTCCACCTCCCATAGCTTCCTTTTTAAATAAAAATTTACCAATTGTAGCAAAGCCCCAAGTAACTGCTGCGCCTATTGCAATTCCCAAAATAGAACTGTGTAAAGATATTGTAAAAAAGCTGGTTGAAATTCCAAATATTATGCCAGAAATAATTAGGATGTCTGGAACTATCTCTTCTTTTATGTCAATAAATGATATAATGATAAGTAAAGAAAACAAGACAAGATGAATTAAGAGTTTTATAGATATTCCAAAATTCAAGAAAGTTATTAAAAAAACTACAGCACTTATAAATTCTACTAATGGATATATTATTGATATTTTAGCTTTGCAGAACCGACATTTCCCCTTAAGTAAAAAGTAGGAAAGAAGAGGTATATTATTATACCACGGAATATGGTGTTTGCATTCAGGACAAAAAGAAAGTGGAAAGATAATAGATTTCCTCTTCGGTATTCTGTAGATACATACATTAAAGAAACTCCCAAAACAAGCCCCCATAACAAAAAATAAAATCTCCACTTTCTCTTAAATACTATCCTTCTCATTAAATGTCAAGAAAATCTTTCTGATGTCCCGCACATAATTTATGCGGGGTTATGTGCGGGGCTTATGCTTAGAGTTTCTGACCCCGCACCCAGCACATAAATCCAGGAATTCATTGTAGCAGTTATGTGCTGGGTGCTGTGGTCAAGAAAATACTCACTTCGTGAGTTTGACCTTTTTGTGCTGTCGGGAGTTACCTCCCGACAGAAGCTCATAGATTTTTAGGTCAGGAGGAAACTCCTGACCCCACAAGGAAGTGTAGCTCTGTGGCGTTTATACTGGTATAGTATATCAAGAAAATCTTTCTGGTGCTCTGAATAAAATAACAGCAGCACCGCATAACAGCCTCTCTTTGGAATTATTTATGTTGTTTTTTATGTTTTTTATGTTTTTTTTACTTGACAAATTGGAAAAATGTATTATAATATATATATGATGGATAAAAATTATAGAGAAAAGGTAAAAGGTTTTCCATTTGAGATAATTGGTAAGCTATCTGCAACTCCTGAGCAAGCGAAGAAAATGTTTGGCTTTGAAATGAAAAAAGGAGCTATTGGAATAATATTTCAAAGAAAGTCAAACGGTGAGTCATATATTAGAAATTCTATGCCCCGTCATCATTTTACTGAAAAAGAAAAAATTAATATGAAGAAAATGAGTGTAATTAGTCGTATAGCAAGTGAACACCTCAAGGATTTGATACATACCGTGTGGAACCCAATAGCAAACAATAACTCTTGTGGCTTCAATACATTTATGAGTAAAAACTTTGTAAGAGTGGGGGGACCTCCAAAATGGGAAAATCTTATCATCACAGATGGCAACGCAAAACTGCCAAAAATAGAATGGATAAGTAGATGGAGAAAACAAATTAAAATAAAAATTAAATGCCCCCAATCTATTGGTATGGGAGCCCTTAATGGAAAAGACTTTAAATTATATCACTATCCTGCTAAATTATATCAAAAGGGGGAAATAGTCTTTAAGATAAACCACTCACTTTATAATCCTATATTCTTCATATATTCTAAGGAAAAAAATTGTTATTCTAAATCCATATCAATTAAATTGAAAGAACCAGGAAGGAGGAATTATGGCTACTTATCATAGCTCAATATTAGGTGAAATAACAGGAAAAATTGGTGAACTCGTTTTCACATCTTATAGAGGAAAATTAGTTGTGAAAATTAGACCAAGAAAAGTAAAAGATAGAGCATCAGTTGAATTGTTAAAAAAGGTGTTAAAAGGTGAAATTGAACGTAATGAATTAAGTGTTAAGCTGTTAAATGTAAGACTCACATTCGCAACAATCAGATACTTATATAAAGAGAAACTTGAACAAATAATCGCTCCTGTATGGGAAAAGCTTTGTAAACAAAAGAAACTTAGAATGACAACTTATAACTTATTTTTAAAATATAATATGACCATACTTTATGATTCAATTCCTGAAAAAAATGATTTTTATGGACCCCTCAATATGTCGGACTTCACACAGATGTTAATAACTGATGGCGATTTAAACGAACCGACGATAATTAAAAATGCAAATTATAGCCCGGAAAACGGGAAACTATGTATTGAATGGGATACAAATCGCTACATAGATGGTAAAATTGATGATGAAGCCCATGTAGTTGCATTTTACTGGAAACCTCCAAAATTAAAACTAAGCTCATTAACCCCCTGGACCTCTATCAAGACCTGGGAAGCCGAAGCTAAAAGAGAAGACGGTAAAGCAGTCATAAAGATAGACACTAATCTTGAACCAAAGTATTTAATTACTTACTTATTTTTCAAGAGCCAAAATATCTACTCCGAAAGCGCATCCATCAGAGTTGGAAAATAAAACCACACCTGCCCCGCACATAAGTTATGTGCGGGGCAGGTCGCAAAGAGCATGCAGAGACATCCAATTTTATCTTTTTCAGGAGGAGAATCTCCCCATTTTCCCCTTCCCATTTAACCATTCAACCATTTAACCAATTATTTCCTTGCCTCTGCTTCAACTCCCATAATTTATAATCTCTCTTTTTTGGAGTGCGTATTTGGAGTGCAATAACGATGTTATTGCAAGCAAACTTGTCATTCTGACCCTTTCCTTGTCATTCTGTTCCTTTCCTTGTCATTCTGAACTCGTTTCAGAATCTCTATTGTGAGTGCAACCCGTCCCGACACGGAACGGGTCGGGTTGGGATAACGATGTTATTGCAAGCAAACTTGTCATTCTGAACTCGTTTCAGAATCTCTATTGTGAGTGCAAAACTTGTCCCGAATTTATTTCGGGAAACGGTGTTATTGCAAGCAAACTTGTCATTCTAAACTCGTTTCAGAATCTCATAATCTGCACCTATCTGCGTTCACCCCGTTAGATGACTTTTTGTATCTAACGGGGTTAATCTGCCTGCCTCGCCTTGCGAGTCAAGGCGGGCGTCCTGTTTTTTATCTCTTAAGGTCTCTTCCAATCCCTGTTATTTTCTGTTATTTCTGTGCCTTTCTGTGGCTTATCCGTCAGCTAACAGATGAAAGTCCCTGCCCGACGGACGTCAGGCAAGTGTGATTGCATTTTTTCCTTGACAATTCGTTGTTAATATAATAGTATTAAATTATGGGCCGTTAACTCAGGTGGTAGAGTACTGGATTTTTAATCCGATTTAAGCAAATTTTCAACCCTCTTATTACTCAAAGGATTTGCTCTAATCCCTTATTATTTTTAGCTTTAAGGCAATTTTGGTTATCTTGGTGAGTTTGGTTATTTTGATTAATTTTGGTCTCAAGTTGGCACAAATCTGGCACAAGTTTTTTTCCTTTTAATTTTTCTTGATTTTGTTTATCCTAATTGATTTAATTAAGCCTATTCGAAAACCCCCGTTTTTGTAGATATGAGTAAAATATAGGC
>JAGMCI010000015.1 GCA_023129325.1 Caldifarciminota bacterium
CATCTCCATATTTAACAAAAAAACCTACTAAATCTTCTGTCCTATTTGAAGTTCCCAGGACAAGATAATTTAATTGTTCACCATAATAATAAAGATACACCATTCTAACACGATGCTTTATCCTATAATATGCTTGAATCCTACGCTGAAAGTCAAACTTCGTTCCCCGAAGCCCTCCTATAAATGGAGAAGAATTCTTAGGGAAAAGTGAATACCCAAGTTTTACTAATTTAGCTACTTTATCTCGTTTTGAGAAAATATCTTTCGGAAGGAGTTTATAGATTCCAAAAGTCTCAAGAACAGGTGTTATATCAATAGTCTTTGTCCGAACTCCATATTTTTCTGCAACAAGCTTTGCATCCTCCCCACTCTTTGGTTCACTATCTTTCTCGGGCATAATAAGATTGAATACACGGTCAGCACCAATTGCCCTAACTGCAAGTCCACAAACACAAGCCGAATCAATACCTCCAGAAAGTCCAAGAATAACGCCTTTTGTCCCAAATTTCTGCATACTATCCTTTATAAATTCAGAAATTTGCTGTGCTGTCTGTTCAGCATTAAAATCAATTAGCCTTTTAAAATTCATATACCCTCCTTGGATTTATAATAGCATACCACTACAAATTGTCAAGCTTTTTTCTTATTTGGAGTTTCCCACTCCATAGTGCTCGTTCCGATTCGTCAGAGTGAAAAGGTCGTGGTGAACCACATTTTTCCAGCTTCCTCCCTACCCGATAGTAGGTAGGTTTCTTTGCCTTTTCTCTTATTTGCCAATAAATTGCAAAACCTCTTCATAGATTGTAAGACAAAGCTTCAGCTTTGCTTAAATCTGGACAATTTTGTTTACCCTCTCTTTTTCCTTGACATTTTTGAAAATTGTGCTATAAGAAAAACTTAAAGGAGGGTATGATGCGTGTAAAAATAGATGAAGATGCTTGCACAGGGTGTGGAGTATGTGAATCTTTATGTCCTGATGTTTTTAAAATTGAAGAAGATGAAAAAGCACATATAATTAATCCCGATGACTGTAATGGTTGTGATTGCCAAGAAGTAATTGATTCCTGCCCAACTCAAGCAATTTTGATAGAGGAAGAATAAATAAAAAAATGTCATAAATCACTCCGATTCCTGTCTGCTAACAGGCAAGATGTATTTTATCGGAGTCTTTTTTTATGCATAAATTTGATATCGCCATAATAGGAAGTGGCTCGGCTGGCTATGTGGCAGGAATTAGGGGGGCTCAACTTGGCTCCCGAGTGTGTATTATAGAAAAAAGCAAGATAGGTGGAGTTTGTCTTAATCAGGGCTGTATACCAACTAAAGCACTTCTTGCAACTGTTAAAACACTTAATACCATAAAAGAAGCTCAGGATTTTGGGATAAGTGTTAACTCACCATCGGCTGAACTCTGGCTGAAGCCGAAGATTAACTTTAAACAGGTAATAGATAGAAAGAATAAGATTGTTCAAAGATTAGTAGCAGGAGTTAATTTTTTACTTAAGCAAAATAAAATAGATATATTTCATGAAACAGCAATTATTAGGGAACCACTCCGTGGACTTCGGCGAGCTCAGTCAAGTCGTGAAGGTCGTGGTGAACCACATTATTTAAAAGTCGGCAATGAAACAATTGAGGCAAAATCAATAATAATTGCTACTGGTTCAAGACCATTCAGTCCATTTAAGATTGACGGAAATCATATTGTATCATCAGATGAGGCACTGAATTTTGACCAGCCACCTAAAAGTATCTTAATTATTGGTGGTGGAGTCATAGGGGTTGAATTTGCAACCATTTTTAGTGGCTTTGGCTCTCAGGTCACATTAGTTGAGATGTTGCCATGTATTTTACCTGAAGTTAAGGATAAAAAAATAGTTCAAGTTTTGAGAAAAAGTCTTCTAAATCAAGAAATAAAAATAATAGAAGGAAACAAAGTAGAGGAGCTAAATTGCACTGATAAAGGCGTTTTGACTTCACTTTCAAATGGTAAAGAAATTTTAAGTGAAAAGGTTCTTGTAGCTTGCGGCAGAATTCCAAATTCAGAAGATTTTGAATCTCTGAGATTAAAAATTAAAAACCACAGTATTGTTGTTAATAAATTTATGCGCACAAACATTCCTAATATTTATGCTTGTGGTGATGTAGTGGGACCTCCTTTACTTGCTCATAAGGCTTCCAAAGAAGGAGAGATAGCTGTTGAAAATGCATCTGGCTTAAATCATAAAATGGACTATAATTCAATTCCAAACTGCATTTTTTCAGAACCTGAAATTGCCTGGGTTGGTAAATTTGAATCCGAAGTTAAAAATGCAAAGGTTGGCGAGTATCCGTTTCAAGGAATCGGCAAAGCCCTTTGCATTGGTGAGACTATGGGCTTTGTGAAGGTCATAGTAAATGAGAAAAACAAAGTTAAGGGAGTTCAAATTATAGGCCCTAATGCCTCAGACCTTATTCCAATTGGAGTTCTTGCAGTAAAGAAGGGTTTATCCGCTGAGGAGCTTGGCGAACTTGTGTATCCTCATCCAACCCTTTCAGAAGCTTTAAGGGAAGCAAGTTTAGATGTAGCCCACCGTGCTATTCATAAGATTAAGAAATGAGTAAGCGAAAGCAAAAGAAAAAACCTCGCAGAATAAAACGCGGCAAGCCCAATAAACCTCCAGGCAAGACCTAAACCACAGAGGACATAGAGTAATTCATCCCGCACCTATGCATAGGTGCGGGACTCTTTCAATCTCTGTTTATATTTATACAATCTGTGTAATCTGTGGCTGTTTTTTCTTGACAATATGAATAAGAATAAAGTATAATACAAATGATGTTAAAGTCGTTAGCAATTTTACCTTTTTTAATATTGGCGGGATGCACTCAATATAAGCCACCATACGCTATAGGAAAGTCTACACAGATTGTTGTTATAAGCAAAAATAATATTTATCCTGAAATCAAAGATTTGCTTTCTGCCTCCCTTGAAAGAGTCATTTACACTCCTACCACTGAATATATCTTTGATATTAAAAAGGCATCTCCGGAAAAATTTAAAGAATTAAATTACAAACCAAATATCCTAATTGCTGGACTTATTGGTGAACCCTTTATTGATTCAATCCTGGTACCTGAGGCAAAGAAAAAGATATTATCTGGAGAATCATATATTTTTGGGAAACAAGACCTCTTTATTTCTGGACAATATGTTCTTATTATAGCAACACCCACAGTTGAAAAGTTGAGAAAAGTTATAAAAGATAATTCAGATTTGATATTTAATTACTTTGCAGAGGGAGTGAGAAAAAGACTTAAAGAAATTTTATATAAGGATGGCTATCAGGAAGAATTAGCCAAGAATTTACAAACAAAATACGGTTTCTCAATATCCATTCCGCCAAACTGGCTCTTGGCACAGGATAAAGTTGGATTTGTAGAGTTCATACATCATTTTCCTGACCGTATTATATCAATATATTGGGAAGCAAGCCCGGGCAATGAATTGAACAAAGAAGAAGTAATATCCTTGCGTAATAAAATTGGAGCTAAATATTATGATGGTGATACAGTAGACACTTTGCGAACCAATTTTTACTGGGTTCAATTTCATGGTCTTCTAACAGGAAAGCTTGATGGCATCTGGGAAAACGATGAACAAGTAACAGGAGGTCCTTTTAGGTCTTATTTTTTCACAAGTTCTGGCAGGCTTTATTGCATAGATATGCACATCTTTGCTCCTGGAGAAAAGAAATGGCGTTGGCTTCAGCAACTTGAAATAATATGCGACACATTTCAGGGATAAAACTTGACAAAAGATAGATTTTATATATAATTATATTTATGCGAAAACTTTTAGTGCTTATATTTTTAATGCTTGCTGGTTCTGGGTTTGGTAAGAGTTGGTATAAGAATTGGTGGGATAACTTCAGTAATTGGTGCAATAGTAAAGAAAGTGGCGTAGGACTTGCTTGGCTTAAACTTGCTCCCAGCGCAAGAGGCATTTCACTTGGCAATGCTGGTGTTAGTTCAGACCCTACAGCTTTATGGTGGAATCCAGCAGGTCTTGCAATGAGCAAAGGACTTCAAGTTAATTTTACTCATACTCAACACTTCTTAGGATTAAGGAATGAATTTTTTGGAGTGTCAAAGAAAATGGGAACTCAGGCTTTTGGACTCTCGTTAAGTGGAATATTCGCAGATGGTTTTGAACTCAGAAATGAGAGACAGGACTTACTTGGGGAGTTTGGGGTGCATAATTTTATGGTAAGTGTAGGTTATGCAAGAAATTTGAGTAAAGATTTTAACTTAGGGCTCACAGCAAAAATGATTTATGAGCGGATATATGTTTATGACTTCAAGAGTTGGCTTCTTGATTTTGGTTTTTCTTATACTCCATATCCCGATTTATGGCTTACAGGCACAATTGTTAATTTAGGCCCGAAGCCGAAGTTTGAGAAAGAATATATTAAACCACCCCGTGCCTGGAGGATTGGAGCAAACTATGAGATAAAAAAGTTTTTGTTTTCCATTTCTCTAAACAAATATATAGATGCAATATTAAGAGGCGGTATGGGGATTGAATATGAACTAAACCCTTATTTATCATTAAGAGGAGGTTATAAGATTAGATACGACACAGAGACCCTTTCTCTGGGCTTTGGAATTAAGTATAAAGGATTTACAATTGATTATGCCTTTAGACCTTATACACTAAAGCTTGGTTCTTCCCACATATTTACAATCACAAGATGACTCGTATATGGCTTGAGTTCGAGCGTCCAATAGCTGACCTTGAGCGTAAGATAGAGGAATTACAGACTATAGCTTCAGATGAAAGCCTTGATGTAAGTGAAGAAATTGAGAAGCTAAAGGCTAAATCTGCCGAGCTAAAGAAGCAAGTATACTCAAATCTTACCCCTTGGCAAAGAGTACAACTTGCAAGACATCTAAACAGACCTTATCTTTCAGATTATATTAAATTAATGTTTACTGATTTTCTTGAATTACATGGAGATGGATGCTTTAGGGATGACCCTGCTATGATTGCTGGAATTGGAAAAATAGACGGTAAATCAGTTGTTCTTGTAGGGCATGAAAAAGGGCGTAAGACAAAAGACAAGCTCTATCGCAATTTTGGCATGGCACATCCTGAAGGTTACCGTAAAGCTTTGCGTGTTATGAAAATTGGAGAAAAATTCGGCAAACCAATTATTAGCTTAATAGATACACCTGGTGCTTATCCTGGTATAGGAGCAGAGGAAAGGGGACAAGCTCAGGCTATTGCTCAAAATATAAAAGCAATGTCCACCTTGAGAGTTCCAATTATTGTAATAGTAACAGGAGAAGGAGGCTCAGGAGGAGCACTTGGAATTGGAGTTGGAGATATAGTCTTAGTACAGGAATATGCTTTTTATTCTGTAATCTCACCTGAAGGCTGTGCTTCAATTTTATGGAGAGATGCAAAAAAGGCTCCAGACGCAGCTGAGGCTTTGCACATTACTGCTCAAGATTTATTAAAACTTAAAGTAATAGACGGAATCATTAAAGAACCAGAAGGAGGAGCACACAGAGATTACGAAAAAAGTGCATCTATTTTAAAGCAAACAATTTTAGAAAATTTAAACCACCTCTCTTCTATCCCTCCTGATGCCCTAATAGAAAAAAGATTAAATAAGTTTGAGTCTATGGGGATTTATAAAAAGACCTAAAATAAAAAGCCCCAGAGTTATCCTCAGTATTCTATTATTTTACAGAACTTTTTGAGCATTAAGTCAGTTGTGAGTTGATTTGTGGAACCCTCAAATTCAAGTGCCGTTAAATAGGCATCAGTTCTGAAGAGTTTGGTAAGCGAAGGCTCAATTTGCTTTATTTCTTCTTTAGTTAGCTTAAAAATAATATCTTGAGAATAGTCTCTCCTGAATCCAAACATTCTTTGATATTTGCCAATCCTGAATGGCTGTATTGCAGCTTGCCAGGGTATGTGTTGAGTGATGAGAAATAATTGTATCCTTGTATTGCCGCGTGCAAGTCTTGAAATTTGAAGTGGGAAAAAGAGATAAGGTGATTCGAACTCGTAAATAAGGGGAACTACGCTTTTTGGGTCCTTGCTGAGTTCTATAATATCAAATACAAAATAAGGAATATCACTCTTTAAATATTTTTTAATAATGCCCTGAAGCTCTTTTGGAAGAGAGAGAGTGTCAACACCTTGTTTTTTTATAAAATCTAACGCCCAATCCACAAATTCCTGATACTTCAAAGCCTTGACACAGGTAATATTATGAGGTCCAATCTCTTTATGAAAGATGAGTTCAACTCCTGGCACGGCTCCAGGAAGCGCCTTCCCCCTGAAAAGTGCTTCCATTTTTGGTGCATTTTTTCGTATCAGTTTTTGAACTTCTTTAAAAGATTCAAAACTGCCACTATCCACAACAGGTTCTGAGGGTAATGGCAAAATCTCAAGTACTTTGCACTCTGTATCTGCACGCGCATCTACTGATAGAATCATAATCTCCTTCTTCCCATTCCAGCCAATAATTGCCTTTTGTCCTGGTTCATATATTGAGATATTTGGCATAGAAATTGGAATCATTCCTTTATCAGCACTCGCCAGAGATGCCATAAATATAATAAATAAAGCATACTTTTTCATCATTCCCCCTTCCGCTGTTCTTTCCCCAATTTATTGGAGATTTAGAACAGCGAGAATCCCGATTTATCGGGATGCATACAATATCTGTGTCTTACATTTTGGTATATGGCGTAAAGAGGCGCTCATATTCATCTTGGGCAAACCTGTCTGTCATTCCACTTATATAATCACAAACTACACGATATTTGTTAGTATATTTAAGTCTTGCTACAAAGTCAGGTGGAAGTTGTTTTAAATCACTAATATATGTATTGAAAAGGTCTTTTATATACCTCTTTGCCTTATCCCGTTGTTTAACTACTTTATAATGAAAATAAAGGTTATTATAAAGAAAATCTCTAAGTTCGCTCTGGAGTTTCGTCTGATGAGAACTAAATTTTACAATAAGTGGCTTGGACCTGACATCAGCAACTGATTTTATATCAAGGTCTCGTAGTTTCTCAGTTGTATAGGTAATTACATCTATTGTTTGACAATTGATTAACTTTCTTATTGCGTTGCGAATTTGAAGTGATTCATTTTCATTTATAAGCTTCTTCTTTGTTTCAGCCCATATTTTATTCCAGATGGTAATTCCATTTAGCTGATTAAGTGTAATATATCCTGCTTTTAAACCATCGTCAAGGTCATGTGCGTTATAAGCAATTTCATCTGCCACATTTATTACCTGGGCTTCAAGAGTTGGAGAACTTGGAGGAAGGAATTCAGAAAGCCCATCAAGGTTTGGAATATCGTAACTCGTAGTATGTTTAATTATTCCTTCTCTTGCCTCAAAAGTTAAATTAAGTCCTTTGAATCCAGGGTATCTCTCTTCAAGCTCATCCACCACCCTCAGTCCTTGGCGGTTATGCTCAAATCCTCCATGTCCTTTCATAAGGAGAGCTAACTCTTCCCCACCCGCATGTCCAAACGGTGGATGACCAATATCATGGGCTAAAGAGATAGCATCCGCTAAATCTTCATTGAGTCCAAGAACACGGGCAATGGTGCGTGCAATTTGGTTTACCTCAATTGTATGAGTTAGTCGTGTGCGATAGTAATCTCCTTCATGATTAACAAAAACTTGTGTCTTATACTCAAGTCTGCGAAAAGCAGTGCAATGAATAATGCGGTCTCTATCTCTTTGATAACAAGTTCGATATAAAGCAGCTTTTTCAGAATATTTCCTGCCCTTTGCATTCACGGACTTCATTGCATATGGAGCAAGAATTTTTGCCTCTAACTTCTCAAACTCTTCTCTTGTCCTCATAAAGTCAGAAGTCAGATGTTAGAAGTCAGAATTTCTGTCTTCTGTTCTCTGTTTTCTGTTTTGCATTACAATCTTACCATTTACAATCGTAGTTATCGCTTTTCCCTTTAGTTTCCAGCCATTAAATGGGCAGTTTCTTCCCATGGATTCAAACTCATTAATATCAACTACCCATTCTTTTTTTAAGTCAATAATTGTTATATCCGCAGGCATCCCAATTTCAAGCGAACCTGCAGTTAAATTGAAAACCTTTGCTGGATTTATAGTTAGCTTCCTTATCGCTTCAGAAAGGGGGAGAACATTTTTAGCAACTAATTCAGTAAGCACCAAACCAAGTGTTGTCTCAAGCCCTATAATTCCAAAAGGAGCCTGTTCCCAGTCTGTGGCTTTATCCTTCTCAGAATGTGGCGCATGGTCTGAAGCGATTATATCAATTGTCCCATCAGCAAGCCCTTCAAGTAGGGCATTTAAGTCATCAGTTTTTCGTAATGGAGGATTAACTTTCGCAATTGTTCCATATTTCTTTTCATCCTTCTTCGTAAGAATAAAATGATGTGGTGTAATCTCTGCAGTGACTTTTAGACCTTTATCTTTGGCACATCTTATTTCATCAACTGATTCTCGTAAACTTATATGCTCAAGATGGATTGACCAACCAGCCTTTTCTGCTAACCTTATATCGCGTCTAACAAAAAAAACTTCTGAATTATAAAATCGCCAGGTGTCAGCTTTAGAATTAATTGTTTTGTCTCCTAACTTTTTCAATATTGATTCTGCCCACTTTGATAACCCGCAATGTGAACTTACAGGAATATTGTTTTTTTTTGCTTCTTTTAAAGCTTTATACATTAGCTCTTCATATATAACCGGGTCTCCATCATCTGTTAATTTTATAGCTCCAGCATCTCTCATTTCTTTTATATTAATTAACTCTCTATGATTTACTCCCTTTGTTATGCAACCACTTGGATAAAGATTTACAATACTTTCTTTTTTGGCATAATTTATAACTGAACTTAATAAATTTTTATTATCAATTCTGGGCTCAATATTAGGCTGACAGATTATAGTAGTAAATCCCCCCTTCGCCGCCGCACGAGACACAGTATAAATAGTCTCTGTGTCTCTCCGTGTTCCTTTATCTCTGTGTCCTTCAGTGTTTTTTATTTCACGGAAATGGGTATGAACATCAATTAAACCAGGAACTACTACTTTATTGGAAGCATCTATTATTGTAACATTTTCTTCATCTATCTTTGGAGCGATGGATTTAATTTTAGAATTTTCAACTAAAATATCAAGATTAGCATCTATGTTATTAGCCGGGTCAATCACCCTCCCGTTCTTTATTAATAAATCCATAGTTGTCTAAAAATATGTAACAATCCCAATTTGGATGATTCGTGGCATATCATAATTATCAGGATTATTGCAATATCTTTTCCAGTTATTAAGGTCGTCTTGATACATATCCCAACCACTTTTGTAATCCTTTCCATATCTCTTGTTATAATCCTCATATTGACTTTCATAGTTTTCTTTTATCCATTTTGGTGGGTCGCCATCATCATCTGGCTTTCCAGCGCGAGAATAAACATTTAAAACATTGTCTTTATTTAATACATTCCATATATCTGCAAATAAGCCACATTTTAATCCAGCAATCTTAAAGTTTTTCTCTAATCTTAAATCAACACGAGAAGTAGAAGGCATCCTTTCTTTTCCTACAAATCTTCCTTTTGCATCAGTGGAGTCAAAAATGGCACCTGATGAGTAAGTAAGCCTAAAAGTAACATCCGAGCCAGAAAACGGTCGAAAAAGACTTTTAGACCCAAAATCGGCTGGTAAGTGGACACTTATATCTCCTATAAATGAAGAAGTTATATCCCAATTAGCAGGAAACCACAATTTTTTAGGACCCAAAAAGCCGTACAGTGTTTCAGTATGTTTGGCGTGGAGATAAGAATAAGAGAATAGCCAACTTAAGTATTGGGAGAGTTCTCCACTAGCATTCAAATCTATTCCATAAATTGTAGCACTGTCAGCAATTATTAAATTCTTAACGTCTCTATAATAGGCAGAAAGGTTTATTTGGAATATACGGGACATCTTGCATTTTGTTCCAAAAGTATACATAGTTGTCTCTTGCCATGGAAGAGAGTCTTCAACCACACCTGAGAGTTGTGCAAACTTACCCCAATTGCTGTATGCTACAAATTGTGGAATAAACGCAAATGATACCCCAAGTCTTGGGCTGATATAATACTTAGAGCTAACTCCACTTACTTTTGGGTTAAAGTAATCGTATCTTATGCCAAGATTAAGTCTTAACTTCCTATAATCAATTTCATTAGCTATATAAAGTGCTCGAGTAGTGGTATTTGCATTGTAATTATCCAGATAGGGATTCTTATTTATGAATTCGGCTTTAGTTAAGTGTAACTCATATTGATTTAGATGACAACCAAGTTTTGCCTGCCAATACTCACATATTTGAGAACTTATAGAAGCTTTTATAAAATGCTCAATGTTTTTTCTATCATACCAGAAAGGATAGAAATTATACTCAAAACGCCCAAATTCATCATGATTATATCTTATCATATACAAACCTCCTGATGGCTCAATTTCATCTTCGCTAATCTCACCCGCACCATATCTTTGAATATCATCTATATACTTATCCAGATTAAATTGATGATAATATATTACTGTATCTCCTCTTGCATATACTGTATCACCTTGTAGAGGTTCACCTGATTTACTAAGTAGATAAGTTCCTGTTTGATAACACCTATAATTTAGTGCGTTAACAATATCTTCAAGCTTTGCTCCTGAGTCCCATTCCCATTCACCTGTATAAGGATTCCAATACCCTAAATGCCTCACATTTTCATAAAACCACATCCAAGCACGGTCTTCTGACCAACCATCTTTCCATTGCTTCAATTTAGGGTCATACCAACCAGAATCTCGAGCCACAGCTACCCAGGAAAGTCTTGTTCCAATTGCTTTCCACTCATTATAAGATTTACCTCCTTGAGAACTTGCTTTAAAATGAGAATTCATCTTGCCAAGTTTTATAGTATAAGAGGTATTAGGATTTATATCATGAGTTAAGGATAAATTTATTCCAGAGTATTCAGAATTATAAAGGGGCCAATCCTTTACCCAAGCCCCACGAGACCTTAAATGGTCATAAATTTTGTACCTCTGATTTAGTAATTCTCCCTTAAAGCCAATTTTTAAAAAATCTCTTGGCCTCCAGGTAAGTTTTAACATACCATTCTTTTGAGAAAAGCCATTATTAGATTTTGGTAAAATGCTCGGTAGATAATTCTTAGTTGTATCTATACCACCAGAGGCAAAAAAGGTCATATTCTCAAGTAAAGGTATAGGACCACCAATGTTAAAATTAAATTGATGTTCCCCTATATCAGTGTTTGTGAAATATTTTATATTTCCATCGTAATTTTCACTCCCTTCTTTAGTCAATATATTTACTACCCCTGACATAGCATTACCATATTCAGCACTAAACCCATCCAGAGCAACCCACATTTTAGAAATTGCATCCTTGTTAAAACTTATGTAAGGAAATCTATAAACTGGGTCTGTAATTTCTATTCCATCTACAAGAAATACTTCTTCCCCAGCACAACCGCCCCGAAAGTGTAACTCTCTATTTGACTTAACTATCCCAATTTGTTGAGCCAAAATTTCTGAAATTGGAATCCATTCAAGTTCTTCTTCCTGAATTGATAGAGTAGTAGAGGTTAATTTAAATGTTGAGTCAGTTTTAGTAGTATCTATTGTGTTGCCTGCAAATAAAATAAGTAGGATTAAGCAATTAACTATTTCCATAAAAATCCGTGTAATCCGTGGCTATGAGGCATTTATCCTATTAAGATTAGTTTTAGGAGTGCCATTCGGATGTATAAACCATTTTGGGCTTGTCTAAAATAAGCAGCACGAGGGTCTGAATCTACTTCTTTTTTAATGTCATCAACCCTGGGTAAAGGATGCATAATTATAGCATCTTTTTTCATAAGTTTTAAAATACTTTTATCTATTATGTATTTACCACAGGCTTCTTTATAATCTTTAACCCTCTTGCCAAATCTCTCTTTTTGGATACGAGTCTGGTAAATAATGTCAACAATTGGAGCAATTTTCTTTAAGTTACTTTCTTCTGTAAAAAAAGTATGATGTCTTTTTAAATAATCTTTAATATCAGATTTTATTCTTGTCACTTTTGGGGCTACAAAGTAAATCTTAATATTCTTATATTTGGCTAAAAGGTAAGAGAGCGACCTCACTGTCCGCCCATTGGCAAGGTCACCAACCATAGCTATTGATATACCATCTATTTTCCCTAACTCTTCTTTAATAGTATATAAGTCTAATAAAGCCTGAGTAGGATGCTGTCCAGAACCATCACCAGCATTTATAATTGGCACTCTGGCAACCTTTGCCGCCTTCTCGGCTGCCCCACTTTCATAATGTCGCAATATAATTACATCAGAATAACTTTCTATTACTCTAATTGTGTCTTCAAGAGTTTCACCTTTGGCAGCAGACGAAAATTCACGAGCATTCTCAGTTGATATTACTTCACCACCAAGTTTCTGCATAGCCGATTCAAAAGAAAGTCTGGTTCTGGTACTTGGTTCGTAAAATACGGTAGCCATTACTTTTTGAGATAAAATGTCAGAGCCCCCTTTTTGGACTACTTCTTTCATTTCGTGAGCCATTGTAAAAAGATTAGCTAACTTAGAGCGATTAAATTGCTGAGCTTTAATAATATGATGAAGCTTCATTTCACACCTGCTGAATTAAATAATTCTTCTTTTGACTGAGCTTTTGATAAAAGTTCAGTTGCGGTTTTAATCCATGAATCATACTCAAGTATGACCTCATACTTACCTTTTGTTCCCCATTTGTCTTCAGCAATATGTTGCTTGAGAAGCCTCTTGATAAATACTCCGGCAGTGTCATATTCAGAATCAATAAATTTTAACTCTTTAGTCTTTAAAAAAGACTTAAATTCTTTAAGAATTGATGCCCCGACCACAAAGTCTTTTTTAATTTCAGGATGCTCTCTTACATATTTTGATGTATACTGCATAAATAGCCCCTTTCTCCTGATATGAGTAATTAAGGATGGCGGATATTTTTCATACTCAAGAATAATATCTGGGATTATAGCCCCATTACTTATGAATTCTCTTTTAAGTGGACCGAGACTGACAAACTTTTTCCCAAGAGTTGGATTTTTAAGTAAAAACCGCAGAGTATCTGACTTATTTATGCATCTCCCGCTTGGTGTATAATATCTGGCAGTTGTGAGTTTAATAGCCTCTCCATCTCCAAGGGGCATTAAAGTTTGCACAGAGCCTTTACCAAATGTTGTATCACCCACTATAAGACCTAAATCCCAATCCTGAATAGCTCCGGCTACAATTTCTGAAGCTGAAGCCGAGCCTCTGTTCGCAAGAACAATAATTGGAAGTCCTATGGTCTTGGATTCACTTTTGCTATAAAAATCACGATTTGCTCTTCTAACTCTACCTTTCGTCAAGACAATAAGTCTTCCAGGAGGTAAAAAGTTATCCGATACCTTAACTGCCTCATCAAGAAGTCCACCAGGATTAGAACGAAGGTCAAGTATAAATTTCCTTGCTCCCTGAGACTGAAGTTTGTTAAGAGCTTTGCTCACTTCTTCACCTGTGCCTTTAGAAAATCCTGAAAGCCTTATGTAACCTATATTAGAATCAATCAATCCAAAATACATAACATTTTTTAAGTCTATTATTGCCCTTGTGAGATTAAAATCAATTGGTTCATCAATCCCTTCTCTTGCTATTGTGAGAATAACTTTAGTTCCTGGTGTGCCTCGCATCTTGCCCACAGCTTCATCAAGTTCTATCCCTTTAGTAGAAATCCCATCTATCTTAATTATCCTATCCCCTGGTTGAAGACCAGCCCGATAAGCAGGAGTGCCTTCAAAAGGAGAAATGACAGTAATTATTCCGGCTATCTTACTCACTACAAAACCAAGTCCACCATATTTACCGGAAGTCTTAATTTTTAATTCCTTGTAATCTTTGGAAGTTAAATAAGTTGAGTGATGGTCAAGTTTTGAGAGCATACCACGAATTGCAGCACGAACAAGTTCAGAAGAACTAACTTCTTGAACATACCCTTGTTTGACTAATTTAAGTACTTGGCCAAAAGTATTCAGTAATTGATATAAATTTTCTGAAGCAGTATCTGCTTTTGCCCAAAATCCTAATCCTCCTAAAAGGATAACAATTATCACTATTATAATGTATCTCCTCTTCATTTGAGTAATGGTTTTACAAGCTCTTTGACACGAATTTCAAGCTTGTCAGGTTTTAAAGCCCCATCAAGCATCTTTACCCGTTCAGGATTGGCTCTTACAATCTCAAGATATTTTGCCCTCACTCTGTAATGAAAGTCCCTTGATTCAAGCTCTATCCTATCTTTTCTTTTAATTCTTGATAGTCCTTGTTCTGGTGGAAGGTCAATAAGGATAGTAATGTCAGGGATAAGTCCTTGAGTAGCTATAGCATTCATATCTTTAATTAACTTTACAGGAATCCCTCTCCCTCCTCCTTGATAAGCAAGAGTAGCGTCAGAAAATCTATCCGCAATTACTATTTTATGTTTCAGAAGAGCTGGCTTTATAATTTCAGCAACATTCTGAGCCCTGTCCGCAAGATAAAGAAAGAACTCTGTAAATTTAGATAATTTATCATTTTTCTCATCAAGCAAGATATTACTTATTTTCTTAGAAATATCAGTACCACCCGGTTCCTTTGTAAATATACAATCATATCCCTGTGATGTCAGCCATTTATATAACCTCTCTGCCTGAGTAGACTTCCCGCTTCCCTCAATCCCCTCAAATGTTATAAATAAACCTTTCATTTTTCAAAAAAGCTTTGTTGTCGGTAACATACTACCATTTAAGTATCTTTTTCAAAGCCTTATCAACATCCTCGCAACTCATTTTATCTATTGCCAGACCTAAACTCTTTAGTCCTTTTGAATATTTCGTGGGAGGAGTAATCTCCTTTACAAATTCATAGAGATATCTAACATCGTCCCAATGTTCTGAAAGCACTTCCTGCCATAATCGGCCTAAATTGAAAACAAAACTATCATTAGATATTGATGTGTCAATTTCTTCTTTGTTATAAAGCCTCTTTTTCGTCACTTGCTTCTATCTTTAAAACGCTTTTCTATAGTATCTCTGGGTAAATATGCTATTAAACTAGCCAGTTCACATATCTCAAGAGGACAAGTGCTCCAATCATGTACCCAACAAACAATAATGTCGCAACCTTTCAAAGGATGCTTATGTTGTTTATAGTGCGAACTTTTATATTCAAATTCAACAAATTCCCTAGTCCATCCTTGGCCATTAAATCGTCTAATTGTTGCATCAGGAAAAGCACTTCTGACCTCTTCTACTATCATTCCCAATTCCTCAAACACCATTCCAAAAAGAAGCACGACTCCCATTTCATTAACTGGCGCATAAACAAGACCACCATAATTTATCGGTCCCCCTACTATTGAAACACCCCTTCCTCGTTTCTTGCTCACTTTGATTTGTTGCAATGCCCTTTCCGTAGATATTTTGTGTATTTGTGGTTTGAGACGAAAACGATAGCGCTTCCCAGGTATAACAGGTTCTATAATTACGAAATCTCCAGGCTTTGCATTTTGTGTTTTATACCAACCTTTAACACCAAAAAAACGACTTTGCAGGGTGTCAAAAGTAAGTGGGTATACTACATTATGGTCATCAAATACTGCTTCAATTTTAATGCTCTTTGTTCCAGCAGGGAATTGTATCTTGTGCTTTCTTCTTACTGGAATAATTCCATAGTTCAGGTATACTTGAGTAACCTCACTGATTATTTCTTTCTTTTCTGTCATATTATGTATCTTTAGATTTCCCTATCAAATATTTGCTTAAGTCTATATGCTTTCCTGTTGCATATATCTTTATCACATTTGCCAATTCCTGATTCATAATCTTAAGTTTTTCATTTTTTAGAATACTTCTTTATAAATTCTTCCACCTTTCTTTTTGCTACATCATCTGAATACTGAACTGGGGGTGATTTCATAAAATAGCTTGATGGTTCTATTAAAGCCCCAGAAAGTCCTGCGTCCATACCAATTTTACAAGCCCGAATGGCATCTATTACTACTCCTGCAGAATTTGGTGAATCCCATACTTCAAGTTTGAGCTCCATATTTAATGGAACATCCCCAAATGTCTTTCCCTCAAGTTTTATGTATGCAAATTTCCTATCCTTAAGCCAGGGAACATAATCTGAGGGTCCTATATGAATATTCTCTGCGTCAATCTTATAAGGGATTTGTGAAGATACTGCCTGGGTCTTGGATATTTTCTTTGAATCAAGTCTCTCACGTTCAAGCATATTTAAAAAATCAGTATTCCCGCCAACATTTAATTGATAAGTGCGTTCAAGTCTTACCCCTCTGTCATTAAATAAATTCGTAAGCACTCTATGCACAATTGTAGCTCCAACCTGTGATTTTATATCATCACCAATTACTGGAACTCCGTCATCCTTAAACCTTGAATCCCAATACTTTTGGTTTGCAATAAATACAGGAATACAGTTTATAAAACCAACTTTAGCTTGCAAAATTTGTTCAACATACCACTTTGTTGCTTCTTCAGAGCCAACTGGTAAGTAACTTATCACAAGGTCTGTTTTTGTCTCCTCTAAAACTTTCACTATATCTACAGTAGAACCAGGAGCTTTCTTTATAATTGGAGCTAAATATTTTCCTATCCCGTCATGGGTCATCCCTCTCTGCACTGGAATACCTAACTCTGGAACATCATAAAATTTATAAGTATTGTTAGGCTTAGTATAAATGGCTTCAGCTAAATCCTTACCCACTTTATTTCTGTCAATATCAATAGCACAGGAAAATTCTATATCCCTTATATGATAAGGTCCAAATTTCGTATGCATAATGCCTGGAATTCGTTCTCCTTCCTTAGCATTCTTATAATAATATACTCCCTGAACTAACGATGAAGCACAATTACCAACTCCTATTATACCTACTCTTATCTTACTCATTTATCCTCCTTCCTATATAATACATCCTGTAAAATGCAGTTAAATTTGTTATTATTGCAAGTAGCCATAAAAAACCTATGAATATTTTTGGTCCAAATAAACTACCAAGCACAATTACAGGAACCCTGAATGCTCTCTCGCCTAATCCAACCTTGCAGTCAATCCCTATTCCTTCAGCTCTTGCCCGTGTATAGGATACCATAAAAGAACCCAAAATGGTCAATATAATAAGAATTGACGCAAGATTCAGTGTTCCTCCATACTTCCCAATTCCCACTTCCCAATTCCTACTTCCCATATACCACCAAAAAATTCCAAAGAGCACTATAAAATCCGAATATCTATCAATACAGGAGTCCAAAAAGGCACCAAATTTTGAAACCCGATTAGTAAGCTTTGCAACTTCACCATCAAGAACATCAAATAATCCGCCAACAAGTAATATTACCCCTCCGAGCCAGAAAATTCCACGAGCATATACTATTCCTGCAAAAACGGTTATAAGAAATCCAATAAGTGTTAAAAAATTTGGATGTAATTTGACAAAGAGCTTTGTAATGGGCGAGAGTAATTTTCTACCCCTTGTCTTCAATGTTTCGAACATTACCCCCCATTACAACAATGAATTCTCCTTTAGGAACTTGTTTAGAATAGCAATCAATTAATTCAGAAATCTTTCCTCTTTTAATTTCTTCAAATTTCTTTGTAAGCTCACGGGCAAGAGCAATTTTTCTATCACCTAATACTTCAAGTAAGTCTTTTAAAAAAGAAACAAGCCGATGTGGTGCCTCAAAAAATACAACTGTCCGTGATTCGTGTAAAAGTTCCTTTAATCTCTTTTTCCGTCTGCCACTTTTTCTTGACAAGAAGCCCTCAAAAACAAATCTATCAGTAGGGAATCCTGATACTACAAGACCAGATATGAGAGCTGACGGACCTGGGATTGAACTCACTCTTATGCCTTCCTTAATAGCTTCCCTTACAAGATAAAACCCCGGGTCGGAAATGCCTGGAGTCCCGGAATCTGAGACAAGAGCGACTTTCTTGCCTGATTTAAGCAAGGAAATAAGTTTTGCCGTTTGTTCAATTTTATTATGGTCCCCATAGCTCTCAAAAGGCTTTTTTATTTCATAATTCTTTAAAAGCAATCCTGTGCGTCTTGTATCTTCTGCTGCTATTAAATCAACTTCTTTAAGCATTTCTAAAGCCCTTAAGGTTATATCTTTAAGATTTCCAATTGGAGTCCCAACAAGATATAAACCACGTTCAACCATCGTAACAGTTTAGTTTTTCAAGAAACCGCAGATACACACAGATAAACGCAAATAATTCTTTATCACGAAATTACGAGGGAACGAAAGCACGAAGGTTTCTTAGAGTTAAAAAGTTTTTTTCGTGTTTTCTAAATTTCGTGTTTTCGTGATAGATTATTAAAAATCTATTTAATCTGCGTTCATCTGCGGTTGCATTCATTTTTAGAAACACTTACCTATTGCCTTAAATATAGATTACAATTTTCCTATTGTCAAGTTTTATTTCAATGTTAAAAAATAAAACCACAGAGAGCAATGAGAATAGAAGTGAGAAGTGGGAAGTGGGAAGTATGGAAGTGCAGATTTACCCCGTTAGATACGAAAAGTCATCTAACGAGGTGAACGCAGATGACACAAATATCTATTTTATCCTGTATCCTCTGTGTAATCGAGATTCTTAATCTGTGTAATCATTTTTAGTGGGAAATTGAAGTTAAAAAGTTGTAACCGCAAAGGGCACAAAGCAAAACAGAAAGAGAACCACAGATTGGTTCACCACAACCTTCACCACGGAGTGAACAGATTAAACGGATTTAAAAAATGGGCGCTGTTTCCTTTTTGTCCCTAAGATTAAATGTGTGCAGTACTTATTTTTTGAAATCTACTGCTAAGACTCTTCCAGAAACAGTGAGGACTTTACGGCTCCACGGTACTTCAATGATGCTCACTGATTCATACTCTTCACCTGGTTGAAGCAAAGATTTTTCCGCTTCTCTTCGCATTACTTTATGAATTTTTCTGCGATATCGTGGATATGGATGCGAGTGTTCAGTTTTAACTATGAATTCATACTTTATTTTTGTGGCGGTCAGGGTACTCTTATTAACAAGCTTATAATGAATCTTTACTTCTGATTCTTCAGGGTGTTCTCCTTCTGGGTGATTTATTTCCCATTTTGTTATTTCAAGTTTAATATGTCTTTTTTGACATCCCCCTGACAATGCTAAAGAGAGAAGTACAAATAAAAAGAGAAAAAGCTTTTTCATCGTAAGTTTATAATTAATATTATATTTAATATGAGAAAATGTCAAGGGATAAATAAGCCATTGAAGACACAGAAAATTAATAAGTTAAGGATTAATCGGTATAATCAAGATTCTTAATCTGTGTAATTCTGCGTCATCCAAAATCCGTGTCTTTCAGTGTCTACATTCGTGTTTTTCCGTGGTTTCCTTCTCCGTGTATCTCAGTGGCAAGCGTAGCTTGGAGGGAAATAGAAATTAAAAAGGATTATAGGATGCTGCCCCCTTTTCTTTCATTTTTTGTCAACAACACTTTCAATTAAATCAAACATTTTCTTGGCTGATTTATCCCAACTAAATCTGCCTGCCCATTCAATAGCATTTTGGGAGAGTTTTTCTCTTAAAGTCTTATCTTGTAAAATTTGTATTATTCTGTGGGCTAATGCCTTTACATCGCCATGTTTTACCAAAAAACCAGTCTTTCCATCAACAACTGAATCCCTTAGACCCGGAGAATTGCTCGCAACCACTGGAACTCCATAGCCATTAGCTTCAATATTTGTAATCCCCCAACCTTCTTTAATGGAAGTATTAACAACTACCCAGGCAGTTTGTAAAATCCTTCTTTTCTCTTGTTCAGAGATAAAACCTGTAAAAATGATATTGCTCTGTAGGTTTAGTTTCTTTGTTAAGGTAATAAGTTTTAGTAAATAATCACCAGTTCCTATAATAGTGAGTTTAGTAGCTGGGATGCGAGAAACTACATCTCGCATAGCATACAATAAATTATCCAAACATTTATACTTCTTAATTCTCCCAAGAGATACAATTAATGGGTTAGGAGACTTAAGCTTAAAATCAGGCGTAAATTCAGAACTTATTGCAGGAGAAACTATATAAATATTATGCTCAGGAATACCCCATTTCACAAGTTCATCTTTCGTGCTTTTTGATAAAACAGAAAAAATTTCTTTTTTATAAATTTTAGGAACAAGAGTTTCAGCCAAATAGACATAGGAAGCGAAAAGAAAGTTTGTTTCCTTATAAATTGCAGTGCCAAAAAAGTGATATCCTACAATAAGAAGAGGGGTCTTAACATATAAGGGCGTGAAAAATGGAATTTTGTTAATATTATCAATAACAATGTCATAATTATCTTTTAAAAGTATTTGCGAAACAGAAGGAACATAAAAATTAAAATTGTGCCTCTTGCCTATCCGGATAACATTTATACCATCGACTATTTCTTTGTTTAAAGCATTATTAAAAGAACTGCACAACAATGTAACTTCATTGCCCCATTTTGCAATTCTGCCAAATATTTCATGTAAATGAGTTTCTGCCCCACCAGAGAGCGGATTTTTCCTATCCTGCCAATTTATTAACAGTATCTTCATCCCGCCCCTCTCTCACAAAGAGTGTCTTAAATCCTTAATTTTAAACTTCTTAAAGCACTTTCTATTTCCTACTTTATTAAACTGCAATTTTTGAGAAATCAGCTACTTTTTGAAAGAAAGAAGAGAGATAATCTACGAGAGCAAGCCGATTTTGACACAAATCAGGGTCAGGAGCCATTATAAGAACTTTATCAAATAAGTTATTTATTAAAGGGGCTAAATTAAGTAGCCAATTTAAAGCATTAATATAATCTCTCTTAGATAAATAATTTTTAAATTCATTTTGCCCAGCTATTAAAGCATCATAAAGCTCCCTTTCTTCATTTTCTTTTAACAATTCTAACTTTATACTTGTAGGGGCGTATTGCCCGCCTTGGCTCGGCGAGACAGGCGATACGCTCTTACTGTTTGCACTTTTTAAAATATTTCGTGTGCGTTTAGCCAAGGTAGCAAGTTCTACAAATTTTGCCTTTTCTCTTAAGTTATCTAAAACTTTTGCTCTCATCATTAAGTCCATCATATCTTCATTTGGGATGTTCCCGCCTGCCATCAGTCGGGCAGGAATTACTGCCTCTATAATATCGTATCTGATGCCTTCTCCTTCTGAATGTTTTCTTAATCTTTGAATAAGAAACTCAAAAATTTGCACTTTACACTTTTCATTTTGCACTTCTTTATATATTTCCAATGCTTTTAAGATTAACTGTTTGAGCTGGATATGAATATTGTTCTTTATAATAATGGCAATAAACTCATTTCCAGCCTTCCTTATCCCGAGTGGGTCTTTGCTTCCTGTTGGAATTTTACCAAGTATAAAAGCCCCTGTTATAGTATCAATCCTGTCTGCAATAGCTAAAACTACTCCTTCAGGAGAAGTGGAGAAATTAGGTATTAAGTACTGCTCCTTTATTGCTAATGCGACCTTTGAGTTTATCCCTTGTTTCTTTGCTAATATGCCTCCGTATAAACCCTCAAGTTTAGTAAACTCTTTACCATCTTTTATCATATTCGTTAATAAATCAACTTTTGAAAGTTTAGCGGCTAATTTTAAGGCATTCAAGTCTATTTCTGGGATATAATTTTTTGCAATATATTCAGAAAGTTTTATTAAACGCTCAGTTTTGTCATAAAGAGTCCCAATCCTATCCTGCCATACTACACCTTTAAGTTCGTTAATCCTTTGAGCAAGCTTTATTTTCATATCTTCTTTATAATAAAATTCTGCATCTTCAAGCCTTGCGCGTAATACTCGCTCATTCCCTTCCCTTATTTCATCAATGTTTCCTTCCTTTGTATTTGCAATTGCTATAAAATAAGGACTTAGGGTTCTATCTTTATTTTTGAGCCCAAAATATCTTTGATGACTCCTTAATGCAGCAACAATTACTTCCTGCGGGAGTTTAAGATACTTTTGAGGAAACTTACCTAAAATAGCTCTCGGGCATTCAACAAGATTTGTAACTTCCTTAGCAAGAGTAGTATCATATTCAAATAAAAGTTTTTTCTCCTGAGTTATTTTTTTAATACTCTTTATTATTGAACTCAACCTTTCTTCTGGAGCTACAAGTATATTATTTTCTTTCATAACTTCTTCATATGAGCTCGCTATTTTTAAATCAATTGCCTGCCTCGCCTGCCTGTCTCGCCGAGCCAAGGCGGGCGAGTCAAGGCGGGGCGGGATAAACCTTAAGCCCTGTGTTTTGTTGCCTGATTTTACACCAGCAATTTCAAATTTAATTATATCTTCATCAAAAAGGGCTGTAATCCATCTTATAGGTCTCGCAAACCTAAAACCAGTGCCCTCCCAGTGCATAGATTTAGGAAATTCAATACTATTTATAATATTAGGTAACGAAGATTTTAAAATGTCAATAGTTTTTTTACCCTTTTCTACTTTCTGACAATATAATACTTCTTTTCCGCCTTTCTTTTTTATCTTAAGTTCTGAAGGACGAACTTTATGAGCTTTTGCAAATCCAAGTGCTGATTTGGTTAAATTGCCATTAGCATCAAAAGCAAGTTCTTTCGGAGGACCTGTAATTTCAACAATTTTGTCCTTTTGCTTTTCTTGAACATCTTTAATTAACAGGATAATTCTTCTTGGTGTATAAAACCTTTTTATCTTCTTGTAGGAGATTTCATTTGTTTTTAAGAGTTCACAAATTAAATCTTTTAATTGATTTCCTGCTGGTTCAAGCCAGCCTGCTGGAATTTCTTCAGTTCCTATTTCAAGCAAAAAATCTCTCATCCTTGTAGATACATTTTTGCTGCTAAATTAGCTAATCTTCTTATTTTGGCGATATAATTTTTGCGTTCTTCAGGTGAGACTGCACGCCGAGCATCAAGTATATTTAATATATGAGAACACTTTATAAGATAATCATATCCCGGATATAATAGATTTTTTTCAAAAAGATGTTTTGCCTCTCTTTCAAATTTGTCAAATAATTCAAGTTGTAAGCCTATGCCTGCTTCATCAAAATTAAATTTGCAGAACTCATATTCACTATTTCTGTATAAATCTTTATATTTTATTCCTGGCGCCCATTCTACTTCAAATATTGAATCCTTCTTTTGAACTATCATAGCAATTCTACCAAGCCCATAAGTAAGTTCAACTGATACAGGATTAAGTTCAATTCCTCCTATTTCCTGGAAATAAGTAAACTGAGTTATTTCCATCCCATCAAGCCATACTTCCCAGCCAAGTCCTCTTGCGGCAAGTGCCTCTGATTCCCAATCATCTTCAACAAACCTTACATCATGCTTTTTTAAATCAATTCCTAAACTTACTATGCTCCTTAAATATATATCCTGCACATCAGGCGGCACTGGCTTCAATACAACCTGATATTGATGAAATGCCTGCAATCTATTAGGATTTTCAGCGTATCTACCATCTTTTGGACGCTTTGAGAGTTCTACATAAGCTACTTTCCAGGGTTTGGGTCCAAGAACCTTAAAAAAAGTAAGTGGATTAAAGGTTCCAGCTCCAACTTCCCCGGGATATGGTTGACCTAATAAACAACCCTTATTTCCCCAAAATTCATTAAGTCTCATTATAATATCTTGAAAAGTCATTATAGTGTAAATATATATCCCTTTTTAGTGAAAAGTCAAGAAAAAAGAAACCACGAATGATACGAATTATCCGAATGATAACCACAGAGGACACAAAGAAAAACAGCCACAGAAAGACATAGAACCTTACGAAGTAAAGAAAAATGAATTTTTGTGTTCTTTCTGTGTGATTTTGTGGCTGAAAATGGAGGGAGGATATCTTTTTATCTTAACAAATGAGAGGAGTGGTAATAAAATTAAAGGTGAAAGGATAAAGTAGAAAAATGAACCTGTTGTACACCCATTATTCTTTTCCTCCCATTTCCTCATGTTTTTTCTTCTTCGGGGGGACACATTTCCTCTGCGAGGTCTTGAGGGAGTTCAATCCATTCTTCACCCGCACAAGACATAAAGACTTGCACCTTTCTATCTGTCATTACGCCGTTAATCGCGGTGTAAGTGATTACATCTATTTCATTTACCCCGTCATCTGACGCATCTATAAACCAGGAGAGTTGAACCTTTTTGGTTAGTATTGCACCATTAATTATCGCATATGTAATTGATTCTATTCCGTTTATATCATCTTCTTGTTTATTCATTTTTCAATAAATTAAGGACAGCAACAGGCATCCTACCTGTGTCTCCGCCTGAGGCGGATTGGCAAACTGGAAGCCTGCCTTACTAATTTTATCCTACAAATCCACAAATGTCAAATACAAAAATGGTCGCTGTCTCCATTTTCTGTGAAGTTTCGTTTTCCCCAATAAGTAGGACTGGTTATAACGGCTTGAATAGTATTTTTAGGCAAATGTTTTAAGCATTCAAAAACATCTCCGCCAAATAGTTTTATTTTATCATCAACGGCATTGATAAATTTATCAAGTTTAAATGAGCGGTGTTTTGACATAGTTTTTCATTCAAATAGTATTGTTTGTCCTTCTCTTTTCAATCTCCAACTATCTTGTCCTACTCGCTCTGCAATATTTTCCAATACACTCAGAACAGTTTGATGTTCTGGGGTTATCCCGTTTTTTAGAAGTGGCATAATATGAAAAATTATTTCGTCAAAATGCGATGCTTTGTTTTCTCTTTCCATTCTCCGCAAATAACTCAGTAAGTAATATTTGATGCGTAATCTGACATCAACGTTTGTTTTGAATTTAGTATCTTTAGGTATCGTAAATTGTTCTGTTTCTTCGTCGTAGTCAAAATTGTCTATTAGTAAAGGCGTGAGGTCTGTATATTCCTTTTTAAGTAAGTCAAGGAAGCCTAATTCTAATCCTTTGATAATTAATTCATCATTGATTTGTTCCAAAGTTGCACCGTTGTTTTTTGCGATAATTCCTTCAATGGTCTGCATTACTATTTCAGCAATGTTCATTCCGAGGTTGGCTTTGAGTATTGCTCTCGGATTTTTGACTTTACGGAAGTTAATTATTAGTTGACCCGATAAAACGGTGAATGGGTTTTGTCTTTTCTTGAAACTGGTTTGTCCATTTTTTTGCGGGACAGCTCCAATATATTCAAAACCACAGGCTTCAGCAGTTTCTACGATTAAGTGCCAAAATTCAGGGTCTTTATGAGCGAATACAAAAGAGAGCCAACGGTCGTATTTGAGTACTCTATACATCTCTTTTATGCTTTGAGCAATGAGTTGATTGTATTCGTCCTTGCTTTTTTGTTTTTCACCACCTTCTATTGCTTCCTGTTCATAATCCTGTTCGCTTACTTCCAAGTCAAGCCAGGCAGTCCACATTACCGAAAGGTCAAGGTAAGGAATTTTCTTGCCATAAGGCGGGTCAGTATAGATATAATCCACACTTTCTTTTGGTATCCATTTTAAGTCGGTTGCTGTTCCTTTTACAATATTAGCATCGGAAATAGTATTTTCGTTTATGAAATACTTCATTTCTTTTTTGGCAGATAAAATTTTTTGATAGCGTAATGTAAAATATTTAATTACATCAATCTCTTTGGGGTCGGGTGCAATTCTATAACGATAATAGCGAAAGGCAGATGCATCTCCTCCGCTTATATTATCTTCAGTAGCACCTTTTGTTGTATGAAAAGTGAGATTTACTTTGGTTACAAGTCCCGAAAACATTAGCAATAAGGAATTTCTTATGTTTTCATTTTTCTGTTTAAGAATGATTGATTTGAGCAATGCCAATTGAGCTGTTTGTTTGTCGCTAAATAATTGTTCTACAGTTCCTACATCTGAGCCTTTGGGTAAAATAAACCCCTTTGGATATTGATACTTTTTTAATGCTTTTTTTATTTCTTCTTTAGTTGTTGGTTCCTCCTTCTTGTATTCTTCTTTTACTCTTGAAAAAGCTTCTAATAATTCGGATTCTTTTACGGGTGCAATGAGCGATTGCACTAAGAAAACTGCCATCGGGTTGATATCTATACTAATAGCTTTTCGGTTATTCATTAATGATTCAATGGCAGTAACTCCACTACCACCAAAAGGGTCTAAAATCAAATCGCCCGGTTTGCTAAAGTTTTTAATATACTCTGCTACCACATTCCATGCCTGTTTAGTAAAGTAGCCGTGAACGCCAAAGTGACGTTTTGCTGCTCTTTTCTTTACTGGTATTTCTTCAAGCAGGGGACGGGTTACATAATCAAAACCGCTCTTTGCCTTTGCATAATCAACGGTTTGTTCATAAACGAATTTTTTTCCGACCTGAAAACTATCTGGGGCAAGGAACATTTTAAGTTCTTCCCAGTGATATTCTATTTCATCTATGGCAAAGTAGAGAATAGGTTCATTGGTTGATGCTGTTCGGTATAGAGCAAATTCAAGTCCATTGCATACAGCAAAATAAGTGCTTCTAATTTCAGGATGTGAAGCATAGGAATAAACCTGCCCTACATTATCAGGGTCATTTACTTTTTCGTCAGGTGATTTAGCATCAAGAACCCAAGCAAAATTATCGGCTACTTTCAATGAGTAGTCAGGAATAAGTTTAATTGGTATTTTTTTATTACTTCCGATTCTTAAGAATGGGTGTTCTAATGTCTTACTTCTTATAATATTTGACTGTTGATACCCAAGCTCTTTGAGAATGGGAAGAATGATTACCTCCCTTACGCTGTCTTCTTTAAAGTCAGGGTTTTCGGTTAGTGTCCGAAAATTTAGTTGTCCAAAAAGTTGTTCTTTACTTATCGTTTTTTTCTGCATTTTTAAATACAGATTATCTGTTAGCTGATATATTGTATTGTAAAGTGGGAATGGGAAAAGTCAATATATATTTCAATCACTCCTCACTTTGCTATTTCTTATCTTGCTTCAAACTTTAACTTTCTTTAGGTCTACAACTAACTAAAAACCGTATTCTTTTTCCCATTCTCTGGCGGCTTCTTCTGTAGTGCGATTCCCGACTTGAACTATATGACCTTTTGGCCATTTCTGTTGATGTTGCTTCTCTCTACGCTCTAAGTCTGTGGTTATGCCACCGTGCACAATTTTGTTGCCGACCTTGAAAACATACTTAGCCCAAATACGTGGTTCATTAGCCATAATTACACCTCCTTAAAAGATATAAACCCAGTTAGCTTCACCACGACCTCCACCAGCTCCCTTGCAGTCTTTATCAAGAAAGTATTTCTCAATTCGCCTTGCTACTGCTTCGGTGGAAGCATCCCATTGGTGCCAGTACTTGGGATTACCGTGTTCTTGTTTCCGTTCATCTGGACGGTCTGTGACACCAATTGTCCAGCTTGAATATGCTGTTCCAATATGAGATTTGATTGCTGACATAATGTTTTCTTCAGTCATTTTATCTCACCTCCTTTCAAAAGAATACATCTAATATTAAAATCCACTAATAAAAACAAATCTCTCTTTTTTATAAAAAGTTATTTTTCACGACATTCAGGTCGTGTTGGAACGCTACCTTTAAACTCAGAACTTTTGGTTTTTACAATACAAAATGCATATGTTCCAGCTTTGAGATAGGAATGGTTGCCTACAGTAAAGCCACTGTCTTCAGGAACATATTGACAATAGATTACCAAACGTAAAGTGTCATCTGTTAATTCTTTAACCTTTTTCGCATTTAATATTTCCCCACAAGGTTCTCCTATTTCCACATTTCTATCAACTCCTTTATGCTCTTTTGAAGGGCACCTGAAAATAATGCCATCTCTTTCTGTCTCTTTAAACGCAACTGTTTCTAAACTACATTCTGTGAGTAGTCGAACAACTTCTGAGCATTCATCGAACCACATTATTCGTTCTGTTTTAGTCCAATAAACAAGATGTTTTCGCATTTTCTCTTGGGAGTCTTTACTTTCAAGACTACCATAATAGGTATATTGAGTACAACCAACAAAAATAAGAATAAGTAACAACAATAAATAAGCTTTTCTCTTCATCACTCCCTCCTATATTAAGTTGTAATTAAAGAAATTAAATCATCTCCAAGACCAGAATCATTCCAATAACTTACATGTGCTCCTAACCAAGCTTGTTTACCTGGGTCAACAACACGGTCCTGGATAACCCAACCAGAATTAAGATTTGTGGAAAATTTCTCTGCAATCTGATATTTTTCAACAGGCTTTCCATAGAAACTGCCTGAGACCACAGGGTCTGTACGTGCCCAGTAATTTCTCCAACGAAAATGGTTAGCTCCGGGTTTGAAATTTTCTACAGTATTTCTATTAAACATAGATAGACCAATAGGAGACCCTAAAGTCACTAATGCCTGAACAGGCCATGTGCGTCTGTCGTTGCGATTAAAATATTTTTCATTTTTAATAAGTTCATTAACGGCATCAAATGCATAAATCGTGCCGAGACTGTGAGCTACTATATAGAGAGGGTTGCCCTGTTCATAAATACTTTCAATTTTACTTATAAGCCCATCCCGTATAGTTGCTGCAGTATTTCCTTCCTGTAGATTTATTACTACATCTCCAATAACATCTACACCTTTTTCAACAATTTTACCTAATAATTCTCCTATAAGTACTTTATTTAACAATCGTTCTAAAAAGAATCCAAACACCTTTTTCAACTTACTTTGAGCATCATCATTGATATTCTCGTATCTATACATTTCTGTTTCAAATCGAACTACTGGAAGTTGTTCAGGGGTAAGCCGAGAAAGAATAAGTTTTTCAATATCTTCATGAGAATTTATATCTTTGTCTTCTCCTGCTTGAACTCCATGTACAACTAAAATTTTTCTTGGTTTTCCAGGGTCAACACTCATTTTTTCCTCCTTTTTTAAATTTTATCCACTATCTCTTTCTTATCAAAAAATTCAAGAGCTTCAAGTCTATCTTTTTTTACCACATCCTCAGTTATCTGATCCCATACTATCTCTTTAAATTCCTCATTTCCTAAATTTATTCCCGTGGATTTTAGAGCATCTACCCAATCGTTAGAATACCCTTCCACATGTTTACCTATTCCATAAATAGCGTATCTATTGAGAACAGGCATTAGTATTTATCTTTACGTGTAAAGTAAGTTTAAGGAACATTTTTCACAAGGTTTTAATGAACATTCAGTTTTTTTACCTTTATCCACCAATGTAAATTTTGTAATTGAACCGATGGGAACCAAGTAAACATGCTCTCTCGGACATTTTTTTACATAAACCTCAGGAATACTGAGCTTTATATAATATCCGATTCTATAGGTCATAAAGGTATTTTGCCAACAACATTTCATTATTTGTTTATCACATGCAGTTGGTGCTAAATCTGTGAAATAGTGTCCTTTGCCGTAGGTCGCATCTACCACTGTATCTGTTGAAGGAATCAAATTACCAGAACTTGAGATACCATTATATCCCACAAAATCTGTATAATGATAAAGAATCATTTTAGAATCTCCTTGTTTTAATCTTTTTCTAACTCCTGTTTTACTATATCAAATACTTGGTATGCAGTATCGTCATAAAGACAAAATATAACTTCTTTAGGAATATTATTTTTAGCAAGAAATTCCTTAGTGGTTTTTAGCATAATTTTAGCACATTTATCCAAAGGATACCCAAAAATACCTGTAGATATAGCCGGGAAAGCTATTGATTCTAATTTATGTTCTTGTGCTATTTTTAGGCTATTTAGGGTAGCGTTTAAAAGTTTGTTATCCTCATTTCCTTCTCCCATTCTTGGTCCAACAGCGTGAATAATATATTTGGCTTTTAAATGGCCACCTGTAGTTATAACTGCCTCTCCTACTGGAGCAAATCCAATTTTATCACATTCATCCTGTATTGACTGCCCACCTTTTCTCAAGATTGCACCAGCGACACCACCACCCAACTGTAAATGTGAATTAGCAGCGTTTACAATGGCATCAACATCAAGTTCAGTTATATCACCCTGAATAAGTTTTATCATTTAATTAGATAATGCCCAAAGTCCAAGTCCGATTAAGACAATAACTCCCAATACTCCCCATAAATTTTTTATTGGTTTATGCCCACCTCGCAAATATTTTATTGCCTGCTTTTTTGATTGTGTATAAGTATAGGTTAATGTCAAGTCTATACTCTCATCTTGAATTGCATCTATTTTAAGTCTATAAACATTAGGACGACAATAATGAAGTAAACTGTCGTCTATTTCAAAGGCTAAATATCTTTTGCATTTTGTTGGTTCATCTTTTAACCAAATAGCATTTTGAAGTTTTTTATCTTCTGTTTCGGGTGACAACTTTGTAAAATACCATCCTTCACCAAAGGCAGTATCCATTTGAGGGTTAAGATAAGATGGAAAAAACTTTTTAGAAGAAATTATATTATTATATGCTTCTATTGATGTGTAATGATAAACTATCATTGTTTTAAACTATTTAAAAAACTTGCGTTTATTTCTTTGCTGTCTATCTCTCGGATAAAAATAAAAACATTTTTAACATGATTAAATTGTTTTGCATAAAATTTTATGCATAAAACAAGAAGATTCAAGGCTTCTGTCTTGCCCATCCCACCGTGCCCACTCCCAATAATAGGAAAGCATAGATTTGCTATACGCTTATCTGCTGTCTCTTGAAAAACATTATGGACACAATTATCTATAGTGCTTGGGGTTGTGTAAAATCCTTTTCCTGTACATTTTTCTGTTGACGCAACCAAAATGAGTTTTGCAGGAATACTATATTTATCTGGTAAAATTATAATTGTTGATAGTTCATATCGTCCAGAACTTAATGGGGAAATATGGTTTTCTGCTAATATTTCCTGTAATTGTGTATTAAAGTTTAAAATTTTACTGCTATGATGTTTATTAAAAAATGAGCCTAATACTGATTTAGTATCTGTAATACATTCATCTGTGAAAGTTGTATTTACAGGTAAAACAAATGCAGTGTCTTCACCATTAATATCAGCATCTTGCAGATTTCCAATTCTTATAATAAGAGATACCTGAGAGAACTCTATTTTTGTTTTATCTTTTAATTTTTTTATAATTCTTGATTTGAAAAATACTATAACTGTCAATAGAAACAACAGAGCCGTGAGTCCTACAAAAAACCAGTTAGGTTGCTGTGTTGGAAATGTCCATTGTTTTCCTTTGTAAGATATAAAAGAAGATAGTAGAGAAACAAAAGCAAGGACTGCTAATAAGTTCGGAAACTTGTCAATTACTACTCGCCAAAGATATTCTCTAAAAATTTTAGGTATTTGTGTTTCGTCCATTCTATTTAATCTCTGATACTTATGTAGATTTTTATCTTTGATTTCATAACTTTATATATTTTCACTCTTCTGTTACTTTCGGTATTGAGGTAATCACAATTCCTTGAATTTGGAAATCTCTGGTTAAGATAATAGGCTTATGCTGTTCGTTTGTGGACCTTGGTTTTAATACAATTGTCTTGCCAGAAAAATGGAATTCTTTTATAGTCGCTTCATCATCAATTAAGGCAACAATAATATCTCCATTATCTGCTATGATTTGCTGACGCACTAAAACTAAGTCACCATCATTGATGCCTTTTTCATTCATAGAATCACCCTTAGCCCTCAATAAAAAATATTTAGATGATGGACGAGCCCATTTCGTAGATACCGGAAACATCGCCTCAATATTTTCCTCTGCAAGTATCGGTGTACCACAAGCAACTACACCTACCAAAGGTATATCAACTGTTTGAGCACGTGTTTCATCATCATCTAAGTTTTTGACAATCTGAAGCTTTTTGCTGTCTGATTTGCGCTGCAAAATCCCCTTCTTTATTAAACTATCAATAATTAATGAAATGGAACGTGGTGACTGATAGCCCATAGAGGTCATAAGCTCACGTATAGACGGGGCTTGCCCCTTGTGCATTATTGAATTGCGAATATGGCGGATTGCCTCTAATTCTTTATTAGATAGTTTTTCACTTTTCATTATATATACACTATAATACAGAAAGTATACTTTGTCAAGTTTTTTTTATTTTTTTTGGCATTGTTTTTTAGCTCCCTTAAAAATAGATATTGCTTTTTTGCTCATTTTCGGAAACAACAACGGAAACAACAGGGTTACATTTTCCTGTATTTGTCAAATAAAAAATCCTTCACATCTTAAATTTCAAGATACGACCCTCTCTTTCACGACCCTGGTAAAAAAAATAATAAGGAGGATGGGTTCATTTTTTATCTTAGCCAATATTTGCGGTCTAAAGTCCTATATTGGATTGCTTCGGAGATGTGTTCGGGTTTTATTTTAGAAGAATCTTCTAAATCGGCAATTGTCCTTGAGACCTTAAGTATTCTGTCATAAGCTCTTGCTGATAAGCCAAACTTTTCAATAGCAAGCTTTAATAAATCGTGACATTGCTGGTCAATTTCACAATACTCTCTTATGTCTTTTTGCGATAATTGGGCATTACAATAAAGACCAGCTTTTTCCTTGTATCTCTCAAGTTGAATTTTTCTAACTTTATTGGCTCTTTTTCTTATAACTTCTGATGGTTCACCTGCTTCCTTGTTTGCAAGTTCACTATATGAAAGTGAGGGAACTTCTATGTGGATATCTATTCTATCAAGCAATGGACCTGAAATTTTTGATACATATCGCTGTATCATTGCAGGGGTGCAAGTGCAATTATGATGCAAATCTCCAAAATAACCACAAGGACAGGGATTCATAGCAGACACAAGCATAAATCTGGATGGAAAAGTCAGAGTCATCATTACCCTTGATATAGTCACTTTCTCATCTTCCATTGGCTGTCTCATCACCTCAAGTGCCTTTTTATTAAATTCTGGCAACTCGTCAAGGAATAAAACTCCATTATGTGAAAGCGATATTTCTCCCGGCTTTGGATAAGTGCCTCCCCCAATTAAGCCAGCATCTGAAACAGTATGGTGTGGAGCCCTAAATGGTCTTGTTGCCACAACTCCCCTCCCCGGTGGAATAAGTCCAGCCACAGAATGTATTTTTGTGGTCTCAAGAGCCTCATTAAGAGTAAGCTCAGGGAGGACAGTTGGTATGCGCTTGGCAAGCATTGTCTTACCAGCTCCAGGAGGTCCTATCATTAAAACATTATGTCCACCAGCAACTGCTACTTCAAGGGCACGCTTTGCTCCTTCTTGTCCCTTAACATCAGAAAAATCTATCTCATACTTGGATTCTTGAGCAAATAATTTAACTAAATCAACTTTATGGGGCTCTATATCTATTTCTTGAGATAGAAAACTAACTGTTTGCTTTAAAGACTTGACTCCATAAACTTCAATATCATTTACAACTGCAGCCTCATTTTTATTAACCTCAGGAATAAGTATTTTCTTAAATCCAAGCTTACTGGCTGCCATAGCTATTGGCAAAATACCCCTTACCCCTCGCAAGTCACCATTTAAGGAAAGTTC
>JAGMCI010000016.1 GCA_023129325.1 Caldifarciminota bacterium
ATTCATAAAAAATGAAGCCACAGATTACACAGATTGACAAAGATAAAATAGCTCCTAACAAATCGGGAGATGAAAAGGAGGTATAAGATGAGGAAATTCTTTGGATTTATAGTCGCAAGCATTTTACTTGTAATAGGGCATACATCGGCATCAAGCCAGGAGTTTGCAAAAGGAATACTAATTGTAAAATTCAAGTCTAATGTGAAAGTTGAAATTCGTAAAGACTTGAATGGTAATATTGTAACTGCTATCTCTACTATAGATGAGCTAAACAAAAAATATGGTGTAAAAGAAGCAGACAGGCTCTTCAGAGACGATGTATCGCGGGAGTTCATCCCCCGCAAAGTTATTATAAAAGGTCAAGCCGTAAAAGTACCATCCCTCTCAAATATCTATAAATTGAAGCTCGATGAGAATGCAGATATATTTTCCGCAGTTAGAGAATATAAAAGTAATCCCAATGTTATATATGCTGAACCTGATTATATTGCCTATGCTTGTGGGACTCCAGATGACCCCTATTTTGGTGAGCAGTGGGGATTGACCCAGATACAGGCTGAGGCTGCCTGGGATACAGAAACGGGTGATACTTCCGTGATAATTGGCATTCTTGATACAGGTGTTGATACAGCGCATCCAGATATTAAAGATAATCTCTGGATAAATGAGGCTGAATATAATGGAACAGCTAATGTGGATGACGATGGCAATGGCAAGATAGACGATATATATGGCTGGAATTTTGTCAACAACAATAATGACCCCAATGATGGTACAGGTCATGGTTCACATTGTGCTGGTACTATAGGAGCAGTTACAGATAATAATATTGGAGTGGCTGGTGTGAGCTGGAAATCTAAACTCATGGCAGTCAAGGTGTTAAATAACAGTGGTAGTGGACTTTATTCTCATATTGCAGAAGGTATTATTTATGCGGCTCAAAATGGGGCAAAAGTCATAAATATGAGTTTAGGGGGCTATGTTTATTCTTCACTCTGGGAGGATGCTCTTGTAAATGCTTATGTTACATCAGTTCCAGTAGGTGCAGCCGGTAATGATAATAAAGAGGAGTTATTTTATCCAGCTTGCTTCCCAATGGTTTTAGGAGTTGCGGCAACTGATTCTCTTGATGTAAAGTGGGATTTCTCTAATTATGGGGATTGGGTAGATTTATCAGCACCTGGACTTGGAATTTTTAATACCCACATTAATAGCCTATACGGATGGTTTACCGGGACATCACAAGCTGCACCATTTGTATCAGGAGTTGCAGCACTTGTTGCAAGTTATAAGCCCGATTTTTCGTCAGGTGCAATAATGAACATGATTGTCAATAATACTGACCCAATTGATAGTTTAAATCCTGGTTATGAGGGATTACTTGGCAGTGGTAGATTAAATGCAGAGCTTGCTCTTACCGGAAATACACTGCCTAAATTTATTGTGCTTGGCGATACAATAAAAGACCCAACTGGTGATAATGATGGAGTGCCTGATGTCAGTGAGACAGTAAATTTAATTCTTGTGCTTCAAAACAATGGAATGGATGCAACAGGAGTATCTGCAACCCTGCATACAGATGATATAGACATTACGGTTTTAGATTCTACTGCTAATTTTGGTAATGTCCTTGCAAGAGAGAATGGAGTAAATTCTGCTGATACACTTACATTTTCTGTATCAGATACCTGTCCACAGCATAATGTTTTATTTAAGTTATATTTGAGTGCAAATGCTGGTGCTTATAAAGATACTGCCGAATTTTATATCACTACTTCCAATGAGCGTAATGTGAGTGGTATAATTGATACAAATACTATATGGAAACGAGGAACTTATATAGTTGATGGCAATGTTTTAGTTGATTCTGGAATAACACTAACAATAGAGCCTGGAACAGAAATAAGGCTTGATTCAGCTAAAGCAATAGGGATAAAGGGAACTTTAAATGCTATTGGAACAGAAACAGATTCAATTATATTTACGAGAAACAGTCCTGATACCACGAAAAGATGGGGTAACTTATGGCTTAAACCATCGTCAAAAGGGAACTTCAAATATTGCAGGATTGAATGGGCAGTACAGTCGGGAATATATTGTGAGGGTGACTCGCTTTATGTGGGATATAGCACTATCTCTAATAATGTTTCTTCTCAGATGGGTGGTGGTGGTATCTGGACTTATGTGGGATATTTTTCGGGTGGTTTGGCTACAATAACTCATAACACTATTTCCCATAATTCCAGTTATTATTATATACCCGGTGGAGGGGGTTATTCTTCAAATGGTGGAGGTATTTGGTCTGGTGGTTCATCTATGATAAGTTACAACACTATCTCCAGTAATTATGGTGGTAATGATGGTGGTGGTATCTGGACTGATGATAAAACCACAATAAATTACAACACTATTTCCTGTAATAATTCTGGTGGTAAAGGTGGTGGTATCTTTGCTTGTGGCTCAGCCATAATAAGTTACAACACTATTTCCTATAATTTTGCTAATGGTTATGGTTATGGTGGTGGTGGTATCCATGCTGCTGGTTCAGTCACAATAAGTTACAACACTATAATTGATACCTCTTCTTCTACTATACTTGTTAGTTGCACTCCTGAACTACACCAAAATAATATTTTTACTACTCACTATGCAGTGTATAACAATATCGCGAATAACATTTCAGCAGATTCTAATTGGTGGGGAACTACGAATACAGCAAAAATTGATAGTCTTATCTACGACTGTAATGATGACCTTGCTCTCGGTGTTGTAGATTATACGCCTTTCTTGACTTCACCTTGCAGAGATGCACCGCCATATCTTGATAGTTTGAGGGTATATCCTGAGCCGGTAGGGATAGAAACACTTTATTTATATCTTACTTTCAGTAAATCAATGGATATTGGTATTGCTCCAAAAGTTACTTTTGGAATTGATGATACCTGTATTGACACGGTCAATGCACTCCAAATTGATGGAGTTTGGGCTGATTCAATGCACTGGACTGGTTATTATCTTATAAATGAAATGGTGCTTGATACTGTTTATAGAATAAGAGTAAGCGATGCTTATGATGATTCATTCCCATTCCCTATTCCAACAGATACCCGTGGCACATTTAGAGTCTATACTGCAGGAAGTGCGTCAAGGGAACTTATTGCCGAGTCTGGGACTGATAGAATAACTCTTCATTGGCATCTGTCAAGTATTCCTAATTTACTTGGTTACAATATTTATAGAGATACAACATCAGGTGGACCTTATGACCAGATAAATCCACAAGTAATTACTGATACGAGTTATGCTGATACGACGGCAATTCCTGGGATTAACTATTATTATGTTTACACTATTCTTGATAATAATTTCAAAGAAAGCAGTTATTCGTCAGAAGCCTCAGGTTATATAGGAGTAGAAGAAGCCGAGAACAAGCCTCATCGCTACTTACTTTTTGGTTCTTGTCCTAATCCATTTGTTAATTACACTCTCGTAAAGTATGCCATACCAGAGAAAACTTATGTATCTCTCAAGGTTTACGATATCACAGGCAGGCTTGTAAAAACATTGGTTGATAATGTGAAAGAACCTGGCTATTATGCTATTTTCTGGGATAGTAGAGACACCAATGCCCGAAAACTACCAAGTGGTATATATTTTTACAGATTAAAGACATCAAACTACAGGTCTACGAAAAAGATAATTTTATTACATTAATTATTTTAATTTAAAGAGGAAACAATAATGAAAGGAGTTGTTCTTGGGGGTGGATTAGGGACAAGGCTTTATCCATTAACAAAAATAACAAATAAGCACCTTCTACCTCTATATAATCTTCCTATGATATATTACCCAATCTTTACTCTTGTAGAGGCAGGAATTAATGAAGTAATATTAGTAACAGGTGGTAATTCAGCTGGTGATTTTTTACGACTACTCGGCAATGGGACACAATTTGGCTTAAAAAGATTGAGTTATATTTATCAAGAGGAAGAGAAGGGAATTGCCCACGCAGTTTCTTTGACTTCAGAATTTATTGGTAATGACAAATTTGTTGTAATTCTTGGGGACAATATTCTTGATGGTAGTATCTCTCATGCTGTGGAACAGTTTAAACACGAAAAAGGGGCAAAGGTCATTTTAAAAGAAGTCCCAAACCCATCTGATTATGGGGTTCCTGTTATTGAAGGCAAAAAAATTAAAAAGGTAATTGAAAAACCCAAAAAGCCACCCACCAATTACGCTGTGATAGGTGTATATATGTACGACACTGGAGTCTTTAAGATAATTCGTAATCTTAAACCTTCTGCACGAGGTGAACTTGAGATAAGCGATGTAAATGATTGGTATGCAAGAAATGGAGAATTAACCTATGAAATATTTAATGGTTGGTGGGGAGATGCGGGCGTATCGGTTGATGCTTTACTTGAGGTAAATAATTATGTTGCAAAAAAGAAAAAAGAGAATCCTCATCACTGGGGCCTCCGGGATGTTAGGAACAGATTTGGTAGATGAATTCAGAAGTCAGAAGTCAGAAGTCAGAAATCAGATAATTCCTACTGATATTCAAAATTTAGATATTACCTCTTCTGATTCCGTACAAAAATTTGTTGATTTAAAACCTGACCTCATAATACATCTTGCGGCTTATACTGATGTAGATGCTTGTGAGCTCAATCCTCATAAAGCAAAGCAAATAAACTCTCTTGGGACCAAAAATGTAGCTCTTGCCTGTCAAAAACTTGACATTCCAATTCTTTATATATCAACTGATTATATTTTTGACGGGACCAAACCTGCTCCTTATGTTGAGTGGGATACTCCAAATCCTATAAATATTTATGGTAAAACAAAATTAGAGGGTGAACTATGGGTTAAAAAGTTATTGAAAAAGTTTTGGATTATCAGGACTTCGGGACTTTATGGTAAGCATGGTAAAAACTTTGTTTCTGCAATTTTTGAAAAAGCAAAAAAAGAAAACACCATTAAAATAGTTAACGACCAGATTGGTTCTCCAACTTACACAAAAGACATAGCATATGCAATTCAGAAGTTAATTATAACCTCTAAGTTTGGCATTTATCATATTACAAATTCTGGCTGGTGTTCGTGGTATGAATTTGCCACTACTATAATTAAGATTGCTGGTCTCCAGAGGCAAAATACTGGCTTAAAAATCTTACCCATAACTTCTCATTATCTTAAAAGACCAGCCAAGAGACCTCGCAATTTCAGGTTGTCAAATTTTATGTGGAACAGGATTTTTGGAAAGCCATTAAGACCCTGGGAGAAGGCACTAAATGAATTCATTAGAAATAATAAATGAAAGTATCAATGAAAGTATTAAAGTGAAGGAACTATTAAAAAAGGAGAGTTCCAAAATTGAGGAAGCTACTAATGTTGTATCTAATGTTCTAAATAACGGTGGGGAAATCCTTCTTTGTGGTAATGGGGGTTCTGCGGCAGACTCACAACACATTGCTTGCGAGTTTGTCTGTAAATTACAAAAAGAAAGAAAGAGTCTTCCAGCAATTGCTTTTACGACAAATACTTCGCTCCTCACAGCCATATCAAATGATACTTTATTTGACCTTATTTTTGCCAGACAAATTGAGGGGATTGGAACCTCTAAGGATTTGCTCATTGCTATCAGCATTTCAGGAAATTCACTAAATATTCTCAAAGCAGTGGAAACTTCTAAATCCATAGGAATCTATACAATTGGTCTCACAGGCAAGCATGGGGGTGAACTTGCCAGTTCTGTGGACTTATCAATAAAAGTCCCTTCCTCTAATACACAAAGAATTCAGGAAGCCCATATTCTAATTGGCCATATAATATGTGAGCTTGTAGAAAAGAAGCTTGGAATATAATGAAAGACACCTAAAAGTCCCCGCCTTGACTCGTAGGCGAGGCAGGCAAAATACCTAAATACCTAAAATTGGAGAAAAAATTAAGGATAAAGTGAAAAGTATAAAACGCAGAGCTTACGCTAAAGTAAACTTGGGGCTCAAAATTATAGGAAAGAGACCAGATGGTTACCATAATATTGAAAGCATTCACCAGACCATCAATTTTTTCGACGAACTTGAATTTTCTCAAAAAGAGGAGGGAATTGAATTAATTTCAGATTCACCACCATATGGAAAAGAAAATATTTGTTGGAAGGCAGCACATCTCTTCCTTGATTATGTAACCCTTAAAACGGGTGTTAAAATCAAACTCAAGAAGCAAATTTGGTTAGGGGCTGGACTTGGAGGAGAAAGCTCTTGTGCAGCTCAAACACTTTTAGGACTAAATAAATTATTTGATACTCCATTAAATTCAGATTCTCTTTTTAAACTTGCTTGTACTCTTGGGTCTGATGTTCCATTTTTTCTTAAAGGGGGAACAGCAATTGTGAAAGGAAGAGGAGAAATTATTGAGCCACTCCCTCGCCCAAAATCACCTATCTGGCTCATTTTAGTTTATCCGGGCTTTTCTATATCTACTGCTTGGGCTTACAAGAAAATTAAAAATTACTTGACAAAAGGGAAATGGGACTTTAAAATTCTAATTGATAATATTAAAAAGGGGGATATTGAAAGTTTAGCTAAAAATCTTCACAATGATTTTGAAGAGCTAACATTTCATAAATATCCTGTTTTGTTAAAAATAAAGAAAAAACTATTAGACTTGGGTGCATTAGGAGCATCTTTATCAGGAAGTGGTTCCTGTGTTTATGGGATTTTAAGAAAAAGAGAAGAGGCAAAATTTAGAGACCTGCCCGCCACACAGTTATGGCAGGTGGGAGAGCTTTACAACTTTAATATTAAAGTTGTAAAAGCTGTCAGCAATCCGTCAGTTGATGGATAATTGAGGAGGTAAAATGGAGGTCACAGGCGTAAGGATTACTCTGCGTGATGACCCAAAGCTTAAGGCATTTGCTTCAATTACATTTGATGATTGTTTTGTTGTAAGAGACCTTAAAGTAATTGATGGAACAAATGGACTCTTTGTTGCTATGCCTTCAAGAAAATTGGGAGATGGGAGTTTTAAGGATATTGCTCATCCATTGAATAATGAGACGCGGCAAAAGATATCCGAGAGAGTTCTTGAAGAATATAAAAAAACACTAAAAAGCACCGAATCTATCAGTTAACTAACTTATTCGAGGGTCGTCTAATGGCAGGACAGTGGCCTTTGGAGCCATCAATGATGGTTCGAATCCATCTCCTCGAGTAGAAGTGGGAAGTAGGAAGTTAGAAGTGGGAAGTTAAGAGAAGGAGGCTAAATTGAATAAATTAAAGATATTTACAGGAAATTCAAATCCAGATTTGACAAAGAGAATATGTAAATACTTGGATTTACCATTAGCATGTGCTACTGTGGATAGATTCTCAGATGGTGAGATAGAAGTAAAACTTAGTGAAAATGTGAGAGGAGTAGATGTATTTATAGTCCAATCTACCTGTCCACCTGCAGAAAATTTGCTCGAACTTTTCCTTATAATTGATGCAGCCCACCGAGCATCAGCAAAAAGGATTACAGCCGTTATCCCTTATTTTGGCTACGCCAGACAGGATAAAAAGGACGCCCCAAGGGTCCCCATATCTTCAAAACTCATCGCTAACCTCATACGTACAGCTGGAACAGACCGAGTATTAACAATGGATTTGCATGCAACTCAAATACAGGGATTTTTTGATATCCCAGTAGACCATTTATATGCTGCGCCTGTTATTATAGATTGTTTCAAACAAAAAGGGCTTAAAAAACTTGTAATTGCGTCGCCAGATGTTGGAGGAGCAAAACGGGCTGAAGGAATTGCGAAAAGGATGGGAAACTTACCGCTTGCTATTATTAATAAACGAAGACCTGCGCCGGACCAGGCTTATGTCACTAATGTTGTTGGCGAAGTCAAGGATAAAGATGTATTGATTATAGATGATATCATAAGCACAGGTGGCACAATCGTAAATGCTGCTCAGGCTCTAAAAGCCCAAGGAGCAAATGATATTTATTGTTATTGCACTCATCCAATACTCTCTGGAGATGCGGTTTATAAGATTGAGAACTCTGAACTTAATAAATTATATGTCACAGACACAATTCCTCTTAAAAAGAAAGCAGACAAGATTGAGGTATTATCTGTGGCTAATCTATTAGGTGAAGCAATATTAAGGATTCATCAAGAAACATCTATAAGTTCATTATTTGTTTAACTTGGAGGTAAATATGAAATTAAAAGCAGAAATTAGAACCCAAAAAGGGAAAGGGTCAGCAAGAACACTTAGGAGAGAAGAAAAGATACCTGCCATCCTGTATGGACATGGAGAAAAAAATGTGCTTCTACAAATCAAGGAGAAGGAGATCAATGATGTAGTAAAAAGTGGTATGGAACACTTCTCTCTTGACTTTGGTAAAGAGGCCGATGTGATAATCAAAGATATACAATGGAATCCAGTTACTTCAAGAATATTGCACATTGATTTTCAATATCTCCACAAGGGCGAAAAAATAAAGGTTAAAGTTCCAATAGTATTTGAAGGTGTTCCAATTGGAGTAAAAGAACAAGGCGGCATAGTGGAACACATATTATCGGAAGTTGAAGTTGAGTGTCTACCCCGTGATATACCAAGAGAAATTAAAGTTGATGTAAGTCCATTAAAAATAGGCGATTCTGTGCATCTCAAAGATATAACAGAAGTGAAAGGTAAATTTATTGAAGATATTGAAAGAACAATAGTCACAATTCTGGCACCAAAGGTTACTGTGGAAGAAAAACCTCCTGAAGAAGAGCTTGAAGAAATATCTGCGGAGCCTGAAGTGATAGGAGAAAAGAAAGAAGAAGAAAAAGAGGAAAAGGAAAAAGTTGATACAGATAGCTCGTCTCGTCCTCAGTCGGGAACATTTACTCCCCCAGAGAAAAAGAAATAGTATACGAAAATTGTATATATTAAAAGCACGGATAGTGATGGATAACAATATGGAGCACCACAGATATTTAATTTATGCATGGAACTCTTTAACAAAAAAACAGAATCTCCATTAGCAGATAGAGTAAGACCACAAACTCTTAATAATTTAGTTGGCCAAAAGCATCTTGTTGGGAAAGATGGTCCTATAAAAAAGATAATCTCTAAAGGAGAAATACAAAGTATGATTTTCTGGGGTCCCTCTGGAACAGGTAAGACTACTATGGCTCGGATTATTGCAAAGACAAAAAACTATAGATTCGTCAGTTTTAGTGCTGTTCTTGCAGGGGTTAATGATATAAAAAGGGTTGCCAAAGAGGCAGAATTTTACAAAACTCAAAATAAACGCACAGTTTTATTTATTGATGAAATTCATCGGTTCAATAAGGCTCAACAAGATGCTTTCTTGCCCTGGGTTGAGAATGGAACAATCATTTTAATAGGAGCTACAACTGAAAATCCATCATTTGAAATAATATCACCTCTTCTATCACGGACTACTGTATATATATTTAAAAGACTTGATGAAAAAGAAATAATCAAAATTATTGATAGGGCATTAAAACTGGAACAAGGACTTTTAAAATATAATCCAGAGATTGAAAAATCCACTAAAGAATATTTAGCCAAGCTTGCTGATGGAGACGCCAGAATTGCCTTAAATATTCTTGAATTTGCTATTCTCACAACTTCTTCTAAAAATGGGAAAAGAAAGATAAGTTTAGATACAATTAAAAATGCTATCAAGGAATGTCCTTTAATTTATGACAAAAAAGGCGAAGAGCATTACAATTTAATATCTGCATTTATAAAGAGTTTGCGGGGTAGTGACCCGAATGCAGGACTTTACTATCTGGCAAGAATGGTTGAAGCCGGTGAAGACCCATTATTTATTGTTCGCAGGATGGTAATTTTTGCATCTGAAGACATTGGAAACGCTGACCCACAAGCTCTTGTTGTGGCAACTTCTTGTAAATCTGCAATTGAACTTGTTGGGATGCCTGAGGGATTTCTTCCATTGGCACAGACTGTTATTTACCTTGCCACTGCTCCAAAAAGCAATACTTCACTTGTGGCTTATAAAAATGCACTTGAAGATGTAAAAAGGTATGGTTCATTGCCAGTACCTTTACATTTAAGGAATCCAGAAACAAAGCTTATGCGTGATATAGGTTATGGCAAAGAATACAAATATCCTCATAATCATACAGGTCATTGGGTAAAGGAAATTTATTTACCCGAAAAACTCAAAGGGCATAAGTATTATGTTCCATCAGATAAAGAAACTAATGACTAATTACTAATGACTAATAACTAATTTTATGGCGGTATCGTCTAGTCTGGCCTAGGATGTATGGTTCTCAGCCATGAGACCCGGGTTCAAATCCCGGTACCGCTATAAACCACAGAGGAGCTGCGCCCCCACTGACGAACACGGATTGGATTAGCCATGGACTTACACGGCAGCCCTGCGGCAGGCAGGGAAGTCAATTGTAAAATTGTGTCTACATTGTCAGAGCGATGAGCTTAATCACAAGCTAACGCATGAGGATTAGTTTCTTAGTCCGTATATAATCTCTTGCTGAGAATTTTACAAAGTAGATACCTACTGGAAAGTCTTTGGCATCCCATTCGGCTGTATAATAACCGGGTTCTTTATCACAATTAATAAGGGTTTTAATTAGACTGCCTGTAACATCATAGACCTTCAAAACTACTTTGCACTCTATAGGTAATTGATACATAATAGTTGTTGAATAAGTGAATGGGTTAGGAGTGTTCTGGGATAGAGAGAATACTTTTGGTAACAGAGTAGGTTTCTCCTCTGCTCCTACTTTCACAACTATCAACCATTGGGTGGAATCTTTTAAACTACCATCACTAACTATAATCTTAACCGTATCAATAGTTTCATCTGGGCTTGAATAAGAGTAAACCGGCACTGAAGTCGTTGTATCAAGGATACCATTAATAATCCAGTCGTAAGCAAGAGTATCAGAGTCCGCATCGTAAGCATATACATAGAAAAGGATACCGGAATCTGTTGTTGTAGTGCAGGGTGATTCTGGACTAATACTATCAATTACAGGTGCATCATTTACAGGTTTAACAGCAACAATCATTGTATCGGAATCACTCATTCCCCATGGGTCATCTGCTGTAAAGATAATATTTCGCGAACCATTCCAATCAGGGTCAGTTGTAATTGTAGCAATATGAGTAACACTGTCAATATTAACATAAATAGGTCCATCTTTTGGATTAGTAACTTGTAATTGGTAAAATGGATTAGGTAATTGAATTTTTTCTCCCCGTTTCTTGCCTTTGGCTCCCAAATTTTTAATTCCTCGTGCCTCTTTTTTGAAACCCACAATAATCTGATTTAAATCTTTTGCTCCCCAAATTGAGTAACTCCAGTTAAGGACTGGGTCAGGGTCGTCAGAGTCATTAACATAGTCATCCAGATATATCTGGAGAGAATCATCTTCCGAGAAGCTCGTGTCTGGCAATCCTGAGACAACAGGGGAATCATTACATTCATGTATGGTAATTGATAGAGTATCGTTTTCTGGCAAAGTATCGTGTAGAAATTGAGTAAAGACAATAACTTTGTAATCCTTTCTGGCAAAAGGGACAACCCAATCTGTAAAGATTATCAAAGCAGTATCACTACCTCCAAGATTAGAAACAGCCTTAGTATCACTATATCCTTTGACTCCTGAAGTATCAATTATACAAGTGACATTGAAGGTCTCGACAGTATCGCTTCCAAAATTAGTTATGCGTGCCTGAGGTGAATATATAGAATCCACATAAACAGTACTTGGTGGAGACATAATTGCAACCGCCCCCACATCTCCTGCCCAAAGCGTCGAACGCCAATAAGAATCAAAGAAACCAGTTTCTACCCAGGTGCTGGGCAAATATTTAAGTGGCGGTTGAACAGTTGCACCAGCAGAGAGAGATTTGTCAAAGATAACATAATCAGGCCAACACACTGGTAAGGATGCTAAGTCTCCATAATGTTCACCTTCTATTATACCATGCCGTATTACGACATATTTTTTGGGGTTTAATGGGTTTGGATAGATAATGTATATCCCATATTTGTCGCCTGTATACACCGCATTTCCTATACTTATGTAAGAGGGAGTTATCCTGAATGGTAGTTTAAAAGGCAATCCAGGACTATTTATTAATGAATCTATTAGATAATTACTTTCCTCGTCTCCGTATAGGATTAAATTGAAAGAACTAATATCACTGGGAGTGATTAAAGTGTCTGGCACACAAGTCAAAGCGCCACTGTAACGATACATCAATGTGTTCCATTGATTAACAAAAAACTCAGCTTCTGTTTTATTAGTATCAGTTTCATCCGTTGTCCCTTTGGTGCCATATATAACCTTAAATGGTTGAACAAACGCATCACCAATAGGACCCTCCAGATTTATTTCCTTATGGAGATTGTACGGCAATACATAATTAGTTCCCCATGCAATGATATCTCCAGATACAGCATCAATCTCAGCAGTAATGACAAGGCTATCTTGCGGAGCCCCAGAATAGGTGGGCATTCCGTTAGTCGTTATAGTCAGGGGCAAAGACATATTTATTAGATTGCTGTCCAGATAAACTGTATATCTGGTAATATTATGCGCAGTAATACTTATAGAATTTGCAACTGTATCAATACTCGTTTGTATTTCGGCAGGTTTTGTCCATTCTTTTAAATTTCTTATCCAAACCCAAAATATCCGACCATAGTGCAGAAGATAGGTGCGATAGGTAAAATTTCTCGGTTGATAATTGGAAGTTTTATCTCGGAAATAATTATAAAGCATTACCTGATTGTATCCTGCGCAATGACCGCCTTGAGGAAGGTAGGACCCAAATTCATAACCAGCTTCCTTCAACGAATCAATAAGCATATACGACTGCTCAGGCCATACAGTTCCATCACTGGAATCAGCAATTATAAACATGGGTAACTGTTGTGCATTTACAAAGAGTGAAACTGGCGAACCGGACTTCAGCAACGGTATACGGACATGAGTAATAGAATCCGGGTAAGCTGCCAGAGCACACCAGTGCCGGTACCAGTGAGTATAATGACACCAGCCGTCTGCACCACCAACTGCAGCAAAGATATGTGGATACCTCAATCCCATGCGGTATGCTCCTATGGCTCCCATAGAAGCGCCCTCAAAATAGATGTGTGTGGTATCAATAGTATAAACTTTTTTCAGAGTGTCATAGACTCTAAAAAAATCGTTATCCCCAATTCCATCCCAAAAAGTATTACCTCTCCCTTCAAGATTTACAAACAACCAGTGTAATGTATCAGCAATAGCTATTTGATAGCTGTTAAAGGAACTGGAAGCATGACCACCAAACCCATGTCCCCGAAAACATATTCCGTGGGGTATGGTATCATGATATGAATCAGGAACAAATAGACCATATCGCTGAACTGTACTGTCTACCTCTGAGGTATAATATTCCATCGATGCTCCTGCAAACAATGTACTCACACAGAATAAGGTAAAAAATAAGATAACAAGATTTCTGAGCAACAAGTTAACGCATTGTGAGAATTTTTCCCTTGTATATAATACATTCACGCCTTTTATCTTAGAAATTTTATGGTAAAAAGTATTTCCAAATTCTATATTTATCTTCCTATGCTTCATTTTTCCTTTAAGTTTGTTACTATTAATAATATAATCAAATATTGTGGTATTGTCAAGATTTTTATATTATTAACCCCCTTATCAAATTACATACTGTGTAAATTGTTATCAGACCTTGAACTCTGTGCTCTCTGCGAACTCTGCGTTCTCTGTAGTTGCTTTTTCCTTGACAAAATATAAATATGGTAATATTATACAAGCGTGAAGAATATATTATTAAGTGGGAAACCCGGCTCAGGGAAGACTACACTTGTGCTTAAGGCAATCAAAGATATAAAAGCTTATGGATTTTATACAAAAGAAATTAGAAAAAATGGTGAGAGAGTGGGTTTTGAGCTTTGCACTATAACAGGAGAGAAGGGGATTTTAGCACACAAAGATATAAAAAGTAATTTAAGGGTTGGGAAATATGGAGTTGGCTTAAAAGACCTTGAAGAAATTGGAGTCTCTGCAATAAAAGAAGGTATTAAAAACAATGCACTTATAGTAATTGATGAAATTGGGAAGATGGAATTATTTTCAGACAAATTTAAATCTATTGTCTTTGAAGCATTGGATTCCAAGTCCACTGTTCTTGCTACTATAATGGAGAAAAACCATCCAGTAAGTGACCAAATTAAAGCAAGGCAGGATGTCAAACTTGTAAAAATAGAGAATATAGATTATAAAGAATTTAAAAAACTGTTAAATGCTGAGATACATTGAACTACATAGAAGCGGTGAATTAAGAATAAGGATTGAAGAAGCAATTTCTAATCTTGAGAATTGTGAAATCTGTCCAAGGAAATGTGGAGTAAATCGTTTAGCCGATGAACAAGGATTTTGTGGTGTGGGCAGATTTCCTATAATCTCAAGTACTGGTCCGCATTTTGGTGAAGAACCACCACTTGTTGGATTTAACGGGTCTGGAACTATTTTCATCGGGGGATGTAATTTGAAATGTGTGTTTTGCCAAAATTTCGAGGTATCGCATTATTTGGAGGGCGAGGAGGTTACACCTCGCAGATTTGCAAAAATCATGCTTAGCTTACAAAAACTTGGCTGTCATAATATAAATATAGTAACCCCAACTCACATTGTTCCTCAAATTCTTGAGGCTTTACCTTTTGCTATAGAAAATGGTTTAAACTTACCCCTTGTTTATAACACAGGTGGATACGATTCGATTAAAATGCTGAAATTACTTGACGGTATTTTTGATATATATATGCCTGATTTTAAATTTTCAGATTTGAAGATGGCAGAACGGTTTACAGGTGCGAAAGACTATCCAGAAGTGGCAAAGGAAGCAATTCAAGAAATGCATAGACAAGTAAGCGACCTTGTGATTAAAAATGGGATTGCAAAAAAGGGACTTTTAGTCAGGCATCTTATTCTCCCTGAAGGACTTGCAGGGACAGGAGAAGTAGTTGAGTTTTTAGCAAAGCTTTCTGAAGATACTTATGTAAATATAATGGACCAATATAGAGTTTGTGGGCTTGCTCATAACTTTCCACCTCTTGACCGTTCAATTACTGATGAAGAATTCAATGAGGCATTAGACATTGCATCTCGTGAAGGACTTTATAGATTCAGTGGGCTATCACTTAGTGAACCACTACTCAAATGATTAAAATAGATTGGGAAGAACTTTGTGAAGCTATGGGAGATTATACTCAATCTCGCTATTACTTTCTCAATAAACTCACAGGGGAGATAATAATTCTTTCTGAATACATGAGTGAAGAAGGAAAAAGAGAATTAAGGAAAAAGATTGATGTAAAACACATTAACGATTACGCACTAATACCGACAATAACTTCTCGTGAAGGATATAAGATTATGGAGGAATTTATTTCAATTGTTTATAATGATAAACTGAAGCACCAGCTTGAAGAAGCCCTTAATAAAGAAGCTCCGTTCAAGCGATTTAAGGAAATTGTTTTCAAACATCCAGAAGAACGAAAGCATTGGCTTGATTTTAGAAAAGAGAAGTTAACTCAAAAAGCCACAAATTGGTTTAAAAAAATTGGTATTCTTGAATTTAATTCTTGACAAATTTGAATTTTTAAATATAATACAAAATAATGAGAGAGTATGAAAATCTTATAATCTTCAATCCCGAGATTGGCGAAGAAGCTATTGATAAGAGAATAGACGAGATTAAAAAAACAATAAATAAAAAAGGCGAATTCTTGAAACTTGATAAATGGGGCTCCAGACGATTGGCTTATCCAATAAACAAAAAGGAGAAAGGCTATTATGCATTGCTTGAATTCAAAGCAGAAAATGAAACCCTTCAAGAACTTAACAACAAATTTAAGTTATCCGATGATATAATGAGACATTGTATTGTTAGAAAGGAGACTTAAAGATGGCAGAATATAGGGTACCAAATATAAATAATGTCCATATAACAGGAAATCTTACAGGTGACCCAGACCTAAGATATACTCCTGATGGTCAACCTGTATGCAATTTTCAAATTGCTTCAAATCGCAGATATATGGATAAAAAAACTAATGAATGGAAGGATATAACTACTTTCGTAAGGGTTACATGTTGGAGACAACTTGCAGAGCGAATGGGCGAGGTCCTTAGAAAAGGCAGTGCAGTGTATGTAGAAGGCATGCTTCAAAGCCGCTCTTGGGAAACCCCAGAAGGACAAAAGAGAACAGCCATAGATATAAGCGCCTTGAGAATACAGAATCTAACTAAATCATCAGGGATAATAAAAAAAGAAGAAGAAAAATCTGAGGAAAAATTGCCAGAAAAGAAAAATGAAGAAGAGCAAGAAGAAGGAAAAGAACTCCCGTTCTAAACGTTTTAAGAAACCAATTAGTAGAGTAAGGAAAGCTTGCTTTTTTTGTACCAACGATGTTTCTATAGATTATAAAAAGCCTGAGTTTTTAAGAAAATATATTTCTGATAGCGGCAAAATTTTACCTCGCAGGACAACCAATATTTGTGCCAAACACCAACGAGCACTAACTCGAGCTATAAAACATGCCAGAGTTATGGCTCTCCTTCCGTTTACAAGGATATATTAATAATGAAAATCATTCTACTTCAAGATACTGAAAAATTGGGCAAGAGAGGAGATATTGTAGATATAAAGCCAGGCTATGCGAGGAATTATCTTTTACCAAACAAAATTGCCCTTTACTATTCTCCTTCAAATTTACGAAAATTTGAGGAACAGAAAAAAATAGAAGAAGTAAGAGGAAATAAAAAGAAAAGAGAAGCTTTAGGCTCAAAAGAAATGCTTGAATCTCTTTCATTAACCTTTCCAGTCCAGGCAGGTGAAGACGGAAAGATATTTGGCGCAGTTACAAATATTAATATAGCAGAACTTCTTACCAAAGAAGGTTGTGAGATTGACAAGAAAAACATACTCCTTAAAGAACCTATCAAGGAACTTGGTGTTTATTCTGTAAAGGTTTTATTAAATTCAGGAGTTGAAGCAACTATAAAACTCTGGGTAGTAAGTAAATAAAGAAAATAAATGGTTGAAGCGAAAATATCAGGTTTGGCGTATGATACCATAAGTAATATGCCAGTCATTTTCTTAAAAGAAGTAGACGGTAAAAGAATACTTCCTATATGGATTGGGCCTAATGAGGCATCTTCAATCGCAATAGCAATTGAACATTTGGATATGGAAAGACCTTTAACGCACGATCTTATAAAGAATATTATAAAGGGACTTAATGCCGAGGTGACCAAAGTAGTGGTGAATGAAATCCGAGGTAGCACTTATTATGCCAGAATCTATTTAAAGTGCGGCAACTCAATAACAGAAATTGATGCCCGACCAAGCGATTCTATTGCTATAGCTTTAAGGAGCTCAGCACCAATTTATATGTCCGAATCTGTATTAGAAAATGGAAGCACCTTTACTCTCAAAGAGGGTGAAACTTTAAGGCGTCATTTTGAACAACTTAAATTAGAAGACTTTGGGAAATTCAAACTATGAACCAATTTACAGAAAGAGTCCACAGAGTGTTTGCTATTGCAAAGAGAGAAGCAATCAGACTTGGCAATGACTCAGTTGGAAGCGAGCATCTTCTTATCGGAATTATAAAAGAAGGTGGAGGCGTAGGTAAGATGATTCTTATGAATTTGGATATTGAAACAAATGAACTCCTTAAAGTAATTTATGAATCGTGTAGAAAAAGCGGTGGAACTGGTTTGCTTGGTGAAATTCCACTTAATAACGAGACAAAAAAGATACTCTCTTATGCAGAAGAAGAAGCTCAACAACTGAATCATGGATATATTGGCACTGAACACATTCTTCTGGGAATTTTAAGGGCTGAAGCGAGCCTTGCTTCTCAAATTCTCTTTAGTTTTGGGTTAGAGATAGATAAAGTCAGGGATGAGATTCTTGCCATTCTTTCCGGAGGCGAAAAACCAAAACTTAAGTCTCACAAATCAAAAACTCCAACTCTTGACCACTTTTCGCGCGACATTACTCGCATGGCAAGTGAAGGAAAGCTTGACCCAATAATAGGAAGAAAAAAAGAAATAGGTCGTATAATCCAAACCTTATGCCGCAGAAAGAAAAATAATCCTGTTTTAATAGGAGAACCAGGTGTTGGAAAAACAGCTATAGTTGAAGGATTAGCTCAATGTGTTATGAATAGAGAAGTCCCTGATTTACTTAAAGAATCAAGGATTCTTGCCCTTGATTTAGCAGCTCTTGTTGCAGGAACTAAATATAGGGGACAATTTGAAGAAAGATTAAAGACTGTAATTAGAGAAATAACAAGGGTCCCAAATATAATACTTTTCATAGACGAACTTCATACTCTTGTGGGAGCCGGTGCGGCTGAAGGTGCTATTGATGCTTCAAATATGTTAAAACCTGCCTTAGCAAGAGGTGAAATTCATTGCATTGGAGCCACTACTTTAAATGAATACAGAAAGTATATAGAAAAAGATGGCTCCCTTGAACGAAGATTTCAATCCATTCATATTGACCCACCAAGTGTCAAGGAAACGATACAAATCCTGCGTGGTCTAAAATCAAAATATGAAGCACATCACAGCGTGTTATATGAAGATACTGCCCTTATAGCATCAGCAACACTTTCTGATAGATATATCTCAGACAAATATCTTCCTGACAAAGCAATAGATATAATAGATGAGGCAGGAAGCAGAGTTAAATTAAAAAAACTTCCCAAAGCCCCCCCCCAGCTTAACATTTTAGAAGAAAAACTTATACACATTAAAGATTTAAAAAAAGATGCTGTAAACAATCAAAAATTTGAGGAGGCCGCACGGCTAAAGGATGAACAACACTATCTTGAACTACAGATTCAATCCTTTAAAAAAGAGAAGAAAATTGGGAGAGTTCGGGAAGACGATATAAGGCAAGTCATTTCCTTATGGACAGGTATTCCTCTTCTCAAACTTAAACAAGAAGAACAAGAAAAACTTCTCAAGACAGAAGCTACACTCAAGGGCAAAGTAGTAGGACAAGATGAAGCAATTCACGCACTTGCCAGAGCTATAAGAAGGTCAAGAACAGGACTCAAGGATTTAAGACGTCCTATTGGCAGTTTTATATTCTTAGGACCCACAGGGGTCGGGAAAACTTATCTTGCAAAAAAACTGGCAGAATTCCTGTTTGATTCAGAGAATGCTCTTATAAGATTTGATATGAGCGAGTATATGGAAAAATTCAATACCTCGCGCTTAATAGGTGCACCCCCTGGATATGTAGGTTACGAAGAAGGCGGACAACTTACTGAGCGTATCAGAAGAAAACCTTACTCGGTTGTCCTTTTTGACGAGATTGAAAAAGCTCATCCTGATGTATTCAATCTTTTGTTACAAATCCTGGATGAAGGTATCTTGACAGATTCTCTTGGAAGGAAAGTAAATTTCAAAAATACTGTTCTCATAATGACATCTAATATTGGAACAAAGGGTCTTAAGGGTGCAAAAATTGGCTTTGAGAGCAAAGAAGAGATTGCTGATTATAGCTCAATGAAAAAAAGGCTTATGGAGGAAGTGAAAAAAGTCTTTAGACCCGAGTTCCTAAATCGGATTGATGAAGTTCTTGTATTCAGAGCTCTTGGAAAACCCGAGATGAAAAAAATAGTTGAGCTCCTATTATCAGAACTTCAGGAGCGTATAAGAGAAAGAGGTATAAATCTCTCTGTAGATGAGAATGCCAAGGAACTTCTAATAGAAGAGGGATTTGACCCTAATTTTGGAGCTCGTCCTTTAAAAAGAGCTATGGAGAAACTTATTGAAGACCCATTATCTGATAAAATCCTTGAAATAGGATTTAAAAAGGGAACCCGATTAAGGGCAATAAGAGAAAAGGATAATATAGACTTCATCATAGAATCTTTCCATGGCGTTCTTGTGAAAAAATAGGAGAAAAGATGACAAAAACAAAACAAGAACTAACTGAGCTGTTTAAACTCCTCAATGTTGGACAAAGAAAAAAGATAACAAAGACAAAACAAGAACTTGTAAGAGAAGTTGCTAAAAACACTGGATTTACACAAAGGGAAACATCCATTATTATAAATTCATTCTTAGACGCAGTCTCAGAAACTCTATCTTCTAATAACAGGATTGAGCTTCGTAGATTTGGAGTTTTTGCTACCAAACGCAGGAACTCAAAACAGGCAAGAAATCCTAAAACGGGTGAAATAATAAATTTGCCACAAAGGACTGTCCCGGTATTTAAAGCATCTAAAATTTTGAAAGAGAAAGTAAAACGAAAATAAAATGCCCTGCGGAAGAAAAAGAAAGCATAAAAAAATAGTCACCCATAGACGCAAGAAAAGAAGAAAAGCAGATAGACATAAAAAGAAGTTCAAAGTCGGTCACTAAAAGCCGGGTCTATAATTACTGCACTATCTATTAGATAATGTTGGTAATACGCTGCTGAGCTTAAAAATCCCAAAAACATTAGCACACAGATTCTCATAGATATAATTAAGTAAAATCTTTTAAAATCAGTGTAATCTGTGGCTATTTTTGATTCGACACTTAGATTTTTAAATTTCCTTGCACTTTAAAAGATTTGGAGTATATATAATTTAGGTTTCAGCTCTTTCTTGATTGAATATAATTATGTCTGCTGAAATAAAATTTGAAGTTGATTTTATGCTTGGGAAATTAGCAACTGCTTTGAGGATGTTGGGATTTAATACCAAGTATGTAAAATATAAAAAAAGTGAAGCCATTCTCTCTGATAGCTTAAAAGAAAATAGGATACTTCTTACGAGAGCTCATAATCTTCCTGAAAATCCTAATATATTTATAATAGAAAGTGAAAACCTGGACCAACAATTAAAAGAGGTGGATTCCAAATTCAAGATTAAATCCAAACTAAAACCATTTACGAGATGTTTAATTTGTAATACCTCTTTAGAAGTCATTCCAAAATCTAAGGTTAAAGGCAAAGTGCCTTTTTATGTTTATCAGACACATCAAGAATTTGCTTATTGTAAAGAATGTCACAAATTTTACTGGAAAGGCACTCATTACCAGGCAATGCTCGAAAAAATAAGAAAACTAAATAACTCTTAAGATAAGTTCCATTATGACGCCCGATATTATGGGGATAGATAAATTATCATCCACTCTCCAGGGTAGAAGCTCAACTATACAAGCTACTACTGCACCTATAAGTCCAACCCAAAATATCATATCTTGAACTAACCAGGCAATTATTACACTTACAAGGAAGAAAGCAATTCCGCCTTCAAGAGTCTTTTTGCCAAATATTTTAATCTTTCCTATTGTATTTCCCACTGAGTAGGAAATTGTGTCTCCAAATGTTAAAAACAAAAGTGCTGTTATAACAACTTGTTTTTGAAAAAATATACCACAAATGAAAGAACTGAGAATAAATATAGTCGCACTTGTTAAACTTTTTGATTCATTATTCCAGAGGAGTTTGCCAAAAATGCGATAAAATAAATTCTTAAATTTAGGATTCTTAAATCTCGCTACTTCAATTATAATAGCAGTCAGAGCAAGAGAACTGACAAAAATAATAAATTGCTGGCGTGAAAATATATAATAAGAAAGTGGAATCAATGCCGCCCCAAGATGTATCCCTTTCCTTGCTAAAATATATTTATTTATATTGGAGTTCATATAAATTTGCATAGAAGCCCTGATTTGACATAAGTTCTTCATGCGTTCCTTGTTCGATTATTCTTCCTTTATGTAAAACTATTATACGATTAACATTTTTTATTGTTGATAATCGATGAGCTATTACAATTGAAGTCCTACTACGCAAGAGTTTAGTAATAGCATCTCTAATCAAGCTCTCTGTTTCTGGGTCAACTTCTTTTGTCGCCTCATCAAGGATTAAGATTTTTGGATTGAATGCTAATGCCCTTGCAAATGATAGGAGTTGACATTCACCACTTGATAAAATGGCTCCTCTCTCCTTAACATCTTGCTTGTAGCCTTGAGGTAATCGCTCAATAAATTGATGTGCATTAACTATCTTAGCCGCCTTTCTTATACTTTCCTCAGACATTTGGTCATTTGTCAGCTTTATATTATCTCTAATACTGCCACTAAAGATAAAACTATCCTGTGATACTACTGCAAGATTTGACCTTAAAAATGAGTTATCGAGATTACGAATGTCTACTCCATCAATTAAAATTTCTCCTTTTTGGGGCTCGTAGAACTTCGTTAGTAAGTTAATGAGTGAAGTTTTGCCTGCGCCCGTTTCGCCAACAATAGCTACACTTTCTCCCTTCTTTATTTGAAAGCTTACATCTTTAATCACAGGCTCCTCGTCGTAAGAAAACCATACTTTTCTAAATTCTATCTCTCCTTTTAATTCCTTTAAAGTTTTAGGGGACCTAATTTTTTCAGCCTGAGTCCGCCTCAGGCGGAGATGAGCCTTCCCGCTTCGCCGAAGCTTCAGCGAGGCGAGTGGCTCAGGTTCGAATCCTGTCTTATCCAGAAGCCCAAATATCTTTTCACAGGCAGCTAAAGAAGACTGCATAATATTAAATCTCTCCGAAATCTCTCTAATTGGATTAAAGAACATTTCTAAATAAGTTAAAAATGCAACCAGAACTCCAAGGCTCAAAGTAGCTTGAATTACCTCTCCCCCACCCCACCAGATTATAAGTGCTATGCCACAGGAGAGTAAAAGTTCTATCAATGGTCTAAATACACCATACACTATAATTTGCTGCATGTTTGCTTCATAATACTTATGATTTATACCCTCAAATCTTTGATAATTTTCTCTTTCCCGATTAAATAACTTTACTATTTTTATACCAGTAAGATTCTCATTTAAGTTAGTATTTATTCTTGCTAACCGAGTTCTTACTATTCTATAAACTTTCCTCACTTTAATACGAAATAGATTTGTCATAAAAACAAGTGGAGGTATTATAACAAAGGTAATAAGTGATAATCTAATGTTTAAACGAAGCATAACAATCACCACACCGATAAGCATAAAGACATTGGTAAATATTGACACTACCACTTCTGTAAAAAATTGGTTTAAAGCCTGCCCATCGTTTGTCAATCTTGTCACGAGTCTTCCAACAGGATTGTGGTCAAAAAATGAAATAGTCAGACGTTCAAGATGTGAAAATGTCTTAACCCTTATATCCCGGATAACAACTTGTCCGATATACTCCATTAAATAAATCATAGCAAAATTTAGACCTAATATTATAATAAGTAAAATGAGATATAAAAATGCAATTCTCTTTATTCCTTCTAAGTCCGATTTACGTAGGCTTAAGAGCTCACGTTTGTTTATCTTATGCAATTCATTGTAAGGAATCAATCTGAGTGTTTTCTTTTGAAGGTAAAATCTTTCTTTTGAAATATATGTCAGTTTCTTAGAGTCAATTTTTTTAATATCAGCTGAGTGCAAGAGCCATGTGTTCTCATTTAGTTTCAAGAGCGGTTTTCCAATTATTTTTTCCATCTCAGATACCTGCGCAGGAGAAGGTGGTGTAAACTTATAATAAACAGGTATAATATATTCATCAATTGCTATCTTAGTGAGATATGGAAGAGTGAGTTGCAACCCTATACCAATTAATGAAAGAAGTGCTGCTCCTATAATAAGCAATTTATAAGGTTTTAAATAAGTTATAAGTCTCCGAAGAAGCCTTATATCATAAACCTTTTTAACAATTTTATCCTCTTCTACCATTTTTCTTCAAGTTCTTGACGCTTAAATAAATTAAAATAAGTTCCCTTATTTGTCAACAGCTCTTTATGTGTCCCTGTTTCCACAATTTTACCCTGCTTAAGGACTATAATTTTATCCAGTTCTGCAAGACTTCTAATCCTATGCGATATGATAATAAGTATTCTGTTATCAAATTCTTTACGCAAATTAGCTAAAATTTCAATTTCCTTTTCCACATCTATAGAGGAGAAAGCGTTATCAAGGATAAGGATTTCTGGATTAATCAAAATAGCTCTTGCTATGGCAACTCTTTGACATTGTCCTCCTGAAAGTGTAATCCCTCTTTCTCCAACCAGTTCATCAAATTGATTTGGAAATTCCATAATCTCATTATATATACTTGCCATTTTAGCCGCTTTATAAATTTCAGAATCAGAAACATCTGGATTCCCAAATGCTATATTAGCCCGAATTGTATCTGAAAACAAAAATGTATCTTGTGGAATAAAACCTATACTCTTTCTCAATAAAGCCAATGGAATTCTTTTTATATTTATATTATTCCATCTAATTTCGCCCTGTGTTGGCTCAAAAAGTCTCATAATCAGTGAAACAAGTGTACTTTTTCCAGACCCTATCATTCCTGCTATTCCAAGAGTTTCATTTATTTTAACATCTAAATTAATATCTTTCAGGACTTGTGTTCCACTCCGTGGTGAAGGTCGTGGTGAACCATTATAAGAGAAACTCATATCTACAAATTCAAGAGTTCCTTTAATCTTTTTAATGGATTTATCTCCTTTATCCTTTATTTCTGGTGTATTAGACAGGATTTTATTAATTCTCCCCATAGATGTTGCTCCTCTCTGGAGTAAATTAGTCACCCAACCTATTGCTATCATAGGCCAGATCAGGATTCCAAGATATGCCTGGAAGGCAACAAAATCACCCATTGAAATGGTATTTAAAATCACTTGTGAGCCACCAAGCCATAAAATTATACACACAGAGAGATTAGCAAATAGAAAGATGAGTGGGAAGAATAAGCTCCAAATCTTTACAAGACTCATATTTTTATTTACATATTTCTGGGATGCTTCTTTAAATTTTTTAATTGCCCCAGATTCCTGATTATATGCTCTTATTATTCTTATACCTTCAATATTTTCCCTTGCAAGTGCTGTCAAAGAAGAGAAAGAAGCTTGAACTCTTTCAAATCTATGATGTATCAACCTTGCAAAACGAAGGACAACAAAAGAAAGCAAAGGAAATGGGATAATTGCATAAAGAGTAAGTCGGACATTTATAAAAAGCATAAAAACCAGCGCTAAAGTCCCAAGCACTATAATATCTGTCATCCCAATTATTCCCATACCAAGCGACCTTCTCACAGCATCAATATCGTTTGTTGCATGAGCCATCAAGTCGCCAACTTTATGATTCTTAAAAAATCTCATTCCAAGTATTTGGAGGTGTGAGAAGAGACGATTTCTCAAGCGTTCCTCAACTCTTCTTGCAGTTCCAGCAATATAGTATCTCCAAGAGAATCTGAAAAAAGCTATCATAGCAGCTAATCCTATAATCCAAAGTGCATAATGAATTAAATTACTACGAGCTATACCACCAGCAATTACATCGTCTATTGCATACTTTATGATGCGGGGAATAAATAACTGCAATACATCAACAATCAAAAGAGCAAAAAATCCAACTAATATTCTCCATTTATATAGAATTAAATCTTCTTTTAATGCTTTAAAATTTTTCATTGTTTTACCATTTTATAAGTTATTTAAACAATTGTCAAGAAAAAAGCAACCACAGAGAACACAGAGGATATTAGAGCTTACAGAGAGAAAAAATTCAAAAAAACTTGACAAACATTTATATTTATATTATATTAAAAATCACAAAAAGAAGAGTAATATATTTAATTTTGCCCTGTGCCCGAAAAGGCACAGGTTGAGAGCGACCATCGTTTACGGTGTTATAAATCGTGGAGTGCGATGGCTTACCATTGCAGGTTTGTAGACACAAATTTAGTTCATGTAAGAAAGGAGGCCTTATGTATTGTAAAACTTGTGGCAAGGTAGTTGCAGAGAATGCAGTAGTCTGTCCAAACTGTGGCGCCAAGCCGTTAAGCGGCAACAAATTTTGCTGGAATTGTGGTGCAGAGACTGATTCTAAAGCAGAAGTCTGTGTCAAATGTGGCGTGAAATTGGTAAAAGTAGGTGCTGGCAAGGACTGGCTTGTAGCACTACTGCTTTCTATATTTTTAGGCGGACTTGGAATTGACAGATTTTATCTCGGATATATTGGGCTTGGCATCCTGAAGTTGCTCACCGGTGCTGGGCTTGGTATCTGGTGGCTCATTGACCTCATTTTAATAGCATGCAATAAACTTAAAGATGCAGAAGGTAATGAATTATCAAAAACTTAAGGAGGTGAGGATTATGAAAAGACGTAATCCTTTTGGAGTTTTTTTCTTCCCTATAATCACAATAGGGATATACGGTATAGTGTGGCTTGTGCAAACCAAGGAAGAAATGAATACTAAGGGTGCTCAAATACCCACTGCATGGTTACTAATTGTGCCTATTGCAAATATTGTCTGGTTATGGAAATACGCAAAAGGTGTAGAGAAAGTGACTGGTATGGGAGCTGGTGGTGAATTTTGCTTACTATTCTTTCTTGGAAGTATCGGAATGGCTGCTATACAGAGCAAGTTTAATAAAATTGCTGAATAGTCAGAGAGTAATACAAAGACAAGATGAAATGGTGTCCACGGATAATACGAGAAGAAGATTTTTTAAAACTATAACTCGATGGAGTTTGACTCCATTAAAAAGAAGGACGCTCTCGTGGAAAATACTTGACAAGATACTAAAGATGTGGTATTTTTGAATCAAAAGGAGGCGAAAATGGAGAAAGTAGATGTAAAAACAGTAAAAATTAAGGAGGAGAGATTATGGTAGTAAAATTTGAAACATATTTTGATGGCAAATATTGGTGTGCAAGAGGTATAGGTGTAGACATATTCACTCAGGGCAATACTTTAGATGAGCTTATGGATAACATAAAAGAAGCAACAGCCCTACATTTTGAAAAACGGGTAACCAAGAACATACCATTAAATATCATAACCCTATCAGAGATGGAGGTGCCAAGTGCCGTCAAAACTGCCAGTCGTTAGTGGAAAGAAACTAACTCAATTTCTTGAAAATATTGGTTATGAAATTATTCGACAAAGGGGAAGTCATATAAGACTCAGGAAGATGACATTTATAGGAGAACATAACATAACTGTTCCGTTCCATAAAGAAATTGCAAAAGGGACTTTGAATGATATCCTAAACAAAATTAGTTTATGGAATAATATTCCTAAAGATGAACTACTTGATAGATTAGGGTAGTGTGCAAAATAATATGAAAAACCCATAACCCGATGGAGCCAAATCTCCATCAAAAAGGAGAAGGAGAGATGGGAACTAAATTAGCAAAATTACCTGTAACTATTGATAGAAGCAAGCACGATTCTCAAGTGATTAACATACAGATTACGAAAGACGATTTTGAGAATTTCTGTAACATCTGTGGATTGTATCGGAAAGATTTTTTAGACACTTTGGATGCTTCTGAGTTAGACCACCAACAAGGAAGGATAACTGAGAGGGACTCTCTATATGAGTTGATTAAAAAGTGATTCAAGTATATACTACAGAGACTTTTGACCATCTTTTCGGCAAACTTGAGCGTAAAATTCAGCTAAAGGCAGTCAAGAAAACAGATTTATTTAAAGAGACCCCATTTAATCCGATTTTGAGAACAGAGAAATTGCATCCCAAAGGACATGATGTATGGAGTTTTAGGGTAGACTCAAAGCATAGGATTGTTTTTAAGTTTATTGATAAAGATATAGTAGAGTTTAGATTTATTGGCCATCACAACAAGATTTATAATTATCCTATATTTTTTGGATAATGGTTACTGAGTGTGCAAAAAATGGAAAAGCAGAGTAAACCCATAACCCGATGGAGATTAACTCCATCAAAAAGAAGGAGGAGAGATGAGGAGGATTATAGAAGTATCAATTGCAGTGTTAATGAGCATTGGGGTATCTCTGCCTCTTCAGGCAAGAGAGGAAAGGCAAATATCCAAGGGACACAGTTTTCTTGTCCCACCGCCAAAGGTTCAAGTAAAACCTAAGGTAAAGGAACAAGTATTTTTAGAGGATTTTGAAACGGGTGGAACAGGATGGACGGTCACCAATGGAGTCTGGGAGATTGGAACTCCAACTTATGGTCCCAGTTCAGCACATAATGGTAGTAAATGTGCAGGAACCAATCTTGGTGGTTATTATCCAAACAATGCCTATACCAGATTGGTGAGTCCATCTGTTACCTTACCATCATTATCCCATCCCAGCAGTAAAATCATTCTGGAGTTTTACCACTGGTTCTATCTTGAAAGCAGCTACGATTATGGATATGTGCAGATATCAACTGATGGGGGGAGTAATTGGACTACGGTAGGGAATAGTGTTAATGGCCACAGCGGAGCCTGGTATCCATATTCAGTGGATATCACAAGTTATGCAGAGCAAAATGTGAAAATTGCATTCCTTCTTTACTCCGATGGTAGTTATACTTATGCTGGCTGGTATATTGACGATGTCACAATTACGCTCCAGGAGCCAGAACCATTGGATATCACAATAAATAGTATCTCCTCATCACTTTTTCCCTTTATTTATCTAACAGCAACTGTTGATACATTTGATTATCCCATTCCTTCACTCACTCAGTCAAACTTCTCTGCTTATGAGAATAGTGCCCTTCAAACAGACTACTTTGAGGTGACACCACCGGATACGGGTGGAGGAGTTAGAGTAGTTGACATCGTATTCTGTATGGATAATAGTGGAAGTATGGATGACGAACAGACAGATGTTAGGAATAATGTAGAGGATTTTGTAGACAGCCTTGCAGCAAGTGGATCTAATTTTGCATTAGGTTTAGTTCGCTTTGGTGCTTCTGCTAACAGTGGTTATCCAATTGTTGAAGACAATGGGCAATTGACAAGCGATGTTAATTATTTCAAAAATGATGTATGGGCAAGAAATGTTATTGATGGTTGGGACGAACCTGGCTGGGATGCCCTTGTCTCAGGGATAACAGAATTCAGTTTCCGACCAGGAGCTAACAAGATTTTAATTCTTATCACTGACGAGGATGTAACTTATCATGGCAATGCCGGAGCTTATACTCAAGAGCAATGTCTAACTATACTTCAGCAGAATTCTGGAATAGTTTTCGCACTCCTCGATACGAATTACGCTCCCTATGCTTATGAAGATTACGGCACAATTGCAGAGCAGACACAGGGAGCCTACTTTAATATTACTGAGCCTATGGATGAGATTCTGGATGCTATCTCTGAAATGGTTGGAGGAACTTATATAGTGCGCTACCGTTCAAGTAATCCAAAGAGTGAGAGAGAGGTAATTGTAAGAGTTGATTATCTTGGTGAGTCAGATGAGGATACTGTGTATTACATTCCTGGCTCTGCCCCTATGATTGAGTTGACAGATGAAACACAGAATTTATTAGATTCAAATCTTGTCGCAGGGAGCTATATCCCAATTACTGCTTACATTACTGACCATGTTGAACCTTACCTTCAATCTGCTACTCTTTACTATAGAAAGACAGGCACTGCTGGATATTCTTCGGTATCAATGTATAATATATCGGATTCGCTTTATCAAGGAACTATTCCTGGCTATTCAGTGGAAACCCCCGGTGCAGATTTCTATCTTACGGCAACAGACGGTGTTTCTACGACATCTATGCCTACTTCTGAACCAGCAGAGCATCCACTCCAGATTGCAGTTTTGCCAAATGAGAAGCCTCTGATAACCCATACACCTGTAACAGAACTACAGGAAGGACAAGATATAAATATTGCAGCAGAGGTTGTAGACAATACCTATTATGTGGACTTCGTGAAACTTTTTTACAGGAGAACAGGAGAGATTGATTACACCGAGACACCAATGAACAACACCTATGGTGACACCTATCAGAGAACAATACCTGGTGCTATTGTGACTGAGGATGGAGTAGATTATTACATTTACGCAAAAGATGACCTTGGTGTAGGAGCATATCATGGAAGACCAGAAACCCCGCATCAGATTGAGCCAGAATATGACCTTGTTTTTAGGCCTGATCCTGATGGATGGCAATTTAGTAATTCTCTCTCAAATATGTGGCCAGAAAGTTGGTGGAATCAGTTTGATTATACTCAATCACCATATCCAGCTGGTTGGCCCTACTGGCCTATAAATGCCGTTTCACAAGATTTCCCAGACTGGTCGTTATTTGTTGAAGCATTTGGTGAAAATCGGTGTTATTGGAATCCTCCACCAGGATTGATTATATATTCTCCCTCTGCTGTAGCAAAATGGGTGAATTTGAAGGGACACTGGAAGGGTTCTTGTTTCGGCTTTCCAATTGCGGCTTTTCTCTTTTTTGATAAATTTCTCTCATTATCTGCTGAATTTCCGGGAAATATAAATGTCTATGATGTCCCAATTGGCGACAAGAGCAGAAAACTTGTCAACCTATATTGGATTTATCAATTTGGTAAGAACCAATTGGCGTATATCAAAACCAATAAATCAAAGAGCCCAGTTCAGACTTTAAATGAATGTAAACAAATGTTTTTAAGTGAAATCAGAGACGATAAAATTTTGGTATTTTTCAATCAAAATGGAAGCGGTGGACATGCTGTCAATCCATATAAGGTTGAAAAAGACCTAATTAATCCAAATTTGGAGTATATATATGTGTATGATAATAGAGCACCGGGCATCGAACGGAAGATTGTAATTAACACCTCGCTTAATACTTGGGGTTATTCTAGCATGCCAAATTGGGGTGGTAATAAAGAATTATTTTTAATGGACCCGGTCAGCAATTACATGAGGCTTGCAGTTCTTCCAAAGAAATTACCTCCAAAGGAGCAATACATTTCAGAGGCTACAGGATATATTGAAATCTACAATACTTCAAATTGTAATATGAGTATAATTGACTCCCTCAATAATAGAATTGGTTATGTAGGTGATTCGTTGTTCTCTGAATTTCAGGATGGGATGCATATTATTCCTATTACAGGAAGTGAGCATCCACCAATTGGGTACTATTTACCTATAGGTTTTTATTCTATTCAAATGACCGATTATACTGATACTACAATGTATCTTTCAGTTTTCTCAGATTCGACAGTATTTAGTTATACCCAACAGAACGTCGTTGCATCTCAATCTGAGAACTTTATCTACGAAAATAACGAATGTCAATTTAAGATTTTCAATTCCGATACACAATCCAAGAATTTTGACCTGCAATCTATCATAATCGAATCAAATAATGAGAAAGTTTTCTGGATTCGTGACTGTATCATTTTACAAGATGATTCCTTGGATTTTGATATTGTAGAGATGAGAGATTTTCAAGTTTCTAATAAAGGTCAGAGTAAAAATTATGATTTACAGGTAAGGTTAGCGGCTGAAAATACTGACATTATCTTTGAACACAAAGATATTCAGATACTACCCTTTTCATCCCATAAAATCACACCTGATTGGAACGACCTTAAAAATCAGCTCATGCCAATCTTAATTGATGAAGATTTGGATGGAGATATTGATGATACTTTGCTTTTGGAAAATCAATATATAGGAGATACGCCTCCCACCGGTGGTAGACTTGATAATAAGCATGTCTACGCCTTCCGGAATCCATTTAACCCAAATATAGAACAGACTAATATTAGATTTAGTCTTTCCAAATCCGCGAAAGTCACGCTCAAGATTACAGATGTTACAGGACACTTAGTAACCATTCTAAAAGATAATATCTTTATGGAGAAAGGCATTGAATACAGTATCCCATGGAATGGTAAGAATGATAAGGGTGATGTTGTGGCTAATGGGGTATATTTCTATAAAATTACTACTGATAAGGGTGAAAAGGCGTTCGGGAAAATAGCTGTTTTGAGATAACACGAAACAGCACAAATAAGAACACGAAATAACACGAAAGGGTGTTTCTTCGTGAAATTCGTGGTTAAGAAAGGAGGTCGTGTGTTTTACAAAAAAATTCTTGGTTTCATAACCTGTATCGCTTTATTACTTCCTTTAATGAGTTTTGCTGATGGGGATGCAGGTTATGCGGGTGCATTCCTTAGAATGGGAGTGGATGCAAGAACTCTATCAATGGGTAATGTGGGAACAGGTATCGTTAAAGATGCAACTGCTACATATTGGAATCCGGCTGGACTTGGGTATAGTGAAAAGACGAGCATCTCGTGTATGCATTCTCTTATGACACTGGACAGAGGATATAATTTCTTCTCCCTTGCCCAGAATGTCGGTCCCATTGGAACCTTTGGAATTAGTTGGCTTGGATTTGGGGTTGGTAAAATTGACGGTAGGGATGGTTCAGGAAACCCAACAAGTGATTTAACAGATTCTGAAAACGCATTTCTATTGTCCTATGCAAGAAAAATTACTCCTTTCATATCAATAGGGGGAAACCTCAAGTTTTTATATCAAACTCTTGCTTCCCATCATGCTACAGGATTAGGTGTGGATATCGGATTGATGGGAAGTATACTTGATTTCATACCAGTTGGATTTGTAATCCAGGATATAGGTTCTTCACTCAAATGGAACACAGAATCAGGGCATAAGGATAATATTCCTCCGAATATAAGGCTTGGTGCAGGAATAGAACCACCGGGTATACCACTTGTTATTGCTACTGATATTGAGAAGAATATAAAACAGGGTATTAAATTTCATATAGGCGCAGAATATACACTATTAAAGATGTTCTCTTTACGAGCAGGTTATGGAGATGGTAACTTTGGGCTTGGGGTAGGATTCAAAGTTCTTATGCTCAACCTTGACTACGGAGTTTCTCTTGGGAATGAACTTGGAACCTCGCAGCGGATTTCATTATCTATGAACAGGTAGCACAAATTGAATTTGTGCCTACATTCTTCAGCGAACCCTGAAGGGTTCGGCTACAAAAGGTTGATTTTTTACTTTAGGCAAACAAGCTTTCTGGTATTTCCCAAGAATTTTAAGAAATAAATTCCAGATGAGACTGGGACTCCATTATCATCCCTGGCATCCCAATAAACAGCAGTGGTTAGTGGTAAGTGATTAGTGTTAAGTGTAAGAGTCTTAACCAATCGTCCACTTAAATCATATATCTGTAAGCTAACCCTTTGTCCTTCACTAATCCCTGACCACTGAACACTAATCCCTGCAGTAAAGGGATTTGGATAGACTTCTAATTTTGTAATTTGCATTTTCGTAATTTCTTCCACTCCTTGAGGAATGAGTTTAAAATTAACGGTTGTATCTGCTTGAATCAATATGTCTTTTTTAATCAAAGTATCATATCCAGGAGATATAACCTGCAAGTCGTAAATTCCCATTGCAAGTTCAGTTTCATAATAACCTGTAGAATCAGAGCCAACCAGTACTGTATCAATTCCCATAGCTACAACTTCTGCCGCGAGTGGATTGTCTTCAATATCAGTTATAGTTCCTGATAATGCCAGAATTGGACGGAGTTCAAAATTTAATGGCGTAATAGAATCAAAACATACTTCTACAAGTTTAGTTTCTGAGCGATATCCAGGAGCTTGTGCTGTAATCTCATACACCCCGTCAAGCAACATTCTATGGTAATCCCCGAGTACTTTATCTGTTTTAATTTCTTTTTCACCTGCATTAATAGTGGCGTAAATTGGATTGTGAGTTAGGCACTCAGTGACTCTGCCAGACACTCCTGTTCCTGCTTTCCATATAAGGTAAAGCATTGACTCTTTATTTTGGTTCCAGAGTTCTGGCAAAAAAGAGGGGTCGGGCCAAAAAGTGGGGTCAAGTTCAATTGTTAGGTCTAAGCAACTTGTCTCATCCCAACTCCAATCTTGAAGTGTTCCAACTGCTTGATACCACAGCCATCCACGAATAACACCGCTATCTGCATAAGATGGGGCAGGATTTGTATACATTTCATAATTTAGTCTTGAATAGCCAAGTGCAACCTCATTTATCAAAACATCATCCGGAGGTAATTCATTGCAGTAATCCCATTGATAATTTGTAACTCTTGCTCCTGTATGATACATACAAGAGAGGTTAAAATTCTTTTCACGAGACCATTCAATAAAGGCACGCGTTTCTGGTTCCCATTGACTTGTATCAGGAATAGTGCCGGGAACAGGAAAATTACGATTTAAGTCAACTCCATTTGCATTTGCTCTTGTCCCGTAAGCATTTCCGTCTGGATTAAGCATTGGGATGAACCAGATTTCACGAGTGTCAACAAGCCAAGTTATTGTAGGGTCAATATCATAAGTTTGTGTAAGGGAATCAATCATATATAAAATCAGTTCTGTGCCAGGTGGCTCATTACCATGAATAGTTGATGCAATCCTAATTTCTGGTTCTTCTTCTATTAAATCAGGATAGTCTGTTACGCATAATGCCCAAATTTCTCTTCCTTCCACACTCTTGCCAATGGACATAAGTTTTGTTATGTCAGGATATTCAATGACAATTGAATCAAGTTTCAGTGTGAGAGCATCATATCCATGGTAACCTTTACGATAGATTTTTTGAGGTGGTAAGGTTTTTATTTTATATCCAAGTCTTTCAAGTCTTCTTATATCTGTCTCATTCAATTTGGTTTTAACCCAATTCTCCTTTAAGCCCTCAATTGAGACTCCTAATTTATGGAGTTCATAAACATCATCGTGAGATTTAATCTCAATCTGAACAGCCCGAAGCTGTAGCAATATACATATTATAAATATCATCTCATAAGCCACTGATTACACAGATTTATAGCATTGATGTAGACTGAGCTCTGTTTACCTCAATGTTTTAATCCGTGAAATCCCCCGATGTATCGGGACAGGCATGGCTCTCTTTTATTTAAGAAAGACGATTTTCTTAGTCTCTGAATGAGATTGAGTTTCAAATTTTAAAAAGTATATTCCAGCTCCAATTTTCTTCCCGCGTTCATCTCGTCCATCCCATGAAACGGCAGTGGTTAGTGATAAGTGATTAGTGACGAGTGGAAAAGATTTGACTAATCTTCCTGCCAAGTCATAAATCCTTAAAGAGGCTTTACCCACATTTGCTATCTGGTACTTAATTAAAACTTTTTGAGTAAAAGGATTTGGACCTACCAAACAGATTTTAGATACCTTTGGAATAAACTCAGTTGGTTCTTCCACTCCTGCTTGCATTAAGAAATAAACAGTATTTTCAATAAGTTCAGCTTTATTATCCACTCTTTTAATATCAAAGCTGAAGAAAACTGTTTTACCTTCAGAGGCAAAAATCCCCCCAGTCCCCTGCGAATCAGCCCAGCTGTATACTAAATCAGTTAATGAATCAGGCAGTAGAACATCTTGGGTTCCATAATTGCTATAAGAACAAGAAATTGTATCAGATAGTTCATTAGGTATGTTGACAAGCGGATGTGAAACATTGGAGAGGATAAGACTTCCCCCTGAATCTGACAGACATTCTGTAATATGTAAACCCTGTGTCGCAAAACTTGGATAGTAACTAAGTGCTTCCTTTCCAATCTCTCCACCTTCTACAAACAATCTTCTTCCTTCTTTTGAATAACTTATAAGTTCGTCTACTTTAAGCTCATCTTTTATCGGTTCTTCATTGTCTCCCGAACTCCAAACAATTAGCTTATAATTTGACCAATTATCAGGATTTGTTAAATTGCTGGGCTCAAGCGTAACTGTATAACCAAGAGTATCTAATATCTGAAAAATTGTATCCGCACTTCCACTGGATGAATCATCTATAACAAGAATTCCAGACGCTTTTGAAAGTTCGAATTTTTGAATTTGCCAAACTGTATCTACCTGTATATCTCTTGAAGTTCTTATATAATCAGGATTTGATACTAAAAAGGTATAGTTATCCCCGGGAAGGATAATCTCATACTCTCCACTTATTGAATCTGTATATATTGATGTATAGAAATTCCCATTTTTATATATTTGAATAAAAGCAAAAAGAAAAGTATGGTCAGATATATCTTCTACCACTCCTTTAACAATCCCTCTAAAACTCACAACTTTCACTGACTTAACATAAGCTTCATAACCTTTTTTAACAATAGCTGTTTGAAGTTCTCCTGTGGACAATGGCATAAGAAAGATACTTCCGGATGTATCAGGAATTGTTACTCCCGTATCAATTTCACAACCCTTAATTCTTAATTCAAATCCAGCTTCACTACACTTTCCGGTAATTGTTCCTTGAACTCTTTCTATCAAACTATCTATCAAATCAAGTTCTGGCGTTTCGGGAATTATATTAACATAGTCAAAGCTTTGAGCTCCTATTACTGGCAAACACTTTTCACCTCGTGCCATACCTTTTCTCGCGACAACTTGCAAAATCTCTCCATAAGGAGGGTCTATCAAGAATACACAAGTCCCAGTTAAATCTGTGGTATCTATCAAATTTACTCCAAGCCCAGAAATTTTTACTACGGCTGAACTTATAGGATTATCAGAACTGTCTTTTGCAATTATTGCTACATTTGTTGAGACATCAACTTCTAAAGATTCGGGGTCTATTGTAATATAGAGGGGGTATGTGAAAAGTCTCATTGACGGGTCACCCAACAAATTATACACTTCATAATAATATTTCCACCCCCAAAATCCTGCTTCCCAGACTTTATATTTTGCATAATCCATCATTCCTGATAACCAGGTTAATGAGTCATAAAACAAAGCATTAAACATCGCTCGTTGCAATGTATCATCTTCATCCCAATATGTATAACAACTCGCTCCCCAGAATGCACTGGCACCTTTATCTTCGGCTCTTAACCAAGTTTCGCCAAAACAATTTGAAGAGTAAGTCCCGGTAAAACAAGCATGACTTAAGACAAGAGGATACATCTCAAGATTAGAGAGAGCAGTAACATTAGATTGACTAAATGAGGGTCCACCCCATCCACCTATTCCACCATGACCAGAATAAACAGCCATTAACCTTCCAGAATTTATAGCAGTAGTAATTGGTGTCCCTCCATAAGCATCGTAAGCATAGAGAGAATCACATATCATACCATATTCCCTTGCCACTTGCATACAATAATTATGAGTGCCTTCAGCAATTCCGTGATTACCGGCGTCATCCGATGCCATAAAATAGGCACGATTTCTCCATGCTTCACTTTCTTGATTATACTCAAAATTTATTATTTTCTCAATCACAGCATTAGCTTGAGTTGTATCTTCAACCGATAGTCTGCCTATCCCAATATCAGGAAAATAATCACCTCCACTAATGAGTGTATAATAAAGGTCAGTAGCTGAAGGATGAGCATCAATACTTGTAGTTCCCGGAGGCGCTGGGATTGTATTTACATCACCCACAAAAAGGACATAAGTAGGAGGAATTGGCCAATTATAGTAAGCATCTTCAATATAAGCTATAAGATTTTCAACACTCATACCTCCTGGAATTTCTGATGTCCTTATTATAGTTGTATCAAATCCCTGTTGACTTTTCCATTCAGCAAAATTCAATACATTATCATACCAATCATCTCCACATATAATTAAGTAACCTATTGAGTAGTGCGGGGGTTTATCCCCCGCATCTTTATAATTCATAATTATATTAGATGCCAGTTCTTCAAATGGAGGTGAGTAATAGCGATTTTGTATTTGTCCTGTCTTAAAAACATCAGGATGCGAAATGTTAATGTTTAGCTGAATTTCTTTACTGTAAATGACTTTGTTTTTAAATGGGTTATATCTTACAGGATAAATTTCAATTATTGCGACTCTATGACCTCTAATGTAACCCACTCCTGTAATTTTTGCCCATTCCTGAGGCATAAATTTATCTTGTTTATAAAACTCTCTATTTATTGTAAATTCTGGTCGTGCTCCCTGAATTTTAGGAACAGGTAGTTGAACAGGAAACATAGGATGGCTTAAAAGTAGCTCTCTTTCTTTAATAACTGCTATTTCAAGCTCAACTTTCTCTGCTTCTGGAATTTTTATTAACTTTCTAATTACTGGCAGGTTTGGACTCCCAATATCAGAACCGTTTCCTGTTTCAGCAATTTCTAATCTTGCAAATCTACCATCTTCAACCTGTATCTCCTGAACTCTAATAGAGTTAACTGTCACAAATATGCTAATCTTTGAAGGTGTTGCAGTATGCCACAATTTAGACAAAAGAAAAAGGATAAAAAATACTTTCATACTATATTTTATATAATCATTAAAATAAAAAAGTCAAGAAAAAACTTGACATTTTAAAGATATATAGTAAATTTAACTTCGTGGTTAAAATTAGACTTTTTCGTATGGGAAAGAGGCATGTCCCTTTTTACAGAATAGTTGTCATTGACTCAAGGGCTCCAAGAAATGGAAAATATATAGAATCTATAGGCTATTATGACCCTCGGGGAAAGGAGTTAAAACTCGACCTTAGCAAAGTTAAGGATTGGCTAAAGAAAGGCGCAAGACCCACCAATACAGTGGCTAAGCTGATTAAGCGCAAAGAGGAGGTTGCAAATGAAAGAACTAATTGAACTTATGGCGAAGAGTCTTGTAGATACACCCGAAAAAGTACATGTTTCAGAAATAGATGGGGAACGTACTGTTGTTTATGAACTTAGGGTAGACAAGGCAGACCTTGGGAAAGTTATTGGTAAAGAAGGTAAGACAGCCAGAGCAATGCGTACTATATTGACTGCTGCTTCTATGAAGGTTGGCAAACGAGCAGTACTTGAGATTCTCGAATGATTACTTTAGATATCTTTACTATCTTTCCACAAATGTTTGAAGAGCCCTTTTCTTATGGAGTAACTCAAATAGCAAAAGAAAAGGAATTCATCAACATAAGGATATGGGATCTCAGAGATTTTACTAATGACCCACACCGAAAAGTGGATGATTCTCCTTACGGTGGCGGACCTGGAATGGTTTTGAAACCAGAACCTATATTTAAAGGTGTGAATTCAGTAAAAAACGATGATGCTAAGGTTATTCTCCTTTCCCCACGAGGAGAGTTATACAATCAAAAAATAGCCCAAAGACTATCAAAGGAGGCACATCTTATATTTATATGTGGCAGATATCAGGGAGTAGATGAACGTGTAAGGGAACTTGCAGATTTTGAGCTTTCTATAGGAAACTATATTCTTAGTGGAGGCGAATTTGCTTGTATGGTAATTATAGAGTCCATAGTTAGACTTATTCCAGGAGTCTTGAAAAATCCTGAATCTCTTGATTCTGACTCATTTGGTAAATTAGGTGCTCCATTATATACAAGGCCAAGAGAATTTAATAATATGGAAGTCCCTGAGGTTTTAGTCTCTGGAAATCATAAAGAAATCAATGACTGGAGAGAGAAAAGAAGGACAAAATGGTCTCAATAGATGAAATAGATAAATCTTTAATTGCAGATAAAAAGTTGCCAGACTTCCATCCGGGAGATAAAATTAGAGTGTATACCAAATTAAAGGAAGGGGACAAAACCCGAACCCAAAAATTTGAAGGTACTGTGATAAGCAGAAGGGGACAAGGACTGCGAGAAACATTTACTGTAAGGAAATTATCAGCAGGTTACGGAGTAGAGCGTATCTTTCCCCTTCATATGCTCAATTTAGATAAACTTGAAGTTGTAAAAAAAGGCAAAGCCCGCCGCGCCAAACTCTTTTATATCAGGAAGAAAAAATGAATAAAAGGAGTCTTGGGCTTTCTGGTGAAGCCCGGGCTGCGGATTATTTGAAATCCAAGGGCTATGTTATACTTAAGCAAAATTATAGATTTGGCAGAAATGAAATTGACATTATATGTGAAAAAAGGGGAGTTGTAGTATTTGTAGAAGTAAAGGCAAGGACTGGAAATAAATTTGGCACTCCAATTGAAGCAGTAACTTCTGATAAGGCAAACAAAATCATAAAAGTCGCCCGAAATTACCTCTTTTCCCGCAATCTCCTTGATAAATGCAAAGTGCGATTTGATATTATTGAAATTAGAGGAACTACCCTCAATCACACCGAAGACGCATTTAGAAAATAATAATTTAACAGCCATTGATTTCACAGATTAAAACATTGAGTTATAAATTGGTGACGGACTACTATTTTCTATTACTCATTTCTTAGGTCTTCCTCGCTTCTGGGGACGTAAAATTCGTGAGAGTGAC
>JAGMCI010000017.1 GCA_023129325.1 Caldifarciminota bacterium
AGCCAGGGTATATCAACTACCATTTCCTTTGAAAAACTTGACCACTGCCCATCACTTCTAAGTGCTTGAACACGATAATAATAGGTCTCACCCCTTGCTACCTCATTATCTATATATGAGGTTACATCTTTTTCTCTAGGAATACATATTGTCTCTCCACTATGTGTTCTTATTATCCGAAAACCATTATTCTTCCAGTAATTTGTCCAACTTAAGGAAACCGAAGTTTCTGTCACATCGGTAACTATCAAATTTATAAGAACATCAACCACTTTGAATACCTCCGTTGTATTTCCTGCCCAATCAAATGCTTCAGCATAGAAGGTATAAATTCCTGCCATTGGCTCATCAAAAGCATCACAGACAGGTCCACCAAAAGCTGTTACCAATTGCGAAGGGGAGGGGGGATAACCCCAGTATCCATCTAAATAATCACACCTTCCCATATATTGTGGACCCTCTCCTTCAAATTGGGCAAAAAATTTGACTGCAGATATTCCCGAACCATTTCGAGGGGTATATTCAGAAGCACTATCCTTTACAGTTACTTGTAAAAATGTTCTTCCAGCTAAAGGGGGGTCAGAAGTAGTAAATGACAAAAACTCTGGTGAAACCCCACACGCGGGCCCTAAATGCATAAACTGTTTGTTAGGCCAACACTCCCACCAGTTATTATGGTCATCTATTATACCTATACCATCGCCTATTACATGTTCATAAAGGTATTCAACAAGTCCATCGCATCTGAATGTATGAGTGCTTGTATTCTTCCACCCGCTTCTAGAAGCATAAGTCCAATCACCTTCATCTACTATCTCCTTTGCTCTTGCAAGAAGAGCTTCTCTTTCGTACCAATATAAAAACCCTGAATAGTTTTCGCTATAACTTCTTACATTCCAATAGCCTTGGTTATAAAACTGATCAAATCCATACATGTCAACTACATGATCCTCACCCAATATTTCTATAGTGCCGCTCCCTCCACCTATCTCTGTATAAAAAAATATTCCTGCATGTCCAAGATCGTACCCTAAAGAGGAAGGCCCCTCGCGATAAATGGCATCCCCTATCTCACATGGACCTGGATGGTACGCAGACGCTGAGAATGCAATAAATAAGGAAAAGATAAACCCGGTTGTCTTTAATAAATTTTTCATTGTTCCTCCTGTTCTTACCTTAACTTTATAACCTTCACTGTTTTATACTCTTTTGCTTTTAGAAAATATATTCCTGGTGGAGTTTCTTTATTATTTTTATTTCTTCCATTCCACACGCTGTCTTTTATTCTTTGTACAATTTGACCAGAGATATCATAAATTTCTACTTCCTGATGTGACATTCCTATGATTTTTACATAACTAATAAAAGGATTAGGAAAAACTTTTAATCTCCCTGATTTATTTCTTGTATCTTGAATTGTCTCTTCAACACCCAGGGTTTGTATAATATTTCCATATATATCATAATCAACACCATCTTCGTCACGACCATCCTGCCATACGACTAAATAATCCTCGCCACTACAATCCACTGCTGGCATATGTTGACCATAAGGTGCCGTTGATATAGCAAAAATAGTGTCTACAAGGCTTCCATTCTGAGATACAAATTGACCATAAATATCCAGTGAATCCCAAGTATGTCCTTCTTGCCATATAACAAGATGATTCACACTATCACACGCTATAGAAGGGTACCTTTGATCGTTAGGTCTTGCAGAGATTATAAAATTAGAGTCTATCAAATTACCTTCAGAAGATATAAATTGACCATAAATATCAACACCATATTCTAACCATACCACAAGATAGTTCACGCCATTCCAAGCTATAACAGGGTCGCTCTGTATATTGGGCGATGATGAAACTGCAAAATTAGTATCTATAAGAGTGCCATTTTGAAAAATTAATTGAGCATAAATATCATTGTAATTTGTATCCCAATTCCGTCCATCACTCCATACAACAAGGTAATTTGTTCCGTCAGAAGCTATACTGGGTCCTCTTTGTTCCTCAGGTGCAATTGAAATAGCAAAGTTTGTATCTAAAAGAGCACCATTAGGTAAAACAATTTGACCATATATATCGCTTTCAAGAAAATTATTACGAGCGTCTCGCCACACTATAAGATAATTTGTCCCATTCCAACATACAGTAGGTTCCATGGCCTCGGTGTCACATACAGGAAAACTGTTATCAATAGGAACTCCCTCAGAAGAAACTAACTGAGCATAGATATAGGGCAACGACGGAAAGTTTCCCTCTTCCCACACAATAAGATAGTTTGTTCCATCGTACGCCAAAGTAGGGTTGCTTTGAGCACCAGCGTCTGGTCCTACAAGAAAATTAGTGTCTATAAGAGTACCTGCAGAAGTAACAAATTGTCTATATATATCAGGTGAATTAAAAGGAACTGGGTAACGGCCATCTTCCCAGATGACAAAATAATTTGTATCCCCCCAGGCAACAGCAGGACTACCCTGCCCACTATCTTGTATACATATAGGAAAATCCGCTCTAAGTAAAGAAGGAATGACAAACAGAAGTAAAATGCAACAGTATTTTAATATTTTCACATATAAAAACTTATTAGACGTATTTCTTATCTCGGTGGACACTTTCATATTACTTATATATTATCTTCTATTGCGCAGATAGCTTGTCGTAAGCCTCTTGCATTTTTACCTCTAAAAAATCACTTTCAACTTCATATTTAACCCGAAAATTATGAATAATATCTTTAGCTGTTTGAATTTCATCTAATACACTTTTATCTTCTATTTTAACTAAAGCTTCTGCTGATTCTATCCTTAGGAAAGGGTTTATTTCTTCCTCTTGTGTCATTATATCCACAAGCGTAGGAATAGCCGCTGTGCTTCCCAAATTGCCAAGTGCTTCTACCGCTTCCATCGCTAATGTAAAATTGTCACTTTTTGCTTCTTCAATAAGTACATTTAATGCCCTTTCATCATTTAAATGCCCTAATGCAATTATTACTGCACCTTGCACACTTTCCCAATCAATTCTATCTTTAGTGATTTTTGCATTTAGTTTCTTTGTTTTTGCATCTCCATAAAGAGATAAGAGAGGTGGTAATGCTGATGCATCACCAACATTTCTTAAGAAAGCAATAGCCGCTCGTTTAGTCTTAATACTGGGACTTTGAAGACTATCTAATGCTGAACTTATTATTCGTTTATCTTTTGAATAAGAAAGACTGCGCATTGCCCAAAACCAGAGAGAAGGCTCCTGCGTTACATTAAAAAGAGCATCTTTAGCTATAGGGTCTTGAGTTCCTAATAAACGTTCGGCAGCTCTTTGCCTAACCTTAATATTGTCAGTTCCGTCTGAAAGCACTTGCGTAAGTATGTCAGGAGCATCTTTTAGAAATTCTGCTATATGCCACCTGAGTGCAGGTTCTCTCCCCTTATCAAGAAATATCTCTTCAAATTGGCTTCTCGGGATTTCGCCTGTTTGCCACAGTAAATCTATTGTCTTAAATTCTTCAAAAGAGCTCCAAAATACAGTGTCAATATCATTATGGTATTCTATGCATTTTTCTTCTATTATGTCAAGAAGCGAATCTACTTTCAGACTATCTTGACCATAGGCTACTCTAAATGAAATTACAAAAGTTATAAAGATTACAGATATTAAACTTTTCTTACACATAATTCCCTCCATTTAAAAGTTTTATAAAACAAAACGCCCAGCAAATACATTTACTATCCTACCGCGCATTATTTTACATGATGAAGAAAAATTGGTCTTTCTTGCTTTCAAAAAACTTTCCTTATCATCTTAAATATACCCAATATCTCCAAGATGTCAAGGGAAAAAATAAATTATTTTGTGACTGATGACCCCATATGGTAACCACCCTCTATGAAATTGTCAATAAAATTGTCCAATACATATTAAATGTTAATAAGTTTAGTAGGGCCAGACTACATAAAGGTCTTTGTTAATATCTATATCACAATCCCGCCTGTCAAAGCAAAGCGGCGGACAGGGGATAAAATTTTTACCTAATCATCTGCGGTCACCTGACCCCTAATTTATACCTGACTGATATGGGTTTTATATAGGATTGATATAGGAGATGTATAGGCGAGAAAATTGGAAAATTGGTGGCGGTTCTTTTTAAATCTTTTTTCTTATTGAAGAAGGTTGTAATTTTCTACTACTTTCTTTTCCTCACGGAGTTCGGATAGGAGGGATGTTACAGATTGCCTTTGTTTATTTAAAGTTAAGAAATTCGCTATACTTTCTTTTACATCGTTATATTCTATCTTTTTGGCTGCTTTCCGCCAGCCAAGTAGTTTAATTATATGATATCCATACACTGTACGTATAGGTTCACTTATATCATTTACTTTCTTGAGTAAATATACAGCATCTTCAAAACCTGGAAGATTTGGCATATCACCTCGCCTTATGTAGCCCATTACTCCACCATATTTTGAAGATGGGTCAATTGAATATTTTGATGCAAGCTTTGAAAATAAAGCTCCTTGTTTAAGTTCTTTAAATATTTCATAAGCTTGGGACTCGCTTGTCACCACTATTTGAGCAATCCGTCTTTCGGTATTATACTCTTTCTTATGTTCATCAAAATATCTCTTTATTTCGAATTCATCAACACCTCCGCTTCGAGTTATATATCTTTGAAGAAATTCATTAGCCAGGAGGTCATGTTCCATTTGCTGCAATTTTGTCTTTATCTGTGAGTCTTTATGGAGTTTTTCTTCAAGAGCTTTTTGGTATAAAAGCTCTGTATCTATCCATCTGTTTAAAAGCTCTTTCTTCTGTTCAAAAGTCAGTGTTCCCATATACATAGGTGGGATGAAGTTATAAAACTCATCCTCTGTGAGAGTAGTTTTTCCCACTTTTACAAGAATTTTGCCCTCTTCTTTTTTACAACCCCCAATCCATAATAAACACAGAATACATAGTAAAGAAAAATTCAATAAATGCTTCTTCATTTTAACCCCCATTTGGAGTGCAAAATCGGTGATTTTGCATGCAACAACATCGTTGTTGCACTCCATATTATTCCAATCTATAGTTTATATTATTTCTAAGGTTTCTTTAAATATCTGAACAGGAATTTTTTCCTTTAGTTCTTTAATGAGTTCTAACTCCCTTGTCTTTCTTTTTTCTAACTCAATGTCTCGTCTTACCCTATACTTGGCACGGTCAAAATTTTCTCCATAAATATCAATATGTTCTTTATAATATTTTTCAACTTCATCATCGGTTACGCTTATTCTCTGGCTGATTTCTATACTTTTATACTCTTTAAGAAGTAATGTTTCTTTGTATTCCTTCAACTGTTTTTTAATATCAGGCGAATAATCAAATCTGTGGCGTGCTGCAGCGAGAGGAAGTAAATTTTCATAAGTCAACCAGTTATTAACCTGTTCTTTTATAGCTCCTGGCGTGTCAAAAGAAGCTCTCCTTAACCTCCTTCCCATTTTCTCTAAAAAATCGTTAACTGTAACCTTGCCACCAGCCCAGCTTACCAATGTCATTTTCTTTACATCTTCTGGAACTTGAGCAGGCCCAGTCTTTATAAGTTGCCGGATTGTCTTGGGATTATACTGTATATGAGCGATGGCTCTTAAATGTTTTAGATATTCATCAGCAAGTTGTCCCATTTTTTGTCGTTCAAGGCGTTGCTTTATACGGTCTTTCTCTTTGTCAAAATCTGGTTTTTCTATCTTTCTTTTAGCATCAACTTTTATGATATGATACCCGTATCTCGTGTGAACAGGTCTTGAAACTTGTCCCGGTCTGAGTGAAAAAGCAACTTTTTGGAAATTTGGGTCCATCCGTCCCCATCCGAACCAGCCAAGGTCTCCTCCTTTTCCTGCAGTGCCCCGGTCTTCAGAATACTGACGGGCAAGTTGCTCAAAATCTTTTTTCTTTCTTAACTCTCTATAAATTTCATTTGCCTTATTTTTTTCTTTCACCAGTATATGCCAAGCCTTCACTTCTGTTCCAAGTTTCCACCAGTAATTCCTTATTTCCCATGTGGAGACCTTTGTCCTTTTCACAACTGCTTGTTGATAAAGTGCATTCACAATGAGACGATTTTTATGCTCATTTAGTTGAGGCTCTATCTGTTTATCAAATCCTTTTTCAACCGCATCCACGAGCATAAGCTTATCTGCTGTCAGGTTATCAAGAGTTACTTGTTTAAGAGAATCAATATTCACTCCCTCGACAGGTCTATATACTTGCTTAAAATCAGATACAGTGATATTATAATCCCCTACTTTGGCAATTACCTTCTTCTCCTCTTTTTGTGCGCCGGAGAAAAAAGTAAAAAATACTACAAGAGTTAAAATTTTGCTAAACATAATCCCTCCTTTTTTTAAATATGGTTGCAATATAATCTAAAGTTTAGGAAAAGTCAAGTTTTTATTTTATTTTTGCAAGAAAGTTTTTTAATTTCTCAAGAGTCTTTATATGGACATTGAGCGCAACTCCGTCTTTTGTAGTCCTTATATTAGATATTTTACGAAGGCTATCCCGCATATAATTTATGTGCGGGACGGCTACGAGTTGATTTTTTTGAGGCAGTTTTGAGAATTCAAGTAAGAAATTGTCATTCTCTTTTGTGATTTTTGTTATCCCGATACGAGAGGCAAGAATTTTGACCTGGACAATAAGCAAGAGTGTCTTTGTCTCTCTTGGTAAAGGGCCAAATCTATCAGTGAGTTCATTTTTAAATTCTTTCACTTCGTGGAGAGACTTGATTTCTGATAGTCTTTTATAAAGCCCAAGCTTAAGTTGGCGTTGCCGCCCTTGTCCCGCACTTATGCATAAGTGCGGGACGGCGTCAGAGTCAATATAAGAATCAGGGATGTAACAACTTAGTGGTTTGCCACTTCCTCCAAGTTTAAGAATTGGCTCTCTTTTCTCTGATACTGTTTCTCCTCCTCTGGAGGAAAGTATTTTTATTTCATCTTCAAGAAGTTTAGTATATAGTTCATATCCTATTGCTTGTATATGACCGTGTTGTTCCCTGCCCAATAAATTTCCTGCTCCTCTGAGCTCGAGGTCTCGAAGAGCAAGTTTGAAACCTGAACCGAGTTCAGTATAGGTTGATATGGCTTGAAGTCTTTTTCTTGCTTCTGGCGTAAGATTTTTGGGCACAAGCAAATAACAATAAGCGCGCTTGTCAGCTCTTCCGACCCTTCCCCTTAATTGATGAAGGTCAGAAAGTCCAAATCGGTCAGCACGATTTATAATTATTGTGTTTACTTGAGGAATATCTATTCCAGAACCTATTATAGCAGTTGTCACAAGAACATTGATTTCTCCTTTTAAGAGTTTTAGCATTATAAGTTCAAGCTCTCGCCCTGAGAGTTCAGAGTGAGCAATCCCAATTTTAAAGCTCGGATTTAGTCGGCGGATAATATCTGCGATTATGTTAATTGATTGTATCCTATTATGGACAAAATATACCTGTCCGCCACGTTGAATTTCATAAAGTATTGCTTGTCTGATAAGATGTTCATCCCAAGGAGAAATTTGTGTAATAATTGAGAGTCTTCCTTGCGGAGGAGTTTCAAGTTGTGAAAAATTTCTTATCTTTGTAAGTGATATATAAAGTGTTCTTGGAATTGGGGTTGCAGTTAAGGAAAGAGTGTCAATATTCTTTTTTAAATGTTTTAATTTTTCTTTTTGACGGACTCCAAACCTGTGCTCTTCATCAATCACAAGAAGCCCAATGTCCTTGAAGTGTATATCATTACTTAAGAGTTTGTGAGTGCCAATTACAATATCTACTTTTCCCTGTTTGAGTCCAAGTATAATTTTATTGATTTGTGATTTAGTCCTGAAGCGAGAAAGCATCTCTACTTTAATCGGGAAGTCTTTCAGTCTTTGTTCAAATGTTCTTAGATGTTGTTCAGCCAGAATTGTTGTGGGACAAAGGATAGCTACTTGTTTATTGTCCAGCACTGCTTTAAATGCAGCTCTTAATGCTACCTCTGTTTTCCCATAGCCTACTTCTCCACAGACAAGTCTATCCATTGGGTTTTCTGATTCCATATTACTTTTTATTTCTTCAATCACTTTCAATTGGTCAGGAGTTTCCTCATAAGGGAAACTTGATTCAAGTTCGGCTTGCCATACAGTATCTGGAGAGAATTTGTAGCCTTTTAATATTTTACGCTCTGCATATAATGAAAGGAGTTCATGTGTCAGGTCTTGAATGGCTTTTTTAGCACGCTTTTTCTTTCGCTCCCAGGTTCCTGAACCAAGCGCAGTAAGTTTAGGGGGTCTTTCATAATGCCCAATCCAACGTTCAATATATCTGAATTTATCTATAGGAATGTATAGTTTATCATTATCCTTGTATTGGATAAGCAGACAGTCTGTTTCTGTGTGGTCGAGCTGAATTCTTTTTAGTCCCTTATACATTCCAATTCCATAATCTACATGGACTACAAAATCTCCTGAATGTAAGGTTTGAAGGTCTTCAAGTGGAATTCCTTTACCCTTAAATGGATGTCTTACTCTTATTTTTATTTTATGTCCAAATATGTCAGAATAAGTGAAAACTGCAAGCTTTGCGTCTGGTAGGATGAATCCGCCAGCTGACAGATTCAGGTTTAAAATTATAGTCTCAAGTTGAGGGTAGATTGAAGCCTCCCGCACATAATTATGTGCGGGAGGAGAGCACCCGCCTGCCATAGCGAAGCGGTGGGCAGGGAGGCTCTCATCTACTCGTGTTTTTTCGGCTTCACTTTCACACAAGATAAATATATGATAATCTTTTAACTTCTTAATTGTTTGATTAAATATTTGGATATTGCCTTGATAACTTGGACTTGCTTCTATATCATAACCTTCGCCTAAATATATATAAGGATGAGAAGTTTTCTCTTTCACAGTGTCAAGTATAAGTAATGTATTTTTATTTAAATAATCTTTAATTGTTGTGTTTCCTTGATTTGTAGAGATTGCAGGTAAAATTTCGGTAATGGAACTAATCTTAGAGATTGATATTTGAGATAGTGAGTCAAATTCACGAATACTTATTATTTTATTCGCTAAAAATTCAATTCTTACGGGGTTATTTGAACCATAAGACCAACAATCAATAATACTTCCTCTAACTGCAAATTCTCCCAAATCTCTGACAGTGGGAACTCTTTTGAATTTCAGTTTTGAAAGTTTATTTACTAATTTGTCGAGAAAAACAGTTTCCCCTATTTTTATAATTAGTGTATTTTTCTTAAATTCATTAACAGAAGGAAGGTTTTTTATTGGTTTGGTAACAATTATCCCTGGCGAAGACTTCAGAAGAGAGTTCAAACCAGCAAGGATATCAGATATTATTTCAGGTGGGGGAGAGGTTACTTCATCCCATGAAGGAATAAGATGAACCTTTCCGTCTGACCATATTTGGATATCATCTGCTAATTCCTCAGCTTGCGGGCTAATTACACAGATTGAATTGTGCTTTCTTGATAACTGGGTGATGAACAGCGGTTTGAGTAATCCTGCAAGTCCTTGTATTTCCTTGCAAGCCAACGATGATTTAAACTTTTTTGATTTTAAGACCTTATTAACAATGTCCTGGATTTTATCCTTCATGTATTAAAAATGTAACTTAACTAATGAAGATTGTCAAGTGCAAAAAAGAATGGATTTATCTTATGAGGATTAACTTCTTTGTATTTGAAAAATTATTGACTTCTCTGCCAGAGGCAGACACACCTTTAGTGGATAATCTATAAAAGTATATCCCACTTGGAACTTGTTTACCAAATCTGTCCTTCCCATCCCAGGACACGGCGGCGGTCAGTGGTAAGTGGTTAGTGTTAAGTTGAAAAGACTTAACTAATCTACCAGCAAGGTCATAAATTTTAAGAGATGCATTTGGCACTTGGCACTTAACACTTATCACTGTAGTTTCATTGAATGGATTTGGATAATTCTGGAATAGAATTGGCTGACCTGGAAGTTTTATTTCTTCGACTCCCAATGGATAAAATATGTAAACATTTCCATCACAGGGCGTTCTGTGACCAGCTGACTCTATTTTCCATATATCTCCGGGTCCGGGTGGATTGGTCATCTCATAATGTTTATTGAACCAGAAATAAGTCCCACAGAGATAAAAATCACGATGCTCTGCGGGGTCAAAAAATTGCGAAGGGTTAGAGAGTTTTCCTAAGAACCAGTTATCTCCAATCGTTGAGTCAAATGGGACAAAAACATTGTTTGCAAGGTCATAAATCTCAAGAGTTAATTTTGTTGTATCTTCAGAATATATCCATCTTACTTCATAATCTGAGCCCCTAAATGGCCAGTAAAATACTGGTGATGCAATACCATGTGTATCAGCATGATGGGTCTCAAGTTTGCCATCAAATCCAGATACATTTGCAAGTTGTTTAAAATTAATAAATTTAAAAGACTTTTTGTCTATTTGTAAATCAAATTGTAAGGCAAATCCATCAATTATTTGAGAATAGTGTATATATAAATTCCCATCTTGGGTGGAGAAAAGAGAATCTGTTAACAATAAAGAATCTAATCCGCCTGAGGCGGATAAATCCAATAAATTATATGTATACAGTGCTTTTCCTCCTCCATCTTTAATAGGATTAAATCTTATCTCGTATGTGTGGTTAGTGAGATTTGCCTCCTCATATTCAAGGACAAGAATAGATAAAGTATTACATCCCCCTACTATATGGTCTGGAGTGTTTAAGACGCGATGGTCGTTTAATATATGAATCCAGCCTTTTGCTGTGTCTGTCGTAAAAGTATCTGAATCATAAGTTATTATTAATAGCCTGCAGTTTCCATTATTAACTCTATGGGTATTCCATTCATATACTCCATCATTTTCTTCATTTTGAGCAATGAAATTCCAATCCTCTCCATTTTGAGTATGGAGAATATCTATGTGGAGAGTATCATGGTCAGCATCTTTTGCCCACCATTTTATTAAGATAGTATCTGATAGTTCGCCCTCATTTGGAGATAAGAACAAGAGGTCAGGAACTCCATTCCCTGGATTATTGATAGTAAAAGTGGTATCAGACCAATCTTCACCAATTGCAAGTGTATCATGAACTGTAACCCTTACTCTATATCTTGTGCCATCAGGAAAAAGGGAAGTATCCCAGTTGTAAAAGTGTGGGTCAGAGAGGCCGATTGCTATATTTTGCCAGCTACTTCCATTATCTCTTGAACAGGCAATGTCCACTTTTAAAGGTGCCCCAGTTACACTTGAATCTTCCCATGTGATATTATATATTCCTTGAGTTTCTTCGTCTCCATTTGGAGAGAGTAAAGTTACTTTATGAGTTATAAAATTCACATCATAAAGGGTTTGAGCGAGGTCAGAATTTTGTTCCAGGTCGGGTAAATCTGCTCCTGCTATTACTGCTATTACTATTTTGCCAGTATCTCCTGGTGGGAGGTTAAATGGACCTGTGCACTGGAGGAACCTCACATCTGTTGGATTTGATATTGAGTCAAATGGCGAATATTCACCAGTTGAATAATTATATCCAGCAATAAGTTGATATGCTTCATCATCGTTTGAAGGGTCTTCTTCGCCTTCTCCTGAGACACTGGGATTATGAGTAATCTTGAATGCCCGAAGTCCAAGTTGCTCGCTTGAGGTATCTAAAGGGCTTTCAAGAAAGTCAAATCCTATATACCCGGGAATGTGAGACCAACCAGATTCGTAGAAGTCAGAGTCATAGGCATACCCAAGGTCTCTTACTTTATCAAAACCAATGAGGTCATCTGTGTAATCTCCAATATCTGCATCACAGCAAACTGCAAGATAAGTATTGAATAGAGTATCAGGAGATAGGTTGATAATTTTGCAAGTAAGGAAAATAAAATCCTCATAAAGACAATAATACCAAGAATAACCAATTTGAACAACTTTTATCCCCAGAGGATGAACTGACCTTGTTGAGTCAAAGTCATTAAATTCAGCGTAACTATCTTGAGAAGATGTAACGACAGGATTTCCATATTCGTCTCTAATGGGCCAAAGGGCAGTGTCTTCTGGATTATCAGAAAAATATATCCTATCAAATGGGTCTGAGTAATCTGGTTCATTGGGTAAGTTTCCTGGAACAAATTCTGTAGTAGCGGAAGATGGGTCGTATCCCACAGTCACATAGAGTAATTTTCTCTCAATCTTTAAACCACCAGGATGTAATTTTTTATTAGTTCCTGCAAATCCTCTCATACAGTTTAAGAATAAGGTATCTTGTTTCCCTCTATAATGGATAAGCTCATCTTCAATTTTAAATACGCCAATGCTATCAAATAACGCAGTAGAAGAAACAGGAATTACAGTCATTGTGTCATCAATAGCATTTTTTAATGAGCTTGTATCTTGAGTTCCAACAACTCCACCAACCCATATTCCTGCCCCATAAATATAAGATTCACCTGATGATTTAGGCCAGATACAATAGTCATGGTCTTCTGAGCCACGCCCTCGCGCAAACATTCCATAATTTGCAATTTTAAGCCATATAAGTCCTTGGTCATGCGCTCCAGTGTGCCAGATACAAAAAGCTTGGACACTTGTAAATAATAAAATGATTGCAATTAACTTTTTCATTTCATAAGTATAATCTTTTTAGTTTTATTATAGTTTTTTGTATTAAGTTTGCAGAAATAAACACCTGATGGAAGTTTTTTGTTGTTTTTATCTTTTCCATCCCAGACAACCCCAGTGGTTAGTGGTAAGTGGTTAGTGGTAAGTGAAAAAGACTTAACTAATCTTCCGCTTAAATCGTAAATTCGTAAGCTTGCTTTTTGTCCTTCGCTTCCGCTGGAGGCGGATCCGCCTGTGGTGGAAATCTCTAACCACTGAACACTGACCTCTGTGGTGAATGGATTTGGTGTAATTTTTAAAAAAGGTTGAGATATAGAAACTATTTCTTCAATTCCATAAATTGGGTTTTTGTAAAGATTTAAAGAAAACTCAACTCCTTCAGATGTTGTTAGTTTATTTTCATTTGAGATAACAAGATACCATTTTTTAAAATCAGGAATAATAAATGAGCTACTATCCTTTTCCACATTACTCCCAATAAATGGGGATTCAAATGGTTCTTTATTTATGTAATGATTATAATTTAATGAATCTAATATAAAGTAACTAATATTACCAGGTTTTACTTTTTCAATCCATGTATGAGTTAAGCCTATAGTATCCCCACAATCTCTTCTTGACCCACAATAGCCGTGCAAAATTTCGTAAGGAGTACTTAATTTTAGTTCAAGCTTGTAGGGAGGGGAATCTGAAGGTGTTGGCTCCTTGTATTCTATCCATGGAGCTTCTATTAAACTATCAATATAAAATGCTTTATAATAATCTGCTCCAGACTGTGATTCTGATATTACTTTTATGGTTCCTTGGTCAAGAGTTGATTGTGGGAATTGCTTAGGATAATTTCCAATCCTGCTTATTATTCCTACATAAAAATTCCTCAGGTCTCCGAGTTCAAATCCACATCTGCCTCGAGAATCAGTAAACCTCCAGGTTGTATAGTAAAGATATTCTGGCAAATAATAATATTCAGTAAATACATATACTCTTGCCCCATCCACAGGTAAACCTCGCTTATCAAGAATCTCTACATGAAGGGAGCAGGAATTAGAATACCTATGAGTAACATCAAATGAATTTCCATCTGACCTCCAATCCCAAACTGATGATATTCTTTTACTACCTCCATATTGTTCGTCGTATCCACATTGAGGTGCATTTATATGTGTGGGACCAAATCCTCTATCAAGCTGGCATTCAAGCCAACCCTTATAATAAAATTCATTCCAAACATGGTCTTCACATATATCCATAGCACACACATTTGGAATTAAACATGCTCTTGATGCAGCACATGAAAGGTCTTGAAGTTCACCACAATTTCCGTTATGCTCGTGAGCAATGATATTTGGCTGGATTGGGCGATTATCTGTTGCCATAACAGGAACAGTGCGAGTGCCCCAGTTTCCAATTACATCAAGTGCAGTCTGGGTGGAATCAAAATCACGGTCAGCAGGAAAATATTGCGAAGTATCTGTGGCGAGCCATAATATTTTTACTCCTTTTAATTTTTCCGAAAGTAAAGGATAAGACAAATCTGCTTCATAAAATAGATATTCACGCCAGAATTTATCATAGACCTTTGAATCCATACGAGGCGATTCATCTGAAATTTGAGGATGGACTATATACCAGTAGTAATATTCTTTCGGCAGTTCATAAAGTATTGTATCCTCATTTTCAATAACTCTATATCTTGTAGTGGAATAATCAGAATAATCTATTATATCAACATAATCAAGTAAAGAATCGTTCTTATACAAGAATTTTACATTTTCAATAATTAAATTTGGGTCAAAAGTTGAGTCAATCAGGGTTTCTACACCAAGTCGTGCCACACAAAATGCTATTTCATCAAGATAGGGATAAAAAGAGTTCAAAATAAGTTCAGCATACACATTTTGTTTATCGCCTAATCTTATCAAGTTATCCCTTAATTCATCTTTCAGCCATTCTGGAGAATGTTCTATAGCTTGTTCAGAGAGTGAAGAAAGAAAAGTATCTGGAATAGAAATTATCTCAATTGTATCTATGTCAGGATTAAAAGAGATTACAGCTCTTCCAGAAGATGGAATGCGGATAAAAGTAGAAAATGAATCTTTAAGAATCCAGGAAATAGTATCTGCCTGTTTCCCGATAGAATCGGGATGTGTAATTTTTGAAAACAATGGATAAACTTTCTTTTCCCAGGAAGGTCCAACAGATTCATCTCTCACGCATTTACAGGGACCAATTTCAAAAGGAGTAGTAATTTCCCTTCCCTGCGAGCTTATAATAATACCCACAAAGATAACAAAAGCAAATACCATTTTTGTTTAATAGGGAGCCGCTGGGAGATTAAATCTCCCAGCGGTTTCTTTCAAACTTGCTTAAAGTTTTATTTCAGCAAGATGATTTTCCTTGTGGCAACAAAAGACCCAGCACTAAGACGATAGAAGTAAATTCCATTAGCTACTTTTTCACCATTTGAATTCCGAGCATCCCAGGTTGCAGTATAGCTGCTTGGCTTGCGAATTCCATTGACAAGTGTAGTAACAAGTCTTCCAGTAAGGTCATAGACTTTAAGAGTAACCTTGGCAGTCTTGGGAATTGAATACTGAATAGCAATTGTCCTGTTCATAGGATTAGGATAGCCCTGGGATAAAGCAAATACATTTGGACTTGTAGATATTTCCTCAACTCCGGATGCGTTAAAGGAATAGAAATTGGAAATAGTATCTGCATTTGCTGGGTCTGTTGCTTGATTTGTAGGATTGGCACCATCAAAAGCTTCATAATAATATCTAATTACCGATGCACTGTCTATTTTGGGAATATCATTTTCATATATATCACCATAATGTGGCATCGTTATACATATCCAACCACTATCATGAGTTACACGGAAGTAATGTAAGAAAGCTGAATCTACACCAGATGGGTCTTGAACTATGGTGGAACAGGGAAACGGCCCTTTAGAGTCTGTGTCAGTCCAAATCATGCTTTCAGAGAAAGTTGGTCCTTCGTTATCATTAGCACAAATTGTGAAAAGACTGAAACTTTCAATTTTACCCGTTACCTTATTTTGAGCTGTGTCAACCGTGCTCTCAATCTCTTTCCATGTTGGGTCATCATATTTATATATTGAAATAGAAGATTCGTTATATCCAGCTGCATCCTGGTCTCTGTAGCAAAAAGTTAAATCTATGCTGTCTGCAAGTGCGATATCAGATGCTATATTAACTGCAAATTCAAGCCATTCCTCAGGTAAGCTATCTAACATTGAAGGTGTAGGATTTAATTCCTGGTCTATACCTATCTTTGCATTTGTTGAAAGAGCGCCGTCTGGAATTGATAACCCTATCTTTCTTCCACCATTTTTAGTTCCTGTGGTAATTATATCAAAAGAATACTCTCCTGTATCTGCTAAAGTAACTACCCATTCTTCATCTGCAAATTCACTTTCCTGGCCCTCATCACTATAAGCAGTGCAAGTTATATATTTGTATTCTCTAAGACCAGGTGCCCCTAAAGTTTCAAGGTCATATTTAGTTACATTTCCTACATTAACACTATCTGAATAACCTTTTCTGGTTGAGTTTCCATAGAATAATTTATAGCCCGAAATATTAGGTTCAGGATTTGGATTCCATACAAGCTCACTATCTGATGCGAAATTCCAGGCAAGTCCAGTTGGCTTTGAAGGTGCTGCTCCAAATATGAGTGTGAGCCTTGAGTAAGTCCCATATCCAAATGTCCCATCTCCTACTGTGTAATAGGCAGTAGGCTCATATTCCACGCCAAGACTATCCTCCCAGATTTTAAAGTGCATTGTATCTCCAACTGTATAACCATCTTTCTCTGGTGTATTAGGGTCATCTTTCCAGACAAGGAAATCAGTAAATCCCCACCAGTAATTAGATGCTCCAACGCAAACGCCATCTGTAGTAAACACACCTATGGCGTCGTCTATATCAAGTTCAAATGTATCAATGGAAGCAGAATCAATTACTATAGTATAAAAACTATCAGTTTGAGTAAAAGTATAATGTGGGTCAGGCTCCCAATGCCCTTCTGTATCTAAGCTATCTACTTCTACCATATAATTCCATTGCACATGGTCGCTCCACATAGAAGGGGGTGTTACGGTAATTCTTGCTGGGTCTGGCACTGTATAACCAATGTAAATTGTTCCAGGATTTCCAACTGAAGATGCCTGACGAGCCATATGGGGAGTCTGTTCAGGGATTTCTACTGTCTTAACTATTGTTGTAGGATAACCCCAGGTACGTCCAGAATCAAGTGAAACAGAAGCATAAATATCCTGATAGTAATAAGGTTCTCCTATTGTTGCGTTATACTGACTCTCTATCAAATCGGTATGAGGTCTGTCTATCCAGGCGGCATAAAGTCTTCCATGGTCATCAAATGATATATCAACTTCATTTAAATTTTCAATCTGTCCAGCCTCATCTCCCACAAACCATCCATTATTAAAGGCTATTCTTGATGCTTTCCAGGTAGCTCCTAAGTCTATTGAGTATATACAATAAATACCTTCATGTTGAGGTAAAGGATAATAATAACCACCACCAACATCTTCTCCATGTATAATTGTAGCTCCAAAATAAATAGCATTAGTTTCATCATTTATGTTAGCACTTTGAGCCCAGGTAAAGCCACCAACATTTACGCCTGAAATTTCATTTGGGATACCAATGTCAGATGGCTTGATATGTTTAACCTCAGACCAGGTTTCTCCATAATCATTTGTAGTACTGTAAATAACCCAGAAGTCACTAAATTCAGGTGTATGTCCTGTGCACATCCAGATTCCAAATCCATCTTTTCCATAAACAAATTGAGGAACATTCATTTCAGGGATATCAGATGGTGTAATGTCCAATTCAGGGACATTCCATGTCCAGTTAATACCATCAGGAGAAGTTCCATGAATAAATGTATAATATCCTTCATTTAACTCTCTTTCCCACAAACCACCAATATGCCATAAAGTATCGCCAGCCAATACCATATCCACCATCCCGAGCCAGAGGGAATGAATGACCCCCGGGTCACCGTTTTGAGCCATATCCTCAGGTATAGTCCAGAAACCCTCACACCAGCCCTCCTCGTCTAACGACATATAAGCTCCAGCTACAGTTTTTTGCTTACTAAAATATTCAGTCCAAAATGCATAGGGATAGTTTGGAGTAGCACAAGCGGCTGGATATCTACCACTTCCCACACAAGGGGTTGTATTTATATTTCCATGAACGCATCTATTATGCAGTTCCCCCATTGTTTCCCAAGCAGCAGCTCCAATTTCACCACTTGTTGATTCATTAAACTTTCTATAAACTGCTAAAAGCCACCCTGCTGGAGTATAAGCTACTGGGGTAGTAGCTCCTTGATACCATCCATATCCATTATTTGATGAATCAAAAAGCTCTGGTTCAAATTTAAGCTCCATTCCAAGATAAGGATGAATTCCCGGCTTACCTGTCGGGAGTCCTTCTACTTTTTCAAACAAACTCAATGGTGCTTGCTTCAGGATTCCTTCCACTTCTACCTTTGGTTGAAGCAGAGGCTTCAACCTACCCTTACCCTCTTGTTGTACGTTCTTTGCAAAAAGCACAGATACTATCACCAAGCAGAGTGATATTAAAACACTTCGTCTAAACATTTTACACCTCCTTTCCGTCATCCGTCTCCGTTAGCTAACGAATAACGAATAACGAACTATCGAATTAAAAGCATCTTCTTTGTTTGAACAAAGCTTCCTGCTTCTAAACGATAGAAATATAAACCACAAACTACCTTTTCTCCCCTTTTGTTTTTTCCATTCCATACTACATTATAATGTCCAGGTTGCTGTCTTTCGTTCACAAGAGTAGTAACAAGTCTTCCAGTAAGGTCATAAATCTTTAAAGAAACTTCACACGGACACGAACACGTATAACGAATCACGGTTCTCTGAGTAAATGGATTTGGATAGCTCTGAGATAAGGCAAAGGTCTTTGGAATATCTGTTGCTTCTTCAATCCCGACTTTCAGGTTAAAAGAATAGAAAGAGTTAGGTGCATTTTGAGGGTCAGTACTCGTATTTGGAGGGGATGCTTTATCAACTGCAGACAGATAGTAATTTATTTTTGTATCTAATGGTTGTTCTGGAATTTCTGCAGAATAACCATCGGTGCCAGCAATGGTATCCATAGGGATAGAAATCCATGGGGAATCTACATTTGTTCTATACCAAAGAGTAGCGGATTCAACGCCCGAGTAGTCTGTAATTGTTGAATTTATGAGAAAGGGTCCTACAAAACTTGTATCAGGCCATAGTGTGGTTTCAGAAAAACTTGGTCCTTGAGTATCTATACCTCCAGTTATAGAGACATCTTCATAATTTCCTGTCCGATACGGATTTCCGCGATACATATTCCAGTAAACACTGCTATTCCAGGGGTCTTTGTAATCAATTACTTGCATTCCATTTGAGTTACCAACTGCAATTTCAAGGTCTCCATCTCCATCTAAATCCCTGATACAGGGCGAAGATTCAATTGAACCATTAGTATTTATGGGAAACCCTGTTACGAGTGAGCCATTGGTATTAAGTGCATATAATTTCCCATCATTTGAACCAACTATAATCTCAGGCTCCCAATCACAGTCAATATCAGCATATACTGGAGATGATTCTATACTGCCACCAGTGATATAAGGGAATCCAGAGATTAAATTGGCATTAGCATCAATTCCATAAATATTATTATCACTGGACCCAAAGAAAATTTCTGGAATACTGTCTCCATCAATATCACAAAATGAGGGTGAACTCCTTATTTTATCACCTGCTGTAAAAATGCCTACTGTGTCACCTTTATAATCAAAGATATAAAGTTTTCCATCATCACAACCACACACAATTTCCAATTTTCCGTCTTTGTCTAAATCTGCTAATGCAGGAGCACTCTTGATTGTTCCTCCAATTAGTTGAGGCCAACCAGGTAGTATACTGTTATCTTTTGAAATAACATAGAGCTCTTTGTCGTATGTTCCTACTACTATATCAAGAGTTCCGTTTCCATCAACATCTCCAATTGCGGCTCCAGACCAAATTTTAGTGCCCAAATTACGAGGGAAAGTTCCAAAGTTTGTAGAGTCATAATTTATCACATAAAGGTTTCCTGAATAATCACCAAATATTATTTCTAATGTATCGTCATTATTTAAATCAGCTAATGCAGGAGTGGAAAGAATATAGCCTTGAGTTTCATATTTTAAAAGTAAAGAATCATCATTGTTTATAATATATAAGTTCTTATCTTTTGAACCAAATACAATCTCAAGGTCTCCATCTGCATTGACATCTCCAATTGCTGGGGCGCCCCAAATTTCATTTCCAACCACCATTGGGAACCCAGGTTTTGTAGTTGCTATTGGGTCCCATGCCCATAAATTATTATTAAAATCACCAGCAATAACTTCAAGTTCACTATCATTATCAATGTCAATAATAATTGGAGGCGACTTTACTTTTGCTCCTAAATTAATGGGCCAATGCTTTTGGTTAAGGGTTGACTCAATTTCAAATGCAAATGTATCTGAATATGGATGTTGACTTCCCAAGTTGGCAGAAATGACTATATTAAAATGGATTATACTTGGTGGAAAATCTAAAATCTTGACTTTAAAACCTTTAAAATTCACTGCTACAGACCCACCGTTAATTTTACCAAAAGAGGAACTTGAATTTATAATTGTGATTTGTGAATCTGGAGAAGATAAAGTACCTACTGCATCATTTGCAGTTCCCCACCCGGATTCATTTTTTATCACTACATGAATATTTATTATTTCTCCTGGATTTATAAGGGAATCACCATCTCCAATTAATTCTTGTGCGATATATGATTGATAAATTAACTCAGGGTAAAGGCGATGTATAAATGTATTGTAAATATTTATTCTACCTGCTCCTAAGAATCCCTTGTAAAAAGGATTAATATCATCAATATTATCACATCCAGTAAGTATTTCTTGTTCAAGCCAGATATTAGACGAGTCAGGATAAACTGATTTAAGTAGTGCGAAACAACCTGATGCTATAGGAGCCGAACCAGAAGTTCCATCCCAAGAAACTTCTCCTCCAATCTCAAGATAAGCAGTGCCCCAGATTCCTGATGCAGGAGCGCAGCAATCAACCCAGGAGCCATATTGAGAGCCTCCCCATTTATAGTCCCCAGGAGATGTCCCTGCAATTGCCATGCAATTATAATAAGCTGCTGGATAATTAGGTTCTGAAGTTCCATCATTTCCAGCTGAGGCACAAATTACAGCACCATAAACATTATAAGCCACATTAATTACAGATTGCCCTGCTGAGCTACCATACTCACCACCCCAACTACAATTTATAATATCAGCTCCATTTTCAGCTGCATATCTAATACCTGAATAGCCATCCGAGACATGCTGGGGGTCATCATCTTCACAACATTTAATAGGCATTATTCTTACTTTCCAAGGAACAGATGCAATATATAAGTTATTATTAGTTCTTGCATCTGCTATTCCAGCAGTCCAGGTCCCGTGCATACAATAATCCCAGGGGTCTGTATCTGGATTTCGGGGAGGTCCTTCAGGATTATTATCACTTTCTCCAAAATCCCACCCAATGAGGTCATCTATATAACCATTATAATCATCGTCAACTCCATTTAAGTCGTCTGGGTCAAGAACCCAGCTTTCATCAATATATTCAATTGTATGTCCATCTCCATCAGCATCTTCGCCAAGATTCTGCCATATATTATCAATTAAATCAGGATGGTCCCAATCAACACCTGAGTCAGTTATCCCAATAATTATGGTTGTATCACTGGGTGGTTCATCTGGCTCAAATAAGGTCCAGGCTTCAGGTGCATGGACTGCAAATAGATGCCATTGGTCTGGAAAACGAGGGTCATTTGGAGAGTCATTTTGAGGATTAAAAAATTCGGCCCTAGGTTCAAATTCAGCAAAGATTAAGTTCTTATCATCTGAAAATTTAGTAACAGCTTCCTCAATATTTTCTTTTAACTTTAATCTATAAATCTTTGTTAGATAGATATCGCCATCTTTATCTTTCTCTTTTGCATCAGAAAGCCAGCGTTCCATTTCATAGACCTTATGCTTTTGGGCGAGTTTGTCGAAAGAGGGAAGTTTAGTAGTTATATATTCACCCTTCTTACTAATTTCAGGTTTTATATTAGGTTTAAAACAAACAAGCAATTTACCCGGGTAATAACCATTTCCCGCAATTATTATAAACCATAATAATACTTGCATATTCTACCTCCTTTTCCACCGTTCTTATTAGTTTATTTGCCAGAACGGTGAGAATCCCGCACCCGTTAGCTAACGGGTGCGGAGTAATTACTTTAAAATTATCAACTTTTTTGTAGCCTTAAAATTATCAGTCTCTATTTTTGCAAAATAAATTCCTGGAGCAGTTCCTGATGCATCCCAGTTTACAGTATACTGACCAGCTTCTTTTCTTGCATTAACTAATGTTTTTACCAATCTGCCAGTCACATCGTAAATTTTTAAAGAGACCTTACTAATGGTTGGTAGTTGATACCTAATAGCTGTTGTAAAACTAAACGGATTTGGATAGTTTTGAAACAAGAAATAAGTTTCTGGAGTTTTCTGTTCTTCCCCTCCAGTTTTACCAGAAGCTGTATCAACAAAAGTTCTAATCATCAAATCATAATTTAATCCAAGTTCTGTGAATTTACCCCATTCTCCATTTACGCAATACCAGGCTCTATCGTCAATTGGTAAGGTGGCATCTATCCCTATTGAAGGAGTTGATGGTAATTCTTGCAGTCCAACATAGAAATCTCCAGAACTAAGCACAATATTTTCAGGCTCTACCTCAAGTTCATTCCAGCCTTCTATTACAGATACAGTGTCTGAATAAAGTTCATTCAGGGGTGCTTTCTCACTGGAATTCCAGACTTTGGCAATGAAATCGCCTTCTCCTGTATTAACATAATATTCAAGGACAATAAGCTTTGTAGGATATTTATCAGGGGTAAATCTCGCTGCCATATAATGAGAAGTTCCAACATTATAACCAGCATAAGGATTACCGGCATCGTATTTGATTTCATAAACTGTAGGTGGATTTGGCATAACTTCAATAGGATAACAATAGCGACTTTCGCCTTTTTGATAAACAGCACTAACCGCATAATAATAGCGTTGCCGATTTACTACATTAGTATCGAGATAAAAGGTATCGGTAAGTCCTTTTACAAAAGGAGCTCCAAATGATGTTCCCTTCTCTCGTTTGTATAAATTATAACTTAATGGAGTAGGTATAGTTGTATCTATTTCCTCAATTTCAGCCCTAATCATCATATTCATAGTAGTAAAAATTGCCCATCCATTATCCCAGCAATAGCTCCTATACACAGCTGAGCCATCATCCAGCGCTGGACCCCATTGACCACTTCCCATATTATCTATTCCAATATAAAAGTCTCCTGAATCTATTTCAATTCCATAAGAAGATAAATCTATTTCATCACATTCCGTATTAGAGGCACGGCTTGGCATTAATTTTTCAATAGTTAGAAGTTTATGCCAGGGAGCTCCAGCACTATCATCCCAGATTACAAGGTCGTAAGTTTCATTAAATGTTTCACTTACAGAGATAAAATTAATTATTGCTCTTGAAAGTTTAGCTGGATGGTCTAATGTGAACCTGACAGCATAAGGTTGAAGAGTATTATCTACATAATACAGGGTGTCGCTAGTTTTATCTTTATCATAAAAAAGAATCTTAAAAGTTGGGCTCCAGGTTAATTTAGCTTGATTATCTCCAGTTTCTGCGTGAAGGTTAGATGGAGGATGAAGTTCACGCTCAGTGAGAATTACAAAATCATCCATAAACATACCATCTCCTAATGGCTCTCCATACGATACGACGATGATTCTAAATTGGATTTTTCTCCCAGCATATTTTGTTATATCAAGTTTTATATCAGGGTACATACTAAAAGAATACCATATATCATCTTGAAGGATAAAAACATAAGGAGTCGGATTTTCCCAGGGACCTCCATCTATTGAAATTTCTGGATAAAAATAATCAGCATACTGGTCCGGGACATGGTGTAAGTGTCCTTTCATCGAGAAATCCCATGTTACTTTTGGTTCATCCGGGACTATAATTATAGGTGATATAATAGCATCTTTTAAAAATGCCTTATAAGTAGTATCAGTGATACAGCATCGTGCACAATGTGTTGGTGAAGGAGCATCTGTTGCTTCTTCCAGATGCCATATATCACTACCAGTAGCTGATATAGAGGCAGTGGTAAACTCAAGTGTATCGTCCCCTTCGGCATTGCTTGTAAATACATGAGCTACATCAATATTATCTATTTGCCAGCCAATTAAATCAGGATTGTATCCTCCTTGTTGGTCATAAGTACAATATGCTGGGTCTGAAGCAAATGCCCACCTGATTTTTACAGTATCTCCAGCATAAGAACTTAAATTGACAGTAACATTTTCCCATCCGTCAGAACTTCCACCCCAACCAGGTATTCCTGGTCCTTCACCATGTTCGTATCCAAAACTATAGAAACTCCTACAATTGTAGGCGGGACTTACATATGGAGTGTCTAAAACTGTCCAGGTAGCTCCTCCATCAGTCGAGATTCTCACATTACAGCCATCCCAACTATCATAAGGAGGCTCGGCACCAGCTGGGTCTTCCATTTTCCTATTCTGAACAAATGTAAGTGTGCAAGAGGTGGAAGGTAAAACAATTTCACGGGTATCTAAAACTTGATACCAGTGGTTTAAATAACCACGAATAGTATCACCAAGTTCTTCTATATAAATATAATCTCCCATCCACCATGATTTTCCAGTCCCTTCATAGGCTTGAAATGTATCTGGGTGCCATACAGGAGGATAAGGCACATTTAAGTCCTTATGAGCCCATCTCATTCCTGACTCAAAATTTTCAAGATAAAAAGTATCCAGTCTTGTAATGTAAAAATCTTTACTTTTAGAAACCTCGTGAATTGTTTTTTCCAGAGATTGCTGAGAGATAGTCTTTATTCCAGAGGGGGGAGGATGTTTCTTTACTTGCTTAATATTATAAGAACTCGTTGCTAAAATTATAAATAACCATAACATATTTACCTCCTTTACAGGCTGGAAGCCTGTACCACCAGTAAGTTATCACATAGAAAAGCCAAGTGATATTCTATGAATTCCTGAAAGGTACTGGTGATTTTCGTAACTGTAATCTACAATAATTTGTCCGACTATTGCTACTGGAGTCATTATTCCAAATCCAGCGCTTAAGCCACGATTATTTTTCTTTGTATATCCGAGACGGGCAAAGTATTTACTGTTCAAACAATACTCTATCCCTAAAGCATAAGTTGCTTCTTGGTCAGAAGGGTGAACTAAATCACTAATTAAAGTAAGTTTATAAAGAGAAGTAGATAATAAATCAACTGCAATTCCAAGCTGAAAATTAAGAGGTAGCGGATAGGACTCAGATTTATAAGTTGCAGTATGTCCTCCAATAATTGTATCCAGCGTCTCACCTGAATAAGCCATATCTGCTCCAAAATTTTGAATCATGAATCCAAATCTAAGATTCTTAAGTTTAGTATTATAGATTCCACCTATGTCGAATACTATTCCATTAGCCATTAATTTAGCAATATTTTGATTAATTCCCTTCACAGTGAAGCCAGCGTTAAACTTATCTGTTAGCATCCTTGAATACGAAATCCCAACTGCAAAATCATTTGCAGAAAAATAATCTCCTGTTCCTTCCCAGTTGTCCATAGTTGTTTCTTCAATTTTTCCTGACAAAAGAGCAATAGCACTTATTCCTATAGCCCCATCCTTAATTGGAATAACGATGCCAATATTTTCCTCGCTCATTCCAGCAAACAAATTTACATGTGAGAAACTGGCTGATGTGCGTCTAATCTTTGCTAATCCAGCTGGGTTCCAGTAAATTGCATCTACTCCTTCTGCAAAAGCAGAATAAGCTCCTCCCAATGATAAAGCTCTTGCTCCTCCACCAATGGACAGGAAACTTGCCCCACATCCTCCAAGTCTTGCAAAAGCTAAAGTAGGCAGAAAGAAGTAAGAAGTGAGAAGTAAGAAGTAGGAAGTGAGAAGAAAACAGTTTTTAAAAAGGGTTCGAGGGAAAACAAACCGTTGTGCTCCTAACATTTCACCTTTCACATTTAACATTTCGTCTTTCATATTGCCTCCTATTTAAATTTCTGAATTTTATTGTTAGCTGAATCCACTATGTAAATAAAACCATCTTGAGAAATTCCTATACCAATAGGAGTATCAAATTGTCCCCAATCAGTGCCTAACATTCCCCACCTGTCAACAAATGTCCCATCAGTCGTAAACTTCTGGATTCTGTTATTTTCCGTATCAACAACATAAATATAATTACCTAAAATTGCTATATCGTGAGGTAAATCAAATTGTCCTTCAGTGCCTCCTTGACTTCCCCATTCACTCACATAAGTACCATCTTTAGTAAATTTTTGAATTCGTGCGTTTCTTTTATCAACAACATAAGCATAGCTTTCATCTACTGCTATTCCACAAGGGGAATGGAACTCTCCTTGCCAGTCCCCTGTTTTCCCCCATTCTAATTCATACTTACCGTTTTTTGTCAGTTTTTGAATTCTATCTCCGCCTTCCTCTGCTATATAGACATAATCATTATCAACTGCTATTCCCCAGGGATATCTGAACTCTACCTCTCCATACCCTTCTTTGCCCCATATTGTATCCAGGTCTCCGGTTTTTGTGAATTTGAAAACTTGATGACTGTCAGGAGAGGTAACATAAACATAATCAGAGCCAACTGCTATTCCCCAAGGGTGATACAATTTGCCAGAAGCGTTAAATTGAGTCCATACTCCACTACTGTATTTTTGAATTCTGTTATTGCCATAATCAGTTACATAGATATCACCATTTGCATCTATTGCTATATCCTTAGAAAATTCAAAATCTCCGTCTACATAAGATATAAAATTTTTCTTTATTTTTACTTCCCAGGGTAAAGACCATTCAGTAGAATCTTCATATTGGTCTCTTGCCTTAACTCTTACTTCAAAAGTTCCTTCAGTTGAACAAGCATGAAAAGCAAAGAAAGGACCTATTCCATAATAATCCCAATCTTTAAAGGTTCCGTCACCCCAGTCAAATTTGCAATCAAATGCAGAATCACTTAAATCAGGGTCATGTACATAAGCTCCAAAAGAATATTCGGTGCGAGTGTATCCAGAGTCTGGGCGGTCATATACATCTTTAATTATACTTACTGAATCAGGAGCACGATTTATTATCCAGATTGTATCAGAACTCCACCCAGAAACACTGCCATGTATATCACAGGCTTGTGCCTTTATTATGTAAAATGTGTCTGCTGTGACATAACTATGAGACCTTGCCTGTGGAGTTCCGCTTGGAACGAATTGAGTCCATACAAGTCCACTTGTATCTTCATCTCCCCACTCGTTTCTGTATCTAATTGAGTCTCCAGCAGTATCAATAGCTGAGAATGTAAATGAGTAATGCATTCCTGCGTATCCAGAATCGGGTCCTATTATAGAGGGAGATTCAGGGGGAGGAGATTTAGAAGATATTATTAGAGTATGAGGACCAGACCACTCTGACTCATGATTGTGGATATCCTTAGCTTGGGACTTTATTTTATATGTGCCAGCTGTTGTATAAACATGCTGCATAGTAACATGGGTACCTGAGGAGATAAATCCACTCCATCCAGATATTCCATCTCCCCAATTAAATCTTATTGCTACATCCTCATCCTCAGGGTCGTAAGCTATTGAATAAAATGCATAAGTTGTGTCAGTCCAGCCTGATGAAGTTCCAAAAGGGATTTTAGGCTCTTTAGGCGAAGCATTTTTCTTGCAACCCACCCAATAACTAATACCAACCAAAATTAAAAAGATAAATAAGAACTTTTTCTTCATTTTATCCTCCTATTTGCATTGTTAATTGCTAATTGTTAAATGTTTTATGTTCCCACTGCTTTTTGCATTTAACATTTCACATAAAACATTCCACATCTCACATGCTTAACGGATTATAGCAAATTTTCCTACTTTATCCTTTCCATCAGATGTTACAACTTGGTAAATATATAAACCACTTACTGTTTCAAGTCCTTCTTTGGTTAATAAGTCCCAGGCATGAGTTCCGCTAAATCCTGTTTCATTTTGAGCGCTTGTTTTAAATACAGGACCTGAAGTTTCATCATGTTCAATTGTTTTAATTAAAAGACCCGCCACATTAAATATTCTAATAGTACATTTTGAAGGGAGGTTGGCGAAATATATCTTGCGTTCCATTTCTCCTTCCCAACCAGCTTTCACATAGTATGGATTAGGAACCACCCTTACATTGTCTAATTTATAGTCGGTCTTTTCAGTTGTTGCACTAACAGTCTCAATTTTATAAGAATCCACAACTTTACTTGGGTAAAGTAATTTGACATAATAAATATCATCTTTTTCGGGTGCTATTATATTTGCTGTATCTACCATTACTTCCAAAGCATACATATATTTGTTCTTTACAGTATCTCCGGGAGCATAGAAGTAAATTTTATCTCCCTTGTTAAATATACTATCCGCTTTGTTTGGGTGTTCGCCTGGGTTATTATCATCAAAGAAAAAGCGAGCAGCCCCCCATTTTTTGTTAATCACTGTAATTGGAGACATACACTCAAAGCTGTCAGGAGTCCATGTTTCAAAGCTACCCGGTATTTCTACTACTTTTACATCAAATTCATGACGTTTGATATTCGTATCTTTTTGTGTTGTAATAAAGAATTCGTAATTAGACTCTCCTTTTTCCCATTTACTATAAGTTGCATCTATTACTTTTTCTGTGTCTAATACTGTCTCAGTATATGTATTCATTATTACAGAAAATCCGTCAGTCACAGGAATATTTTGCTCTCCATGAAAAGCAGTTACAGAATCAAGCACGATAGTATCTTTTGTCTCATCTGTTAGTCTCCAGTATCCAACTTCTTCTTTGCCCGGTGAAACAGGAAGAAAACTTATTTTATACTCATCTCCAGTTAATGCAGATGGGTCAACAATTATAACCTCTACTTTTGAGTCTCCTTCTCCACTAATCCGTGTTACTTTACAGCTTGGCAATTCAAAATTAACAGGGTCCTTTCTTGGAATTGCCCAATATGTCTTACCAGATAGTCCACTTTCTAAACCTGTAATACCTAATAAAGGACGCTCACAGGAATAAGAAGTCACTGAATAATAATAAGTTATCCCATTTGTTAAGCCCTCATCAATGTAATAATGCTTTATTCCTTTTTGTCCACCAATTGATTTTCCTTTAAAGTTTTGGACTGTAAATACATCGCCTGCAGTTGGAAATCGCTGAATGCCTGGGTTTTCATTATCATAAACTGCATCTGTAATAGATATAAATATTCCATCAAAATAAATTTCTCTTCCCGAAAGATACCCAGTGTTTGTTGGATAAGCAGAATCAGGATTTACCATTATACAATAACCCCCGCCATCTGCTATTGCATTTCTATTGTATTCATATATCTCTCCGTCAGCTGAATCATTTTGAAGTATAAATTCTTTTGAACTAAGGAATCGGATACTATATTTATCTTCATTTAAAACAGAGTCTTTTAAAAATCTAACAAAAGATATATTAGCCTTTGATATTCCTTTTGGATGGTCAACAAGAACAGTGTCTTTTGTAGAGTCAGACTGAATATCATAATCAGCAAGTAAGTCCCATTTTCCCGGTAGCCCAGAACTACTTCTATATACCCGATAACCTGCAAATGTTGAACTATCATGCGTCATTTTACAAACATACTTCTCAGGTTTGTTATCCCAGGAAAGATAGACTTTCCTATCGCTTGGAACAATAGAAAGTTGAGGAGAGGGAGGTGGAGCAAAACCAAGATAGCCTGATTTAAATTGCTCTAATGCATATCCTGCCCGAGTTTTAAGTTCAGCGAGAGTATAAGCTACTACCACAGCTATGGTAAAAGATATTTCTGAGTCTGGAAGTAAAGTAACATAAGGTCCAGAACAAGACAATTGACGCACATCATTAGGCACAGTAGTTCTCTGGAATGTATCTATATTGGCTCTTGCAGTTGATAAAGCCACATATTTTAAAGAATCTTGCCCATCATCATCTATAAGCATGCCAAATTCTCCTGTCCTTGTCCAGGTTTGGAAACCTGTCATTCCAAGATTCCCTGGAGTCTTACACATAATACACCCAATAAATCCAGCTGGAGTTTCCCAGCCAGGTTCATAACTGTCTGCATCATAAGAGTAGCCAAGATTAAGTGAGCGGTCATAATCAATTAAATCATCTTCTGCTGCTTGCCCTTCTGCAGACACTCCAGACCCAATGTCATTATCCATAAAATAGCCTACATAAATATCTTTTAATGGGAATGAGTTCATATTTTTTATTTTCCAATTAAAATAAATATAAGCATTATTATATTCGTAATTCCATGAATAAGTACGTTGTTCAATTCTTATGCCAAGTCCCCAGACATCGTAAGGACCTGTATCTCTTATCCATATACAGCTTGCATCGTTCTTCGGTATCCAGTCACCTGCACATGCATAACTATCTTCCATAGATATTATATCACCATTCGTGGTGTCAACATGGGTAGTGCTATCTTCTCTTCTCACATTTATATCCATATCTGCAAATGGCCAAAGTGCTTGATAATCTTCCTGCTCTGCTCCATATTGTTTAAAAACAAACTGACCTTCATGGGAATAACCATAACCAATTGGCAGTATCTGATTGCTAAAGGATAATCCTGTTCCTGATATATCGCCTGCCTCTCCTGCACTCGTAAGTTCTGGTAAATTCATAGCCCCCAGGTCCGAATAATAAGCACCTTTTGATACCCTTGGTTGCCAGGTCGTATCTGGTCCCTCAATCTTGTCAGGATACTTTGCTCCTACCCATACTCCAGATGCCCAGTTATAAAATTGATTTGTCCCTGCTGGATATTCACCACAAAGGCCATGCATATTGGCACTCAACATATCTAATGATAGCCAGACACAATTCCACGTCCCATCAAAATATCTACATCCTTGTGGGCAGGGGAAATATCCTCCTTGCAGAGTATTACTCACAGTCCAGTCTGTTAAATTACCTATACCAGTCCAGTGAACCCACCAGAAATCAGCTGCCTTATCTTGTGGCTTAAATGGTTTTGAGATACCTCTCTGGGTCTGGACTTCAGGTGTCTGATAATAAGCAAATCCCTGCACCCCAATAAAAACTCCCATTAAAAAAATGATAATTGCTAATTGATAATTGCTAATTGATAATTTATTCCTCATCTTTCCTCCTGTTTAAAATTTAATTTCTATGCCAAAACGAATTATCCTTGGATTACTGTAATTTGTTGGGTCATTATAATATCGTTCCCAATTAGCAAGGTCATCTAAATACATATCCCAACCACTTTTATAATTCTTGCCATGCCTTGCGTTATAATCTTCATACTGACTCTCATAATTTTCTTTTATCCATTTTGGTGGGTCTCCATTATCATCTGGTTTCCCAGTTCTTGAGTATATATCTACAACATTCTTTGTGTTAAGTAAATTCCTGACATCTGCAAAAAATCCAATATCAAGACCTCTGAATTTAAATCCTTTATCAATTCTTAAGTCAATATTGCTTATGGCGGGCATTCGTTTTGAGCCAACTTCTTGGGGCCTGCCCTTTGAATCAGTTGGCGTGTAAGGAGCCCCTGACATAAATACAAATTGAAGGTTAGCATTTAAATTTGATAGAGGCTGTATCTTCAGGGCAAATGGTCCCCATTTCTCTGGAATGTTAAAATTTAATCCAGTCTTAATCGTATGAGTTATGTCAAACTCAAGTGGGTATTCCTTTTTTGGTAGAGATATCCCTGTGTTCATATACCTGTAATAATACTCTCTTGACGAAGAGCCAGTGCCTTTTGCATCCTGGTATGAATATGATATCGTGCCTGATAAAAATCTTCTCGCCCTTTTTGTAAATATCACATCTATGCCCTTGACTGTTGCAAAATCTTGTAGCTGGTAAATTGTGTATGGAGCAAGTTTGCCCTTGAATATAGTGCGCTTCTCACGAGTCGAAAGAAGTGTCTTGACATCTTTAAAATAAGCCGAAATCTCACCAGCCATGTCCGGAGTAAATGCATACCTGAACCCTCCCTCATACATAATCTCCTTTTGTGGGGGAAGATTCGGATTCCCGATTATCGGAAGTCCATTTGTTATATCAGCATCTAAATTTTGATAAATGTCTGCAAAATTTAATGGTTGGAAAAAATGACCATAATTTGCATACATTACAGATTTATCAGTCATCGCATAAGAAATGCCAAATCTTGGTGAAAATTGAATCTTTGCCTCTGCTTCTGCCTGACCAGCAGATAATGAATCTAAATTAATATAAAAATCAGATTTCGGGTTAAAGTAATCATATCTTAAACCAGCCTTTAAAACCATATCTTCATATTCAATCTTGTCTGAAAGATATGCTGATGCTGTAAGTGGCTTCTTATCATAATGGTCCATATACGGATTCTTATTTACAAATTGAAGATATGTGAGGTCAAGATCATGTTTCTCAATATCAGCACCTGCCTTAATCTCATTGTATTTATTTACCTGGGAAATGAGATGAAAACTTGCAGAAAGTCGGGTCGTGTTCCTATCATGCCACATAGGATAGAAATAATAGCAAAATCTCCCAAATTCGTCCCTGTTATATCTTGTCATATACAACCCTCCCGATGGTTCTATTGAATCTTCTGGGAAATCCGTATTAATATACTTCCTAACATCGTTAATGTATTTGTCAAGACTAAATGTATGATAATATATATATAAAGTCTCCCCATCTTCCACTCCCGTATATACAAGTTTGTCTCCGCCAGGCACAGAACCTCCCTTTAAATAAGTCCCCGTTTGATAATATCTGTAATTCAAGGCATCAACAATTTCGTTGAAATCTGTCTCGTCTCCCCATTCCCATTCCCCTGTCGATGAGTTCCATTGTCCTAAATGTCGCACATTCTCATAATACCACATCCATGCCCTGTCTTCCGACCATCCCTCCTCCCATGTCCCGTATTCAGGATTATACCAGCCAGAATCCCTTGCCACTGCTACCCAGGATAACCTCGTTCCAATTTCCTTGAAATCATTATAATCCTTACCATCCTGAGAGCTATACTTATGATAAGTGTTAAATCTCCCGATATTTAATGTGTAAAAAGTCTTCGATGACACAGAATGCGTTAGCTTTAAATTGATTTGTGAGTTCCCTCGCTGATACAGAGGTAATTCATCTATCCATTTTCCTCTTGAATATGAATGCCAGTACCCATGATACCTTCTATATGCATAATTACTTGATAAAGTTGCCTTAAATGCATTACTCAATCTCCACGCTAATTTCAATGTCCCTTTCCCTTCTATCCCATCGCTGTGCGGAAGATAAGAATCATACCCCCTGAGACCCCCAGAGAGGAAAAAACTACTCCTCTTAAGATAGGGAATAGGCCCACCCAGTGTAATGCTTCCATCATTAACCCCAAAATTATATCCCTGGTTAAATAATTTACCCTGTTTATACAAATTAGAACTCTTCTTGAAAATATTATCCGTCGTGTATTTTATTCCACCACTATACTTTGTCCCCCCTTCCCTCGTCACCACATTTACAACCCCAGACATAGCCCTCCCATACTCAGCATCAAATCCACCCGAAATTATAAGCATCTCCGAAATCGCATTGTTGTCAAGAATAGCCCCAGAAGTCCCATAAACAGGGTCAGTTGTGTTGATACCATCAACAATGTATACAACCTCATCTGACCTTCCACCTCTAATATGTAATCCACCCGAACTACCACGCCCAGTCTCAACCGAGCCCGCTTGCAAAGCAACTACATCCTCATAATTCGTTACAGGCATCTTAGATATCTCTTTCCCAGAAGTGCGCTTTGACGATGATGTTACATCCCGCTCAATTATAGGCCTCTTGGCAGTCACTATAACCTCTTCTCCTTTTATTACAGTGGGCTCAAGTCTGAAGTTGACAGTGGTAGTCATATCAGTGGATACTTTTACATTCTTAACTTTCACAGCCTTGTAACCAATCATAGTAGCCTTTACTGTATAAATACCTACAGGAACATTAACAATAAAAAAATCTCCTAATTTATCCGTTGCTGCTCCCATAGTCGTTCCCTCAATAATGACATTAACAAAAGGAAGTGGCTCTCTTGTCCCTGTATCAATAACTTTCCCCGCAATCTTGCCCGTTATCCCTGCAAATAAAGCAGTAGGCAGTAGGCAGTAAGTAGTAAGTAGTAAGAAAATTGAAAATTGAAAATTGAAAATTGAAAATTTATATAATTTATTACGCATCTTTACCTCCTGCCGTCCGTTCTTGTAAACTTGTTTACTCAGAACGGCGAGCATCCCGCACATAAATTATGTGCGGGATAGCCCATGGTTTTTGTTTTTTGCCACAAAGGCTTTGCTGTTGACTGCAGCACCGCACATAAACTGTCATGCTGAACTTGTTTCAGCATCTCAACACACTCCGCCTAAGGCGGATTGGTTAATATGTAGGGGCAGACCTTGCGTCTGCCTAAACTCCTTTAAATCATTATCCATCTTTTGGTTAATTGGTTAATTGGTTAATTAACCACTCACCATTTAACCAATCGGCATTGGGTGACGAAAGCCGTAACCGAACTACGAAACGGGCTTCCTCACCTATAACCTTTTAATTTCCCACTTCTAACTTCCCCACTTCTAACTTCCCACTTCTCCACTTCTAACTTCCCACTTCCCACTTCTCCACTTCCTACTTCTCCACTTCCCACTTCTATTCTTTAAGTCTAAATCTCACTGGCTGATGAACTTTTACGCATACCGGTCTATCCCTTTGTTGGGCAGGTGAAAATTTCCATTTCCTTGCTGCCCTCATAGCCGCTTGGTCACATAATTCATTTAAAGATTGTAAAACCTTGACATTTATAACTCTTCCACTCGTGTCTATTATAAGTTCTAAGTAAACAGTGCCCTCAATCTCAGCTTTCCTCGCTAACTCCGGATATTCTGGCTCTACATAAAGCTTAAGTTGTGGCTTGACTTCAACTGCCCAAAACTCATAAACCTCCGGAGTAGTGAGCTTTGGAGGTCGCTTCTCAAAACCAAAATCAGTCCTGTCAATAGTAGATGCTTCTATTTCTTTTTCACTCTCCGCAGCAACTGGCATCTTTGGCTTTGGAGGAGGAGGGGGTTCCTTTAATTGTTGCATCTGGGGTGGAAGTTGTATGGCTCGTACAACTGCATCAACTTTTGGCTCCCATTTCCTGGGTCTCGTTTTGGGAATAAATAAACAAGCTAAAATGCAGGCAATAATGGCTATGAGGAAAGAAAGTTTATTATGAAATGGTAACCGCTCCTTTAAATCATTATTCATAAATATTATGTAGGGGCAGACCTTGCGTCTGCCTAAACTCACTAATTTCCGTTAATTGCTAATTGTTAATTTTGCATTGTTTATTTTTCTACCCTCCCTTTTCTTTTAAAGTTGAAAAGGATACTTTTAATGCCTTCGCGTCTTTAAATTGGTCAAGAATATCTGAAAGAACGCCATATTCCCCATCTTTGTCCATGACAATGGAAACAATGAGATTTGGGTTTATGCTTACCTTTCTCCCCATTATTGGGCCCACATAATCAGTGGTTACTATATTGTCATCTATTGATATTGCTCCTTCTGATGAAACCCAAATATGAGTTATGTTCTTCTTAGGTAGCTTTTTTGTCGCTTTTGCAGCAGGAATAGTTACACGAATCCCACGCTCTGCTACAAAAACCGTTGTTAACATGAAAAAAATGATGAGTAAAAAAGCAATATCAGCCATCGAGCAAGTTGGTATCTCTGGACCCTTTTTGGGTGCTGTTTTAAGCTTCATAATCCTTTTCCTACACCCTACACCCTACACCCTACACCCTACACCCTATTATACCCTACACCCTGTCACTTTGGCGGTGCAAATGCTATCCGCTGGGCTTTAGCAAGCCGTAATTCGTCAAATACCTTTATTACTTTGTTATATTTGCATTTGCGGTCTATGGTCAAGGAAAATACAAGTGAATCATTAACCGTAAGTAACTGATGAGCTTTCTCTTTTATGTCCGGAAGTGGAATCTCTTCTTCCCCTATCTTTACCTGTCCCTTGGCATTTACAAATACATTCGCAATATTTGTCTTCTTGATTTTAACTTCTTCCCCCTTCTCTGGTAGTACTATTTGAAGTCCCTTCTCCGTCGCAAATACAGTAGTAAGCATAAAGAAAACTATTAAAAGAAATGCAATATCAGCCATCGAGGCTGTTGGAATTTCTGCTGCCCTCGTTATCCTCCTGCCTAATTTCATAATCAAGAAATAAATCCCAAATTAAATCGTCAATCGGTTACGGTGACGAGACCCGTAACCGAACTACGAAACGGGCTTCCTCACCTATCCGCCTAAGGCGGACTCATGGTTTCTCTTCTACTAAAAATATAACTAACTCCGTAGCGGCTGATTCCATCATCCTCGTATAACCGTTGCTTCTTGTCGTGAAATAAACATGAAAAGCAACAACCGGAAAAGCAATCGAAAGTCCTGTGGCTGTCGTTACCAATGCTTCTTGAATTCCTGTTGCTACAAGTGTTGGCTCTACTTCACCCGCTATCGCTATCGCCTGAAATGCATGAATCATCCCCATGACTGTGCCAAGAAAACCAATTATCGGTGCTATCGTGCTTACTGCAGCTAAAACAGGTAAACCCCTGTCAAGAAATGCTAATTCCGTAGTCCCAGCATTAGAAATTGCCTCCTCAATGGCATCCTTTTGTGGACCCACTTTCTTATAAGTGGCAAGAGCTGCCTCGGTAATCCTCGCTACAGGTGATTTGTTGGATTTGCAATACTCAATCCCCTTTTCTACTCCTCCTTCTTTTTTTAGACTTGTCTTTAAATCAGCCATAAACTTCTTAATATCAATCCTTGCTAATGCATAGGATATAAATCTCTCAATTATAAATGCCGCACCCACTAAAATGCATCCTAAAAGTGGCCACATATAAATCCCTCCAATTTTGAAATAAGCTACCATTTTACCTCCTTTTTTAAAATATAATCAAGATTTAAAAAATGTCAAGTCTTTTTTTAAAAAAATTCCACTCTTTTGTTGAATACTTCTTTAGTAATTTATCTGTAAGCTCTCTTTCCTCATTTGTAAAAGTTCCTTCAATAATTTTTATCCCGCTTGCTTTAATTCCTTGCTTTAAAGCTATTGTGATTTCCTTGAGCTTGAAGTCACGACCTAAAATTTCTGAAAGACAGGATGTAGAGCGTCCGTCAACTGATGGATAGGATACGAAATTTGGGGGTGAGATTGGTATAGTTCCTTGTTGAAGGATTGTTCCATTAGCTCTCCTTTGGGCACTTCCGAGTATCTTTTTTCCATTGACTTGAAGTTCATATCTCATAAAAGAGCTAAAACAAACTGGAATCCGTTCATAGTGATTGGTAGTTCTCACTATCTGTGTCTGCCTGCTCCGCTCCGACAAGCGAAGCGGGACGGAGCCGGCGAGGCAGGCATCAATATTTAGAGTCTTTAGCCCAAGGGCAAAAATAAGGCTTACCTTTTTATAACTCTCAAACACAGAGCCTCCGAAAGTTGGATTTGTTTCATTAGTTACGAGTGAGTAAGTGAGGTCGCCATTGTGTACCACTGCTCTGCCTCCAGTAATTCTGCGTATAATAGGAAACCCATACTTCTTAAGATTCTTTATGTCCCGAATAGATTGCGAGTACCCTATCGTGATAGCAGGTGGCGAAAAAGTATAAAATCTTAAAGTAGAATCGTATCCGGCAGTACACAAATTGTTAGATTGTGCTTTCCTGAATAATGCTTCATCTAATGCCATATTATAGAATCCATCTCTTGCCCAAGTATTTATTAGTCTAAGAATCATTCAAGACAAGCTCCAAATCCCAAGCATCAAATAACAAACAAATCACAAATCACAAATGATTTTGTTTGGGATTTTGTTCATTAGGATTTGAATATTGTTTGGAATTTAGTGCTTGATATTTGAAATTTCTGCATAGCTTTATATCAGATGCAGCCAGTTATGTAAAAGAAAATATATTCTTCCAATTAAAAGGGATAACCTTGCCATAACTGTGTATCCAAAACTTGCCCCAAATGATACCATTATGAATGCCATGCCTATTTTAACTGGAGGTTTTAATAACCCCTTGTGTTCTTTGGAAAAATAAAAAAACAGAAATGTGGTTAACACACCAACAACAAGAATGATATTATTAGCACTTTGTATTAAGTCTCCCTTAATAAAGAGTGGTAAGAAAGTAGCTTTTGTCTGTGGCAATATATATCCATGAATGCCAGCTACTATCCCTATTCCTGCTCCAATTCCCATAGTAAAAGCAATAGACCATCTTGAAATCCAGCCAATTTTTGGATGTATACGGAGAAGCATAATTACCCCTAAAAAGGTCGGTATAATTAGTATCCATCTTGCAAGCCCAGTTTCTGCAATGAATTTATCAATTAACATAGGTTTAATGTTAAAAAAGTAAAAATAAACAAGCATATAGGCCGCAGATGAACCAACATAAAGGTGTTCAGCAAATTTGTAGAGTGGATTGTCCTTGTAAAGAAATGAAAAAATACAAAGCGTCAAAAAAGCCGCAACCCAAATCCCAATAATTTCAGCCATAGTAATGAACGGTGAGTGGTTAAATGGTGAGTAATTAACCAATTAACCAATTAACCATTTAACTATTCTTTCTCCCTCTTTTTTAATATAAAGTAACTAAGATTACCTAAAATTATGAAAATTATTATTGCTATGTGTCCCGCAGATTGTGCTGTCATCCCAATGATTCCAGCTCCCGGGCATTCAACTAATTTCTCATATTCTGCTGCCCCCTTTAATCCGCCAATAAGTCCCTCAATCTGTTTGGCTTGAAGATAAGGATAACAATCAGGAGCACAAACAGCAGTACAACCAAGAGTTATTTTTTGTCCAAATTGTGCACCAGCAAGTCTAACCCAGTAGTCGCCAGTTGCTCCTGCTTCAAATCCAATAAGTAAAGTAATATCTCCATAATTATGAACTCCTTTCATTATATCAAGTGAATCAACAGGAGTCCCAGCATAATCAGAAGCAAAAAAATCTCTTATTTCTCTACCTATCCCAAGCATAATAGCTGACATCCCTGGGCGATAACCAAGATTGACATAATCTTGACCATATTTTTTGTCATATTCTTTAGCTGTTACCATCAGTGCATCTTGCCCTAAAGGAAAACCAAGAGGCCAATGACACATCATAATGACTTTCAAATTCTTCTTAAAAGCATGCCTCAAGACAGCAATTAACATTGGTTGCAGTTCTGGTTGAGAAGCAGGGTCATAATCAACAGAAAAAAGAACGCAAGAACCCGACTCAAGTTTCTCCAGCGCCTTATAAGCTGATTTCACCGGGGCACTAACCCTAATTTCAAGAACTGTTTTTGTTAAAAATGGTATTATGATACAAAGAACAATAACAATAAAAATAATCCTTCTATCTATATTTGCTATTTTTTTCAACATCTCACTTCCTACTGCTTACTGCCTACTCCCTACTTTATTTTAAGTATGTTCTTTCAATCCCAAGTATAATTCTAAGAGAAGTAGCAATCATTCCAAGAGCAACGCCAATAAGTATTCCCCGCTTAGCCGCAAGTTGAGGTATATTCATAATCCATTCAGCAATAATAGGTAATTTGTTCCATATCAGATTACCTACTGGGACTCTTCCAATCATAACTAATACACCTGCAATTAGCAATAGTGTGGCTTCAATAGTTCTGGCTCTAAAAGCTCTATAAGCAGCACTTGCAATAAAGAAAGCAAGCAAAGAAAACATAGTAGCCGAAAGAGGAACAAGAATATTATTATAATACCACATAAAAGGAGTCCCGAGTTCAAACAGCCCTTTATATTTTATACCTGAATAAAAGCCAACAACCAGAGTCCCAAGCATAGCACCAATTAAAATAACTGAATACCCAAATCCTTGAGTGCGTTTAACAATTCTTCTTGTATGAATTCTGGTTAATGTCATAAGACCTAAAACCATAGTGAAACCAGCAATAATGGCATACCATTGCAAGAACATAGATTGAAGTCCACCGATTGGGTCATGAGGGATAAAGAAACCAATGATGAGGAGGAACCCTGTAATAAAGGTAATAGCTAAAGGAACTTCTCTTCTCATTTCTTTACGAAGGCTATCCCGCACATAAATTATGTGCGGGACGGCTACAGACCATATTAAAAGCCACTAAACCAGTTAATAAAATTAGAAGCTGATGTTTTTAAAATTCCAAAACTACTTAAGCTTGCTAATAATATTCCGATACTTATAACTATGATAATAATAAGTTTAACGAAATCCTCTCCTTTTATGCTTCCGAGCAAAGTTGGTTCTTTTGATAAATATGATGAAGCGGCATACATTTCTTCCCCAATAAGAGTGTAATCACATGCGGCAACAAAGAATGGCAGTTGAGTGGTAGCTGGAGTTCCTGCAATTTGGATAGCGCCAATAGAATTTCCTGTTTCAGCTAACAATAATGATTCAGCAAAAAAATAGCCTTGCAAGAAGACGGCGCCAGGCTTTTCTCTAAGCATAATACCATTAACTCCAGCGGCATAGCCAAATTGGTCAGCAGTGAGGTAAAATATTTTTGATTCATTATAAGTATCAGGTCTTCCGGCTTCCATATGAGCTTGTTTAACGACTTCTTGGGCTGCACTCATAACAATTGGGTCATAACAAGGGACTAACAAAGGGGTTCCATAGGTAGCTGCTCTTTTAGCCACTCTTCCAAGTATTGACAAACTTGCAATTGTGGCGACATCGCTCATATCAGAGAGTCCTGTGAGATAAAGAATAGGTTTTCCTGATTCTGTAGCTCTTCCGACGGCATCATCAACAGCCTCAAGCCCTGAAATTTTGCGTATAAAAAGAGACCCACCGTGTTTAGCTTTCTTTATATACCAAAGCACTAAACCACAAAAAACAATCCCTAAGATTAATGCGTTCCATCTTTTATGGTGGAACCATTGAGCATAAGATATCACTGGACCAAGTGGTTCAGAATCTGCAAAGTCTGTAGGTGAGACCGCCCTAACTTTATACCAATATTTTTCCCCATCTTGTGTAGAGTCATCAAATTTATTTAACCCTCTTAAAACGATACCTCTTGAATAATATTCGTGTTTTTTATCTGTAGTTCTAAAAACTTCATAATAAGAAAGTACGGAATCATCAGGAGAAAGCTTCCACTTTATAGAGATAGATTTTCCTTTGTCGTTAGGAGTATCAAATACTTGAACATTGAGAGGAGGGGAGAGTTGGAGTAAAAAAATCAATAAAAACATTACTCCAAATATACAATATTTTATTCAGGTGTCAAGATTTTTTTGTTGACAAATGACATTTTTAATAATATCATTATTAAGATGATAATAATTTGTTTTTTTCTTCTATTGCAAGCACAACAGCCCGAGGGAGCTAAATATTATGTCTATTTGGGGGAGATAGGCGAGCTTCAGATAAAGGTTTCTATTTGGGGAGAGATTAAGTCTCCTGGACTTTATTCTATTCCTGAGGGGATGGATTTAGCTACATTTCTGACATTAGCTGGGGGCTTATTAAAGGGAGCAGATATGTCTGGGATTAAAGTGGTGAGGTCTTTTCCAGAAGCAAAAGTATTTAGTGTAAATCTCAGTAAATTTTTCAAGACAGGGAGGCGGGAAGACGTTCCTGTGTTGAATCCGGGAGATATGATATATATAAAAGGTAATTTTTATTCAAGGATTAAAGAATTTACTCATTTTTTAACGGAGACTACTTTTTTGATAGGGGCGTATTACGGAATATATCGGTTAATAAGAGGGGAGTGAAATGTGGGAGGATATTAAACATAAAACATTTAACAATTAACATTTAACAATAAGAGAGATGGAAGGTGAAATAGATATAAGAAGATATTTAAGTGTTTTTTTACGGAGGAAATGGGCATTTATGAGTGTTTTTTTAGGGGTAATTCTTATTACAGGAGTTAAAATTCGCCTAACTCCTAAAACTTATGTTACTTATTCGAGGGTGCTAATAAAAAGAGCATCTGTTTTTCTTGGCAGAGGCGAATTAGTAGAAGAAACTTTTGGCATTGAGACGAACTGCGAGATTCTGAGGTCAAAAGGTTTTATGAGAAAGGTAATTGATTATATGAAAGAGCAGGGGATGAAGATAGGATTTTTAAACTTAGCTAACGCTCCCGACATACTTCTTGAGATAACAACAATAACTCCATTGAGGAATTCGGATATTATTCAGATTGGAGTCGTAGGCGAGAATCCTGAAGAAATTGCTACTATATGCAATAGCATAACTGAGACTTTTAAAAATTATTCTGTCAAGATTGCAAGGGCTAAGGTAACAGAGATAAAAAAGTTTATTGAGAACCAACTTCCTGAAGCTGAAGGGATGCTACGAAATGCAGAGATGGATTTACAAGCATTTAAGGAAAGAGAGAAACTAATTTCAGTATCAGCTGGTGGAGAGATATTACAAGAGCAATTTGCGGAACTTCAAGCAGAATATAATGCACTTTTATCTGAAATTGATGTAAATGAAAAATCAACTGTATATTTAAAGGAAGAATTAAAGAGAGAGAACGAGCGACTTGTTGAAGAAATTGTTAAGGTAGGAAATCCATCAATCTCAAATTTAAGGAACCAACTCTTGCAGCTTGAAAGGGAGCGTTCATCATATATTCTTGCTGGTATGTCCGAGGACCACGCTAAATTGGTAAGTTTAGAAGAAAAGATAAAAGTAGTTAAACAAGCGTTAACAGATGTAATAAAGAATAGGTCAGCCGATGAAACGATTCTTATAGACCCTCTTTCTTATTCAGAGGAGTTATCAAGAAAGATATTAAATAAGCGCTCTGAACTTCTTACGCTTCAGATAAAGAAAGAAGTTTTAGGGGAAAGAATAGAGAAACAAAAAGTTCGTGTTCGTCGTTTTCCTGCCAAGGAGTATGAGCTTGCAGGGTTTCAACGGGTTTACGAATTTAATGCTAATATTTATAAGAGATTAGTAGACCGGTATGAGGAGGCAAAGATAACTGAGATGGGAGAAATTGGGAATGTTGTTATTGTGGAACACGCCAAACCACCTAATATTCCTATTTCTCCAAAACCTAAACGTAGTATGACTCTTGCCTTAATTTTTGGTCTTGGACTTGGAATTGGAGCTGTGCTTTTTAAAGAATATTTAGATACCTCCCTTAAAGATGCAGAAGATATAAAGAGATTGGACATTCCAATAATTGGCGCTATCCCGATACATACACAGGGAATTATTGAAGACCAGTTATCGCCAGCAGCTGAAACATATAAAAAATTACGGATAAATTTAAAATTTTCAAAATCAGGCGACACTAAGTTAAAAACTTTGCTTGTCTCAAGTTGTATAGCAAAAGAAGGAAAGTCAACCTTTGTTTGTAATCTTGCAATAACTTACGCCAAGGCAGGTGTAAAAACTATTATCTTAGGAGCTGACCTCCGTAAACCAAATATTTATAAGATTTTGAGAGTTACTTCTAAATTCGGACTCTCAAATTTGCTTATCGGGGAAGTAAAAAAAGAAGATGTAATACTTCCTACTGAAATAAATAATTTATGGGTCATCCCAGCAGGCCATATACCGCCAAATCCAGGAGAAATTATTGATTCTCAAACAATGCAGACTCTCTTTTCTGAACTTAGGGAAAGTTTTGATATGGTAATAGTTGATTCGCCGCCTCTTATTGTCTGTGCAGATGGACTTTTGTTAGGAAATATGGTCGATGGTGTGGTATTAGTTGTGGAATTGGGAAGAGCCCAGAAAGATGAGGTCTTGCAAACAATTTCTAATTTCAAGTCCACAGGAGCTTCCTTCTTGGGTGTAGTTATCAATAAGGTAAAAAAAGGTATATACTATAGGTATCATTATTATTATAAATATTATACCCCAAAATCCATTTAATGTGGACCTGAGATGCGCCAGAAGCCAGAAAGAGTAAGGGTCCCGCACATAATCCGCCTGAGGCGGAATGTGCGGGATAATACGCCCCTGCAAGGGCAGAATTTGTGTTTCCTGCCTCGCCTGCGAGTCAAGGCGGGTGTGTTTTTTGTAATACTTAGTATTTCTACACTCCCCGTGCGAGCAAGATGTGAATTTAAGTCTCAGTCGGAGTTGATTGATAGTCCAACAGCGCATGTTTCTGATGATTGGTTTGCTCTTGGAATGACCTTTTCTATTACAACTAAAGATGACCCTCACTGGGCTGTTGGTAATGCCTATTTGAAAGTCCAGATTCCTGGGAAATTATTCCTTGGATTGTCAATTTTTAATCTTAGAGAAGCCTTGGTAGCATTTGATGCTGGATGGAAGGTAAATAAGGAAACTCAAAATATGCCAGCTATTATGTTGGGATGTTTATACCTTTCTCCTTATCGCTGGATTTCTCCAGTTGGTCATGATAGTACTGTCGGCTGGGCAGATGACCAAACTTATGATACGAAAAGGAATTCAGAACAATTTTCTGCTTTTGTTGTTGCTACAAAAGATTTTGGACCTTATGGACTTTATAATGTTGGAATAGGAAGGGGTTCGCTGGTTGGCTATGGACCAAGGTCTCATCTCTTTAATACTGATATGTTTATGAGAGACCATCATAACGACGCTGTAGGAATTATTTGGGGTGGCGAGGTAAATATTAGAAAAAATATATTTGGAGTGCTTGACTTTGATGGAAGGGATTTTAATGTTGGAATTAAGATTAAAGGTAAATGGTATCAAATAGGAATCGCCGCAGCTAAACTTGAACACCGATTAGGAGGTTCTCCAATACTTTATCCTCGTTTTGCAGCAGGGTTTATAATAAATTCACATATATTAAAAAAATTGCCTCCCAAAATTCCAAAAATTGGAGCTGTTGCCGGAGTAGTACGGGATAAAAATACCCTGCAACCGTTAGTTGCTAAACTCGTGTTTACCGAAACTACCCTTCTTCCAGTAGCCACTGACAGTAACGGAAAATATACTGTTTCTATTATGCCTGGAACTTACAGGGTGAGGGCTGTTGTTTCAGGATATTATTGGCTTGAGAAAAAAATTTATGTCGCTCCTCAAATGACAACAATATGTAACTTTGAATTAACGCCAAAGCCAAAATGAAAAATCAAAAATTAAAATGTAAAAATCAAAATCACAAATTAAAAATTGAAGTAAAAGGTTATAGGTAGGGGCAACCCTTGCGGTTGCCCAAAATAAGTAGTTCGGTTACGGCTTTCGTCACCCAAAGCCGATTGACGAAACGGGTCTCGTCACCGTAACCATTTATCCGCCTCAGGCGGATTAACCAAAAGATGACTTATAATTTTAAAGATATTGAGGCAAGACAACAAAAGTATTGGGACCATATTGGGCTCCCTGCTCCTCCTAAAGTTCCACACAAAAAATATTATATCTTAGAGATGTATCCTTATCCTTCAGGTGACCTTCATATGGGGCATCTTAAAAATTATGTGATAGGAGATACATTAACAAGATATAAACTAATGTGTGGATATGATATACTTCATCCTATAGGCTGGGATGCCTTTGGTCTACCTGCAGAAGAGTGTGCGATTGAGCAAGGCGTGGACCCGGAAAAATGGACTCTCCATAATATTCAAGTTTCTCGCTCAACATTCCGCCTTATGGGTATGTTATATGATTGGGATAGAGAGATTACTACTTGCCTTCCAGATTATTATAAATGGACACAATGGTTATTTCTAAAATTATATGAACATGGCTTGGTATATCGTAAAAAAGCGTTCCAAAATTGGTGCCCTCACTGTCAGACAGTGCTTGCAAATGAACAAGTTGAGGCTGGAAGATGCTGGAGATGCGAAACCCCAGTGAGGAGAAAAGAACTAAAACAATGGTTCTTTAAAATTACCCAGTATGCTGAAAGATTGTTGACAGATATAAATAAACTCAACGGCTGGCCTGAACGAGTTAAGACACTGCAAAAAAATTGGATTGGTAAATCTGAAGGCTTGGAAATAGATTTCTCTTTACCTGCCCCGCTCCGACAAGCGAAGCGGGACGGAGATGGCAAGAAGATACCAATATTTACTACAAGACCTGATACAATTTATGGAGTAACATTTATAGCAATTGCTCCAGAAAACGAACTTGCAAAGAGCCTTGGTAGAAACTCAAATTCAAAAAAAGAAGTCTTAAAATACATTGAAAATTCACTAAAACGAACAGAGATTGAAAGAACTTCATCAACCCGAGTTAAAGATGGAGTGAATACAGGCAAATATGTGATTAATCCATTATCAGGTAAAAAAGCCGAAATATGGATTGCTGATTATGTCCTACCCTCCTATGGAACTGGCGTTGTAATGGGTGTCCCTGCTCACGACCAGAGAGATTTTGAATTTGCAAAGAAATACAAGATACCAATTGAAGTTGTTATTCAACCTAAAGGAGTAGGGGCGCATAGCGGCTCGACTGAGGCTTCCGTTGAGTCAGCCGAAACGCTCGCGACTCGACTGAGGCTTCCGTTGAGTCAGCCGAAACGCTCGTCGAAGCCCGAAGTCAATACGCCCCTACAAAATATAAAACAGGCTTATGCCGAACCAGGAGTGATGATAAATTCGGGTCAGTTTAACGGTCTGGATTCAGTCAAAGGAGTAGAAAAAATAATTAAATTTGTGACCCAAAACGGAATTGGAAGACGAAAAGTAAATTATAGGTTAAGAGATTGGTTAATATCACGCCAAAGATATTGGGGAGCACCTATTCCAATGATTCATTGTAAAAAGTGTGGAGTTGTTCCTGTTCCCTTTCATAACCTTCCAGTATACCTTCCAAAACAGGGAATCGATTTCACTCCAAAGGGAAAGTCTCCTCTTTCTTCAGTCCCTGATTTTATCAACACTAAGTGCCCAAAGTGCGGAAACCCTGCAACCCGAGACCCCGATACTATGGATACCTTTGTGGACTCTGCTTGGTATGAGATTAGATACTTAGACCCCAAAAATGAACAAGCTCTTGTCTCAAAAAAGGAAGCCGAAAAATGGCTCCCAGTTGATCAATATATTGGAGGAGTGGAATATGCAACTACCCATCTCCTTTATTTTCGGTTTATCACAAAGTTTCTCTATGATATTGGAGTCCTCCCAGTAGATGAGCCAGTTGAAAATCTCTTTAATCAGGGGTTGATAAAAGATGAAACCGGGCAAAAGATGTCGAAATCAAAAGGCAATGCTGTCCCAGTAGGCCCATTTCTTAAAGAATGGGGGGCAGATATAGCAAGACTTACCATTTTATTCCTGGGACCTCCTTCTAAAGATGGAATATGGTCAGTAAAGGGCATACAAGGAGTAAGTAGATTTCTAAATAGAGTATATAAGCTTGTAAATGAAAATGCTTCTGTAGGGGCGTATGGCGACTCGACTGAGGCTTCCGTTGAGTCAGCCGAAACGCTCGCGACTCGACTGAGGCTTCCGTTGAGTCAGCCGAAACGCTCGTCGAAGTCCGAAGTCAATATGCCCCTACAAGAGGAGGAAAATTTTAAAAATACACCACTTTATAGGAAGCTTAATCTTACAATATCAAAAGTGGAAGAGGACCTCAACTCTTTTGGATATAATACTGCTATAGCATCGCTTATGGAATTTACAAATGAACTTTATAAAACTCAAGAAAGAGGTTCCATTTTTGGGTACTCTTTAGGAGTGCTAATAAAACTACTCGCCCCATTTGCTCCCCATCTGTCTGAAGAGCTATGGCATGAGCTCGCCCATACGGGTTCAGTATTTAAATCCTGCTGGCCTGGTTGGAAAGAGGTAGAGGCAAAAAAAGTCACATTAGTGATTGAAATTAATGGAAAGCCAAGAGCTACAGTTGAGATTCCTTATGATTTAGGAGAGGAAGAAGTGAAAAAAGTTTGCTTGCATAATACTCGTATAGAAGGAAGAATTAAAGGAAAAAATATTAAAAAAATTATATTTGTTCAAAACAAGCTTATTAATTTTGTAATGTAAATAAAGGAAACGGATTGATATTTAATATTTAATTTTATTATGGAGTTTGTGGTAAATAAGATTGAAGATTTAGATAAAAATTTACCCTCCAATGTGAAAAGAGTTAGAATAAACCTTCCTAATCTTGACTCAGCTGATATTGTTAATTTTGTTTCTAAGTACTTATCTTGTCTGTCTGCCCGACGTCCTGCAGGCGGGCAGGCGGGCAGGCGGGCAGGCGGGCGAATTAAAGCAAATATATCTGAACAGTCCCGACTTCAGTCGGGATTAAGAGAGGACAGGACAATTCAGGAAGTGTGGTTAAAAAGTGATAAGTTTCCTATACTTTTAAAAAATGGGTATTTAATATTCTTCTCCAAAGGCGGGTCCCTGTCCGACAGATGGCTCGCCTCGCTGAAGCTTTGGCGAAGCGGGCAGGCGGGCGCCTCTGGCGGAAAAAACCACTCCAATGAGGTTAAGACTGGTGGGAAAAGAGGATTAGATATTTTTATAAGTAGTTTGATGCTTGGCATTTCTTTTCCTATTTTGCTTGTGAGTTCTATTCTTATAAAACTTACTTCTAAGGGGCCAGTCTTGTTCCGTCAATCCCGGATTGGCGTTAATGGAAAGTTATTTAATTTTTATAAATTTAGGACGATGCATTGTTCTAATCCATTAACCGATAGAGATATACATCGCAATTATATAAAAAAATCTATACTTGGTAGCAATTCAGGACAATCTGTCTCTCAAACTCTTGATAAAACCAGAGCGGCAAACAAGAGAGTTTACAAATTGACCAATGACCCCAGAATAACCCCCGTTGGGAGATGGCTGAGAAAACTATCAATAGATGAACTTCCACAATTGATAAATGTCTTAAAAGGTGATATGAGTCTCATAGGACCTCGGCCTCCAATACCTTACGAAGTTAAATTATACAGTGATTGGCACTATGTTAGGCTAATTGCCCGTCCTGGCATAACCGGGCTCTGGCAAGTTATGGGGAGAAGTCTTATTCCCTTTAATCAGATGGTATTACTTGACTTTTACTATGCAGTAAATCAATCATTTTGGTTAGACTTGAGAATATTTTTACGCACTATCCCAATGGTCTTGTCATTGAAAGGAGCGTATTAAATGGCAGTGAGGATTGGAAAATCAGTAAAAATATATCCGGGAGTGAAATTAGGGAACGGTTGTGTAATTTATGATTTTGTTGTTCTTGGTTTTCCACCACGAAATAAAATGGTAGGGGCGTATAGCGATACGTCCCTACAGATTGGGGAAAATGCTATTATACGACCATTTACCACTATATATGCGGGTAACCGTATAGGTGACAACTTCCAGAGCGGACAAGGAACAAGTATTAGAGAGGATAATATAATTGGCAATAATGTGAGCGTAGGTAGCAATACTACACTTGAATTCGGAAACCGTATTGGTTCAGGGACAAGAATTCACTCTTTGTGCTTCCTTGAGCTTGTTAATGTAGGGGAAAATGTTTTTATTGGTCCAGGTACAGTTTTTCTTGATGACCCTCATCCTATGAATTGTCCCAGATATCGTGAATGTCTGGGAGGTGCAAAAGTTAAGAAACTTGTTAAGATTGGTGGAGGATGTATTATCCTTCCAGGAATTACTATTGGAGAAGCTGCTCTTATAGGAGCTGGAACTTGTGTGACTAAAGATGTTCCAAAAGGAGTAGTTGTTGTTGGACATCCAGGCAAGTTTGTTAAGAAGATTGAAGAACTTAAGTGCTATCCAGGGTTTTTTAAACGTCCTTACCTTTGGAAGCCATATATATAATTCCTCAAAAACACGGAAAACCACGGAAATCCCTACCTGCCCCGCTCCGACAAGCGAAGCGGGACGGAGACGGCAGGCAGGTATTTTTTTCTTTTTTTTAAAAAAAAGTTGACAACAGATTTAATTATGCTATCATTGATAGCATGATAACAACAGCTATTATTGGATGTGGGTATTGGGGATTAAATATAGTAAGGACTTTATATGAGAACCCTAATTGCATATTGAAATATTGTTGTGATATAGATGAAAAAAAACTTGCTAATATTCTGAGTCAATATCCAGAAGTAAGAATAACCAGATATAGCGAAGAAGTGTTTAATGATAAAGGTGTTCAAGCTGTATTTATAGCAACTCCGCTTAGCTGGCATTATCCATTGGCGAAAGAAGGGCTACTTGCTAAAAAAGCTATCTTTGTTGAGAAACCTTTTGTTATGAATGTTGAACAAGGGAAAAAACTTGTCAAATTATCAGAGCAAAACAAAGTTCCTCTTGCAGTGGGCCACATTTTTGAATATGCTCCTCCCGTTATAAAAATTAAAGAACTCTTGGATAAAGATGAAATAGGGGATATCTATTATATTTCTTCTACCAGAGTAAATCTTGGAATTCATCGAAAAGATGGGTCTGTTGTCTGGGACCTTGCTTCTCACGACCTCTCCATGATTTTTTATTGGCTTGAAGAAGAGCCAATATCAATTCAAGTTACAGGGAAAGAGTCCATAATAAAAGGAAAGCCAGATATAGCTTTTCTTACACTAAGATTCCCATCAGATATACTTGTCAATATACAAGTTTCATGGCTTGCACCAAGTAAATTAAGAAATACTGTAATTGTGGGTTCAAAAAAGATGATTATCTATGATGATACAAATCAACTTGAAAAAGTAAAAATTTTTGATAAGGGAATTTCTAAGCTTGAACATTCAAGTTTTGGAGAATTTCAGTTATCTTATCGCACAGGAGATATTACAGTTCCAGTTTTATCCAATGCAGAACCTCTTAGACAAGAAATTAATCATTTCTTGAAATGTGTTGAATTTAATCAGACTCCCAAAACTGATGGGAATTCAGGTATAAGAGTTGTTAAATATCTTGAGCTTGCCGAACAATCTTTAAAAAGTAACGGAAAAACAATTACTGTCAACTCAAAAAACAAATGCCTACCTGCCTGACGGTGAGTAGGAAAGTCTAAAATTCCTAAATGCTTAAAATTCAGGCATTTAGGTATTTTTCTTTTATGGAGAGGTGTCCGAGTTGGTTTAAGGAGCACGATTGGAAATCGTGTGGCCTCAGAAATGGGGCTCGCGGGTTCGAATCCCGCCCTCTCCGTTTTTAATATCAAAAATTAAAATGCAAAAATCAAAATTATTGTAGGCACGATTTCAAATCGCACAGGCAATTTATGATTAAGATTAAAAAAGTTTTGCTTTTTAATATGTGATTTTGATATTTGATTTTTGATATTTAATATTCTTTAATTATGCTCTCAACTATAAAGGCTCAACTTAAGCCCTTTATGCCATTGTTACTTAAAGCAAAGGAACCATGGCTTGTTGGGGGTGCAATTAGAGATGCTATCATTACTTCCCACTTCTCACTTCCTACTTCCCACTTCAAAGATTTTGATTTTGCCATCAAAGGTTCAGGAATAGAATTTGCACGCTGGTTTGCACATAAGATTTGTGCCGGAGACACATCCGCCTCCGGCATAAAGGGAAGCTTTGTTTTACTTGATTCTGAAAATGACGAAGCAAGAGTCGTGGTAAAAATCAGAAATCAGAAGTCAGAAGTCAGAAATCTTACTTTTGATTTTAATGGAATGAAGTCTATTGAGGAAGACCTTTCCCGGCGCGATTTTAGACTAAATGCCATGGCAGCAAAATTACCTGAATTTAAAATACTTGACCCATTTAAGGGCATAGAGGATATAAAGAAAAAGAGACTCAGAATGGTTTCTGAAAAATGCTTTAAAGAAGATGCACTGAGAATACTTAGAGGATTTAGATTAGAAGCAACACTTGGCTTTAAAATAACTCCTAAAACTCTTGAAGTCATGAGACTTCATAAAAATTTACTCTTCAAAATTGCACCTGAAAGAATAAGAGAAGAGCTTTTCCTTCTTCTTAAAGCTAAGAATTGTTACAGAACCTTACGACATATGGCCAGACTTGAAATACTTGATGTCATAATTCCGGAGACCACTCCTATGAGAGAGGTACCATCCCGATTTATCGGGAGTGGCAACTTGCTTGACCATTCAATGTTAACTGTTAAAAAGGTTGAGGACTTAGAAGCATCTGAGGACTTTAGCCCTTGGTTTAGTGAATATCTTAGAAAAAAATTACCTGTCCTAAAGTTAGCTGCTTTATTGCACGATATTGGTAAACCATATTGCTATACTAAGAATGAATCAGGAAAAGTGCACTTTTATGGTCATGAAAAAAAGGGGATAGAACTTCTCGTAGGAATTCGTGACCGTCTTAGATTGAGCCATAAGGAATTTAAGACCCTTCAGTTGCTTATTCATTATCATATGCGACCTCATCTTTTAGCCAGAGAGCGTTATCCAACTGACAAAGCAATATGGAAATTTATAAGAGATGGCGGTGAAGAAGCGCAAGGCATTCTTTTGCTCGCTTATGCGGATGCCTTGGCATCTGGAAGAAGAGGAAGGAAAGGGCTTCTTAAATTACTTGATAGAGGGATAAAGATGCAAGCAGAATTCAATCGTCCTAAATTCAAACCTTTATTAACAGGTAATGATTTGATCTCTCTTGGACTCAAGCCAGGTCCCAAGTTTAAGGAAATTCTACAGATAGTAGGAGAGATGCAAGTGAGTGGCGAACTCCATACTACCAATCAAGCCCTACAATTTGTTAAGAAAAACTTCCTCGCCTCGTAACTGAAAATCTTATTCGTTAGTCAATGGATGGGGTCGGTATTTTACCCCTTTAAGATATAGTCCTTGTGGGGGGGCAGAGAGCCATTTCTTCCCCTGGAGTTCAAGGGCTAATTTAACATCGTATTCCTTAATTTTGCCTCTTCCTAACTCAGTAAGGGTGCCGATAATCATGCGTACCATTCGCTGTAGGAATCTGTTAGCTTCGATTTTAAAAACAAATTCTTTCACACATTTTTTACGTTCCGATGTAATCGGGACGGCTACATTGGGGCGAACAAGTTCAAATCTTTTTATTTTACATTCTCCTGAGGCACGATAAGAAAATAAATCAAATCTGTGTATTCCCAAAAATAGGTTAAGTGCTTTCTTAATTTTATCTATATCAATCGGCCAGGGATATTCCCATACCCTATTTCTTAATAGCGGCATTCTGCCAAGCCATAGCCGATATAAATATACTCTTGAAGTAGCATCTTTTCTGGCGTTGAATTGTAAGTCCACAGGGGCAACATTCTTTACATAAATGTCTCTTGGCAAACCAAGTAGTGCATTCTTGATTTTAGAAGTTGCAAGGGGATTTTCGGTTTTAAAATTCGCAACCTGGCACAAGGCGTGCACTCCAGCATCGGTTCTGGATGCACTTGTTAGTTTAATTGGTTCTTGAAGTAGTCCGCCTAAGGCGGATTCAATTTCACCTCTTATAGTTCGTTTCCCTGGTTGAATTTCCCACCCGGCGAAATGAGTTCCATCATATTCAATTTCAAGTTTAATGTTTCGCATTTCCTGCCCGACGGACGATAGGCGGGAGAGACTCAGCGAAAGCCTGGCTCCTCTTTATAGCCTGTTTTAAGATAGTAGCCGAACCCTTTAGAGTTCGTGATTTATGTCGTTTAGCCTCATCTTTAATCAGCCGTATAAAGTTTAAAGCAATAAGTGTAGTTTCGCCTAATTTAAGTTTGCGATGTGTGAGCCAATCCAGTGTATGGGCTAACTCGAGTGAGCCAGTGGATGCAATAAAGATAAGCGAAAAGGCAGTGGCTAATAAAGCTCGGGTTCCAAGAATCAGACTTTTATATAGTCCCTCATAACTTATCCCGCCAAGCAAAGCGGGACGGATTCCCGGGACAACTATTTCCCCCTTGATAGCCCAGAGTGGAAAACCGTAAATTATCAGCAGGAATGGTAAAAACCATACAAATCGGTGTATAAAAATCTTCTTATTTTTTAGCAAAATGAATTCTGTTAAAAAGATGACAAAAAGAATAGCAAAGACCTGCAAGTTTTTAGCAATTCCGCAGCTAACAAGGAGTAATATAGTAAGAATAAGCTTTAATTTTGCCCCGTCAGATAGTAAACATCTAACGGGGCGGGGCATAAGCATATCAAAAATTAAATATCAAATATCAATTTGAATTTCTTCTACTCATTTTTGTTTTTTCAGATATTCTTCATATTCTTTTTTTTCTGCGGCTTTATAGTAATCTTTTTCAGACAAAATGACCTTTCGTTGTTCCGCATCTATTTCAAGGAACTTAAGATTAAGTTCCTCACCAATTTTATATTTATTCTCTATTTTTCGTAAATCTGGTTTGGCAAGATGAGAGACAGGGATGAAGCCTTCTACCTTGTGCTTATTTACTTTGAGTTTTACTACTACACCTTTATCTACGATTTCCTTAATTATTCCTTTTACGGGCTTATCGATTAATTTTTCAAGTGTAAGGAGAGGATTTTGTTCGAGCTGTTTTAATCCGAAAGTGATACGCTGATGTTCGGCGTCAAGGGATAGGACTGAGCATTTGATTCGTTTTCCTTTTTTCAAGATATCACTTGGATGTTCGATGTGTTCGGTCCAAGATAAATCCCGAATATGAAGCAAGCCTTCAATTCCGTCCTTAAGTTCGACAAAGGCACCAAAAGGAGAGAATGCCTTTACGGTACCTGAGACTATTGAGCCTTCGGGATAATTTTTTGTTGCGTTTTTCCAGGGATTTGCTTGAATCTGTCTAATGCCAAGTGAGATTTTGTTTTCGTCTTTATTGATATTTAAGATTACTGCTTGGACTGTTTCTCCCACAGCCAAGATTTGAGATGGGTGTCGGATTCGTTGGGTCCAGGACATTTCTGAGATATGGATAAGTCCTTCGACTCCTGGTTCAAGTTCAACGAAAGCACCAAAATCAGCGAGTGAAGTAACCTTAACTTTAACTTTAGAAGCTACTGGATAGCGCTCTTCGATTCCATCCCAGGGACATTGGGTGAGTTGTTTTATTCCGAGAGCTACATGATGAGTTTCTCTATCGATACTAAGGATTTTTACTTTAACTTTATCTCCTTGCTGGAGGACTTCAGAGGGGTGGTTTATGCGACTCCAGGATAAATCTGTTATATGCACCAATCCATCGACACCACCGATATCCACAAAGGCACCAAAATCTGCTATATTTTTTACTACACCGTCTAATATTAGTTCCTCTTTTGCGGTTTCCCAGAATTTTTCACGTTTTGCCTTAAGCTCTTTTTCTATAAAAGCTCTTCTTGACAAGACTATACTTTCTCTTAATTTATCGAACTTTGTTACCTTGAAGTTAAAGGTTTCGCCGACCAACTTACTTGTATCTTTAATTTCTACCACATCGAATTGTGAATTTGGGAGGAAGCATTCTATTCCTTTAGCATTCACGACGAAGCCACCTTTCACTGTCATACTTATTTTTCCCTCGATTGGCGTTCCATTTTTATAACTATCTTCTATGCTTTCCCAGACTCTCATAGAGTCAGCTTTGCTTTTTGAGAGGACAACAGAGCCCTTTTCTCCCTCAATATTTTCAATAAAGACTTCAAATTTATCCCCGAGCTTGAGTTTAGAAGGGTCGTCAAATTCTGATAATGGAATTACGCCTTCTGATTTAAGTCCTACATCGACGATTACTTCTTTAGGAGACAAATTTACAATTTTACCTTCTACTATTTCACCTTCCTTTATTTTAGAAAGGGACTCATCAATTAACTTGAGCATTTCTTCTTTTTTCATTTTACCTCCCTTGCATCATTGATTTAAACTGAATTTTCTCTGTTTACCTCAATGAACTTTATTATTTCCTTAATTATCCAATCTGGGGTTGAAGTTCCGGCTGTTACACCGATACTTGATTTTGTTTTGAACCACTGGGGTTTAAGTTCAGCCTTTGTTTCTATATGATAAGTTTCACAACCTTGGTCTCGACTTAGTTCAGCGAGTCGCGTTGTATTGGCTGAATTATGACCTCCAACGACAATCATTAAATCTACCTTTTTAGCAAGTTCAATTGTATGTTGTTGTCGTAAACTTACGACCTCACAAATTGTATTATAGATATGTAATTCTTTAGTGGTTTGTAGGAGATGAGATACCACTTCTGCGAATGTAGATGAGGCTAAAGTTGTTTGTGCGATAACGCCTATTTTATCAAACTTTCCACTTTCCACTTTCCACTTCCCACTTCCTGTTGGGTCTATGACTTGAGCCCGATTCTGAGTATGTCCGACTATGCTTTGAACTTCAGGGTGGTCAGGCTTACCGACCACAAAAGCTTGGTATTCGGCATCACAGAGAGCCTTAGCATAATTTTGTGCCTTTTTTACAAATGGACAGGTTGCGTCTATTATTTTAAACCCGAGTTTCAGGGCTTCATCAATTACTGAATCTGGTGCACCATGGGACCTTATAATTAGTTTACCTATTTTAACCTTAGATAGTGATTTAATAGGACATAGTCCTAAAGTCTCAAGTTGCTTAACTACTTGTGGGTTGTGGATTACAGGGCCGTAAGAATAGACAGGCAATTTAGATTCTGTAAGAGTTTTATTGGCTATATCTATTGACCTCTTTACTCCGAAACAAAAACCAGAATTTGGTATCTCAAATACTTTCATTAGTTACCCACCTTCCTGCTGTCTCCGTCCCGCTTCGCTTGTCGGAGCAGGGGGCAAGGCAGGTTTGTTACTGACAGGTTTTTGATTCTACGCTCTACTTCTTTAGAAATTATGGCACGAGCTTCTCTGGGTAACTTCGCTTGCCTGCCTGCAGACAGGTCTCTGAGAAGAGAGTCATAAATAACAGGTTTCCCGAATCGAACACATACTTTTTCTTTCCGAATAAATTGTTTAATGAGTGGAGTATTAGTCCCTTTTACAAGAGTTGGTACCACAGGCACCTCGCATCTTAAAGCCAACCAGGCTACACCGGGATGAAATTCTAAAAAATGTCCTGATAGACTGCGTGTGCCCTCAGGGAAAAACATAATAGCTAAACCATTTTTTAATAATTTCTCTGTGTGCTTGAGCGCCGTTTTGTTCAGTCCTTTTGTGTTAACTTCATAAGCATTAAAAGCCTTGATTAACCAAGTATAAAATTTATTGATCACAAATAGTTCTTGTTTAGTAAAAAGATAACACTCCCTGAACCACACAGCTGCCCCAACCAATGGGGGGTCAAAGTTTGATAAATGGTTAGGTGCGATAATGACACCTCCTTTTTTAGGAATGTTTTCCCATCCCTCAATTTTAAAGCCAAATAATAATTTCCAGGTCCAATAAATTATCCTTATTGCTATCCTGTATCTTAACTTCATCACACCAAATTTAGAATTAAATATCAAAAATCAAAATTACATATTAAAATGCAAAAATTACAACAACAGACTGAAGACCGAAGACATAAGACTGACGACAAAAAAGTCTACGGTCTCTGGTCTTAAGTCTATAGCCTTTCTTTTTAATTTTTGATTTGTCATTTTGATATTTGATTTTTAATGGTTGATATTTTTTTTATCACTTTTTCCACTTGTTCTTCAATTGATAAGTTTGTTGTATTAATAATTACTGCTCCCAAAGGAACCTTTAAAGGTGAGAGTTGTCTTAATTTGTCTTGAATATCTCTTGATTTTAAATCACGAGATATTTCTTCAAACTTTGCAGAGACTCTTTTTTCCCTTAATTCTTTTAACCTTCTTGCTGTTCTTATGTGATGGTCAGCATCCATATAAATTTTAACTTCAGCTTCTGGGAAAACCACTGTTCCAATATCCCTACCTTCACAGACAATCCCGCACTTATGCATAAGTGCGGGACCAGATGCCATACGTCTCTGTAACTTAACCATATTTTCGCGTACTCCTTTATATTTGGAACAAAGAGAAGCCAATTTACCTATCTCCTCTGTTCTAATGGCTTGGGTCACATCTTCATCATTTAAGAATATTTTTTCATCCCTAAAACTAATATCCAGTTCAGAAGAAAGGGCTGTAACTTTTTTCCTATTAGTTGGCTCTATTTTATTTTGTTTAACTGAAAGAGCAACGGCCCGATAAGTTGCGCCAGTATCAATATATTTATAGCCTAATCTTTTAGCTACTAATTTAGCAGTAGTTGACTTTCCTGAGCCAGCTGTTCCATCAATTGTAACAATCATATTTTAAAATGGTCAAATCCCTTCACAGGAATCTCGTTTCCCTCCTCATCTATAATTTTTACTTCCCACTTCCCACTTCCCACTCCGTGGTGAAGGTCGTGGCGAACCACTTCCCACTTTTCTATTATCTCTCCTACTTCTGTAAATTCAACCCTTTTTTTAGCCTGCGTAGTATAAATTTTGGGAATTGTAAAAAGTAATTCAAATTCCTCACCTCCATTTAAGGCACAAGAGATTGGCGAAAGAGAAAATTTACTTGTTATCTTTCTTGTTTCATTATTTATAGGGAGATTATTTCTCCATATTTTTGCCCCTACTTTTGATTCATCAAGAATATGAGAAAGGTCAATTGTGAAGCCGTCGGAAATATCTATCATTGATGTAACATAATTACTGAGCTCTTTTCCTTCCTTAATCCTGGGTAATGGATTAAGATGCTGTCTTATCAAAGGACTTTTAATTCCATTTTGAAGTGCTAAAAGTCCAGCAAAAGAGTTTCCAAGCTTGCCTGTAACACAAATTAAATCCCCAATTTTAGCACCCGACCTTTTTATTATTTTCTTTACTTCACCAATAACACAGATAGTTATTGAAATAATTTTTGATTTTGTAAGTTCGCCACCAATTATTTCCATATTAAACAATTTTGCTATTTCTCTTACACCACGATAAAAATCTTTTATAAACTTAAGGTCGCCAGTTGGGAGGCCAACTGAAATAAGAGCATATCTTGGTATCCCACCGCAAGCAGCAATGTCAGACATTGAAGCCGAAAGGCTCTTGTAGCCAACATCATAAGGTGTGAAATAAGCAGTATCAAAATGAACTTTCTCTATAAAAGAATCAATTGTCACAAGTGGTATAAGTCCTGGAGAAATATTAAAAGCTTCAGCATCGTCACCAATTCTTGGGAATACTTTTCTTATTTCTTTTATGAGTTCAAATTCACTTGTCATTCTACCCCACTTTAGTGGAGGGTTAATTTATATTTCAGATATAGTCTCTTTTCTTTCTCCCAAAATACTCTATCCAAATATTTATCTTTTCAAGCTCTTCTCTGACCATATGTATTACATTTTCTTCGGCGGGAAACAGTCTTTTTTCAACTTCTTCTTTATATTTAGTAATCGCCTGATAGGTCATATCTTGGTAATTGTGATACCATTTTGCATGCTTAAGCTTACGAGGCGTTATTCCCAACATATCATTAACTACTAAAACTTGTCCATCACAGAATCTACCTGCGGCAATGCCAATTGTGGGAATACTTATTTTTTCTGTTATTATCTTTGCTATCTCTTCAGGAACTAATTCAATAAAAATAATTATTATACCGGCTTTTTCTAAGATTAATGCGTCTTCAATCAACTCTTTTGCACTTTCAAAAGTTTTGCCTTGAATTGACTTTATTACATGAGTTTGAGGATTTAAGCCTATGTGGCCGGCAACTTCAATGCCATGCTTTACTAAATATTTTATAACTTTTTCTTTTGCCCCTTCTAATTTGATTCCATCAGCACCATTTGATATAAATATATTTGTGTTTTTTAGTGCTTGTTCAGGAGTTTCATAGGATTTATATGGCATATCAACAAGCAGATATGCATCAGTTACTCCCCGACGGACAGCTTTCAGATGGTGAATCATATCATCCATTGTTACCTCAATTTCACTTTTATAACCTAAAACATTTGGACCAACACTATCACCAACAAAAATTATATCAATTCCAGCTTTATCTTCTAAAACAGCAGTAGGATAGTCATAACAGGTCAATACAGTAACCTTCTGTTGATTATGCTTTTTTGAAATTAAAAACTTACTATCTTTTTTCATATTCACCTTTTACCTTTAAACTCTTTTAGAAATTTTAAAGTTATCTTTTCTGTTTTTTGCATCTTATTTTGTCTTAGGCGGATTACTTTTTAATTTAACATAAGTTAATTTAAGATTGCTAATCATACCTTCAAGTAATTCTTGTTCTTCTTTATTCAGGTTGCCTTTTGTCTTTTTCTTTAACATATCAAGAGTATCAATGCTATACTTAGCTAACTCAAGATTAGGCTCTACTTTGTCAGTGAGTGGATTTTTGACAAGCCCAAGATGTTGCGATGCTATGGTTGTGAGAAAAAGAATAAGTGATAAAAAAGATGCTTCTGGTGGTTCACCACGACCTTCACCACGGAGTGGTTTTTCCATTATACCTCCTGCCGTCCGTTCTTATCAACTCGACTTGTTGATTTAGAACAGCGAGCATCCCGCACCGTATGGTGCGGGAATTCATTCTTAGTTGTATCTATTAGTAAAGATTTTACTCCACAAGGTTTGCCATTATTGATGTAAATACGCGGGACCCTTGGACATATATTGGTAAGTATTTCATAACTAATAGTTCCTGCAAGTTTAGCAACTTCATCGCAACTTATACCATTGCCAATAAGAGTAACTTTGTCACCTATTTTTACATCAGGAATATGAGTTACATCAACCATAGTAAGGTCCATACACACAGCCCCAACAACTTTAGCCCGTTTACTCTTTATAACAACAATTCCCTTATTTGAAAGGCTCCGTGGATAGCCATCTCCATAACCAACAGATAAGGTGGCAATTTTGCTTGATTCATTAGTAATGTAGGTTCTGCCATAAGAAATTGGAGTCCCCGGAGGAACTAACTTTAACTGGCAAACCCGGGTATAAAGATTTAAAATTGGTTTTACCTCAATTGAGCTTGTGTGCACTGATGGATATAAGCCATAGAGCAAAAGTCCTGGTCTTATCATATTAAAATAAGAATCGGGAAATCCAAGTATAGCCGCAGAGTTCGCAGTATGAACCAAAGGCACTTGAATTCCCTTATTTTGTAATTCCTGAATTAAAGCATTAAATTTTTCAAGTTGATTAAGTGTAAAATTTTTATCTCCCCCGCCTGCAGGATGTCGGGCAGGTCTTTCTGTTTCAGCAAAATGAGTAAACAGACCGTCTAACTTAAGATTCTTTAATTCAAGCACCTTAAGGATAAAATCTATGGCTTCAGTGTAAGGGGTCCCAGTCCTGCCCATTCCAGTATCAACCTCAATATTGATTTTGATAATTTTACCCGCTTCTTTGGCACGCTTATTAAGTTCAATAGCAAAAGGATAATATGTAACTGTTGGTATAAAGTCATTAGATACCTGCCCGCTCGCCTCGCTCTCGCTCCGGCGAAGCGGGCTGCTCTGCTTTGGCAGGCGGGTAAGTTTTGGCACATCGCTTACTAAAATGGGTGAAAGAATTACTATTGGTAAACCTATTTCGGCTAACTCACAAGCCTCATCAATTGAGGCTACTCCCAACATATCAATTCCTTCCTCTTTTAATGTTTTTGATATTTCTCGTGCCCCATGTCCATAAGCGGCAGCTTTAACAGCTGCTAAAATCCTCACCTTACTATTTGATTTGTTAATAGTTTGATAGCTTGAAAGCCTTTCTTTTAGAGCTTTTACATTAGACTTTAACTTATCTAAGTCCACTACTGCCCAAGTTCTGCCATCCATTTAAATTAATTATATTATATTTTTTAAAAATTGCAAGTTTTTTTCTTCTTGACTTTTTACCTTTTGAATTTATGATGAAAATGATGAAGTTATTATTTGGCACTGCTGGTGTTCCTTTATCAGCTACTTCAAGGACCACGGAGAGCGGTATCCAAAAAATAAATGAATTAGGACTCGATTGCATGGAACTTGAATTTGTAAGGGGTGTGAAGATGGGGTCCGAAAAGGCGCAAGTTGTGAGGAAAATAGCTGATAATCTTGGAGTCCAGCTTACAGTCCATAGTCCTTATTATATAAATCTGAATTCAAAAGAACCTGATAAAGTTAAAGCTTCTAAACAACGAATCCTTGATTCAGCTAAAATAGGTGCACTTGCTGGGGCACACTCAGTTACTTTCCATGCCGCTTATTATATGGGAATGAATCCTAAAGAAGTGTATCAAATAGTGAAAGATGCTCTTCTTGAGATTATGGAAAACTTAAATCAAACTAACATACGCATTGATATAAGTCCTGAGACTACAGGCAAGCTTTCACAATTTGGGACTCTTGAGGAAATTATTAGTTTAGCTAAAGAGATTCCAGGAGTCAAGCCATGTATTGATTTTGCCCATCTCCATGCGAGAGGAGGCGGAAAGCCAAATTCGTATAACGAATTTATGAAAATTATTGAATTAGTGAAGGAAGAACTTGGCTCATTTGCCCTAAAAGATATGCATCTCCATATATCTGGGATACATTATGGACCAAAAGGTGAACTTAATCACCTTACATTTGAGGACCCAGAGTCCAAATTCAGATACAAGGAACTGTTACAGGTTTTAAAGGATGAAAATGTAAGTGGATTTTTAATTTGCGAGTCTCCAACACTTGAAATCGATGCCCTCCTTATCAAAAATATTTACCGAAACCTTTAAAATTTTTCAGGTAGTTATAATTCCAAATAGTTATTGTAGGCACGATTTCCTTCGGGCCGAGTCTCAGGACGAGGTCAAATCGTGCAGATAGTCTAAAGCTTGTGGATAGACTCTTTCGCAGTATATCTGCAGTTTTGCACATAATTAGTTGACAGCTTAACTTTTTTAAGATATAATTAAACTATGGATTGGAGTCTTTCATCCGTTAGCCCGCTTCGCCGAAGCTTCAGCGAGGCGAGCCGGCGGAAAGCATTTAAAATGCAGGAAGAACTTAGTCAGAAATTAATTTTGGAACCTGTAACCTACAATTTTAAATCTATTTGTGGAACAGATGTTGCTTTCACTACCAATAATAGTGGGATAGCTTATGCTGTTTGTTGTTTATTTTCATTTCCTGAGTTAAAGTTAATTGAAGAGTCAAGGGCAACTATGCCTATAAATTATCCTTATATACCAGGGCTTTTTGCCTTTAGAGAGGGTCCTATTTTACTTAAAGTAATTAAGAAGCTCCACGTTGAACCTGATATTATTTTGTTTGATGGGCACGGTATTGCTCATCCAAGGGGATTTGGGTTAGCATCACATCTTGGTTATTTACTCAGTAAACCAACAATTGGCTGTGCTAAGACAAGATTGGTTGGAGAATATAAAGAGCCTGGAGCGAAACAAGGTTCCTCGTCACTGCTTACTTTAAACAAAAAAATTATTGGAGCGGCGGTAAGGACAAAAGATGGGATAAAACCTGTCTTTATCTCGCCTGGTAATTTAATCGACCTTGAAACATCTATAAAAATAATTCTCTCTGTTTCTCAAGGTTATAGGATTCCTGAGCCCTTAAGACTTGCACATATAAAAAGTCGTAAAATTGCTTTGTAAGTGAAGGAGGTAAAATGATATATGCACTTTTGTTTCTTATTGGCTGGTCAAACTGGCTTGGAATATATCTTAAAGGTGAGAAGGTCGGATATACGCAGGTATTAACCGAGAAGATAGCCGATGGCTATAAAATATCCGAACTAACTCATATGAAGCTCTCAATGATGGGTATGGAAAGAGAATTGAAATCCATTTCCCAGTATGAGGTAGCACCTGATTTTAGCCTTAAATCCTTTACTTTTGAGCTTGAAACCGAAGCCCAAAAGATTTTAACAAGGGGAGAGATAAAAGATAGTGAACTTAAAATACTTATAAAAACTGGTGGCACGACTCAAACTAAGTCTATCTCTTTTAAAAAAAAGGTTTTTCCTGTTACTGCCCTGCCTATGTTAGCTCCTAAATTTACAAAATCCTCTAAAAAAATAGAAGTCTTTGACCCATCAATTCAAGCTATAAATCCAGCAACCTGTAAATTACTTGAAACTCGACGTGATTCAATTAAAGTTAAGATTACTATACTTGGAGCTTCATCAATAGCCTGGGTTAGACACAATGGTATCCTTTTATCTGAAAGTCAGCCGATGGGAATTTTTACTAAAAAAGAATCCAAAGAAGAGGCAATAAAAATTGGTGAAATATCACCTGAAGTGCTTACCCTTTTTGGCATTCCATCAAATGTTGAAATTAAAAATCCAAGACAGGTAAAAAATTTAAAACTCATTGTTAAGGGTAAATTTCTTGAAAATGAGAGACAAAAAAGATTTGGTGACACCCTTATAATTCAAGTTCTAGGACCAAAGCCCAAAGCTGGTGGTTGTTGGGCACGAATAAGCACAGGACCAAAAGAATATTTAAAACCAACGCCATTTATTCAATGCAAAGATAAAAGAATTGTGGATTTGGCTCATCGCATTATTGGCAAAACTCGCAATCCATGGGACAAAGTCAAAAAACTTATAAATTGGGTCTCAGACAATATCCGGGATATGCCAACTGTCACTATTCCGTCAGCATTAGATGTTCTCGAAACTATGGAAGGCGACTGTGGTGAACACTCTATACTCTTTGTGGCTCTTGTAAGGGCTTGTAAAATACCGGCTCGTGTAGTTGTGGGGCTTGTTTACACAGGAGACGGTTTTTATTATCATGCTTGGGCAAAAGTATGGGTTGGGAGATGGGTTGAAGTTGACCCTACATTCAGGGAGTCGATTGCTGACGCAACCCATATTGCGCTTGCTGAAGGCGGACTTGAGGAACAAGCAAAAATTATGGACCTTGTTGACAAAATTAAAATCAAAGTTATTGAATATAATTAATAAGACTTTTCTGCTCTCTTTGACCTTTTCTCTTTTCTCTTTTCTTTAATTGATTTTTTAGGGCTCTTTTTAACCTTTTTATCTTTAGCACCCTTATCTTTTCTACCCATAATTTGTCCTCCTTTTTATAATTTATATATCACAAGACCAACAGAAGTCAATAAAAAACTTGACAAGTAAAAGAAAAAAGATATAATCTTAAAATTGATGAGTATTTTTTTGTTCATTTTCCTTCAAGTTAAGCCTCCTGCACTTGAACTGCCAAAAGTAGTTATATACGGACAAAGAGAGGTAAGGTTAAAAATTATAAAAGGCGAACTTATCCCGGATACTATACCAAGCTATGAACTTCCCGTCCTTAGTCAAGCAAAATTAGAATCTAAAAAATCTCATTGTCCTGTAAGTTATAAAGGACTTAGTTCTATAATCAGATTTAAAGGCTGTCTGGGAAGAGAAGGAAGCTCAGGAGAAATTGAGGGATTTTACGGAAAGGAAAATTACTCATTAACTCTTTCATATCTTAAAGATATAGAGAGGCTAAAAGGCGGTCTGCACTTAAAATTAGGAGGAGGTTTTAAGAATACTTCATTCGGTGCTTGTTATGAGATTAAGGATTATATAGAAAGAGGAAAATATAGTGTATTTAAGATGAACTTAAGCTACACTTTGCCTACTTTTTTTATAAAAACTGACGCTTTTTGGGGAGAGCTAGAGAAAGAAAAAAAAGAGCTCTTTTTTACCACTTATGGTAATTTTTCTATACCCTTGAAAGCTTCGGATTTATCAATTATTTTTTGTGCAATGTGGGATAGTCTACCACTCTTTAGCTTGGGTGGGAAAGTTAGGTACAATCTTGAAACCTGGGGCATTGAACCTGGGGTTAAGATTCTTTCAGAAAAACCATATCTATTACCTCATTTAAAGTTAGGAAACAATAAAATATGGCTTGAATATTTACCGTTTTTTAAACTTAGAACAAGAGATGAAGCCTTAAGATATAATAGATTTGTAAACTCTAAAATACACATAGATAAAAGAAAGATACTCAGAGCAGGAGGACAATTTTTAGATTACAAATTAAATTTTGAATGGATAGAAGATTATCCGTATTTTTTTAAATCCGATTCTTCATATTTACAGGGAGATACCACAATTCTGGCAATTGAAGCTTTGATGTGCCAAAAATTAGGAACTAATGAGTCGCCGAAGGCAACTATAAAATTAAGATATAATCTAACCGGGACTCCAGAATATATTCCAAGGTTCATTGGCAGTTTAAATGTAAACTGGATCCCTCTTACTTTTAATCTTGATTATGGGTGCAGGGATTATAATTACCTGGATTTTAAAATTACTTGGGCTATTCTCAATAATCTTTCTTTGTTTTTAGATGTTAGGAATCTATTTAATGAAGGAGAAGAAATATTTAAGGTATATTACGAACCAGAGCAAAAGATTTTATTTGGCTTAAATTTAAAGCTCTAAGTTAGTTTACCCAGCACATAACTTATGTGCTGGATGCTCGCCGTTCTGAGTCCGTCAGCTGACGGATAAGAACGGACGGCAGGAGGGAGAAATGACTTTTTTAAACATTTTAGTCAAAGGCAGTTGGTTAATGATTCCTATTGCCATTTGTTCAGTTATTGCTATTATCATTATTATTGAGCGTTTTTTAGTTTTATCTCATACAAATTTGCCTTCTGATTTTATTGAACGCTGCAAAGCTATGTTGCAAAAGGGAGACAAGGAAGGGGTCATTAAACTATGTGAAGCTTACGACTCACCTATTGCCAGAGTTATAAAGGAAGGCATTGTCAATGGGGAGGAAGCTTTATCTATTAAGGCAAATGAGGAGATTGCAAGTCTTGAGCGTTATTTTACTGGTTTAGCCACAATAGTTGGTATTGCCCCTTTACTTGGTTTTCTCGGCACAGTGACAGGAATGATAAGTGCTTTTATGCGAGTTCAGCAACTTGGCGGAAATGTAAATGCGAGTGTGTTGGCAGGTGGTATTTGGGAAGCATTAGTCACAACAGCAGCTGGACTCGGAGTTGGGATAATCAGTTATATATTTTATAATTATTTAGTGGGCAGAGTAAAAAAGATTGCTCAAGTTATGCAAAGTCAAGGATATGAGGTCCTAAAATGCAGATAAAAGCTCGTCACGAACTACTTTCAAGTTTAAATCCTATATCAATAGCAGATATAGTTCTATTACTACTAATCTTCTTTCTCCTCACTTCAACCTATGTTCTTGAACCCGGCATCAGAGTTAAGCTTCCAGCATCAACATCAGCTGAGGTCGTATCCAAAAAGGAAATTGTGGTAACAATTACTAAAGAAGGCGAACTCTTCTTGGGAGACAAAAAAGTTGGACTGCCTGAATTTGCTACCCTATTAGAAGCAGAGCTGAAGGAATCAGAGCAAAAATTGATAATCATAAGAACAGATAAAGAAGTAGAAGTTGATAGACTTGTAAGGATAATGGACCTCTCAAGGAGTGCTGGGGGAGAGAAATTCTTCATCGCCACCCGAAGAGCAGAATAATCAACCACACCTGCCCCGATACATCCGGGGAAGACACAGAGAAAACGAACCACTCCGTGGTGAAGGTCGTGGTGAACCACGAAGTGCACGAATAAAAAATGATTAAAATTATTTTTTCTAAAAGATGTCTTGAATATGAATCTCCGGGACATCCTGAATCACCAAAGAGGGTTAAGATAATATATGACTTCTTGAAATCAAAAAGATATAAATTTATTGAGCCTGAAGAGTGTAATGAGAAAGACATTTTATTCGTTCATAGTCAGGAGTTATTAAATAAAGTAAAGCAAGGTAATTTCTTTGACCCTGATACCCCATCACTTCCTAAAATTTATGAATATGCAAAGCTTTCAGTTGAGGATGCAATAAAAGCAATGCAAGTCTCCCTTGAGGGAGACATAGGCTTTTCTATTATGAGGCCACCTGGACATCATGCAAATCGGGATTCGCTTGGCGGGTTTTGTTACTTTAATAATATTGCAATTGCAATTGAGCACTTTGTAGGCACAAATTCAATTTGTGCTAAGTTTGTAGGCGAACCCTTTTCCGCAAAAGGCGGATGTGCCTCTGGCACAAGGGTTCGGAGGGCTGCAATTCTTGATATAGATTGCCATCACGGGAATGGGACACAGGATATATTTTTAGGAAGAAAGGATGTTTTATATGTCTCACTTCACAGGTTTGCTGCCTTTTATCCAGGGACAGGTGGAAAGTCTATTAAAAATGCAATAAATTATCCTCTTAAATTTGGGATAGGTGAAAGTGAATATCTTGCAACTCTTGAAAATGCACTTAAAGGAATCAAGAAATTCAATCCCTCAATAATTGGAGTATCAGTCGGTTTTGATACTTACAAGTTTGACCCTATTGGGGGACTCGGACTTGAAATAAGTTCTTATAGGAAGATTGGGACACTTATCTCAGAACTAAATATCCCAACTTTTTATGTCCTTGAAGGCGGCTACAGTGACGACCTTCCCAAATGCGTTCTTGAATTTTTGCTTGGAATAAATAAACACAAAATCCTATGAAACCACGGATTTCACGGATTATACTGATTTCACTGATTAAAAATCTGTGTAATCCGTCTCCGCCTGAGGCGGATGACGGAGTGGCTATTTTTTGTCTTGACAAAGTGAATTTTGGGGTTATATTACTAACAAATCAAAGGAGAAAAGTGAGTTATTTCATAACATATCCCAGTTGGATGGAGGTATGTTATAAAACCTAAGCCAGAATTGGCTTGAAAGAAGGAAAAATGAAAAAGGAGAAAATTAACGAGATTTTGCAAGATATAAGGGATCCTGATAGACTATTAGAAGCATGCAAAAGGTACCATAATGAAGTAGAAAAAAGAGGTATTGCATACGCTGTTTCTAAATATATAATATCCAAGGAACCGAGTAATTATAATTATATTTTGGCTAGTATAAAATTGATTCTTATAACATGGAATGCCGTGCGATTCCAAAGATTAAAAAAGAGGGTGCAAATAAAAATAGACGATAACATTTTAGGAGCTTATAAATATTGTGAAAAAGACTTAAATAAACTAAAAGAGGAAAAATTGGAAAGTATAGACTTGAATGTTTACGGAGAAAAAATTAAGAAAGTATTTAAGAGTTTCTCTGAGAAAAAGTCTATAGGCTACACTGGGGCATCTAAAGCGTTACACCTCATTAATCCCGAGTTGTTTATGATGCGAGATGATTCCATTACAAAAGCCTATCACATTCTTTCTCCCAATTATAGAAAGAGGAAAATAAAACATGAGGAATCTTATTTAGAATTTATGGAAGTTTCTCAAAGAATTGCTAAAGAGCTTTTGAAAAAAACAAGCAAAGAAGAAATTTGGAAGAAACATTGGGATTCTATGGACAAAGAGTTCATGAGAGCATTTTATTATAAAGAGACTCTTCCAAAAATGATGGATGAGTATAACTATGTTAAAATTACAAAAGCCGATATTAAAAAAACAAGAAAGAAAAAGTAAAGAAGGGAAAAGGATGTATAGAATATCTGTTTTGTGGGTTATGGCCACATTTATATTCACAGGGTGTGCCACACGACAAATTGGGACACAAAAGAGAATAAACCTTTCTACTAAAATCATAAAACGAGAATCGCTCATCCTAGAGAAGGAAACTCCCACACCTATTAACCCATATTTTATACTACAGGGAGTAGAAAAATGGCATGAAAAAGAAAAGGGAGCGATTGAAACTACTTATAAAACAGGTTTCACAAAGAAAACTAAAAATTACATCGAGAATAATCCATCTAGTGTAGGATTAGGTTGCTTAGGGAGCCTATTTATAGTCGGTGGCTTGCTTTCAGTAATTGATACAAGCTTGGTTAAATGGGGTATATTGGGTGTAGGGATAAGTGGATTAGCTGTTTATCTTATTCCATCTGTACCCGACTATACATACACAAAAAAAGTAGGATATGTAGATACATTGATTGATTATGTTCCTCTTCCTAATGAAGCTATTGAGATAAAAGCTTTAGATATTGGATATTGTGATACCCTTGAAACTGATGAATGGGGGTTTTTAAAAATAGACACGCGAGAATTTTTAAAGCGTGTTCCTAAGGGTGAAGATTTAGCACTTACAGGAAAATTATTTGAAAGAGTTCATGTCCCTCAAACATTTACTATCTCCTCAACCTTCTTTACAGCCTTGCAGGAACATTTGCTTGTCGAGGAGAAGGCTAATAAGATATTAAAGAAAGCGAACAGATATTACGAACACGGCAATTATTCCCAAGCAAAGAAACTATATTCTGCCATAATTGAAAAATATCATGGCACTCTTGCCTATCAGCAAGCAAAGAAGGGAATAGAGGATATAAAAGAGAGAAGGGCTGAGAGACTTTTTGAAAAGGCGGAACAATTATTTACTACAGGAAACTATTCAGATGCTTTCAGCCTTTATTCTAAACTGCAAAAAGAATATAAAGATACTCAAATATATGAAAAGTGGAAAAAAGAAATTAGAAGAGCTAAAATCAAAGCATCCTTAGAATCGAGACGAGGATATAATTTATCAAATTTCCTATCTCGGAAAGGATTTGAACAATGGGAGATATCCTATATTCGATATGCATTAGAAAATATAAACATAGAAAGCGCTTTTCTCATAATGGTGGAAGGACTTGGAATGAGCATCGACGTCTTTGATGCAGCCGCCGAATTTCGCAGGCTTGATGATTATCAGAAATTATATGCTGTAATTTTTGCTTCTAAGAAGCTCGCTTATTTAATAAGTGGACGAGAGAGTGGCTCAGAATTTGAATATATGAAAATAACGCTATTAAAACAATGGCTTTTTCTGTCTCAATCTGTTCTTTACAAGCTTTCTTCAATTTCACCAAGTACTATGTGAAAAAATAATAGAAAAATGGGAGGTAAAAATGCAATATAACCGAAAGAGTTACCTGATTATTTTTGTTTTAATCACTGGAATCTTGGGATGTGGGAAATTTGCAGAAGAGAAGTATTTTAAGGAGGCATCAGCACTTTTCATTCAATTTAGTAATATAGAAGAAAGATGGAACTCCCATTCAGAGAAGATGAACTCTGAATTACAGGAATGTTTTCGTCATGACCGCTTTACATATCGTAGAGAAGACTACAAAAAGGCTATGGATCTAATAGGTATGGACAAACAACGATGGGAAGAGGTATACTCAGAGCTTGTACGAGTTTACAATAAATGGGGACAACTATCGGTTCCTAAAAAATGGCAACCGTGCCATAAAGCCACAGGTGAAAATATGTTTCGTCGTTTACAAGTATTTCGTAAGTATAAAGAAAAACTATTAGCCGATGAAGAGATAGTAAAATGCTATCTAAATAGAACTATCCGTTCGTGGGAAGGGATACAAGACCTTACAGAAAAGATTAGCAAAGCAAAGAAAATTCAACAGGAGATAAACGAAATTCAAGTGGGATGGGAATCTCTTCCTTTGACAAGTGACTGGCAAGAGTATAGAGATAAACTTTTATCAAAAGCAAAAGAATGAAAGCACCGTGTTTTTGTATTTATAACCTTTAAGACAAGGCAAATGGTTTGAAAGGGGAGGGTAAGACTTGATATCAGTTCTTCGTAAGCCCCTGAAAATAAATAAGTTCCACCAATATTTTCCTGTTTCAATCAATAATAAATTACAGATCCGCTCCGTTTTTTTGTTAAGCTTCTTGTCCTAACGATGTGAACACAATAAGGAAAGCTGAAAATAATTAGGAGAGAGTTATTTTTTACCTGCGACGCTCATATTGTTGAATAAGAGCCATGGTCTGCCATAGAAGTCTAATTCCTTGCTTATTGAGTGCAAGTTTTGAAAGTTATCATATATATTTCCTGATACCATAGCATCAATAGCACGTCCTTGAATAACTCCATCTTTTACATAATAGCCAAGCCCTACATTAACTGAAAATTGACCTGCTGGAATGTTGCCAGAATGCGCACCAATAGGAGAATTTAATATTATCCCCTCATCCATAGCTTTTATCTGGTCAGCAAGTGATAAGTCACCTGGCTTAAAGACCAAATGACAAGGATGAGGGGTAACAGGAGTTGAAATTGAGCCACCCCACATAGTTGTTTTATAGCCATTACCTGTTGACTGAGTGCCATATTCTTGAGCAGTCCGTAAATCAAAGATAAAATTCTTGAACACACCATTTTCTATAATGGGAAGCACTTGAGTTTTGACTCCCTCATCATCAAATGGGCGAGAAGCAGGACAGTTTTTAATATGTGGGTTTTCATAAATACTTACTCGCTCATCAAATATCTTTTTACCAAGCTTGCCTTCAAGCGGTGAAATATGCTCAAGTAATGAATCTCCGGAAATAGCTTTATATAATCTCCAGTAAATAACATGCATAGCATTGGGAGTGAACATAACCTTCATTGGTCTTGTAGGAACCTTGCATTCTTTTTGTGCATTTTGGTAAATTTTTAAAAGCTGTTCTAATTTCTTTGTGTCACATTTACGATATGTATACCATTCATCCTCAATATATGGACCTGAGCCAGAACCTTTCAATATGAGTTCATGCACGCGGACTATCTCTGTCATCTTATGGCTTGCAAAGAGACCTGAAGTGTTCAAAATATTTAATTCTTCGGATGCTGCAACCATATAAACATTTACAGGGGTCTTAACGCCTTTATTAGTATACCATTTTATTGCACTGACGCCATCTTCAGCAAGTTTTTCAATTGGGAAGTTCTCAATTTCAGGGTCATAATTATTATAGCTCTCCTCGCTACTTTCTTTGGGGAACTTGTATTCTATTTTTGGCCCATATTTAGAAGCAAAAACAGCTTGCTCTACTAATTTTTCTGGCTCTTTTAGAGAAGTGCCAAAACTTGTTCCTAATTTACTATTTCGGATAATTCGCAATCCAATTTCAATATAATGCTTTAAATTTATATTTTGTAGTTCACCATTTTCAAAAGTGAGTGGGGTAATCTTTACTTTAGAAACATAAACTTCAGACATATCAGATTGCCTTTTAGCCAATTCTAAAAGCTTTTTCATCATTCCTCCTAACAAATTACATGTTATGCAAAATATCTAACCGCAGAGTTAAAGAAATTCAAAAATCAAAGACATCAGCACGCAGATATTCACAGATAAAACAGATTTGCACAGACATAATTTATTCGCTTTATTCAAATCTGTGCCTATCCTCGCTATCTGTGTGAATCTGTGTGCTATTTTGAGTTTTTATTTATCATGACCTCTGCGTTCATCTGTGGTTTATTCATAAAATTTACATCACCCGATAACAATGTCGTCAATTATAGTATGCGGACCGCCAAGTCCAGATTGCAGGTTTGTTTGTCCGCCTTTTCCACAACCACCAGATTCAGAAAATTTTAAGTCATTTCCTATGGCTATTATGTTCTTTAAGGTAGTAAAAAGATTGCCAGACATATTTATACCCCTTAATAACTTACCTAATTTTCCGTCCTTGATTTCATATCCGTATTGGGCGCCAAAAGAGAACTGGTCGCCCATAGTTTGACCACCCTTTGCATCACAAATATAAAGCCCCTTATCTATTGAGGAAAGCAATTCGTCAAAACTCTTTTCACCCGGCTTTATATATATATTTGACATTCTCACAATTGGAGTATATTTCCAGCCAACTGCAATATTATTTCCTGTCAATTCTCCTTCCATAGCCTGAGCAGTTTCCATTGAATGCATACGTCCTCGGAGCCAACCATCCTTAATTAAGATTGTCTCTCGTCCTTTAACTCCTTCGTCATCATAAACCCAGAACCCCGGATGTCCATATAGTGTGGCGTCATCTATTACTGTAAGAAGAGAACCCCCTATTTTAGTATCAAGCTTTAATTTTTCAAGTATTCCTGGATTATCTTTAATAATATCAGCTTCAGAAAAATGTCCAAATGCCTCATGTATAAATACACCAACCATTGATTGGTTTAAGAGGACACGATAAGTGCCAGGTGTCACCTTTGGAGCTTTTAAAAGGTCAATTGCAAGCTTGGCTTTTCTTTCAAATACATCTTCACGATTACGAATTTTAGAAAAACTATCATATCCACCTGCCTCTACACGAACATTTTCTGTATGTGTTCCATCTCCAGCAATAATTTCACCTGATATATAGCAAATGAGTTGTTCCTGGTCAAGTTCAGTGCCAAAAGAGTTTACAAAATATTTATGTTTAACCCACTCTTTGTAATAAAGGTCAGTTGACTGTATTTTGTTATACTTTAAAATAAGGTCGTTATAATGCTTTAAAAGAGAAAGTTTTTCTTCCAGAGGAACTTTTCTTGGGTCCTCTTCTGGAGAAATTGTTACCTTATCTTTAACAGGTGGGGCTTGTTTAAAAGCTATTGGTTTGGTTGTATATTTCCCTCCAATTTTAGCAGCGGCAACACTTTCTTTAATAGCCTGAGGCATATCTTTAATATCGCTAAAACTATTACTGCCCTCGCCACCGCCTGATAGAATCCTTAAATGGAAACCAGATGTTGTGCTATCTGAGATGGTATTAAGTTTTTTGCCTTTTAAGTTAATCAAGATAATTTCATCCGTTTCATGTCTGATATCGGCATATTCTTCCTGGCACATAGAAAGTCCTTTTTTTAAAGTTTCAATCATAAATCCTCCTTTTAAAAATTATAATGACTCTTGCTATACATAACTACAAAATTCAGACCTCAGACGCCTGGAGCATAGATTTTAAAAACAATGGTTATTGCGACCAAGAGCGAGTCTTTTGTTTTTATCGCTCACATAAGCTATAAAATTAAGACATAGTTCTATAGATTTTTTAAATATACCAAATATTCTCTCTTTGTCAAGAAAAAGGTTGATTTTCCCACAAAATTATGGTAAAGTATGATGGTGTTTAGGAATAGAGTCATTTCATTAGATAGGTTAAATGTGAAAATCTGTGAAATCTTTAGCTTAAGGTAAACAGGAGTGACTAAGGGGGAAATATGATTATTTTTTTACTTTTTGTTTTATCAAAAGGAGGGATTATGGAACTTCCGCAACCTGTTCAGATAGGGGAAGTCTCGGTTGAGGAGTGTATTGCAAAAAGAAGGTCAGTTAGGGCTTATTCTTCAAAACCTCTTACTCTTAAAGAGCTTTCCCAACTTTTATGGGCGGCTCAGGGCATAACTGACCCAAAGGGTTTAAGGACTGCTCCATCAGCTGGTGCCACTTATCCTCTTGAAATAAGGGCTGTTACCCGTGAGGGTATTTTTCATTACATTCCAGAAGGGCATAAGCTAATAAAAGAGCAGTCAGGAGATTTAAGGCCAAAACTTGCTCGTGCTGCTTCAGGGCAGTCTTTTATTAAAGAGGTGCCTTGCAATTTTGTTATATCTTGTGTTTATGAACGAACTACTATGAGATACAAGGAAAGAGGAATAAGGTATGTTCATATAGAAGCGGGTCATGTGGCAGAGAATATTCATCTCCAGGCAGTAGCTCTTGGCCTTGGTTCTGTTCCTGTGGGTGCCTTTTGGGATTCTGAAGTAAAGGAACTCTTAAATTTACCCAAAAATGAGGAGCCCATTTACATAATCCCTGTTGGACATCCTAAATAGCACTATTTGGTTTTATTCAGACTCAGATTAACACTGATTATATTTGTGAATACGGCATTCATTCCATAGTTGCGCAGGGGTGAACCCTGTCCTCACATTATTGTCCTCTTATGCATTAGCAAGTTAATAGACTTTGACAAGATTTTCTTGACATTTTTAAAAAGATAATTATAGTAGTAGAAATGAGTAAAAAATGGTTTTTCGTGATATTTGTGATTATGACTTTTAAAGCTAATGCATCTCCAATTGTTGGTTCCAGTGCTAACACATTGCCAGAAGGTAAATTTATGTTTGAGGCTCATATTATGTATATGAACTTCACCGAAAGTTATTCTAATGACTGGATTAGGTTTGCAGGAGACTCGTCTTTCAATGTTGTTTTACTGCTTCCACAGTTTTATTACGGGATAAGAGATTTCTTAACAGTCAGGCTAACTATCCCAATCACGATAAATAACCAGAATTTTGGTGTAAAGAAAAAATCTCAAGGTTTGGGAGATATTGTATTGGATACTAAATATAATTTTTACAAAGAACCTAAAATTTCAGGTTTTTTGGGCTTGAGATTTCCTACTGGTGATAAAAATGCAGAGATTTCGCTTGGTGATGGCTCAACCGATATGGTGGGTGGTGTATTGATAACAAAAAGGGTTGCACCTATAGCCTATCATATTAAGCTTGGATACTGGTTAAATGGTAAAGGATTTGATGATAAAATATTTTACAACCTAACTCTTGAAAAGCCTATATTTAACAAATGGGCGATAGTAGGAGAGCTTGATGGTTCCAGACAAGGCGACAAATATATTTTACAATTTTGTCCTGGCATTCAATATAAGGGAATTACAGGGCTTACACTTGAAGCCTCATTTGAGATACCAGTTACAGCAAAAGGAGGTTTTAAATATCAATACGCTCCCTTTATCGGTTTAATATATATATTTTGATATGACTTTATTTGGTTGTCCAATAGTTACATTTTTAGCTTATATTGTGGTTTTGTGCTCAGTTGTGGGTTCAATTATATGGGGGGTGAGAAAACAGTAGATAGTAGTAAGTATTCAGTAGTCAGGGAGAAGATGGATAGGATAAAGGATTTTAGGGAGCTTGAAGTTAGGGAAAGAATGCTTGCCGGACTTATTCACTCAATTAAGACCTAACTACTTTCTACTAACTACTGGCTACTATATTCTAATATGATTTATTGGATTGTAATCGTTGCTTATTTATTACTTCTTACCTTGATTGGTATTTATTCCAGAAGAGGACTTAAAAAAGTTGAAGATTTTCATATTGGAGGCCGAAAAATTGGTCCCTGGGTAACTGCCTTTTCATTTGTATCTGCTTATTTCTCATCAGTGGTGATAGTTGGAGGGGGAGGATTTGGTTATAAATTTGGAATGTCAGCTATATGGGTTGGGGCAGCAAATGTATTAGTTGGATGCACACTTTGCTGGATTGTCTTAGGGGAAAGAATAAGAAAGTTTACAGCTAAACTTGGAACTATGACAATACCTGGTTTCTTTGGTAAAAGATTTAAATCAAAAGAAGTTAAAATATTTTCAGCAGTGGTAATTGTCATATTTATGATTGTATATAATATTAGTATCCTTAAAGGTATGGGAAATATGTTTCAAGTATTAATGGGTATGCCTTATGTTTGGGGAGCTTTAATTTCAGGTTTAATAATAATACTTTATGTTGCTATTGGAGGATATATAGCTGTAGTATGGACTGGTTTTATTCAAGCCTGGATAATGATGTTCGGATTGCTCTTACTTACTTTTGCTGCTCTTCACAAAATTGGTGGCTTTACTATGGTACATATTAGGCTTGGAAATATAAATCCTGGACTTATCTCCACTCCCGGTGTTTGGGGATTTGCAGGACTCATTTCTTATGCTTTAATTGTAAGTTTTGGAGTGTGGGGGATGCCTCAACTTGTAGTAAGATTTTATTCAATAAAGTCAGTTAAAATGATAAAAAAAGGTGTTATAATGGCTACAGTTGGTGGCTGTATGGCAATTTTACCTTATTTTAATGGTGCAATAGCAAGAATTTTATTTCCAAGACTTTCATCTCCTGACCTTGCTATTCCAAGTTTAACAAAATTTGTCCTTTCACCATTAGGTGGTAGTTTATTTCTTGCCGCAGTTATTGCGGCTGGAATGTCAACATTTGCTGCGGCTTTAATAATTATATCAAGTAGTATAGTGCGAGATATATATAAAAAGAAAGTAAAAAATGAACTTGCTCATACAAGACTCTGGAGTATACTTATTGGTTGTATTTCCTTGGTTTTAGCCTTAAAACCACCTGCACTAATTCTTGTAATATGTGCCTTTGCCTGGGCAGTTATTGCATCAACTTGTCTCTGGCCCATGTTTTTTGGAATTTACTGGAAAGGTGTGACTAAAGCTGGTGTTATTTCAAGTATGATAGGTGGCTTTACAGTTTCACTTGGCTGGATGGTTATAGGAAATCCGTTTGGTATACATGGATTTATACCAGGCATAATAATAGCTCTTTTATTAATTGTCATAGTAAGTAAATTTACCTCCAAATTCCCAGAAACCCACATCAAAAGCATCTGGGAAGCCTAAAAAAGCAAAAGTCAAAAATCAAGATGCAACATAACAGATTAAAATTTAAAAACGAGCCACGGATTTCACTGATTAGAAAAAATATTTAAATCTGTGTAATCTGTGGTTATTTTTTCTTGACTTTTTAAGTTCTTTCAATATGATTTAAGTGTGGAAAGATGGTTTACACCTCAGGAAAGAGGAGTTATATTATTTCTTATAGCTATTCTTGTGCTTGGGGGTGCTATTTATGTTTATAAACTAAAAAATCCTTACCTGCTTCCCGAACTTAAACTCTCAGGGGAAGAAAATGTTAAAATTGAAGAATTGATTTATAAGACTCTGGATACACTTGAACAAAAAACTGTCTCTTTTAAAAGACCAAGAGAAAAAGTTACCTCTTTTCCAATAAATATTAACTCAGCTTCTAAAGAAAAGCTTATGCTTCTTCCAGGTATAGGCCCTTCTTATGCTCAAAGAATTATAGAGTATAGAGAAAAATATGGAAGCTTTAAAAATCCTGAAGAATTAATGAAAATAAATGGAATTGGGAAAAAGAAATTTAAGAAATTAAAGCCCAAGATAACAATAAAATAAACCACAACCCTCTTGGTAAGTGGTTAAATGGTTAATTGGTTAAATTGTAACTTAAAAATTTTTGCTTTTTAATATTTGATATTACTTAGCCCCTGTGATTATTGTATTATAGTGTAAGTTGTGTTATTTTTAATTCTTTTTTTATTTGCGCCAGAATTTGAGGCTGAAATTGGGTCTGAAACTGTAATTGAAGAACTTCAAAGATTGAAACAGCATCCAATTAATATTAATATAGCTAAAGAGGAAGGCTTCATCAAAATATATTGGATTTCGCCCAGGCTTGCAAAATCAATAGTTAAAACAAGAAAAAAGAATAAAGGGTTTAAAAGTATTAAGGATTTAAAAGAAGTGCCAGGGATGTCAGATGAAATATTTGATAATATTAAACCTTATATAACACTTAAATCTAAATATAAAATCAAGCCAATTTCATTTGAATTGAGGTCAAGATTTCAGGAGACTTTTCCAAAAGAGAATGGAAATAAACTTGGGAATCCTGTAAAATCATACCAGCGAGTTAAATTAGCTTACTCCAATATTTCTGGGACTTTATTGCTTGAAAAAGACCCTTATGAATACTCTTATACAGATTTTATGACTTATGGGATAATGATTAAAAAATTACCAGGATTTTCCAAAATTGTAATTGGTGATTACAGACTTGAATTTGGGGAAGGACTTTTGTTTGGCTTTCCTCCACTTATCACTTTTAAAACCCAGGGAATGATTAAGGGGAAAGAGAAAGGTATAAGATTATATACTATTACCGGGGAAAATACTTTTTTGCGAGGCGTAGCTTTGGAATCTCAAATTTATGAAAAAATTAAGAACTTTACTTTCTTCTCAGATACAAAACTTGATGGCAAATTTGAGGATGGCGAAGTTTCAATATATTATAATTATGAAGGAGACTATTCAACAGAGCTTAGGAAAGTGAAAAAAGATAGAATAAGAGAAAAATTATTTGGCACAAGATTTGAATTCAAATGGAGAGCTACGAAACTTGGTTTCACAGGGTATAAAAACTGGTATTTCTTAAATCCAGAAGGAACTGAGGTGGAGGCACATAATCTTTATGGATTTGATTTTACAAGTTTCATATTTGGGCTTGAATGGTTTAGTGAGATAGGAAAATGTGATGAAACTCTTGCGGCAGTTGCTGGTATTGAATATAAGAAAGGAAAAATAAGACTTGGCATTCTATCTCGGTATTATCCGGCTCATTTTTATGTTTTGCATTCTTCGCCATTTTCAGATAGAACTACATATATTAATGGAATTTCAGAAAAGGGAAATTATGTTTATATGGCATATAAATGCTCAAAGAATACAAAGTTTATTGGCTATACTGATGTTTTTACTAAATTACCTAAAATTAACTCTTTTGAATTGCCAATTCATAAAGTTGAATATTTTGGTGAACTTGAACATAAGTTTACATCTTGCTTTTATATAACTGGAAGATATAAATTTGAAAGTGAAGGTATATCTGAAGGAAAATGGCTTAGGTTGCAGGCAGATGTAAAATTGAAAAAAATCAATTTTAGAATCAGAGCTGAAAAGGTTTATGAAACTGATACTGTGAAAAATTATGCAGGAAAATTATTGTATTTGGATTTAGGATTTAATTTTTCTAAAAGTTCAGTTCTTACCACGAGATTTATTTTATTCAATTCAGGACTTCATAAGTTCAGGCTTTATGAATACGAGAGAGACCTGCCGGGGCTTATGATAAATCAATCTATATCAGGAGAAGGAACAAGACTTTATTTATTCTTAAGGCACTATATTGCTCCATTTTGTGCATTCAGTTTAAAGTATGCTATTAACTCAAAAAATAACGAGTCTAAGAAGCAAAAATGGGGTCTACAGTTTGATTTAGAAGTTTGAATCACAGAGAGCACAGACTTCGTCTGTCTCGTCGACAAGGCAGATAAGATTGCAGGCACAAATTCAATTTGTGCCAAGCACGATTTGAAATCGTGCCTACATTTAAAAATCTACGAACTCTGTTGTGGTTAAATCAGTTTTTTGCTTGACATTTTAAACATTATGTAGTATATAAATATGGGATGGAAGAGATTGATATTACCATTATTGGCGCAGGAGTTATTGGTCTTGCAATAGCTTCCGAGTTAGCAAAGGAGAGTAGGGCAGTTTATGTTCTTGAACGTTATAATACATTTGGGCAGGAAACTTCAAGCCGAAACAGTGAGGTTATCCATGCAGGCATATACTATACACACAATACTTTGAAGGCAAAAACTTGTGTGGAGGGAAACAATTTGCTTTACGAACTTTGTGAAAAGAATAAAATTCCATATAAGAAGACAGGAAAGCTTATTGTGGCAACAAATGGGAATGAAGTTATAAAGTTAGAAGAATTAAAGAAAAGAGGAGATGAAAATGGAGCGCGTGACCTTAAGCTCCTTTCTCAATCTGAGGTGATGAAACTTGAGCCAAATATACAGGCAAAAGGAGCTTTGTTTTCGCCCACAACGGGTGTGCTTGACTCTCATAGCTTAATGAAATATTGTATATCAAAAACAAAAGAAAATGGTGGAGAAGTCGTGTATAATTCAAATGTTGTTGGATTGGATAAGAAAGTAAACGGTTATAAAGTTACAATATCTGAAGGTAATGGGGATTATTTTTCCTTTATGAGCAAAATAGTGATTAATAGTGCTGGCCTTGGTTCTGATAAGATAGCAGAAATGGTGGGCATTGACATTAAAAAACAAGATTATGAATTAAAATTTTGTAAAGGTGATTATTTTAGCGTTGGACATGGTAAATCCCATCTTTTAGAACATTTAATCTATCCTGTCCCAAATGGGGATACCTGTCCGCCATCCGTCAGGCCCGCCTTGACTCGTAGGCGAGGCAGGCAGGTTGGACTGGGTATTCATGTAACCCTTGATATTGGAGGAAGATTGAAGTTAGGCCCAGATGATTATTATATTTCCCGAATGTCGGAATGTGCCTCTGGCACAGATAAAGGTAATTTAGATTACTCTGTTGATGAATCAAAAAAGAAAGAATTTTATGAGTCAGTAAAAGATTTTTTGCCTTTTATAGAGAAGGATGACTTAAGTCCCGATATGTCTGGAATAAGACCAAAGCTTCAAGGTCAGCATGAAGACTTTAAAGATTTTGTGATAAAAGATGAAGAAGACATAGGGTTTCCTGGATTTATAAATTTAATTGGAATAGAATCACCTGGACTTACAAGCTCTATCTCAATAGCAAAGCTTGTAAAAAATCTTGCAGAAAAATATATAAATTAAATGGAGTATTTAAGAATGGAGCCACAGATTTCACAGACTAAAATCTGTGTAATCCGTGGTAAAGAAAGACTAAAGATATATAGATTAATTTCTTTCTTTATAATCTACTTTATCTTTGGGCAAATGGCATTTGGGTATTATTTACCTAAATCTAATATTAAAAGAGTCCCAAACACTTATAAAGGGGAGATAACAGATAAGCCAGCTGATTTCTGGTGGATACATTGGATAGGAAGAGGTGATTTATCTGACTATGTTATAAGTAATACTGCTCAAGGAGGATGGTTTCCTATGCCAGATAGTTGTGAATACTTTGATGGAACATGGGATTGGGTATGGATATCAATGGATATGTACAGTGCAGGAATGTATGGGCTTTGTGGTGAATACCCTGCTAATTCAAATCAATTTTATAACTTTGCCGCTGGGGTATGGGTTGGAGCGCTTTATCCTTCTGAAATTGAGGGTAGTGATACTACATGGCAACTAAATGTATCAAAAGGTGCTTATAACTCTGATTTAGGTGGCATGAGTGTCCCTGAGATGGATAGTGCTGGTGAGGTTGGTGATATATCAGGGATTGGGCTTTATTTTAGTGACCAGATAATACCTGAAGGACGCGGCTATCCTCATGAGGGAGCGTTTCTTTTTGCTCAATCAGGGACCGCACCCCAACCTTGGCAAGCTTTATGGCCGTTTGCAGATACAAGTTTAAATTCAAGGCGTCCACCTGATATGCAGTTAAATCCAGCTGAAGGTGATATTGTCTCAAATCAGGATACTTACGGGGTAGCTGGAGATTGGATACCAGAGAGCGATGCTTCAACTATCTGGATAAGAGATACAGGTCCCTATGATGTCTGGGGACTTGGCATAAGACTGGAGCAACGGACATATTCATTTAATATGCCAGAAAATAAGGATTATATTTATATAAATTATAAAATAAGGAATATGAATCCATTCCCATTAAAAAATGTTTATTGTGGCTACTTTATGGATAATGATGTTGGCTCTGGAATACCAGAAGCAGGGCAAGGGGCTGGAGATGATATGATTGGTTATGATACAACTTTAAATCTTGGCTATACTTATGATTCAGATGCTTATGAACCTGACTGGGTAACTCCAGCAGGTTATATTGGTTGTGTATTATGCGAGACACCAGATGATATTGGATTTACAGGATTTGCTTCTTGGAGTCATGAGACTGATTCTATAATAGACGAGGATGGGCAGGATTTCTTAAAATATGAAAAACTGATGGATATAGTGTTCTGCGTTTCCACTACACCACAAGATGTGCGGCAACTTTCATCATCAGGTCCCTATTTGACATTACAGCCAGATGAAGAAGTTAATTTTACAATAGCTATTGTAATGGGATTAACTCTTAATGAATTAAATGAGCATGCCGAGAATGCGCTTATTCAGTTTCAAAATGGCTATTCGCCACAGGCGCCATTGGTGCAGAATATAAAAGCTATTCCAAAATGTGTCAACCCGGGAAATAATGTTGTAATAAATGCATTTGTGTATGACCAGGATGGTTTATCAGAAGTCAGGGCTGATATTGAATCACCTGATGAAAGTCATTATGCATCAATGCAGCTTTATGATGATGGACTTCATAATGATAGTTTAGCAAGTGACCACATTTATGGAAATAGTTGGACAACTTCTTATGAAGGGAGGAGTTATCTGGTTGACTTTCTTGCAGTAGACGTTTTAGCTAATACTACTTCAGTTAATAATGGTGCCAGTTTTACTACCCTTGGACCAATTATTGCGCAGGATTGGGAAATTATAGATGAGGATACTATTCCATCTCCGGGCGATTCGTTGAATATAAAAATAACACTTAAGAATAATGGTACTGCCCCAATTTATGGGGTAAAGTGCGAGGTAATACCACTTGAGTATATTGACATTCCTAATCCTATACAGAATTTTGCTGACCTCAGTCCTGGAGAAACAGAGGATGAAACTTATGCAATTAAGGTATTGGACTCTTCACCGGATGTTATTACAACTCTCAAGCTCAAAATAACCGATTCAAATTATGGAGAATGGGAGGATAATATTGAGTTAAAAATTACAGATGATAATGGACCATTCCTTCACTATCCGGAGACACTGCCTGCTTACCTTGTTGCTGGGTCTGGTGACACTATAAGAGCAATGCTTATAGATGGTTCAGGAATATCTTTGGCACAAGCAATAATTGAAAGTCCTGCAGGTAACCCAATAGCTACTATTGACCTTTACGACGATGGTATTCATGGAGATGAAAAAGCTGACGACCATATTTACGGAAATGTATGGATAACACCAGCAGAAGAGGAGAAATTCTATAATGTTAACATTAGCACAGAGGATGGGCTTGGAAATCGTAAAGAATATACTAATTTGATGGAGTTTACAACTAAACCCTTTAATAAGACTGCTGACATCTTAGTTGTTGATGATGATAATTATAATCGCCCGCCTCTTGGGAAATCTAAATTTTATGAAACTTATTATACTGATGCGCTTGGTGCCAATGGCTATGAATGTGATGTTTGGGATGTATTTTGTTATGGGTCTCCAGATACATCAATTCTCAATCAATATACTATTGTTGTATGGCTCACAGGGGCAACTTATAGTGGAATTTCATATCCAGAGGAATATTATAACTCAGCATCATTCACAGATGATGAGGCACTTGATTTAAGATTATATCTTAAAAATGGGGGATTATTATTTTTATCAAGTCAAGGAATAAAGGATTTTTACTATTATTATCTTAATTATTTGGGAATAAGCAATGTATTACTCGATGTAGGTTCAGATACAATTTTAGGAATATCTGGCAGTCCCATAGGCGATGGATTAAATTTTACGATAACTGGTGGCACTGGTGCGGATAATCAGTTTATGCAATCTGCGATTATTCCCAGTTCAAAGGGAGATACTATATTGAATTATAAGAATTATGAAGGTGGTGGTTATGCTGGTGTTATGATGCAATTTAGTAAGTGGGCAGCTGTTACTTTTGGTTTTGGGTTTGAAGCAATAAATTCTGATGCTATGAGAAATGAAGTTATGCATCGTATAATAGAGTGGCTCTACTCAACAGGAGTTGAAGAACCTGATAAACCCGAGACTCCCAAGAGATATAAACTTTTACAGAATCGCCCTAATCCATTTAATGTAACTACAAATATTAAATATCAAGTACCCAAACTTAGTAAAATATCTCTAAATATCTATGATATCACAGGAAGATTGATACGGACTCTTGTAGATAAAGAGGAGAAACCTGGTTTGTATATAATAATATGGAATGGTAAGGATGACAGGGGGAAGAAACTTAGCAGTGGGGTGTATTTCTATAAATTGACTGCAGGCAATTTTGTGCAAATAAGGAAGTTAATTTTAATGCGTTAGGCAAAATAATGAATATCTGTGTTAATCTGTGTCTAAATAAAGGATTTGAAAAGGTAATATGATACTTAAAGGAAAGGTCTGGAAATTTGGCGATAGTATATCAACTGACCTTATATGTCCGGGTAGATATTTTCATCTTAGGTCTAATCTACCTGAACTTGCAAAGCATGTGCTTGAAGATGCAGACCCAGATTTTGCTAAAAAGATGAAAAAAGGAGATTTTGTTGTCGGAGGTAAAAATTTTGGATTAGGTTCATCAAGAGAACATGCTCCAACAATTATAAAAATTGCTGGTGTCTCGGCTGTGCTTGCGAAATCATTTGCACGCATATTTTACAGAAATGCAATAAATGTAGGATTGCCACTTTTGGAATGTGATACTTCTCAAATTGATGAAGGAGATGAACTTGAAATTGACCTTTTACAAGGTATAATTGAGGATAAGACAAAACAAATTAAACTAACTACTTCTTCTTTACCAAAGGCAATGCTGAATATTTTAAATGATGGCGGTCTTGTAGCACATATTGAGAAACATGGAGATTTTAAATTAGATTAAAATGAAGTATATTAAATCAGAAATCAGAAGTCAGAAGTCAGAAGTCAGAGGGCAGAGAACATACCTCTTATTTCTGTTTTCTGTTCTCTGTTTTCTGTTTTTTATGAGGTGTGAAATGAGAACTGAAGGACCTGAGATTATTTATCCTGTTGATGATACACTGACAAGAGATAATTCTTTTACATTTGAGTGGGAAACATTGAGAAATTATAAAGTATATGAGATACAAATAGCTAAAGATAAGAACTTTTCAGAAATAGTTAAATACGATAAATGGATATATACTACCCTGTATAGGTATTTTTGTGATACGGAAAGTGGGACTCGCTTCTGGAGGGTGTGTGCTAAAAAAGGAGACCGGACTGCCTGGTCTTATGCGAAGTTTTTTGTGCTTCCAGAGAGTCCACGACCTTTATATCCTCCAGATGGTGCTACTGTGAACTCAAACGACTCTTCTGAATGTTATCTGAAATGTGATGTCCCGACATATGTGATGATTTCACATTTTGAGATAGATAATAACGATGGCTTTAGTTCGCCGGAAATTATAGATTCTATGGAAATAGATACTTCAGGGACTCATAGCACTTATTGTTTTTATGGCAAGCTCGGCAACGGGGATTATTACTGGCGAGCAAGCGAGAAAGATTCAGGTTCATTTTTCAGTAATTGGTCTGAGGTTAGAAAGTTTACAGTTCAAAAATAAAGTAAATTCCTCCACAAAGCATCAGGCAGTCATTTAAAATATGTTTCGGGAAATATGGGTTGATGAAAAAGTAAAAGACCTAAAGCTGACTGATAATATCCTGTCAAAAGTTTCAAATATCCCGATAAAATATACTAAGGACTGCTCTACGGTTATTTCAAAAATTAAAGCATCTCTTGACCCTGTTAGAAAAGGGAAAAAAGTATTGTTGCTTACTCAAAATAAGGGACCTTTTTTAGTGTCTTGCCCCGGGACTAAAAATTATGTGTGCTGTGGCTATAAGATATTGAACTTGACTACAAATTGTAATCTTGATTGTAGTTATTGTATCTTGCAAGCTTATTTCTTCAATAATCCGATAATCCAGATATTTACTAATCTTGATTCAATGAGTAATGAACTTAATTTCCTTAATGATTCATTCTATCGGATTGGGACCGGAGAGTTTACAGATAGCCTGTCATTAGATGATATTACAGGGTTTACTAAATTTATTATTCCATTTTTTACTCAAAAAAAGAATGCTATCCTTGAGCTTAAAACCAAGACTGCTAATATAAAGAATTTACTAAATATTAAAGACCATAAAAATATAATTATTTCCTGGTCCCTAAATCCACCTAAAATAATAAAAGAGGAAGAGTCTGGGACTGCTTCACTTTCAAAAAGGCTTGAATCAGCTAATGTTTGCGAAACTCATAAATATGCACTTGGATTTCATTTTGACCCAATTATCAGGTATCCTAACTGGGAAAAGGATTACAAAAAGTTAATTGATACCCTTTTTTCAAACATTAACCCCGAACACATAATCTGGATTTCACTTGGCACCTTAAGATTTATGCCAACCCTTAAGCCAATAATAGAGGAAAGATTTCCCAATACAAGTATAATTTATGATGAATTTATTACTGGACTTGATGACAAATTAAGATATTTTAAACCTATAAGGATAGATATCTATCAAAAAGTTTTAAGCTGGATAAGAGAATATTCAGACAACGTTTTTGTTTATCTTTGCATGGAAAGTACTAACGTTTGGGAAAAAGTATTTGGCTATCGCCAAACAACTGCAGGGCTATCAAATGCCTTAGATAAAAGAGCAAAAGAATTCTTTAAAAAGGGGGTAAAATGAAGACTGAAGAATTAGTAAAATATTTAGATGAACTACTTAAGATTAAGGAAATAGAAGACCCGCTTGTAGATGGACTTATAGTTGAGAATAAGGGGGAAGTGAATAAAGTAACTATTGCAGTAGATACTTCCCTTGAAGCTTTTAAGTCTACGAAAGACTTGGGAGCTAATTTTTTGTTTGTCCATCATGGATTTCTGGCTAAAGAAAAGAGCATACCTATTACTGGCTTAATGTATAAAAGGGTAAAAATTCTATTGGATAATGATATAGCCCTTTACTGTGCTCATCTTCCACTTGACGCCCATTCTGAATTTGGTAATAATATACAGGCAGTAAGGTTATTAAATGCTAAAGTAAAGGATGATTTTGCCAGAGAAGGTAATGTAGCAATTGGTAAAGAAATTATTTTTGACCCACCTCGTAAATTGGCTGATTTAGTGAAAGAAATAAGTGAAAAATTTGAGACCAAACCAATAGTCTGGGACTTTGGTGCTCCTGAAATAAAGCTTGCTGCTTATGTAAGTGGGGGAGGGATAAGTTTTCTCAAAGATGCAATTGAGTTAAAATCTGATGTTTTTATAACAGGTGAACCACGACATAGTGCTTACTGGCTTGCCAAAGAATCAAAGATAAATTGCATCTTTCCAGGTCATTATGCTACTGAAACCTTAGGTGTAAAAGCAATAGGCAAGCACCTTCAAGAAAAGTTTGGTCTTAAAGTTAATTTTATTAACCTGCCAACAGGCCACTAATAAATTCAAAAATTAAATATCAAAAATCAAAATTACATAAATCTATTTCACCTGCCCGCCGCACAGCTATGGCAGGCGGGTCTATGAGAATCTGCGTGCTAATGTTTGTTTCGTAATGTGTTTTTGGACTTTCAGGCACACTCCGTTAATTTCTTCACCATGCGAATTTCCAAAGGCGAATATCCTAAGCGATGAAATAAAGTCTGTGCAGGCTCATTGTTTTGTGAAACTGTTAATTCAAGTGTAGAAAAGCCCTTCTGAGCCGCCCATTCTTCTGTTTTTTCCATTAAAGCCTTGCCAACCCCTGTGCACCGGAACTTTTCCCTAATAGTAATATATTGAATGGTAAGATAGGGTGCTTCTAAAAAATCGTCGGGATGATTCTCTATAACCCCCATAACAAAACCCAATATCTTCTTCCTTTGTTCAGCCACGAATATAACAGTTTCCTTATCATCAAGAGCCTTTGTAAATGACTGCTTTTCTGCTGATAGATTGAGTGGCTTCTTTAATTTTTTTCCGAACTTATTAGGAGTAATGTGACATATGTATTTTATGGTTTCAGCATAGAGAGCAACAATAGAATCCAAATCATTATAATTTGCAAACCGGATTAAAAAATTCATCCCATCTTATCTATCATATTTCTACATATCTGTCAAGAATTTCTTTGACATATGATTTAGGAATGATACAATAAATTAAGTTATGAAATTTTATTTTTACATAGGATTAGTAATAATTATAGTTTTTGAAGCCCTGTTATTTGCTGGGGTTAAGTGGGCAGGCATCTTTTTTACCCCTGTGGTCTGGACTGGATATATATTGCTTATGGATGGTATTGTGTTTAAGATTAAACATAAATCCTGGATAACCAAAAGGATAAAAACTTTTTTGCTTATGGCTATTCTTTCTGCTGGATTCTGGTATCTATTTGAGTTCTTTAATTTGTTTCTTAAAAATTGGACTTATAAAGGATTTCCAGCACCCTGGCTCAGTGCTATAGGAATGACCTGGGCATTTGCAACTATAGGGCCAGGAATGTTTGAGACCACAGATTTGCTTGAAGCACTGGAAGCATTTAACTTAAGGATTCGGGGATTTAAGATACCCAAGAGTATATTATATATTTTAATTATAATAGGAATAGCTTGCTTCATATCAATACTTGTTACCCCTCCTGAAGTAGCAAAATATCTTGCCATCCCTCTATGGCTGGGGTTTATATTTCTATTAGACCCCATTAACTGTCTTAAAGGGCGAAAGTCAATCCTTAAGGAATGGCAACTTGGCAATTTTCAGAGATTTTTATGCCTCTTTTTTGGGGGACTAATTTGCGGATTTTTATGGGAATTCTGGAACTATTGGGCAACTGCCAAATGGATATATCAAGTTCCGTATGCCTTTGGACCCAAAATCTTTGAGATGCCTCTTTTTGGATACTTGGGCTTTCCTCTATTAGCCCTTGAATACTACGCCTTCTATAGCCTTGTTTTAAGATGGAAAAATAATTAAAATAACCACAATGTGCAAAAAATCTTGACCTATTTATAAAGATATGATATATTTTAATTTTGGAAAAGAGAAGTGAGAAAGTATATTTATTATGGAATTTAAAAAGGTTCTCTCACTACTTATAAAGAATTTCGATAGAGAGGATGTGAGATACGGACTTATGGGTGGCTTTTCACTTGCAATGCTTGGCATACCACGAACAACAGTAGACCTTGATTTCCTTGTGCATGAAGGCGATTTTAAAAAAATAGATAAAATAATGAAAATAATGAGTTATAAATTAGTCTTTAAAACCGAAAATGTCTCTCAATATGTAGGTAAAGCATTATCACTTGGTGAAGTTGATTTTGTGCATGCATTTAGAAAATACTCAAAAAAGATGTTAAAGCGAGCCCAGGTAAGAAAAATTGATGACCTAACTATTAAGGTATTATGCCCAGAGGATATCATTGGACTTAAAATACAGGCAATGATAAATGACCCAACCCGCAAGAATAGAGAACTTGCCGATATTGAATCAATTCTTGATAAATACAAAGACAAGATTGATTGGGGATTATTAAATGAGTATTTTCACTTGTTTGGTTTAGATAAAGATTTTAACATATTGATAAAAAGATATGGAGATATTGATAAAGGAAGATAAAAAAGACTTAATAGAAGACGCAAAGTCAACTACGAGACGGGAAGATTTTAGAAAATTAAGTAAGACAAGACACAGGGGCTTTAGTTTAGAATGGCTTGAAGAGATAACGCGACTTATACCAACAAGTTATCCCAAACATCTCATAAAAGCTGATAAAAACCGCCTATAAAATGGGAACTGACTGCTTTTAGCCACACCTGCTCGTTGTCCGTTAACTAATGGGCCATGGCAGGCAGGAATGAACACAGATTTAACAAACTTTTGAATTTACTTTATAATTATAAATTGGTACAGTTTAGTTGCTAAAATAAGACGTTACCCTTATAATATTATGACAAAAGAAATTGAAAAATGGTGGAATGAAGTATCCTCAGGTTATCAAAAAGATGCTCAGATTCATACAAGATCTGCACACTACGGTCCTTATGCTCCTGATGAAAATAAGTTGAAATTATTGGGAACTGTTAGAGGGAAGAAAATCATAGAAATAGGTTGTGGTGGCGGTCAATGTTCAATAGTCTTTGCAAAGCAAGGAGCAAAATGTACTGGAATTGATATATCAGTGGAGCAATTAAAATTTGCAGAAAAACTAGCAAAGAGAAACAAAGTTAAAGTTAAATTCGTACATGGAATATTTCAAGATCTAAATCAGTTTAAATCAAATAGTTATGATATAGTTTTTTCTGCATTTGCACTTCTATATTCTTCGGATATATTAAGTATTTTCAAACAAGTTTACAGAATTTTAAAGAAAAATGGAATTTTTGTCTTCAGTTTAAATCACCCTTTTTATGATACAGTTAACCCAAAAACTTTTAAAATTGAAAATAGGTATTTCAAAACTGGAAAACACATAGAGATAGAAACTTGGCCGGACGGAACAAAACACAAGTTTGTTATGTATAAAAGGAAAGTTAGCGATATATTTAATGCTCTGGTAAAATCCAAATTTTTCGTTGAAAAGATTATTGAGCCTTTGTATGTAAAAAAACAAAAAGCGTGGAGAGTCAAGAAAATATGGAAAGAAATATATCCAGAAAAGTTAGTTAAATTAATTGGTCCAACAATTATTTTTAAAGCGAAAAAAATAAAATAGCGTGCCTTCCCACCACCGAGTTACAGCATAACTTTCTCACTTTGTTCGAACCTTTTATAATTTGTGTAATCTATGGCTATTTTTTTCTCTGTGTGCTCTGTGGTTTATAATAAGTTCTTTGTTTCTCGGTGTCTTTTTAGAGCTAAGTCAATTAACTTTGTGATTAATTCAGAGTAGGGGACACCACTTGCTTCCCAAAGCATAGGATACATACTTATAGGTGTGAAGCCGGGAATTGTGTTTATTTCATTAACAAAAACCTTTTGGGTTTTCTTTTCTAAAAAGAAGTCAACCCGTGCCATCCCGGCACAGTCAATGGCTGTAAATGCTTTAATAGCTAACTCTTGGATTTCTTTTGTCTTTTCAGGAGACAAATTAGCTGGTATAATCAATTTACTACCGTCTAATAAATATTTTGCCTCATAATCATAAAACTCATTACAAGGGACAACTTCACCAAGCACAGATGCTTTTGGCTCATCGTTTCCCAGGACTCCACATTCAATTTCTCTTACGTCAATAAATTCTTCAATAATAATTTTTCTGTCATATTTTGAGGCTTTTAACATAGCGTCTTCTATTTCTGATACATTATGCGCTTTGGAAATACCAACACTTGAACCTGTATTTGCAGGCTTAATAAAACAGGGGAAGTCAATATCTTTTTTAATTTGGTCAATAATTTGTGATTTCCTTTTTAACCAAATTTTGCTTAAGATACCAGAATATTTGAGGACAGGCAGATTATGATGTTCAAATGCAGATTTCATAGCAATTTTATCTAACCCCAAAGCAGAGGCAAGAATACCTGCTCCTACACAGGGTAGAGATGCTAATTTCATAAGTCCTTGAACACTGCCATCTTCTCCAAAAGCACCATGAAGGATGGGAAATACTATATCAAGTTTTTGAATAGTTTTATCATTTAACTTAACGAATCCTTTTATTTCAGGGTCTCCAACAAGCACAAGGCTTTTTTCTTCATCTTTCAAAAGTCTATCTTCCAATAACTTTTGGCTTGTCTCCAGTAAGGAGTGCGAACTTGTCAAAGATAGCCATCTTCCTTGTTTTGAAATCATAATTGGAATGACTTCAAATTTTTTCTTATCTATTGCCTTAAGGATACCAGCCGCGGAGGTAAGTGATACATTATGCTCAGCACTTCTACCCCCAAATATTATTCCAACTCTAATTTTACGCTTCATTTTAAACCACGGATTGCACAGATTTACACAGATTTCACTGAAATAGTTTTTTTCTTAATCCGTTTAATCCGTGTAATCTGTGGTTGCAATTTTTTTCTTAACCTAAATTTTGCACCAAATATGCCAAGTCCCGATTTATCAGGGTAAATAGATTTTAGGTCTTTTATTTTCTCTCTATTTTCAAAGACTTTTTTTACTATTTCTGCTGTATATTGTAAATGGTTATTTGTATAAACTCTTCTTGGGACTGCTAATCTGTAATAATCACCCCAAGGAGCACCTCTCACTCCTCCTTCAAGCCAGACCTCATTTGAAAAAGCCATACTTGGAAATTCAACAGAGAGAAAATCCTTTGTTTTTATGTAAATGCCAAGTCCACCAGTTGGCTTAAGGATAGGAATTTTCCCAAATAAGTTACCAAACCACCTTAATTGTTGAATTCTGAAATTGAGTAAATCTTCATCTGTTGACTCTAAAAGTCCTTGAGCCATACTGGCTATATCTCTGCCAGACATCCCACCGTGTGAAGTAAAGCCATCAACTACTATGGCAAAATCTTTAATCTTTTTTATAAGTTCATCATTATTTGTTCCAATGAGTCCTCCAACTGATGATAGACCGCTCTTTTTAGCACTCATCAAAAAGCCATCAGCATAAGAAAAGGCTTTTTTAATTATTTGATTGATTGATAATTTTGGTAGTTCCTTTTCTTTTATAAACCAGGCATTTTCAGAAAATCTTGATGCATCAAACCAGAGTGGGATTCCATAATTTGAGAGCAAAGAGTTACAACTCTTGATATTCTCAAAACTCACTGGCCAGCCACCAAGAGAATTATTGGTGAGTGTTAAAAGGATAAATGAAATCTTAGAAGCGCCAACTTTATTTATAAAATTCTCAAGTTTTTCAATATCAATATTTCCCAATTCATCTGGCAAATCAATTCCCTCTCCTCCATAATATTTAATATTTTTTCTTGTAGTCTCAAACAAAGAATTAGAGAGTACATAAAATCCTTTCTTTATCAGAAATTTAAATAGTATATGTTCTCCCATTCTTCCCTGATGGACAATAAATATATGTTTAAAAGGAAATATAGATTTTGTTATTTCCATAAGTTTAAAATAACTTGTTTGGTAAGCAAATGATTCGTCTGCTGATATGATATTTACCCATTGATTGGTTGATAAAGCCCCGGTTCCTGAATCAGAAACAAGGTCTATATATACTTTTTCAGCTGGAAGCAAAAAAGTATTAAAATGTGCCTTTTTGAGCGATTGTTCTCGCTCTTCTCTTTCAACCAATTTAATTGGCTCACAGGTTTTTATTTTGTAAGGTTCAGGAATCATAAAATAAAGTTCATTCGCTTATAAATTTTCCTCGTAAGCTCAACATCTTTGAGGCAGTAATCATATATAGCTTGAAGTTTGCCTTCCTTATAATAATCGTAAACTTTGCTTCCATCAAGTGTCTCTTTTGATGAAGGAAGCCCAAAAATCTTTGCTAATTTATCAAGCTTTACATAACCATGCCATTTTTCCCATTCTTGCATTGTATCATAAATAACATCACTTCTATATCTGGCAAAGCTTAATTTAATGCTTGGCTTAATTTTATGAATAACAGACCTCTTCCAGATAAACTTGAGGTCAAAATCAAGAATATTATGTCCAATAAATTGGTCAACATCTTTAGCGAGATGCCAGAAATTTTCTAAGATTTGGCACTCTTCTCCTTTAATGACATTTTCAGTTTCGCAGGATAATGTTTCCTTTATATAACCAATGCAGAGGATTTGACCAAAGTCTCCATTTAAAGCAGTATCACGATATTTCTTTTCATTCTCTTTTTCTCTCCACTTGCTGATTTCCCATAAAGTTTTGAGATTAGCTGGAGGGATAAGCTCCTCGCTTATTTCTTTACGCAATTCTTCAGGACCTGGAATAGTTTCAATATCAAGATAAAGTTTTATCATTTTATTGCTAATGCTACTGTATATCTTTTTCCTTGTCTTAATTTCTTATAGTTGCCAAATACATTTTTAAATTCCCTTTTAATATATTCTTTTAAACCTGAAATTGTGACTACATAAAATTTACCCTCCTTTTTAAGTCGTCTCCTTGATTCCGTCATTATAATATAGAGAAGCTCCTTCCCTACCTTAGCTGGGAGATTAGAAGCAATGACATTAAATTTTGTATGTGAAAGATTATTGAATACATTGCTTAAAGAAACTTCACAATTTTGAACTCCATTAAGTTTAATATTTTTTTGTGCATATTTAATAGCTACAAAATCTTTATCAATTAAATACACCTTTCCTTTTGGAGCCAATTTTGCCATCACCAATCCAATAGCCCCATAACCACAGCCAATATCAAGGCAAGTATCAGTCTCATTTACTTCAAGTTGGTCTATCAACAATCTTGTGCCTTCGTCAATATTTTTAGGACTAAATAAGCCCCAGGTAGAGCGGAATACGAGATTGAATCCCCTTAATTTATCTTCAAAAACAATATCTTTTTTTAATTCCTGCAATTCCATAAATTTAAATATATACTAACTTTTTCCCTTGTCAATTTTTTTCCAAAGACTAAACTTTAAACCCCATAGAGTAAGCCAAGGTTCGTAAGAAGCATCGAGAGGCTTGCTGAAAAGTTTACCAAGTCCTCCTGTAATTACTAATTTTACTTCTATAGTCTTCTTAATTTCTTTAAGCAAGCCTTTTATTCTAAACACTTCACCCCAATAAGCACCAGATTCAATACACTCTTTAGTAGATTTACCAAGTAGGGGCAATTCTGTTCTTGTAGGAAAAGAAATTTTAGGCAAAATTGCTGTTTTATTATGGAGTATATCAAATCCTGATTTTATACCGGGAAGAATTATTCCACCAACATATTTACCTTTTGAGTTGAGAGTATCAATAGTTGTTGCAGTTCCAAAGTCAACCACACAGAGTGGTAATCCGAACAACCTCTTGCCTCCAATTAGATTTGCGACTCTATCTGCACCCATTCCTGGATAGGCTCCTTTAAGATAGGTTAAATCAATGAAGATAGGAGATAATTCATAAAAACCCTGAATTGCACGAGTAAAAACTTCATTCTTGGCAGGAACAACTGATGATATAAGCACACTATCAATTTTCCTTTGTGGAAGATAGGTCTGTATATCAAAAAGCTCATTATTTGGTATTCTTTGTGGATTTATGAGTTTATTATCTCTAAATAATCCGATACAAGTAGTCTTATTTCCAATATCTATTGCAAGAACCATTTTAGTAGCCACAGATCACACAGATTTTGACCTTAATCTCTTTTTGCGATGATTGACTGAAATTTTTCCCCATTCTCTGCAATAAACTCTTCTGCAGTAAATTCGCAAAACCCTGCGTCTCTTAGGTATTTTTCCATAATGTACCATTGCCACTTGCATGTTCGTCGGTCTCTCATCCCTTCAAGCCAACATTTATTATTTTTATCCTCAATTATGTAAAAACAATGTTTGTCAATATAATCGTGCCTACAAACTATTTTCCTCTGTGTCTTCTGTGGTTGCAATTTAGTTATAGTTTTTGTCTTACATATGATGCTCTTCTTGTATCCCTTTCAGCAGGCTCCATTGGGTGGCCGGTAATTTTTTGTAAGTGTGCTGGTTGAGTAAAGATTAGAAGTTCATTTAATGTTTTCAAGGATACTTTTTTCAAAATCCCAAGCCCAACTCCAAGTCTCACAGCAGATGATAGATTTATAAATTCTTTAGTTGAAAGTAATCTAGCGCTCTTCAGTATTGCATAAGCTCTCCAAATTTTGTCCTCAAGTTGAATTTCAGCATTTTTGAGCAGGAGCTCTCTGGCTCTGGTTTCATATTCTACGACCTGGATTACTGTTTTATGTAATCCATCTACAATTTCCTCTTCTTTTCTACCGAGTGTTGTTTGATTTGATATTTGGAAAAAATTGCCCTCAACTTCTTGTCCTTCACCATAAAAGCCTCTCACTGAAAAACCAACCTGGCCTAATCTTTCAATTACCTTTCTTATTTTGCCTGAATGCACAAGACCCGGCAAATGAATAAGCACAGATGTCCTTAGTCCAGTTCCTGTATTTGTCGGACACGATGTAAGGTAACCGAACTGAGATGAAAAAGCATAGGGGAGTTTTTTTGAAATATCATTATCAAGCCGATTGGCAAGCTTATGTGCTTTTGTCAAACTCAGGCCAGCTGTAAGAGCTTGAATCCTTAAATGGTCTTCTTCATTTATAATTATAGCTAAATTTTCTTCTTTCCATATTCCTATGCCCTTGCCATCTCTATTTTTAAAGAATTGCCGAGAAATAAAGTGTCTCTCAACCAAAAATTCCTTGTCAAGTGGACGCAGACTGAGTAAAGGGAAAACGAGTTTTTCCCCAGGGATTGAAGCCATACAATTTTTTACAAGATTAAAAATCTCTTTGAGTTCTTCTTTTTTCGCTTTGAGAGGAAACTTAAATTGTGCTAAATTTCTTGCAAGTCTCACTCTTGACGAGAAAACGATTTCAGCAAATTCACCCTGAGCATTGGTCCAAGAGGGAGAGAATGATATTAAATCCTTAAACTCCATAACATTGATTTACACACGGATACACACACTGATACACACAAATTTCTGTGGCTTTCTGTGTTCATATCAGTGTTCCTCCGTGTTTATTAAGTTTCTTTATTTCATCTCTTATATGAGCGGCTTCTTCATAAGATTCATCTTCTACAGCTTTTTTTAACTTTTGTTTTAATTCAAATAATTTACTCTCTTTCTCATACTTTTTTGCCTGGATAAGAGTTGTTTTGCCAATATGTTGAGTATTTCCATGAATTTTACGAAGAAGGGGAAGTATCTTTTTTTCAAATGCTTTATAACATTCTGGACAACCAAACTTGCCTAATCTCCTGAACTCTTTATATGTCAAACCACATTTTAGGCACTTGAGTTTCTCAAATTCTGGCTCATGAGGCATTAAAGGTAGAAATTCTTTAAACATTGAAGGAAGTGGTGGTTTAATAAGTCCCTTTTTTGCAGCACACTCTTCACATAAATGAAGCTCGGTTTTCTGGTTATTTATAATTATAGAATAAAATACAGTTGCTTCCTCCTTATGGCATATATCACAAAGCACAATTAAATTTTAAAATGCAAATTGTAAATTGTAAAGTGCAAAGTTATCTTTTCCCTTTTACTGTAATAATTGATTTTGCAATGATATTACTTAATTCCTTAGCTTCTTGCAAAAGTGGAGTCAAGGTCTCTTTAGATATTAAAGAGGATTTCTCAATTAGTCGTAACCAATAAAGTGATTCTCGTAACTCCTTTAATACAATTCCCATTTTGTGAATAAAGTCTGACCGACTCTCTGCTCCGCATGCTTCTTCATAATTAGCTCCAGACGAGGTAGCTGCATGTGTTAATTGTCCTCCAATATAACGACCAATGGCTGTTTTATTAAGTTTGATTGCCAATTTGATAATAGAGGCTGCAAAATTTAGCAGGCGTTCCTCTAATTGAACCTCTTTATTTTTCATTTTTCATTTTACAATTTACAATTTTATTGAGCTTTCCATCTTTTAATTCAAACACTTTACTGGCTATCTTACAGAGTGATTCTTTGTGAGTAGCAATTATAAATGTAACTCCTTGTGATTTATTAAGGTTTAAAAATAATTGATGTAAATCTCCGCTTGTTTTTGAATCAAGGTTTCCAGATGGCTCATCTGCAAGCACAATTTTGGGCTCATTCACAAGAGCTCTTGCTACTCCTACTCTTTGTCGCTCTCCGCCTGAAAGCATAGATGGAAGCCGTGCTTCTTTCCCCTTAAGCCCTACTTCTTCAAGAAGTTCAATACATCGCTTTTCCCTTGTCATTCTGAGCGATAGCGAAGAATCTTCACCAATCAGAACGGGCAACTTAACATTTTCAAGAGCTGTGAATTCTGGAAGTAATTGATGGAACTGAAATACAAAGCCTATTTCTTGATTCCTTATTCTTGAGAGCTCTAAATCAGAATGAGCAAAGAGGTCAACACCATCAAGCAATACTTTACCTTTAGTAGGTTTATCAAGTCCACCCAGTATATGGATTAAAGTTGTTTTCCCAGACCCAGAAGGTCCAAGAATTACAACTATTTCCCCTTTTTTAATTTCAAGGTTTAACTCTTTTAAAATTTCAGTTTCCTTTTCATCCTCCTTATAAATCTTATAAATATCTTGTGCCTTAAGAATTTTACTCATATCTTATTGCCTCTGATGGTAAGAGTCTTGACGCTCTGGAGGCTGGGTAAAGGCTTGCTAAAAAAGATATAAAAATAGCTCCTAATCCGACAAGAACAAAATCCCATAATTTCATATAAACAGGTAGAGTTTCAAGTCCATAAACTATAGAAACTCCGGGCGGTAATTTAAGGAAATGATATTTGCTGAGCAAAAAGGAAAAGCCCCAACCAATAACTGTTCCCATCGCAGTGCCTATAACTCCTATTAACATTCCTTCTAACATAAACATCTTTTTTATTGATTTTGAAGTTGCTCCCAGGGCTCGTAGAACGCCTATTTCACGAGTCTTCTGAGTAATAAGCATAATAAGAGTAGCTGCTATCCCAAAGCATGCAACCACAATGATAAGCAAGAGAAGGATAAAGAATGTTGTCTTTTCAAGTCGCAGTGTGGAAAATAAATTTGAGTTTAATTCTATCCAGTGCTTAGTATAATATGGATAACCAATTTCTTTATTGATTGTTTTTGCAATCTCAGGTGCATTATATATATCAGATAACTTAAGCTCAAGTCTTGTTACTTTATCGCCAAACCCAAGAAAATCTTGAGTAGCCTTAAGGGGCAGGTAAGCGAGAGATGCGTTGTATTCATAAAGTCCAGCATCAAATATTCCAGTTACTTTAAATTTTTTTGACCTTATTCCGGCTAAGCTCGGTTGAGAGATTCCAAATAAGGTTAAAGTGTCATACAAAAAAGCTCCCAATTCATCAGCCAGGCTCTTGCCTAATACAAGTCCATCAAGCTCACCATCTAGATTCTTAATTTCTTGATTCTCAGGAATTCCTCTTAATACAATTCCAGCTTGATTAGTTCTGCTTTTTAATATTCCTTTTGTATAAATAAAAGGTTTTACATCTTTAACTCCTTGAATTTTTTGAATACGCTGTGATAAAAATTGGTAATCAGATATAAGTTCGCGATGAAATCTAAGAACCATGACCTCAGGCGTAGCAGTTAATATTTTATCCTGTAAATTTTTATGAAATCCGTTCTCAACTGACATTACTATGAGCAAGCATCCAACTCCAACTACAACTCCACCAATTGAGATACCAGAAATTACTTTTCTGAACGCCCCACCTGATGATGTAATATGGCGCCTTGCTATAAAAAATTCAAGTTTCATTTTGAAACCACAGATTTGATAGATTTAACAGATTTCTAATTTGTATAATTTGTGGTTTGGCTTGCATTTTTTATGTCCTGAGTTGTGGAAATAGGATTACATCTCTTATAGAATGAGAATCTGTGAATAACATTACTATCCTGTCAATCCCAAGTCCTAATCCTCCGGTTGGTGGCATCCCAAATTCAAGAGCTTCAATAAAATCTTTATCCATAATTTGAGCATCAAGGTCTCCTTTATTTCTGAATTCTTGCTGTGATTTGAATCGCTCAAGCTGTTCTAAAGGGTCATTGAGTTCAGAAAAGGCATTCCCAAGTTCTATGCCTGCCACAAAAAGCTCAAACCGCTCAACAAGTGAGGGGTCACCTCTTTTTTCTTTTGCAAGGGGAGAGATGTCTTTTGGATAATCAATTATAAAAGTAGGCTCAATAAGATTTGGCTGAACAAGGGTCTCAAAAAGAGAATTAAGAATTTTACCCCTATGATAACCTTTTAAAATTAGAATTTCATTTTCCTCCGCTATCCGGGTTATCTCTGATATATCAGAGTTTTTTAAGTCTTTGCCTGTATATTTTTTCAGGGCATCAAAAAATGTAGTTCTCTGCCAGGGGATTTTAAATTTTATTTTTATCCCTTGATAAGTTATTTCGTTCTTTCCTTCCCGCTTGACCGTCGGGCAGGTTATTTTTGTAAGCAAATTTTTAAATAACTGTTCTACAATTTGCATTATATCCTCATAATCTGCATAAGCTTGATATAATTCAAGTTGTGTAAACTCTGGATTGTGAAGCCTGTCTATGCCTTCATTTCTAAAGTCCTTGCCGAATTCATAGACCTTATCAAGTCCTCCAATAATAAGTTTTTTGAGATAAAGTTCGTCCGAAATTCTTAAATAAAAATCACGGTCAAGTGCTTTATAATGACTCTTAAATGGCTCAGCAAACGCACCTCCATAAACAGGTTGCAATATGGGAGTATCAACTTCGATAAAGCCACGGTTATCAAGAAAGTTTCTTATTTCTTTAATTAGCTTTACTTTAGTAAGAAATACATTCTTTACATCCGGGTTCATAATCAGGTCAAGATGTCTTTTGCGGTATCTTATTTCTTTATCCTGTAATCCATGCCACTTTTCGGGCAATGGATGAAGCGATTTAGAAAGTAAAGTGAAGTCCTGGACTAATATAGTTAGTTCCTTAGTATGAGTTTCAAACAATTCTCCCTTTACTCCAATGAAGTCGCCAATATCAAGTAATTTAAAAATTTCATACTTATCGCCAAGTAGCTTGGATTGTAAATAAATTTGAATTTTCCCATACCTATCCTGGAGGTCTACAAAGATTGTCTTCCCATGTCCCCGAATAGCTGTGATTCTACCTGCTGATTGGATGGACTTCTTTTTGGCTATAAGTTCAGGTGCTTTGGTTTGAATATCTTGAATAGTATAAGTAACCTTAAACTTGTAAGGATAGGGGATTACTCCCTTTTCTTTCAATAACTTCAGTTTCTTAATTCTAATCTTTTCCTGCTCAGTATCAAACATATCTGGAATTATATCTCATTTCTGTCTTGTGTCAAGAAAAAGTTGCGGATACTCCAAACAAAGTGAGGAGGCAATGCTCTCTTTGTTCTGATTCTCCTTGTATTGTGTGAATTATATTTGTTATTTATTGTTCAAAATTTTATAATTACCAACTGATATTAAGTTTTTTTACCAGAGAGAAATATAAGAAAAAAATCAAAATAAGATAAAGATAGTTACTATCTGAGGTTATTAGGTATCTCTGAAAGTTAAAAAACTTGACAAATTAGATTGTATGATATATAGTAAAACAAATGGATAAAGTAGCTTTCGTGTTTCCAGGACAAGGCGCTCAATATGTGGGGATGGGAAAAGATTTATATGACCATTACTCTGAGGCAAGGGAACTTTATGAAAAAGCAAATCAAATATTAGGCATAAATATCAGGGATATATCTTTTGAGGGTCCTGAAAATGAACTTACAAAATCAAAAAATGCTCAGGTTGCGATACTTCTTCACTCTATTGCTTGTTTTAAACTTATGGAAAAAGAAAATTATAAACCCTCAGTTGTAGCTGGGCATTCATTGGGTGAGTATTCTGCCCTCTTTGCAGCTAATGCTATTGAGCTTGATGATGTATTACATCTTGTTAGATTTAGGGGTGAACTTATGTCAAGAGCAGGTGAAATTAACCCGGGCCGAATGACTGCTGTGATTGGGATAGAGGCATCTCAAATTGGAGAGGTGGTCAGGGAAGTAAGTAAGGAAGGCATTATAAGTGTTGCTAATTATAATTCTCCTCTCCAGACTGTTATTTCTGGAGAGCCAGAGAGCATAGAAAAAGTAAGTGAAATTCTTAAAAATAGCGGAGCAAAAAGAGTTATTCCTCTACGGGTAAGTGGAGCTTTTCATTCCCCGCTTATGAAAGAAGCATTTTCAAAATTTGAAAAGGTATTACTAAAAATAGAAATCAAATCTCCAGTTATTCCTGTAGTTCCAAATGTTACTGGCAAATTAACCACATCTCCGCTTGACATAAAAGAAGCTCTAAAAAATCAAATTATTTCTCCAGTGAGATGGGTTGATTCAATTGAAAATATGATAAAATTCGGAGTGAATACCTTTATAGAATTAGGTCCAGGGAAGGTTCTTTCAGGATTGATAAGAAAAATAAATCCTGAAGTCAAAGTCATTAAACCAGACTTCATATAAATGCAAAAATCAAATATCAAAAATACAAATCAGAAATCAAAAATTCTAATTACTAAATCCGATCCTGAATTAAATTCAGGACTAAACAAATTCCAATTCCCTAAATTTCAATGTTATAAGTTCATATTTTGAATTTGTGATTTAAAACATTATGATTTGTTTAGAATTTAGTGCTTCGGATTTAGGATTTTAAGGAGGGGGTAAAATGATTGCTTTAGTAACCGGTGGTGCCCGTGGGATTGGTAAAGCAATTGCACAAAAACTCAAAGCCGATGGTTTAAAGATAATTATTTGGGATATCGTTGATGAAGGGTCTGACATAGCCAAAGCTATTGATGCTTTATTTATGAAAGTTGATATAGCTTCTTTTAAAGATGTTACCTCTGCTGCTAAGAGTACAGGAGATATTGATATTCTTATAAATAATGCAGGTATAAATCGTGACAAGCTCTTACTCCGTATGCAAGAGGAAGACTGGGATAATGTTCTTAATATTAACCTTAAAGGTGTATTTAATTGCACTCGCGCCTTTCTTCCTGGGATGATTAAAAAGAAGTGGGGCAGGATTGTAAATATCTCTTCAATAATAGGGATTATTGGGAATCGGGGTCAATCAAATTATGCTGCCTCAAAGGCAGGAATAATAGGATTTACAAAGTCTATTGCTAAGGAAGTAGGAATCCGAAATATTACCTGTAATACTATAGCTCCTGGTTATATAGAAACAGAAATGACCGGACAACTTACGGAAGAAGTAAAAAAAGCTTACATTGAATCTATTCCCTTAAAGAGACCCGGAACTCCAGGAGAAGTAGCCGACTTGGTGAGTTTTCTTATATCAGAAAAGGCAAACTACATTACAGGACAAACCATTCACCTTGATGGCGGAATGGTAATGTAAGAAAATCAATCCGCCTCAGGCGGAGTAAAAATTAAAAATCAAAAATGGAGTACTGTTTAGTTACAGGAGTAGCTGGATTTATTGGAAGTTATTTAGCCGAAAAATTAGTTAAGCTCGGATATAATGTTATTGGGATAGATTCATTTAATGATTTTTACTCACGCAATACAAAGGAAAGGAATATAAAATGGTTAATAAAACAACCTAATTTTACTTTCCACGAAGCCAACCTACTTACTTTAAATCTATCTTCAATAACTCCTTGCCTTGCTGGCAGGCAAGAATCACTTAATGACTCAATAACAATCTTTCATCTGGCTGCCAGGTCGGGAGTAAGAACCTCATGGGAAGAAGGTTTTAAAATTTACTTTGACAATAATGTTCTTGCAACTCACAAATTACTTGAAGCATCGCGACGATTCAAATTAAAGAAATTTATTTACACTTCAAGTTCTTCAGTTTATGGCAATATAGGAGCGTATTGCAATACGCCCTTACCAATGAAAGAAAATATGCCTTGCAATCCAATTTCGCCTTATGGAGTAACAAAGCTTGCCTGTGAACATCTATGCAAATTATATTTTACTAATTACCAATTACCAATTACTATTCTTCGTTATTTTTCAATTTATGGTCCAAGACAAAGACCAGACATGGCATTTCACAAGTTTATTAAAGCAATATTAGGCGAAAAACCATTTGAAATTTACGGAGACGGAACCCAAACTCGCGATTTCACATATATTGATGATGCAATTGAAGCAACTATTAAAGCAAAAGATTTAGCCCAAGCTGGAGAAGTGTATAATATCGGAGGTGGAACAACCACAATAGTGAATAAAGGCGTAAACATTTTGGAAAAAATAATTGGCAGACCTGCAAAATTAAGCTATATAGAAAAGAGCAAAGGCGATATACAACATACCCTATCTGATATCTCAAAATCCATAAAAACTCTTGGCTATCATCCAATTTGGACTCTTGAAAAAGGGCTAAAGGAAGAAATTAAGTGGCTAAGCGCCCAAAATTGAGACTTTGTTTTATAGGAAGTTTCCGTAGTATCCACACAAGAAGATGGATGCAGTATTTCGTTAATAAAGGGCATGAAGTTCATCTTGTTTCTTTTTCCCCTGTGCAAATTGAAGGAATTAAGGTTCATTCATTAAACATACATTTTTTTACCTTTTTACCATTACCTATCAGGAGGATTTTGAAATTAAGATGCATACCACGGATTAAGCGATTAATTAGAGAAATAAAGCCTGATGTTCTCCATGGGCATTATATTTCAGACTACGGATTTTATGCTGCTGCATCATCGTTTCGGCCCCTAATACTTACAGCTTGGGGCTCAGATATCTTAGTTGACTCTGTTAAATCATGGATTGCTCGATGGCAGGTGAAATATGCCCTCAAGAAAGTGGATTTAATTACCGTAGATTCTAAACATGTTCGTAATAGGGTAGTTTTGTTAGGAGCTAATTTTTCGAAGATACGCGAAGTACAATGGGGAGTGGATTTAGAAAATTTTACTAATAAGAGAGCAAATTTATATGAAAGAAAAGAGTTTTGCGATAGATTAGAGATTAAGAATGGACCTATAATCCTGTGTCCCAGAGGTTTTGAAGAAGTATACAATAGCGATATTATTATAAAATCTATTTTTAAAGTTCTCAAAGAAATCCCTAAATTAACTTTTATATTTTTAGGGAAAGGAAGAAACAAAGAGAAAATTATAAAATTAGCAAAATCTCTTAATGTTGGGCATGCCACCAGATTTCCAGGGCAAATAGAGCATAATGAAATGCCTATATTTTATCGTGTCGCTGATATAGTAATATCTATTCCCAGTTCTGACAGCACTTCTGTCTCCTTGTTAGAAGCTATGGCCTACGGGTGTTTTCCAATTGTTTCTGACCTTCCAGCAAATCGTGAGTGGATTAAAGACGGAAAAAATGGACTGCTTGTGAACCCTCGAGATAGTATAGACCTGAGTAATGCTATTTTGTCTGCTTTAAATATTTCATCAAAGAGTAAGAAAAATGCCCAAGAATATAATGTAAGACTTATCAGTGTTGAAGGAGATTATAGAAAGAATATGGATTACATTGAGAGATTGTATTATTCTCTCAGAAAGAAATCTTGAAGTATAAACCTGAAATTTTTTGGAACGAGAGAGTTAGAATTTATGGACACACAGGATGGAATGATAAGTTGTTATATATATATGACCAGCCACTTCGTTTAAGAGCAATTGAGAAAGTGTTAACTCGCGCAGGTATCACAATAGACAAGCACAAGAAAATATTAGATATTGGATGTGGGATAGGGGATTTAGCACTTGAATTTGCGCAAAAGGGTGCAGATGTGACTGGAGTTGATATAAGTGTTGAAGCAATAAAAGAAGCCAAGAAGAGAGTTAAAGAAATTAAAGATGCCTATGCTCTTAACATTAATTTCTATGCAACGGGCGTGGAAGATATGAAGTTCCATTCAAATTCATTTGATTTAATAACCAGTGTTACAGTGCTTCAACATATTACCGAACCTCAAATATTTTCTGCCGCCATAACGAATATGACCAGAGTACTTAAGAGAAATGGATATATTCTTATGCTTGAATTTTCTCCATTATTGGTTCAAAAGATAAAACAGAATTCACCATATATAAGTGTGAAAACAAGACAAGAGTGGATAAATATATTTAAGAAAAATGGATGCGTGCTAATTGATGAATTGTATTTACCACAGATAGGAATCAGAACTTTGCGAAGATATGGTTATATTTTGGCTTTAATACCTAATGAAAAAGTATCCTGTTTTATTAAAAAAATGTTGTTTATAGTATTAAAACCGTTTGATTATTATTTTATCCCTATACCTAAGAAATTTGTTGATTTAAGGGTCTTGACTTTTAAAAATCAGGAATAGATATGCTCGTCCCGATTCGTCAGAGTGAAAACGATTTTATTAAAAAGAGTTCCCAGGCTTTTTCATCACGGGTGATTTCTTTTATTTTAGGGTTTGGAATTTCAATAATCATTGCTAGAGCCTTGGGACCTTCAGGAAAAGGTGCTTTTGCTTTTATAATGCTTATCCCTGCATTGCTCACTATGTTAGGAAACCTGGGCATTGGAGCTGCTAATACTTATTTCACAGCTAATAGAAAATATCCTGGAGAAAATATTGTATCTAATACATTTTTCTCAGCTATTGTAATTGGAGGATTATTAATCCTGGCTTTTTATTTAGGTTCACATATTCCCGTATTTAAAGAATTTATAGCTTCAAAGCATGTGCCGCTTTCTTTATTATGGCTCGCAATTTCTATAATTCCATTTTCATTACTTTACTCATATTCTATTAGTATATTGGTGGGTAGAGAAAAAATTGCCACTTTTAGCATAATAAATATAATAAATCCAGCCCTTTACCTTTTATTTATTGTCTTTTTTGTTACTATATTTAAAAAAAGTGTATCCGGAGCAGTCACAGCTTATGTTCTTAACATTATACTCATTGCATTAATCACATTTTTTCTTATACAGAAAATAGGAAAATTAAAACTTAATATTGATACAAAATTGCTGAGAGAATCTACAAGTTACGGCTTCAAAGCTTGGGTTGGCAATTTAGCACAATTCCTGAACTATCGGCTTGATATGTTCTTAGTAGCTTATTTCTTAAACTTTACAGTCCTCGGTTATTATTCGCTTGCCGTGGGAATTGTGGAACAACTCTGGCTTGTCCCTGCATCTATAGCTACAGTGCTCTTCCCAAGAGTCTCCTACATCGGAGGAACAAAGGCATCCCGTCTAACTCCCAAAGTTACCCGTACCTCTCTCTTTATAATCTTAGTAATCTCGTTTATGCTTGCAATTATTGCTAAGCCATTAATTAAATTTATCTATGGAAAAGCATTTCTCCCATCAGTGTTGCCTTTCCTTATCTTATTACCTGGTGTCATAATATTGAGTATTGACAAGGTTCTCTCAAGTGATTTGGCAGGCAGAGGAAAACCCGAAATTGGAGCGATGGCTTCCCTTGTTTCACTGTTAGTCAATATTCCTCTGAATCTATTATTGATACCCAGATGGGGAATTTCTGGGGCGGCATTCGCTTCAACAATCGCTTATGCTACATCTACAATATTTATGCTCGCTGTGTTCTTAAAAATTTCTGGAAACTCCTGTAAAGATACTCTCCTTATAAAAATAAGCGATTTCCGTATATGCTTCGATTTATTATCTAAATATCTAAAAAAGAGAAAAATATGATTTTTGGATTGTTAATATTAATTTTGTGCGTTACTTTTTTAATCAGAATAGCACCATGGTATCATGAACCTGTTTTTGAAGTAGATACCTGGGAACACCTTTTAGCAATAAAAACTATCCGTGAAAGAAAAAAAATACCAAATACAATCCCATATTATTTGACAGGAAACACATTTTATTACCCTCCGCTTCTATATATCTTACTATCAGTATTCTCTCAGCAATTTATAGAAAAATATAGATATTATTTTTCACCCCTCACGGATGCAGTAATCTCTGCCATAAGCGCAGGGTTAATGTATTGCTTTACAAATTCTATATCGCTGTCTCTTTTTACAGCACTTATATATACAACATCACCAATCCTCTTGCCTACAACTTCTTCCTTGACACCTCGTCCTTTAGGAGCACTTTTTGTTCAGCTCTTTTTCGTTAGTACCCTGCTTTTCCTTAAAACTAATTGCCCTGTATTCTTCTTTATAATGCTCTTGCTTGCCTGCCTCACCGCTCTCTCACATAGAATGGCTTCACAAATTATCTTCTTAATTGCTATTTCCCTGTCAATATTTTATAAAAATATTACTCCGTTGTTGACAGTCTCAATTAGTGAATTGCTCTTCTTTATATTCTTGCCTTCTCTTTATCTGAGAGTCAGAATAGGTCACTTGCAAAATTTGTTGGTCTGGCATAGATATTTCAAGAAAAATTATAACCTCACGGGAAAAGTAAAGGGAATTATTGAAGCCGGAATATTTTATCCCTTCGTATTAGTAACAACATTCTTAATCACGAAAATGCCTCCTGCCTCGCCTACGAGTCAAGGCGGGTTTGAATTTGCCTTCTTTGAAAACATTAGTTTAAGTCTCATTGTAATTATATTTATAGTCCTATTCATTACACCATCTCTCGGAGAGCCAGAAAGATACTTCTCTTATGGAGCACTCCCAATTTCTCTATTAGGTGCCTATTGTCTCACAACTGATTTTAAATGGATTATAGCTATTGGTCTTCTCTTTCAAGTCTGTTTTTATATTCATAAACATATAATTATATCGCACTCAAAGAAAAAACCTTATTGGTGGACCCCTTCATTTGTAAAACTTATAGAAAAACTTAAGCAATATCCAAGAGAGTCTCGGTTTTTATGTTTGCCTTACCCTATGAATCGTCCAATAGCCTATATGGGCGAAGTAAAAACTTTACATTTTACTCCAGAAGCTTTTCTTTTGCTCACAAAGATGTTCTTGAAAGGCGAGGGACTCATAACTGATGATGATTTTACCTCAGGTAAAATTCCATTACAAGAGATATTTATTCGTTTAAAAATAGAATATTTATTGGTAAAAAAAGGATATATAGATATTAATCCTTCTTATTGGAAAATTATTGATACAATTGGAGATTATGAAATCTATCGTTTTTATATCAGCACTTGATATTTGGTCCTTAGGAGAAGGTAAAGGAGCGCAATCCTTGTGGCTAACTCTTAAAGCTTATGCCGATAGAGATTTCAAAATTTATTTTATAACAGGCAATAAAGGTTCTATCCAAAAAATTTATAAAAATATCGAAGTTATTAGATTTTCTCTTCATTGGGTTAAAAAGTTCTTTCCTTTAAGAAAGATAGGATTCTTTGCCAGAATAATGTTTTGGTTCTTGTTTCAGATTATAGCTTTTAAGTTAATACTTACTGTTTGTAAAAAACATAAAATTAGTCTTGTTTACGCGTATGAAATTTATAGTGTCCCGGTTGCCAAACTTATATCTAAATTTTTAAAAATTCCAATAATTTCAAGATTTCAAGGCACTACCCTTAAACCTTATGTAAATACATTTTTATGGAAATTAAGGTTCTTTGAGCATATAATTGCTTACAAAATACCTACAGATTTACTTATAATGACAGATGATGGCACACAAGGCAATCAAGTTTTAAATGCTTTAAATATTGATATTGAAAAAATCAAATTTTGGATGAATGGAGTAGATAAAACTATGTATATACCCAATTTTGACAAATATAGTCTCAAACAAAAGTTAGGAGTTAATAAAAAAACAAAAGTTTTATTAAGTGTTTGCAGATTAGTAAAATGGAAGCGAGTAGATAGAATTATTCAAGCTATACCTCACATAATATCTCAAAATAAAGAAATAGTTCTTATAATTGTGGGAGATGGTGAAGAGAAAAGTAACCTCTTGAATTTGGCTCGACGGCTTAAGGTAATTCCTTATGTTCATTTTACAGGCGCAATTTTGCATCAGGAAATTAAAGAATATATGAATTTAGCTAACATCTTTATATCTTTATATGAACTTTCTAATATAGGAAATCCTTTACTTGAGGCAATGGTTTGTGGTAGATGCATTATTACACTGAATAAAGGTGATACTTTTAAAATAATAAAAAATAAAGAAAACGGCATATTACTAGAATCAAAGGAGTTAAAAACTTTGCCACAAATAATAGTTAATTTATTAGATGATAAAAAACTGCAACTAAAATTAGGAGGAAATGCAAAAAAATATGCAACTCAACACTTTTGGGATTGGCAAGAAAGAATGAACACAGAAGTAGAATTAGTAACCCGCAAGTATTTTTTGCATAATCCGCCTCAGGCGGAATTGTCATGAAAATGTCAGGAAAATCAATTGCCAATTTACTAAAAATAAACTGGTGGATAGTCCTCTTTTTAGCTATTATAGGTTCTTGTGTCTTGAATATTCCTATAAGAAAGGATATACATCTATTTCCATTTAGAATAGCATTACTTTTCTTTCTATGGTTTTTATCAACTTACATTTTTTATACAGGAAAATTTTATATATCAGTGAGAATAAAAAATTATTTATTATTCCTCGTGGTATGGTTAAGCTGGGCTATACTTTCATTCGTTTGGGCGCAGTCAAAATTTGATGCTATTAGACATATAGTTTTCTTGAGTTTTGGCATATTCATTATATTCTTCAGTATTTATTGCTTTCATAAAGAAAAAGATATTAAATCTCTTTTCTATTTTTGGATAAGTATGACAATTTTGTTAATTGGGATAGGAATTTTTGAAAATTTAACAATGATTCATCTTCCAAGTTCAGGAATAACTGAAAAATGCGGATATTTTGGTTTAATGAAACGGGTCCCCACAGCTGTGTTTAGAAATCCAAATGATTATGCTACATTCCTCTGTCTAACTTTCCCTTTTCTTTACGGTTTTGCAAAATATATAAAGAACCATTCTCTTAAATTTATAGGATTTATGCTATTAGGGATTAGTTTATATCTTATAGTATCTACCCGCTCTCGGGCAAATATAATAGCCCTTTTTATAGAAATAATTGTGATATTTTTATTGCTTTCAAAGACAAGCAAAGTAAAATTTGTTTTAATTGCAGGAACTATATTTTTATGTCTCTTGATTTTACCTCAAATAAGAAATTTTTATCATCTTATGATAAGTCAAATTACTTCCTTAAAGTATCTTGGACCATCAAGCATTAGGGTTAATTTAATAAAGAACGGATGGTCATTTTTGGTTAACAGTGCATTTTTGGGAGTAGGAGCAGGAAATGTAGAATGGTATATGGCTAATAAAGCAATATATGAAACATTTGGTGACTTAAATATTCATAACTGGTGGATGGAAATTCTGGTAAACTATGGAGTTATTATTTTTACTCTTTATGTTGTTTTCTATATTAATATCTTAGTGAACCTTTTTGCAATTTTGCGAAATACTAAAAATAATTGGATTAAGATAGTAGCTGAAATTTGTTTTATTTCTTTAATAGGTTTTCCACTGTCATCTATATCTTCAAGTTCTATTATGGCAATAAAACCAATATGGTTATTGTTTGCAACTGCTTTATGTGTAGTTAATTGCTATAGATTACAAAATAATGTGTCTTAAAAAGAAAAAAAGATTAGTTATAGCTTCAGGGTATCATACCAACAATTGGGCACACGATATCTCAACATTCATTTACTATTCAACAACTTATACTACGAGAAACTTTAAAAACACTTATATGATTGCACCTGTTCCTTCAATGCCATATTCTCCACACGGCATTTTGAAAAGCTCTAGACCTCCTAAAAATACAAATTGGGAAGAATTTCAAAAAAAGAACAAAAATATTAAATTTTATTTCCCTCATTTTCTTTATATGCGGGGATTATTAAAAAATAAAATAGGAGATATAGAGTTGAAGACTGTTGATAAAATAATAACAGAGGAAAAACTCTCTCCTGATATTATTCATGCTCATTTCACATATCCTGCCGGATATATTGGGGCTAAGTTAAAAGAGATGTATAAAATCCCATTAGTTATTACAGCACATGGATATGACATTTACGACCTCCCATTCCGAAATGAGTTTTGGAAGAATAAGGTTAAATATGCCCTTGAAACAGCTGACCTCATAATCACTGTAAGTAACAAAAATTTACAATGTATTAAAAAGCTTGGGATAAAAACACCTTCAGAGATTATCCCTAATGGATTTGATAATAATTTATTTTATCCTAAAGAAATAAAAGAGTGCAGGAAAAATCTTGGTTTATCACCCAATAAAAAAATTATTCTTACTATCGGAGGATTAGTACCAGTTAAAGGACACAAGTATTTAATTCAAGCTATGAGAGGTGTAGTTGACAAAATGCCTAATACATTGTGTATAATCATTGGTATAGGTCCATTGAAATCCGAGCTTAAAAGGTTAATAAATAAATTAAATTTAGGAAATTATGTCAAATTAATCAGTGGGAAACCGCATTTAGAGCTTCCCGAATGGATAAATGCTTGTGATGTATTTGTTTTACCAAGTTTAAGAGAAAGTTTTGGTATAGTTCAAATTGAAGCAATGGCTTGTGGTAAACCCGTGATTGTTAATGAGGAACTTCCCCTTTCCCCGTTAATAAGAGAAAACAAAGCAGGTATTTTAGTTAATATAAAAGAAATAGAAAAAATTAAAGATGTAATACTTAACTCACTTACAGATGTGAATCTGGTGAACGAAATAGGGAAAAATGGTAAAAGTCTTGTTGGGAAAAATTTCACATGGGAAGCAGTTGCCAAAGAATTATTAAATGTTTATAAGAGATTACTATGAAAGTTTGTATCTTAACATCTGTTCATCCCTGTTTTGATGTCCGCATCTTTCACAAAGAGGCAAGGACATTAGTTAATGCTGGTTATGATGTTACTTTAATTGTTCAACATACTAAAAATGTGATAGTGGATGGAGTAAAAATTATTGCTTTGCCAAAACCTAAAAATAGATTTTTCAGGATTTTTGGAACTACCTGTCAAGTATTTATGCTTGCTTTAAAGCAAAGAGCGGATATCTATCATTTTCATGACCCGGAACTCCTGCCTATAGGAATCTTATTAAAAATTCTGAGAGAAACAAAAGTTATCTATGATGTTCATGAGGATGTATCAAAACAAATATTGTCAAAATACTGGATTCCTAAGTTATTGAGAGGACTAATTTCTGTGTTGTTCAATTTATTTGAAAACTTATTATCTAAAAAATTTGATTATATTATCACTGCAACGGTTAACATCAGGAATAAATTTAAAATCGGTAAAGCAATTGATATTAAAAATTATCCAATTGTAGACTCCAATTTTCAAATAATACACAGTTATAATAAAAACAAATACACCATAATCTATGTTGGTGGATTAGAAAGAATCAGAGGCATTAAAGAAATTGTTAGGGCTCTGGAATTTGTAAATCCTAAATATAATGTTACCCTAAAATTATTGGGGGAATTTTCTGAAAAATCTTTTGTAAAAGAAGTTAAAAATTTAAAAGGTTGGGACAAAACTTATTTTTTAGGCTATGTGTCTTATAGGGAAATATACAAATATTTAGAAAAAGTAAATATCGGGTTAGTTTGCTTTCTTCCAGCACCAAATCATATATTTTCAATGCCAAATAAACTCTTTGAATATATGGCTGCAGGGTTGCCAATTGTCACATCTAATTTCCCTCTCTGGAAAAAAATTGTTGAAGTTAATAAGTGCGGATTAACTGTTAATCCTTTAAACCCAAAAGAGATTGCTAAAGCAGTAGAATGGTTAATAGAGCATCCTGATGAAGCCGAAAAAATGGGAGCTAATGGTAGAAAAGCAGTCTTGGAAAAATATAATTGGGAAAAAGAAAGTAAAAAATTATTAAAACTCTATGAAGACATTCAAAAGAAATAATTTGTCCCTCATTTCTATAATAATTCCTTGCAGGAATGAAGAGAAGTTTATTTCAAAGTGCCTTAATTCTATTATTGCCAATGATTATCCAAGAGACAAATTAGAAATTCTTGTTGTTGATGGGATGTCTACGGATAAGACAAGAGAAATAATATTAGATTTTGCACAAAAGCATTCTAATATCAAAGTATTAGATAATCCTAAAAAGATTACTTCTACTGGATTAAATATTGGGATAAAAAATGCAAAGGGAGATATTATAATTATTATTGGAACTCACACTTGTATTATGCCAAATTTTTTAAAGAAAAGCATAGAAACCTTGAGCCGAGTTAATGCAGATTGTGTCGGAGGAACAATTGAAAGCATACAAGAAGGTTTTATGCCGTCAGCTATCGCTTATGGTATGAGTTGTCCATTTGGAATTGGAAATGCCGCATTTAGATACTCAAAGAAGGAAGGATGGGTTGACACAGTTGCTTTTGGTGCTTACCCAAAAAAAGTTTTTGATAAGATTGGTCTATTTGATAAAGAATTAGTGAGATGTCAAGATGATGAGTTCAATTATAGATTACGAAAAGCAAGGGGCAAAATATTCTTAAATCCTGAAATTAAATCCTACTATTATCCACGCTCTTCGCTTAAAAAATTATGGCATCAATATTTCCAATATGGATTTTGGAAGGTGCGTGTCTTTCAAAAACATCCCAAAATGATGCAAATTCGTCAGTTCGTTCCAGGAGCTTTTGTATTTGTTGTGGGACTTAGCTTTATAATAGGTATTTTTTATACGCCATTCCTATGGATGTTTGGAAGTATTGTTTTGTGTTATTTAATGAGTTCACTCTTTTTCTCATCTATAGTTGCTAAACAGCATAGCTGGAAATATTTTTTGGTTATGCCAGCCATTTTCTCTACTTTACATATCGGTTATGGAACAGGTTTTTTGACAGGGCTTGTAAGATTTATAAATAGATGGAAGAAATGTAAGGCATAAAATTTGTTGACAAATGCACTTAAATAGAGTAAAAGTAGAGATAATATAAAATAAAAAAAGAAATGAGAAAAATTCCGTTTACCATTCCAGATATAGAAGAAGAAGAAATAAAAGAAGTTATTGATACTTTAAAGTCGGGCTGGATTACTACAGGTCCCAAGACTAAAAAGTTTGAAGAACAGTTTGCCAAATATATTGGCTGTAAGCATGCAATTGCAGTTAATTCTTGCACAGGAGCTATGCATCTTGCATTACTTGCTTACGGAATTGGAAAAGGAGATGAAGTAATCACTACACCCTATACATTTATCTCAACGGCAGAGACAATAATTCATACTGGAGCAACTCCTGTCTTTGTGGATATAGACCCTAAAACTCTCAATATTAACCCTGAAAAAATAGAATTCAGAATTCGGAATTTCCCGAAGGGATCCCGACCCCATCGGGACGGGGCAGAATTAAGAATTAAGGCAATAATGCCTGTGCATATTGCCGGACAGCCTTGTGATATGGATGAGATACTTGATATAGCTAAAAGATATAATCTTATTGTAATTGAGGATGCTGCACATGCTTTATCTGCAGAATATAAAGGTAAAAAGATAGGCACTATTGGCGATGTCACTTGTTTCAGCTTTTATGCCACTAAAAATTTAACAACAGGAGAAGGAGGAATGATAACTACAGATGATACAGATTTAGCAGAAAAAATGAGGATATTGTCTTTACATGGAATGAGCAGAGATGCCTGGAAGAGATATACAAAAGAAGGCTCTTGGTATTATGAAATTTTAGATGAAGGGTATAAATATAATATGTCCGACATCCAGTCAGCAATTGGGATTACACAACTCCAAAAACTTGAAAAAATGCAAGAAAGGCGAAAAGAGATTGTAGAAGTTTATAATGAAGAATTAAAAGAAATTGATGAAATAATTACTCCCCAACAAAAGGAAGGGACAAAACATGCCTGGCATCTTTATATCATCCAGATTAAACCAAAGCTCCTGAAAATCAATAGGAATGAGTTTATTAAAGAACTTTCAAAAGAAGGGATTGGGACATCTGTTCATTTTATACCTCTTCATCTTATGCCTTATTACAAAAAGAAATATGGATTTAAACCTGGAGATTTTCTAAATGCAGAGTATGTGTATGAAAGGGCAATTTCTCTTCCTCTTTATTCAAAACTTTCTAAAAGTGATGCTCAATATGTAGCAAAAATAATTAAAAAAATAACCAAAAATAACCTGCCTCGCTCGCCTCGCTGGAGCTTCGGCGAAGCGGGCCCACGAGTCAAGGCGGGTGCGTGAAGAACACCGAATGCTAAATAAGGAATCAAGGTGTCAATCCGCCTTAGGCGGACTCGAACCCTATTTTAATTAGATGATTAAACGAATAATTGATTTTAAGGTCTCTGGAATATTAATATTAATTCTATCTCCCCTTTTTTTGCTTATCTCTTTTCTTATAAAATTAGATTCAGAAGGTCCTGTTTTTTATAAATCTTCGAGAATAGGCAAAGATGGAAAGCCTTTTCAAATTCTTAAATTTCGGTCAATGATAAAAGATGCAGAACTAAAAGGTTCGAAAATAACTACAAAAAACGATTCCAGAATTACACATATAGGTAAAATATTACGCAACACAAAACTTGATGAACTTCCGAACTTAGTTAATGTTCTAATAGGTGAATTAAGTCTTGTAGGTCCTCGTCCAGAGGTTCCGGAATATGTTGAAAAATATAGCCCCAGAGAACGAGAAGTTTTAAAACTCAAACCGGGCATAACAGGACCTTCACAACTAAAATATATAAATGAATCTTCACACCTCCATAATCTCAGCAAGGATTATCCTCAAATCCTATCTGATAAATTGACTCTTGACATTGAGTATTTAAAGAATGCATCTCTTATATTTGACATAAAAATCTTATTCTCTACTTTGAAAGCGCTATTTGTAGGCACGATTTCAAATCGTGCTTGCACAAATTAAATTTGTGCCTACATTAAAATTTAAATAAGAAATGAAAATTTTGTTTATAGGTGATATAGTTGGAAATCCTGGTAAAGAAATTATTGCTACTAAGTTACCTGCTCTTAAAAAAGAAGAACAAATAAATTTTGTGATTGCAAACGGAGAGTGCGCCGGAGAAGATGGCTCTGGACTCAAACCACAGGATGTAGAAGAACTCATATCTCTGGGGATAGATTGTATCACTTCAGGCGAGGAAGTATGGCGAAAGAAAGAGATTGTTGAATTTTTGGAAACAAGTCCATCTACTCTATTAAGACCATTAAATTATCCTCTTGGCGTACCTGGACTTGGAAGTTTTATTTATAAACCTGAAATAGCGGTAATAAATTTACTTGGTCGTGCTTTCTTAGTAAATGTTGATTGTCCATTTAGAATAGGGCTGAGTGAACTTGAAAAAATAAGCCCAAAAGCCAAAATTATCATAATTGATTTTCATGCCCAAGCCACAGCAGAAAAACAAGCCTTTGGCTGGTGGGTTGATGGAAAAGCATCCGCAGTAATAGGAACTCATACTAAAATCCAAACTTCAGATGAAAGAATCCTTCCGGGTGGAACCGCTTATATTACATCCGCCGGACTCACAGGAATACAGGATGCAGTTGGGGGAATGAAAAAAGAGCTTTACATTGATTATTTTTTGAAAGGAATTCCTATAAAATTTAAGCCAGCTCCTGGAAAAGGAAAATTAAGCGGTGTAATATTAAACATAAATAAAGTTACTGGTAAAGCTCTCTCAATTCAAAGAATCCAACTCGGTTAATCTATTCCTTGACAAATCAAAAAAATAAAGTATAATCTTAAAATAAAGTCGCAGATTATACAGAAGGAACAGAAGTCAGAGGTCAGAATACAGAAGTCAGAAGAATCTGTTTTCTGTTTTCTGTGGGTTAAAGGAGGTGTAAGATGTTAGGAGTAAAAAGATTTATTTTAGTTGTAGGGTGTACTTGCATACTTGGAAGTCTCAATATTAGTGCTGATATATGGATGCAAACTGATTGGTCAGGAGGCACGGGACAGGAGTTTTGGAGTGATTCAACCAAATATTATGCAGGAACAGATGTAGATGGTATTAGTTTACCAGGTGATTTAATACTTGTGGATACGACTGAATTATGGCAGGACGGTGACCCAGACTGGGTAAAGATAGGTGATTCAAGTAATGTATTGATGACTGGTGGAAATGCGAGGATTAATATCAGAACCATAACATACGATTTTTCAGATACAGTCAATAATAAGGCTTATAAAGGGGCAGACACACTAAGACCACCTATGGGTCTTGAGATAGGAACAGAGTTTGATTCAGGAGAGTATGATACGGTATCCAGTTCTGATGACCAAAGATTCAAGTACTCTCAAAATGATGCGTCAAAACACGATTTTCACAGGTTTAAGTTTAAAATAGATAAACCACTTTCAATAATTAGTAAAATCTATGCGGAGCATGAAGGTTGGGGATGGGGATATGTCCCGGGCGGACCAGGACATTTTCTGTACATTTGGAATGTCAATAGTTCAAACTGGGAGGAAGTGGGGAACAGTTCTATTGGCTTTGAGGACGCTGTGCTCTGTAACACTTATACAGAAAAGTTTTCTGATTATATAGATTCTCTTGGTTATCTTCAGTTATTGGCACAAAGTAAGAATAAAAGCCACGGCTGTTGCCCATTTTTGTACACCTGGGATGGAGAAAAATTTGTATTTATCACAGATATAAATACTCCTGGCGGACTTGGTTATGAAGATGCCACTCACAAGCAAAAATATTATAGGCCACAATCTGAAGATTATGTTAAGATTGATGGAAATGAGTTAAGACCTAAGGATGGCTTCTACTCTTTGGAGATTGCTGAAGACCAGGATGAGATAGCCTATATAGATAGGGTTAAACTGCTTGTAGTTGACCATCCAAAAGGAACTGAAATATATTCACCAAGGATGTTAAGATACACTGAGCCTTTTCCTTTTAAGATTTATACAATTAAAGAGCCAATGCTTCCTCGTTCTGCTGTAGATGAGAACGGAAACGATATTTTGTCCGTAATTTCAAAAGTTGATAGAAACTATACAAATGCTGAGCAGTATCATTGGAATGTCGTTACTGTGGATTTAGGTGATTTAAGTAAAGCCAAGCTAATCAAGTTGCTTTACAATGCTTATACTGAATGGCCCACAGAGGAGGACCATGCCAAAAGGAGTGAATATTTAAGACTCCATCCTGCAGGTGGGGAGGGCCAAGTTCAAGATATGCCTTATATTGAGGTGATAAATGAGAATGGTAAGTGGGCAGGGGTGTCCGAAGAAGAGCATTTTGGCTTACCGCAATCAAGACCAAGGACTAAAGTTTTAGATATAACGAGCTGGTTTAAGACTAATGATTACAGAATCAGGATTTACAACTTCAATGAGGTTCATATTGACTGGATTGCAGTGGATATAACCAAAGATGAGGAAGTTAGGGTTACAGAATTAGAGCCTATTAGCACAAAACTATATTGGAAGGGTGTAGCTTTGCAATACTCTCCGGACGGCAAGAAGCCTCTTTTGGGTGATTATTATAAGACAATCAGTGCACCGGGTTTTGAGTATTTTGAAGGAAAATACACGAGACCTGGAGATGTTTTATCTCTTCTGAACTCTGTTGATGACAAATTTGTCATTATGCAAGCTGGCGATTGCATATCTATTAAGTTTAAGGAATTGCCTCTAAATGAGGATATGCAGAGAGACTATTATCTTTTAAGTGACCTCTATTACAAATTGCCATTTGTCAAGTATCTATTGGGAGATGAAATCAGCCGTGTAGAGCCTTTGCCATTTCAGAAGATGTCTGCTTATCCTTATCCTGAAAATGAGAGTTACCCTTATGATGAGGAACATAACACATATCTTGAAGAATATAATACAAGGAAATTCAAATCTCCTTCAGGGAAGACAGCAGAGCATCACACCATTTTCACAGATTATACTAAAATTGAAGCAACTTTAGCCAGGGCTTTCATAGTTTCTGATGTTATTGCACCATCATTGTTGTCTACTTGGGATAAATTTTGTGTCAGTGATTCCACAAAACAGGATACGACTGAGATAATCTATTCCATTTTGGATGCCAAGAATGATTCTGTGTTATTGGACAGTATAGTTAACTTACAGGATATATCTTCAATAACTGTTGATTCCGTTAAGTTAAAGGCAATGTTTGCTACTTATGATACTGTTTATTCATCTGTGCTTTGTGATTGGGGTGTGAGTTGGGACTATTATAAATCTTCAGGAACACTCACTTCTTCAATTTATAGCGTAGGAGCTGATTCTATTGGGAGCTGGGATATAATTAGCTGGGATATAGATAAATCAAAGACAGTGACAGTTGAGACAAGGACACGCAATGACCCGCCAGATTCAATATGGTCAGATTGGGTAGTATGCACGAATAGTAATCCTGTTCCATCTCCAAAAGAGACAAGATATATTCAATACAAAGTTACGCTTGAATCATCTGGAGAAGTGACACCAGTGCTACATAACATATCAATAGATTATACTCCTGGCGTGGGGGTAGAGAGCTCCCAAGAGCTCAAAGTTATTCCTTACGGTTTTTCTATTTCACCAAAGCCTGCCAAAGATAGAGTGTTTATCAGATATTCTGTTCCTGGGCTTGAAGGAAAGTCCTTATCTCCTGTTTCTATAAAGATTTTTAGTGTTGAGGGTAGATTGGTTAAAGATTTGGTTAAAGGAGAAAAACTATCTGGCTGCTATGATGTGATATGGAATGGGAAGGATGAACACAATAAGCGAGTTCCCAACGGGACTTATTTTTGCAGACTAATTATTGGTGAGCAAATACATACAGATAAAATTATTATCTTAAGGTAATCTGAATTTTAGCTCCCAAAAGGCGAAAAATCAACTTATGCAAAAATTGCATAATCCGCCTCAGGCGGAATGGATACGGATGGAGACACTGAATTACACGGATACGGATTCTGGGGTTATCTGTGGCAATATCTGCGGTGTTCTGCGTTGATTGTCACGTATTTTGCTAATATAAATTTTTATTTAAAAATACTTGACAACTTAAAAAATTTTGATATAATGGTAAGCAAATAAATAATGAGGATAGTTAATTGATATAGGATAGGAAATATCATAGGCATGGGGAATATATTCCCCACTGGGGCCGTGGGCACAGTGTGTCTATGGCTTCTTTTTTATTAAATATAAATAGAACAACAGGATACTAAAATGATTAGAGCGGTGACTTTTGATTTTTGGAATACTCTGTTTAAGGATACTCCAAAACTTGCTGAGAAGAGGCGTATGCTGCGAATACAATACATTACTGAATTCACTAAATTGGATTTGGATACAGTGGTTCACCACGACCTTCACCACGGAGTGGCAGAGGCATTTGATTTTACTTATCGATTGTTTTTTAACACTTATGAAAAGGAACACAGGACATTTACTTCAAAAGAACTATTAAATATTATACTCGCCAAACTAAATGTTAAATTATCTCCTCGTTCCTTCAGTTTACTAAAAAAGCAAGTGGAGGAAGCTAATTTAGCTATGCCTCCAATAATAGTGGAAAATATAAAACCTGTGTTAGCAATGCTTCCAAAAAATTATAAACTTGGTATCGTCTCAGACACTGGTTATTCATCGGGAAGGGTTTTACGTGTGCTTATGAAACGCGAGGGTATTTTTAAATTCTTTAGTGCCTTCAGTTTTTCTGGCGAAGCAGAATATTCAAAACCACATAGAACAGCATTTGAAAATGTACTCAGGATTTTAAATGTCAAACCCAGGGAGACAGTTCACATTGGAGACCTTGAACAGACTGATATTAAAGGTGCAAAAGCACTTGGTATGAAGACTATTCTTTTTATTGGAGCAAATGATAAATATAAGGAATCAACAACTGCAGATTATGTATTAGAAGACTATCGTGAGTTGCCTGAACTTTTAGCTACTATATGAATTTTTTAAACCATACCTGCCTGCCGTCAGGCAGGGAGGACACAGAGAACAAAATGAAGCCACAGATTACACAGATTAACACTGGATGTAGAGACTCCGATTTAGCGGAGTTAAAAATATAAGGAGGGTATATGCAATCATGGGAAGGAAAAGATATAAGAGTTAATATCTTATACTCAAGAGCAGGGGTAGCCCAGCATATTTGGGTAGCCAATGAGAAGGGGGCTATTCTTATTGACACTGGTGATGGAATAGTAAGAGATATTCTCTCCAACGAACTTGACCTTAACCAGCTCAATGGAATAGTTATTACTCATGGTCACTATGACCATGTTGGAGGTCTGCATTCACTTCTTGGTTTTTTAAGGTGTAAAGGGAAAAAAGGGATACTGCCAATCTATGCTCCAAGGGGATGTACAGAGGCATTCTCCATAGTAGACAACTTTATAAAGTGCTATCCAGATACTATACCCTTTAAAATCTCTTGTAAAGAAATTCAAGAAAGACAGGTTTTTAAGGTTTCAGGAATGGCCATCAATGCTTACCCTGTTGTTCATCATGGCAGCATAAAGGATTATGGAATATTAGAACAAATTCCAGCGATGGGCTACAGAATTTCATATAAAAGGGAGATTATTGCAATAAGTGGGGATACAGGAATTTGTCCTTCTCTAAAAAGATTAGTAAAAGGGGCAGATTTGGCAATCTTAGAGGCAACATTTGGAACTAAACGAGTAAAAGAGGAGTCTCTGAAAAAGGAACATCTCTCTGAAGATTTGGCAAAGGAGATTGGCAAATTAGCAAAAGAATTTATCTTAGTTCATAAAGGTTTAAGGAAAGGAACTATGATATGAAAATATTAGAAGTTATTAAGTTAATTGATAACACTAAACGAATGTATGATTGTGAGCTTATAAGCATTGATGAGGAAAAGATGATAGTTGAGCATATTAGAGAGCGTGATTATGATATTAGCGTAGCGATACTTAAAGCAGGAGGAATGACAAGAGCAATTTATTGGAAAGATAGAAACTTTCATGTCTGGAAAATGTTTGCACCAGATAAAGAATTGATAGGTTATTATATCAATATTTGTGAGAATGTTCAAATTAGCCGAAAGCAAATTATCTGGACAGATTTAGTGCTTGACCTGTGGGTAAATAATTCAGGCAGCATTTACTGGCTGGATGAAGATGAAGTTAAAGAATACAAATTAAAAGGCTTGCTGAGTGAAAACCAAATAAGTGTTATTCAAAAAACAAAGCATTATCTGGAACACAACTATCAAAACATAATCTCGGAAGCCAATAAATGCTTAGATAAGAAATAAATGGAACCACGAAGCATACGGATTAGACAGATTGAGATACCTAAAGTTTTAAAAAATCTGTGCAATCTGTGGCTTTAGAAATGATTGAACTTCAAAACATAGGGATTGGGTTTGGTGGCAAGCCCCTGCTTAAGGATGTTTGCTGGCGTATTGGAGATAATGATAGGGTTGGATTAATTGGAGCCAATGGGAGCGGGAAAACTACCATTTTGCGTATCATTGCAGGACACATAAGGTCTGACCAGGGTGAAGTTATTAGGAGTAAAAGCTCTAAGATTGGCTATTTGCCCCAAGAAAGCGTGACATTTCGTGGTCGTTTGCTTTATAATGAGATGCTAAGTGTCTTTAAACCTATTCTTGCACTTTTTGAAACCAAGAAAGTAATAGAAGAAAAGTTAAGTAAATTAGGCTCTGGTTCTCAAAAATATCGTGAACTTCTTAAAGAATATGGTGAGCTTGAGGAAGAGATTGATAAAAAAGAGGGCTATACTATAGAAAATAAAATTGAAAAAGTATTAAGTGGTTTAGGCTTTTCTGAAAAAGATTGGCACAAACCAACTGAAACTTTTAGTGGCGGATGGGAGATGAGAATTGCTCTTGGAAAATTACTTTTACAAAATCCAGATGTCCTATTACTTGATGAACCAACTAATTTCCTTGACATTGAGTCAATTGCCTGGCTTGAGAATTATTTAAAGAATTTCCGCGGTACAATAGTTTTGGTCTCTCATGACAGATACTTTATGGACAAAATAATCAAAAAGATTGTGGAGCTTGAGTTAGGCAAACTCACTCGTTATAATACCAATTATTCAGGCTACTTAAAAGAAAAAGAAAAACGCAGAGAGCTTCTTATAAGGGTTTACAAGAATCAACAGGAAGAAATAAAGAGAATAAGAGCATTTATTGATAAGTTTAGAGCCAATGCGAGCAAGGCAAGACTTGTAAAATCAAGGGAAAAGGTGCTTGAGCGAATGGAAATAGTAACTGTTCCTCCAGAGTTAAAGAAAGTCAAATTTAAGTTTCCTGAGCCACCAAGGTCGGGAGATAAGGTTTTGGAATTAAATAATGTAAGCCAATCGTATGGTGAAAAGAAAGTTTTTGAGGGAGTTGGCCTTTTTATAGAAAGAGGTGAAAGAATTGCAGTTGTTGGTGTTAATGGGGCAGGAAAATCTACATTACTTAAAATACTTGCCGGTGTTCTTAAATCAAGTAGTGGGGAAAGGAAATTAGGAGCCAATATCAATATTGGTTATTTTGCTCAAAGGAGCCTTGAAATGTTAAATCCAGAAAATACAGTTTTGAAAGAGCTGGAGGAAATTGCCCCAATGGAAACAGAGACCAGGCTCAGGACTTTGGCAGGGGTGTTCCTGTTTTCTGGAGATGATGTATTTAAACCTGTGAAAGTATTATCTGGAGGCGAAAAGACGAGGTTGGCGATAGCTAAAATATTAATTAACCCTGTCAATTTCCTTATTTTAGATGAACCAACCAATCATCTTGATTTGGCAGGCAGAAAGGTATTGGAAAATGCATTAAAAGTATATCATGGAACACTTGTGCTTGTGACACATGATAGATGTATGATTGATAATCTGGCTACAAAATTAATTGAAGTTGCTGATGGAACTATTAAAATTCATCTTGGCAATTATACAGATTATGTTACAAGGAAAACTGCAATCACAGAGGTCACAGAGAAGCAAAAGAAAGTTAAATTAAAGAAGCCACCTGTCCGTCGTCCGCCTCAGGCGGAGACGGACGGGAAGGAAAAAGAAATATCAAGAATAACAAAATTGATAGCAAAGAAAGAAGCAAGGGTATATGAATTGGAGCAATTATTATTGGATTATGTTATATATTCTGACAAGCAAAAAATGAGATTATATACTCTTGAATACAAAACTCTAAAACAAGAAATTGATGAATTATATGAAGAGTGGGATAAAATAAAAGATTTATCCTGATACATAAAGACTTATTTTTTTGCCACAGAAGGCACAGAAGTCAGAAGAATCTGTTCTCTGTTTTCTGTCTTCTGTTCTCTGTTTTTCCTGTGGTGAATTTTAAATTATGAAGTTTAAAGAGAGGCAAATAATTTCAAAGCGCAATAGAGGATTGGAGGTTATGCAAATTTTATGCATAAACCACAGAGGACACAGAGAAAAATGAATCCTGATATAATAATCGGGATTCTGTGGTTGATATTTTATATAACAACATTTTGAAAAGGGAGCAAAAATGAGAAGGCATCACTTAGATAAGGAAATTTTAGTAGCTATTGGACTTTTTGGGTTGTGTGTTTTATCATGTGTTCCAAAAAAGATAACTGAAGAAAGGTTTGGACAATATTTTAACCGTGGACTCGCTTACTATAATAAAGGCGATTATGATGCCGCAATAAAAGATTACAGTAGGGCAATAGAGTTAAATCCACAATATGCTGTGGTGTACTATGGTCGTGGGCTTGCCTATGCTGCCAAAGGCAGCTATGATAATGCAATAAGGGATTACAATAAAGCAATAGAGCTAAACCCAAAGTATGATGAGGCGTACTGCGGTCGTGGATTTGTCTATAGCAGTAAAGGCGAGTATGAAGCTGCAATAAAAGACTACAACAAGACAATAGAATTGAATCCAGCATGTGCTATAGCATACTATAACCGTGGGTTCCTCTATGATGCTAAAGGCAACTATGAAGCTGCGATAAAGGATTACAGTACGGTAATAGAACTAAACCCAGAAGATACTACGGCATACTATAACCGTGGGAGCGCTTATGATGATATAGGTAACTATGATGCTGCAATAAGGGATTACAATAAGGTAATAGAATTGAATCCCCAATATCCCATGGTATATGTTAACCGCGGGGTTGCTTACAAGGGTGAAGGTGACCATGATGCTGCAATAAGGAATTACAATAAAGAGATAGAACTGAATCCAGAATGTGCTATAGCATACAATGACCGTAGGGTCGCTTATGATGCCAAAGGTGACCATGATGCTGCAATAAGGGATTTTAATAAGGCAATAGAGCTTAACCCAGAATATGCTATGGCATACAATAACCGTGAATACGTTTATCATGCTATGGGTAACTATGGTGCTGCAATAAGGGATTTTAATAAGGCAATAGAACTGAATCCAGAATATGCTGAGGCTTACCACGGGCGCGGCTTTGCCTATGGTGGCAAAAGAAATTATGAATCTGCAATAAAAGATTATAGCAAGGCAATAGAATTAAATCCTGAATATACCACAGCATATTACAGACGGGGGTGTACCTATGATGCTAAAGGCGACTATGATGCCGCAATAAGAGATTATGATAAGGCGATAGAACTGAATCCAAAAGGTGCTATGGCATACTATAGCCGAGGGTATATCTATACTGTTAAAGGCAATTATAATGCTGCAATAGTAGATTATAATAAGGTGATAGAACTGAATCCAGAATATGCCATGGTATACTATAGGCGTGGACTTACTCATTTTGCTAAAGGTAACTTTAAAGCTGCTAAGCGTGATTGGGAAAAGGCTGTTAAACTTGACCCACATGGCTTTGCAGGAAGTGAATCCAGACACGCATTGGAGGATTTAAAGCGCTATGGATATTAGAAAATTGTGTATGTTTTCGAAGAAGGCTTCAAAACTTCACATCATAGAATTATTGTAGCAGGGTATAAAAAATCTTCACAGGCATAACATGGATAGATTTTTAAGTGCATTGAATGGGTTTTTTGGAGCTTTATAGAGATGCCATAAAGTATAAGCCACAGATTTACACAGATATTCTTGGATGAACATAGAGAAAAAAGGTAAGTTTTTGGTTAGTTTTTGCAACTAATACAGCGTTAAAATCCGTGTTTGAGATGAAAAGGAATATTGTAGTTATCACCTCTACCCTCTTTATAGCTGTAGTTTCGTGGTATACCTGGTGGCTACTCTTGCCAATCTATCTGCGTGAATTAGGAGCTACTGATATGCAGGTGGGTATCTCTTACACCATACTTAACTTAGCTTTTGCTATTGGCTCCGTGGTGGGTGGCTTTATGGGTGATAGATTTGGGCGGAAGCCCATAATAGTCCTCCCCACATTTGCGTTTGTCATCTTTTATCTTTTAGCAAGCCAAACACAAAATTGGCAATTTCTTGTTGGCTTTCTCTTTGTAATATGGTTTGGCACAGGACTCCAGGACCCATGTTTTACATCAATAATTGCCGAATCTATAAATGAGAGGAGGAGGGGGACAGCATTTGGAATTATGCAAATGGCATTCTCGGCTGGATTGGTAATTGGACCCTTTTTAGGCTCATTTTTAGTAAAAAGGTTCAATATGGCATTCCTCATTTTGATAACTGCCATTGTATCACTTGTCTGTGCAGTGATTAGAGCCTATGGATTAAAAGAGACAAAGCGTAGAAACAGCCCAGAACTTGTTATTCACACTGACAGGGAAGGTCTGTCAAGAGTGTTGCTCAACAAGAATTTAGTCTGGATGCTTATTGGGGGTATCTTCCTGTGGATAGTATTATGTATTACAGTCTGGGGTCCCTTTATTGCTTTGCATGCCAAAGACTTTGTCGGGCTTTCGAAGTCTGAAATCAATTTACTATTCTCAATTGGTAGTATTTCGGCTGCAATTTTTAGCATCCTTACAGGAAAGATTATTGATAAGATTGGCGGCAAGCCTATCTTCATAATCAGCGTAATCCTGCACCCACTTGCTTTCATCCCTTGGCTCTTTACAGGCAACTTAGTAAATGGGATACCATATTTTATATTTGCATACTTATTTTATCAAGGTGTATACATTGCTTACAAAGTTATAATCTCAGATTTAACCTCACCTGCGAACAGGGCAAGGGTCTTTGGGGTCTTTGGAGCTATTACCGGGATGATTGGTGCATTTGCACCAACTTTCGGGATGCTAACAAAGATAAGATTTGGTCCTGAAGCCCCATTTTTGATGGCACTTGCAATAGGATTGGTTAGTGCAGTATGCTTATTATTTGTCTCTTATAAAACCAATCATCCCAACACTACTTAAAAACATGTTCTAGGATTGTGTCATACCAGAGATAAAAAGATTCATCATCACATACAATGGTTGGTCCGTCTTTCAATTTTTCCACTAAACCTTGGCTCATATATCCTTCACCAATATTTTTCAATTGTCAATTAAAGGTTGACTTTTAAGAATAAACAGGGTATTGTTTTGTCGAGAAATGAAAAAGGTTAGAGTTAAATATTTGGAGTTTATGTGGCCCCTGAGGCACTTTTTGATAACTTGCGGCGATAAAGCGCAGCCCAACATTATAGCAGTTAGCTTTTGTATGCCTTTATCCAAGAAAGACCCCTTTGTCGCCTGTGCCATAGGAAAGAAGATGTATTCCTATGAGCTGATTGAGAAGACCAAAGAATTTATCATAAATGTGCCGCCAGCAAGTCTCAAGCCAAAAGTATATTATTGCGGCTACCATTCAGGCCGAGAAGTAGATAAATTTAGAGAAACAGGATTAACTCCTAAACCGGGACATAAAGTAAGTGCTCCTTTTATTGAGGAATGTGTGGCTCATATGGAATGCAAAGTAAAGCAAGAGATAGATGTGGGCGAAAAGACACTGTTTATAGCCGAAATAATAGACGCCTATGCAGATGAAGATATTGCTGAGAATAAAAGGGAACTTAAATATTCACTTGGTAAATTTCCACGAAAGAATGCGTAAAAAACTCTCAGATAAGGACATTGCTTTAAGGTGGGATGCTGGCGCAAAGGTATGGGCACGAACTGTGAGGGCTGGTGGTGATATTTACAGGGAAGAGGTTAATAATCCAGCTTTCTTTAAATTTTTGGGTCCCATAAAAGGCAAGAAAGTATTAGATTTAGGTTGTGGTGAAGGTTATAATACAAAGATATTAGCTAAAAAGGGAGCTAAAATTACAGGGATTGATTTTTCCAAAGAGCTTATTAAACTTACTATAGACAAAGAGGAAAAAGAAAAACTTGGCATAAAATATTATTGTCAGAATGCAGCTGACTTATCTATATTTAAAGATAACTCATTTGATGTAGTTGTCTCATTTATGGCACTAATGGATACGAGTGATTTACAATCTGCATTTAAAGAAGTGAGGCGTGTCTTAAAGCCAGAGGGTAGATTTGTATTCTCTATACTTCACCCTTGTTTTAATAGGTGGAAGTTAGATTTAGGTTGGGAAAAGGATAAAGATGGCAATCCACTTTATTATAAGATTGATAACTATTTTGATGAAGGGCAGAAAGAGATTATCTTCACTCTGGTATGGGACGAGTAACTTTGCCCAAAAAGATGTTAACTTTTCATTACACTTTAACAAGTTATTTTAACTCTATCAAACAATCTGGGATGGATATTTCAAGATTAGAAGAGGTAAAACCCACGGAATCTGCCATTAAAAAGTATCCAAGGTTTAAGAGGATGTTAAGAATACCTATTTTCGTGATAATAGAGACAAGGAAGTATGAGCCACAGATTTCGCAGATTAATACAGATATTGAAGATAAGTGAAAAACTTTAAAGCATCGATGTGCCCCGATTATTAAGAAACCTCCCACCCTTTTTTCATAATATTTCATTTTAACTAAATCCTTATTTCACAATAACTTAAATAAATTAAAGTAAATTTTTTTGATTTTTTTACTTGACAAAGTCCAAGAAAAACATATAATAAAATTGTGGTGAAATGTGGTGGAAGATGGTGGAGATAATTTACCTGTTGTTAGGCTTTACTGTAAATAGCGAATTATAAATTAAGGAGAGATGTATAACGGTAAATACAAGTATTCTTTAGAGGAAAAAGGGCGTATATTCATTCCTGTCAAATTCAGGCGTGGTTTAATGCCAGATGATGAGGATACATTTGTAGTAACAAAGGGTTATGATGGTTGTTTGGCTTTATATCCATTAAACGAATGGCGAAAAGTGGGGGAGAAGTTAAAGAAATATCCAACCAATGATTCTAAGTCCAGGAAGACAGCAAGATGGTTTTCTGCGAATGCAGAAGTTGTTAAGCTTGATTCTCAAGGACGAATTAAGGTTCCTCAGCATTTAGTAGATTTTGCTAAACTTGTTAAAGAGGTAGTAATTATAGGAGTTTTTAACAGAATAGAATTATGGGAGCCCAAAGCTTATGAAAAGGAGGAAAAGGAATCCGACCCTACGAAATTAGGGGGTATTGAAGGACTAAATCTATGAAGCAGGAAGTATGAAGTAAGAAGTGGGGAGTGGAAAATTATGGGGCATAAGCCTGTGTTGGTGCAAGAGGTTCTTTCTTTTCTTAATTTTAAAGAAGGTGGTATTTATGTGGATTGCACTTTAGGTGTTGGTGGTCATACGAGGGAGATACTTAAAAAGTGTGAAATAAAAAATGTAAAGTGTAAAATTTATGGGATAGATAGGGATGAGAAATCCTTGAAGGTTGCGAAAGAGAACCTAAAAGATTTTGGAGATAGAGTTAAGTTTATTCATACAAATTTTAGAGATTTAAAGAATGTTATTAAAGAAAAGGTTGATGGAGTATTATTTGACCTTGGGATTTCGAGTGCTCAACTTGACGAGCCTGAGCGTGGGTTTAGCTATCGGTTTAATGGACCTTTAGATATGCGTATGAATCGTCAAGGTAATGTCCCTTGTTTCAAATTACTTGAAAAATTAGGAGTAGAGGATATTGAATTTATTTTAAAGAATTATGGTGAGGAGAGATTTTCAAAGAAAATTGCAAGACAAATAGTAAAAGTTAAGCCCCAAACCACGCAAGAACTCAAAGATATTGTAACCCGTATTATTTCAAGACGGTACCATTTAAAATCTTTAGCTCGTGTATTTCAAGCTTTAAGGATATTTGTGAACGATGAACTTTCCAATCTCAAGGATGGCTTAAAAGAAGCATGTTCTCTTCTTAAACCTCGGGGCAGAACTTGTGTCATTTCTTACCACTCTCTTGAAGATAGAATTGTAAAACAATATTTTAAAAAAGATGACTCTTTGTCTATAATTACAAAGAAACCTATCCGTCCTTCTGAGGAGGAAATCTCAAAAAATCCAAGGTCCCGAAGTGCGAAACTTAGATGTGCCGAGAAACGATGAAGTGGTTCACCACGACCTTCACCACGGAGTGGGAGCTGATAAGCCGCTGAAGGCAAGCGGAAAGTAAATGTTGAATTACAATTTTAAAATAAAACAGGTTAGTTTATTTATTTTCTTAATTTTTTGTCTCGCTTTTCTTTATTTATTTGCATACTCAGAAGCCATAAAGTTTACCTTTCGGCTCCACAACGAAACTAAGAGGCTTAAGCAGCTTAGTAATAAAGTAGAGGAACTACGAATTAAAGAAGTTTCTTTAGCTTCAGCTACTCGTATTTACAAAATAATGGGAAGTAGGAAGTGGGAAGTGGGAAGTAAGAAGTAAGAAGTGGGAAGTGAGAAGTAGGAAGTATAAATTATAGTAAGAATTGATAATGAATAAACAAGTATCTTTAGGGAGAGTTGGATTGGTTCTTGCTTTATCTATAGGTTTTGAAATCTTTATTCTCACAAGGCTTGTTTCGCTTCAACTTTTTCAATATTCAAAGTTCCAGACAAGGGTTAGCCAACAATCCAAAACAAGAGTCAAAGTAACACCTGTCAGAGGAAGAATTTATGACCGCTTTATGAGAATTTTAGCAACTTCCCTGCCCGACCCGTCATCCGCCTCAGGCGGAGACGGGCAGGCTGGAATTAAATCAAAGAGAGTATATCCACTTAATGATTTAGCTGGTAATCTTCTTGGATTTGTTGGAAGAGATGGTTCAGGATTAGAAGGCATTGAGTATGAATTTGATTATCTTCTAAGTGGAAATTCTGGCTGGACAGATTTAGGCAAAACACCCAGTGGCAAACTTTATCCTTATCCTGGTTATTCCCGAGTTTCAGCTCAATCTGCTCAAGACATTGTTTTAACTATAGATGCTGATATTCAAGCGATAGCTGAGGAGTCTTTAAAGAAGAGGGTTAATTCAATGCGTGCCAGCTCCGGGAGCGTAGTTATCCTCAATCCTGGGACTGGTGAAATATTAGCTATGGTAACCATTCCTTGTATAAATCCCGGGAATTGGGCACAATCTAAACGAACCCTGAATGGTTTACCTACTATTCTATGTAAAAACAGAGCTTTGCAAGTCCAATTTGAGCCTGGTTCCACATTTAAAATCATTCCTATATCTGCTATTGTGGAGAATGAGCTTGTTGTCTTTTCTGACACAGTTGAAGATGGGACAGGAGAAGTAACGATTGAAGGTAAAACTATTCATGACTTACATCCACATGGGCCACTCACATTTACCGAAGCTGTCTGGAAGTCAAGTAATGTTGCTTTTGTTTATTTAGCAAATTTAATTGGCAGGAAAAGATTTTATGAAGCAGCAAGAGCATTTGGCTTTGGAGTATCAACTGGCATAACACTTCCTGGTGAGGCAAGGGGCTCTTTATCATCTCCGGACAATTGGTCAGACCTTGAATTTGCCAATCTTGCATTTGGACAAGGAATGAGTTGTAATTTACTTCAACTTGCTCTTGCTTATAGTGTGATTGCAAATGGTGGAATTCTTTTAGAGCCTATAATAATTAAGGAAATACTTAGCAATAAAGGAAAAGTGATTTATACAGCAAAGCCTATAAAGGTGAGAAAAGTTTTAAGCGAGGACAAGGCAAAAAAGATAAAAGAACTTCTTTGTGGAGTGATTAATGAGGGGACTGGAATACTTGCCAAAATTCCAGGTCTTGACATAGCTGGCAAGACCGGAACCAGTCAGAAATATATACCTGCTCGCCGAACGAGTTCCCTGTCTGCCCCGCTCCGACAAGCGAAGCGGGACGGAGCCGACAAGGCAGGGGGGTATGGAGATATTTATACAGTGACTTTTGTAGGGTTTTTTTCTATTGGTCCATCAACCAATGAACAGATTTTGATTGCATGCCTTATTGATGAGCCTAAAGTTTTACATCTTGGGGGACAGGTATGTGGCCCAATGTTTAAGGAAATTGCTCAAAAGACCATTCGTTTAAATCCCTATAGGACACAGATGGACACAGAAATTAAGGGATGAGACTTAAGAAACTTATAAAAGGGATAGAGAAGTTAGAAGTAGGAAGTGGTTCACCACGACCTTCACCACGGAGTGGGAAGTGGGAAGTGAGATATGGGGACTCAGAGATAGAGGGCATTGCTTACGATTCAAGGGCTGTGAAACCCAATTATATCTTTGTTGCCAGGTGTCCCGATTCTCCCTGTCTGCCGACAAGGCAGGTCGGAATTGAAGATTCTCACAAATATATTAACGATGCTATAAAAAGAGGAGCAAAGTTTTTTATCCTTGAGCATAGTGTTGGCAAGCTACCGTGCCCCAGTATAATAGTGAAAGACAGCAGAAAAGTCTTGGCTACTTTAGCCTCAAATTTCTATGGCAATCCTTCCAAGAAACTAAAATTAATAGGAGTAACAGGAACTTATGGTAAGACTACTTCTACCTATCTTTTAAAATCAATATATGAAGCTTCTGGCTCTTTGACAGGTCTTTTAGGGACAATTAAGTATGAAGTAGAAAGTGAGAAGTGGGAAGTGGGAAGTGCACATCACACGACACCAGAGTCTCTTGAGCTCGAGCAGTTATTTTCTGAAATGTTAAAGAAAGGAGTAAAAGTAGTTATTCTTGAGGTTTCATCGCATTCTTTAGTTCTTTCACGGGTTTATGGGGTAGATTTTAATATTGCTTGCTTTACAAGACTTGGAAGGGACCACCTTGACTTTCATCATACTCTCAAGGAATATGAGAAAGCAAAGCTTAAACTTTTCTTAGACTTAAAAAAAGACAGAACTGCAATTTTGAATAAAGACGATGTTACTTTCAAACACTTTAAAGAACACACAAAAGCAAACATTATAACTTATGGAACAACTCCCAGTTGTGATGTACAAGGAGAACTTTATTCTTCAAGTTTAAAAGGGCTTGAGATTATTATAAGAGTGAAGCAAAAGACAAAGAGTAAGAAGCAAATGGTGGGGAAAATTTATTCTCCTCTTATTGGCTCACACAATTTTTACAACATTTTACTTGCAGCGACTTGTGCATTGAATGATAGGATTGATTTTGAGACTGTTTGTGAAGGAATAGAAGAACTGAAACAAGTTCCAGGGAGATTTGAGATTATAGAGCGTGCCCGCATGCCAAGGCAAAGCGTCGGGCAGGTAATAATAGACTATGCTCATACGCCTGACAGTTTAAAATCGGCTCTTCTTTCAGTCAGAAAACTTACACATGGAAGACTCATATGCATATTTGGTTGTGGTGGGGACAGAGATTCTGGCAAGAGACCCTTAATGGGGAAAGTTGCTTCTGAGTTATCAGATTATGTCATTCTGACTTCAGACAATCCAAGAAGTGAAGACCCTTTAAAAATAATTCATGATATAGAGCAAGGAGCCGCAGGTGGCAATTACTCTATTGTTCCTGACCGTCGTGAGGCGATAAAGAAAGGCATTGAGAGGTCATCTTCTGAGGATACAATTTTATTAGCTGGCAAAGGGCATGAAAAATATCAAATTTATGGAGAATTAAAAATTCCTTGGGATGAGAGGAAAATAGTAAAGGAGATATTGGAAGTGTAAAGTGAAAAGCGTAAAGTTAAAAAATCCGATAAAAGTCACTGAAATAATAAGAGCCACTCATGGAACTCACAGGGGCGTATTGCAATACGTCCCTACTGATATAAAAATAACGGGCATATCTATAGACTCACGTACTACTGAGCAAGGTGATATATTCATAGCTCTCAAAGGTGAGAGATTTGATGGACATCTTTTTGTTAAGGAAGCTTTACAAAAGGGAGCAGTGGGAGCGATAGTAAATGCAAATTGTAAATTGCAAAATGCCCGTCTGCCAAAGCAAAGCGGCCCGCTTCGCCGGAGCGAGAGCGAGGCGAGCGGGCAGGCAAATTGTAAATTAATAATGGTAAAAGATACTTTACGAGCTCTTGGCGATTTAGCAAGTGACTACAGAAAACGCTTTTCCCCATCAATTGTTAGTATTACAGGCTCTAATGGTAAAACAACCACTAAAGAACTGGCGGCACTTTGTCTTTCTGGGTCTTATCGTGTATTAAAAAACGAGAGAAGCCTCAATAGTCTTGTAGGGCTTCCACTCACTCTATTTAGTCTTTCAAAAGATATTGAAATTTGTATTCTTGAGCTTGGGACAAATCAGCCTGGTGAAATAGCAAGGCTTTCAGAGATTGCCTGCCCGACGTCCCGATTATATCGGGACAGGGACGGCAGGCGGGCAAAGCCCAAAGTTGGTGTTATTACTAATATAGCCTTGACTCATCTTGAAGGTTTTAAAACATTAAGAGGTGTTTTTCAAGAAAAGTTGAAGCTGATTAATTTTGTGGACTTTTTAATTTTAAATGCTGATGACGATTTACTTTGGCAAAGGCTAAAGCCTTTGGCTACAAAGCGGGGGATAAACCCCTGCGCTACAGGAATGGATATTTTCTGGTTTGGGATAAAGAGAGGGGACTTGAGAGCTCAAGTTATTGGGTCTGGGAACAGAATAAAATTCAGAGTGAGGGATGTTGATTTTGAACTACCTTTATTTGGGATATGGAATATATATAATGCCCTTGCTGCTTTAAGCATTGGAATTTACTTTGATTTAAGTCTAAAAGTAATGAGTCAAGCAATAAGAAATTTTAAGTCTTTATCCCATCGCGGAAAGATAATAAATTGCGATAGCATTAGTGTCATAGATAGCACCTATAATGCCAATCCTGTTTCAGTCAAACTTTCTCTTCAGGGATTAGGAACACGGATAGACACAGATAGGAACACGGATAGACACAGACGGCGGGTTGCAATTTTAGGAGATATGTTAGAGCTTGGTGAGGAGTCTCAGAAACTTCATAGTGTAATTGGAAAATCTCTCAAGGAATTTGGAATTGATGTTCTCATTGGAGTTGGAAAGTTCGCACGGTATTATGTAGAGGCAAGTAATGTAAGGGATAAATTTTATTTCTCAAGTAAAACTTGCTCCTACAAACCTGTAATAGATTTTCTCAAAGATTTTATAAAACCTGGAGATGTTATTCTTGTTAAAGGCTCGCGAGCTATGCAAATGGAAAAGATAGTGAACGCACTGCGTGCTCAATGCAAAATTAAAAATGAAAATTGTAAACTGTAAATTAAAGGAGACAATTTTGCAATTTGCAATGATTTAAGATATGCTTTATTGGTTATTATATCCTTTACATACGGAGTGTTTTATATTCAATCTTTTTAGATATATAACTTTCAGGGCTGCCTATGCTGGAATAACGGCTTTAGTTCTCTCCTTTATTCTGGGACCAAAATTAGTGAGATATCTTACGAAGCATAAACTTTTTGCCAATACGAAAGAAAATGGGCCGCCGAGTCAAAAAAGCAAAGACCAAACTCCAGTTATGGGAGGGATTCTTATAATTTGCACGAGTGTGATTTCTACTCTTTTATGGACCAATTTAAATCCGTCAGCTGACGGGCAGTTTATATGGATAGCTTTATTTTCGTTATTATCACTTGGAGGACTCGGCTTATGGGATGATTTTAAAAAAGTTAAGAAAGGAAAAGGATTACGCCCTGCATATAAATTTTTATGGCAAGTATTAATTGGGCTTTGTATAGCGGGGTATGTATTTTTATTTCCCCGAAATCCAGAATTTAAGGCACAGACATCTTTTCTCTTTTTCAAGAACATTTTTCTTTATTTTGGCGGATTTTATATACCCTTTGTAGTTCTTGTTATTGTAAGCACGTCAAATGCTACTAATCTTGCTGATGGGCTTGATGGATTGGCAATTGGGCTAATTGCCGAGGTGGCACTGACTTATGCTATACTTGCCTATGTTGTCGGGAATATGAAAGCATCCAATTATTTAAATATACTTTATATCTCTGGGGGTGGAGAATTAGCAATATTTCTTGCAAGTATAGTTGGTAGTGCGTTAGGGTTTTTATGGTTTAATGCCCATCCAGCCCAAATGTTTATGGGCGATACGGGGGCATTAGCATTAGGGGGAGCTATTGGGACTGTTGCTGTTCTTATAAAGCAAGAAATACTTTTAATTCTTGCAGGTGGAGTATTTGTTATAGAAGGGATTTCGGTCATAGCGCAAGTATTATATTTCAAAGCATCTAAGGGGAAAAGGATATTTCGGAAGGCACCCTTGCATCATCATTATGAAGAATGCAACATACCTGAGAACAAAATTGTGATACGATTCTGGATTATAGGAATTTTATTCTTATTAGCTACACTTTCAACATTAAAGATAAGATAAGAAACAGGTCGCAGACTCTGTGCGAGGTGTAGGATAAAGGGTATGACAAATTACAAAGGCAAGAGGGTTTCAGTAATTGGTTTTGGGAGAAGTGGAAAGGCTTGTGTAAAGTTATTGCTTGACAGAGGAGCTAAAGTCTTTGTCAGTGAGATAAAAGAAAGGAATCAAGGAATCGAGGGTTCAAGGGTTCAAGAGGTTGTTAGATTTGAGGAACTGGGGGTTGAATTTGAGTTTGGGAAGCACAGTTCTAAGATACTTAATTCAGGTTTAATAATAGTATCACCTGGGGTGTCACTTGATTTACCTATTATTAAAGAGGCGAGACGCAGGGGCATTCCTGTGCTCAGCGAGCTTGAGTTTGCGACACAATTTATTCCCGCACTTATGCATAAGTGCGGGGTTGGGATAACAGGGACTAATGGGAAAACCACTACCGCCTTTCTTATCCAGGAAGTGTTAAAATCTGCTAATAAAGAGTGTATCGTGTGTGGCAATATGGGGGTTCCTGTATCTTCAATAGTTAATTTGTTAGTTGATAAATCAGGAAACTCAACAATACCTATAATTGAGGTTAGTACATTTCAACTTGAGGCTATAGATTCTTTTTGTCCTCATATAGGTATACTCTTAAATATCACTCCAGACCATCTTGACAGACATAAAAACTTTAAAGAATACAGAGATTTAAAATTCAAACTTTTTTCAAATCAAAGAGCTAATGATTTCGCTATCCTCAATTTCGATGATATAGAGATAAGGAAGTATCTATTTCATGAGGAACAAGATAAGTTAAAAGCGCAAAAGATTTTCTTTTCCACGCAGGCTGGAAGCCTATGCCACCAGAATGTATATATAAAGGATAAAGACATCTTCTGGGAGGGAGAGAAATTATTTAGCTTAAATAATTTAAATCTAAAATGGGAATGTTGGCTTGAGGATGGGCTTGCAGCTATTGCAGTAGCAAAGATATTGGGCATACCGAATGAGACTATTCTGAAGGGGTTTCGCAATTTCAAAGGAGTACCGCATCGACTTGAAGACATTGGTGTAATAAATGGAGTTAGATTTATAAATAATTCTATGTGCACGAATCCTGATTCATTTAAAAGGACACTATTAAGTTTCAAAAGGCGTGTAATACTTATAACAGGTGGCAAAGAGAAAGGAGTAGAGATAACTTCAATTGTCAATACTATAAAAAGGAAAGCAAAGCATACAATACTAATCGGCGAAACAAGTGAAACATTAGCCAAAGCACTGAAAGAGAACTATACAAAAGCATTCCCGTCTGCCCGTCGGGCAGGGAGCATGGATGAGGCAGTAAAGATTGCGTTTAAGTATGCAACCAAAGGAGATACAATCCTTTTATCACCAGGATTTGCTTCATTTGATTGGTTTCAGGATTTCAAGGATAGAGGAGAAAAATTTAAAAAAGCGATTGAGAAACTAAAAAAGTATTAAAATGACAAGATTAACAGGATTAAACAGGATAAAGAAATAAAAATCCAGTAAATCCTGTCAAATATAATGAAAAAAACAGATAAAGGCATACTTTTAATTACTCTTATTCTTGTAGGCATAGGACTTATAATGGTCTATTCCTCTTCAGCCTTTTCATCCCTGAGAGTGATGAATACAAGCACCTTTTTCTTTAAGAAGCAACTTATTCCATTAGGAATTGGGGTTGTTCTGTGTTTTACGGTATCGAAAATTGACTACAGAATATGGGGCAAGTATTCTTATCTCATTTTAGGAATTACTATTTTACTTCTTTTCTGGGTTCTCTTATTCAGTCAGTCAGTTCATGGGACAAAAAGATGGATAAGATTTAGCAACTCATCACTTAAGTGGATTTCGTTTCAACCAGCAGAATTTGCAAAGTTAGGAGTAATAATATTTATAGCAAATTTCATTTCCCGCCAAACAGACGGCCCGCTTCGCCGGAGCTTCAGCGAGGCGAGCGGGCAGGCAAATCATTCCGCCTCAGGCGGATTATACACCCAATACGTCAGCCGACGGATTAATTTTGTGAAATTTCGTGGTTTATATCTTTCAATCGCATTAGCGATTGTATTTCTGCTAATTGCTCTTGAACCATCATTTGGAGTTTTATTTGCTATCTGCGTTACCTGTCTTATTATACTTTTTTTAGGAAACTTTAGAATAACCTGGCTCCTTTTGATTTTTGCGGGTGTATTTGGAGCAGGTTTTTTACTTATCAATCATTCTCCTTATGCAAAGTTAAGGATGGCAAATTTCTTTTCCCATGAAGGATATCAGTTAAGACAATCAATTTATGGCATAGGAGCAGGTGGATTATTTGGTGCGGGACTGGGTAATGGGAAAGCGAAGCTTTTCTTTCTTCCCGAACCACACACTGATTTTATATTTTCTATTATTGGTGAAGAACTTGGGTTTATAGGATGTGCTATTGTTTCAGTTTTATTTTTAATTCTTTTAATACGAGGAATAAAGATAGGTATTCGTCAACAGGCGGATAAATTTGGGTTTTTACTCGCAGTAGGAATAAGTTTCATAATATTTGTGTCAGCAGGGATTCATATTGGTGTGACATGTGGCATTTTACCGATTACAGGAATTCCTTTGCCATTTATATCATTTGGAGGCTCAAATCTTTTGTCAAATCTTATTGGAATTGGGATATTATTAAATATAAGTCGGCAAAGACAGAGGACAGAAGACAGATAATTTCTGATTTCTGACTTCTGATATGAGATGAAAGTAATTATTGCAACTGGTGGAACTGGGGGACATATATTTACTGGACTTGCAATAGCAGAGGAATTAAAGGAGTTAGGAGGCGAAGTATTGATAGTGGGTTCTAAGTTTGGCCTGGAGACATCACTTGTGCCAAATTATGGCTATCGACTCAAACTCACCTCTCAAAAACCACTATTAGGGAAGGGAGTGCTCAGGAAACTTGAGTTTCCGTTTTTCTTATTTATTTCATTTATCCAATCTTTAATTATACTGATAGATGAAAAACCGAGAGTAGTAGTTGGGACAGGTGGGTTTGGTTCATTTAGCTTTGTTGCGATTGCTGCATTATTTGGGATACCTACTTTAATAACTGAAATAGATAGTATTCCAGGTCTTGCCACAAGAGTGCTCTCCCGCCTGAGGCGGGTAGCTGAAGTTCACATTGCATTTAAAGTTGCCAAGAAGAGGCTGCCAGGGAAGAAGGTAACCATCACAGGTTTTCCTATAAGGAGAGAGATTATGAAAGTCACTAAATCTCTTAAGGATTTTGGGTTAAGCACGAAGAATCCGACTATTTTCATCTTTGGTGGTTCACAGGGTGCACACTCAATAAATGAGGCTTTTGTCAAGGCTTACGAACTTCTACCAAGCAATTTTCAGTTTATATGGCAAACTGGAACCCACTTCTCACTTCTTCCGAAGGAATCCCGTTCCGGGCTTCTTCGGAACGGGGCCACTTCTTCCGAAGTCCCGATAAATCGGGATTCGGAACGGGGCCACTTCCCACTCCGTGGACCTCGGACTTTGACGAGCTCAGTCGAGTCGCGAGCTCGGTCGAGCCGTGAAGGTCGTGGCGAACCACTCCGTGGTGAAGGTCGTGGTGAACCACTCCGTGGTGAAGGTCGTGGTGAAGGTCGTGGTGAACCACTACCCAATATATATATTCAAGACTTCATTCAAGATATGGGGAGTGCGTATGGCAACTCCTGCCTTGTAGTTTCAAGAGCGGGCGCTTTAACGATAGGTGAGATTACAACACTTGGAATTCCGGCAATACTTATCCCTTATCCTCATGCAACTCAAAACCATCAACTTTTGAATGCTCAGATTTTAAAAAGAGAGGGAGCGGCAAGTATAATTCTGGATAATCCGTCAGCTGACGGATTAAATCCAACAATTCTCACAAACGAGATAGAGAAAATAATCAAAGACCCTGTTTTGCAACGCAAGATGAGCAAAGCGGCAAAAAAGTTAGGAACTCCAAAAGCAGCTAAAATCATAGCATTGAGGGCATTACAAGTAGGAAGTAGGAAGTGAGAAGTAGGAAGTGAGAAGTAAGAAGTGAGAAGTAGGAAGTAAGAAGTGAGAAGTAGGAAGTAGGAAGTAAAAAGTGAGAAGTAGGAAGTAAGAAGTGAGAAGTAGGAAGTAAGAAGTGAGAAGTAGGAAGTAAGAAGTGAGAAGTAGGAAGTAGGAAGTAAGAAGTGAGAAGTAGGAAGTAAGAAGTGAGAAGTAGGAAGTAGGAAGTAAATATATCAAAATGTAATCCGCCTGAGGCGGACTGTC